>NZ_JBIAKG010000017.1:0-78650 GCF_042872345.1 Micromonospora sp. NPDC005299
CCCGACCCCGCGAAACGCTGGGCTGGGCCACCCCGGCCCAACGCCTCGCACAACTCATCGCGCCCTAGCGATTGCACTGACCCCTTGACCCCGCCGCGCTTTCCCGGGCAATAACTTCATGATCAACAGGCCGGGCCGGGTCGGGGGCGGGCCGGGCGGGGGAGCCGGAGGTGAGGTGGGGGTGGGTGGGGGTATGCGGCGGGGTGGGAGGTGTGTGGACATGGGGGAGACACGTGAGGTGAGCGTGCCCGTCGTGGACGGCGGGTTGGTGGCGGATGTCATCGTGCCGTCGGGGGCCGTGGGGGTGGTGTTGTTCGCGCACGGCAGTGGCAGTTCGCGGCACAGCCCGCGCAACGTGGCGGTGGCGCACGAGTTCAACGGAAGGGCGCTGGGCACGGTGCTGGTCGACCTGCTCACCCCGGAGGAGGACGAGCGGGACGCGGTCACCGCCGAGCTGCGCTTCGACATCGGGATGCTCGCCGAGCGGCTGGCCGCGATCGTGGACTGGATGGCCGCCGACCCGACCCTGGGCCGGCTGCCGATCGGGCTCTTCGGTGCCAGCACCGGCGCGGCCGCCGCCCTGGTCGCCGCGGCCGCCCGGCCGGAGCAGGTCGGCGCGGTGGTCTCCCGGGGCGGCCGTCCGGACCTGGCCGGCAGCTCGCTCGCGGCGGTACGCGCCCCGACGCTGCTGATCGTCGGTGGGCTGGACGAGCAGGTGATCGTGCTCAACGAGCAGGCCGGGGCGGAGCTGGGCGACGTGGCCGAGCTGCGGATCGTGCCCGGCGCCACCCACCTCTTCGAGGAGCCGGGCACCCTGGAGCAGGTGGCCGACCAGGCCGGGACCTGGTTCACCACCCACCTCCGCCAGCCGCACCCGGCCTGACCGGACCGGATCCGGCCGGGCAGCCGCACCCCGGTCTCAGCCGGGTCGGGCAGCCGGGCGGGTCAGTCGGGCAGGGCGGCGCGGTGGCGCTGCACGGTGTCCAGCACCCGCCAGGTGACCGCGGCGATCGGCACCGAGACGAACGCGCCCGCGATGCCGGCGATCAGCGTGCCGGCGGTGACCACCACCAGGATGACCGCGGGATGCAGCTGCACCTGCCGCTTCATCACCAACGGCTCCAACAGGTTGCCCTCGATCTGCTGCACGGCGATCACCGCGGCCAGAGTGAGCAGGGCGGTGGTGGGGCCGTTGGCGGCCAGGGCGACCAGCACCGCGATCGCGCCGGCCACGGTGGCCCCGATGATCGGCACGAAGCCGCCGAGGAAGGTGATCAGCGCGAGCGGCAGGGCCAGCGGGACGCGCAGCACCACCAGCGCCAGCCCGATGCCGATCGCGTCGATCGCCGCGATGATCATCGTGCCGCGGCTGTACGCGCTCAGCGTCCGCCAGCCGGCCCGGCCCGCCTCGGCGGTCACGTCGCGGCGTGGGCCGGTCATCCGGCGCAGCACCCAGTGCCACATGGACCGGCCGTCCTTGAGCAGGAAGAAGAGCAGCACCAGGCCGAGCAGGATCGAGCCGGCCACCTCGGCGGCCGTCCGGGCCCCGGCGACCGGGTCGGGGGCGCTCCCGCTCAGCCCCTCCCGGATCTGCGTGATCTGGCGGTCGAGCTGTTCGTCGGTGACCGGCAGGCTGGAGGTGACGAAGTCGCGGCTGCGCTCCAGGCCCTGGTCGAGTTGCTGGCTCAACTCGCCGAACTGGCTCGCGGTCAGGTTCCACACCAGCGCGCCGACGCCGAACAGGACGCCGAGCAGCAGCAGGACGCTGAGCAGGGCGGCCAGCGCCCGCGGCACCCGGAGCCGGCGCAGCCCGAGCAGCACGGGGTCGAGCAGCGCGGTGAGGAAGAGCGTGCCGGCCAGCGCCACGGCCAGCGGCGCCAGCAACACGGCGATCTTGCCGAGCAGCCAGAGCGCGGCGATCACCACCACGAGACAGGCGCTCCAGGTGACCGCCGTCCGTACCGGCCACGGCAGCCCGGCCCAGGTCTGCCGTGGGCCCGCCGCCCGGCTTCGCGCCGCCGGTTCCGGCGTCCCCGCGTCCTCGTCCACGTCGCCTCCTCGATCGTGGCCGTTGGTACCCGACGCACACGAATCCGACACCCGGGCACCCCGTGGGACGCGGCGTGTTTGTGCCTCCGGCGCCAGGGAAGGCATTCACGGTATCGAAGGGAGAACCGGCATGGGTGACTTCATGGACAAGGCCAAGGACTTCGCCGACAAGCATGACAAGCAGGTCGACCAGGGGATCGAAAAGGGCGGCGACATGGCCGACAAGCGAACCGAGGGCAAGTACGACGAGAAGATCGACAAGGGCGTCGACATGGCGCAGCAGCGCACCGGCGAGGGCGACACCGGCCGCTGACCGCACCGCGATCCCGGGCCGTCCCACGCGGGTGGCCCGGAATCGTCGTGTCGGGACCGGAACAACCCTCTGGTTTCCATCGACCGTTCTCGCTACCATCCGCAGTCGGGGCATGACTCAGCGTCGAGTCGTGCGGAGTCGACCCGCACCGCCCGCGGTGCCGTGGACGAGAGCGAGCCAGCCGGTGACCGACACTTCCCAGGCGACCATCCCGCAGCGCTATCCGTTCAACGCCCCTGTCCGGCTCGACCTGGACGCCCGTTACGCCGAGCTGCGCGAGCAGCCGCTGGTCCGGGTCCAACTGCCCTACGGCGAGCCCGCCTGGTTGGCCACCCGGCACGCCGACGTGAAAACGGTTCTCGGTGATCCCCGGTTCAGCCGGGCGGCGTCGGTCGGCCGCGACGAACCCCGGAACACCCCGCGCCAGCAGGAGACCGGAATCCTCTCGATGGACCCGCCGGAGCACACCCGGCTGCGCCGGCTCGTGGCGAAGGCGTTCACCGCGCGCCGGGTCGAGGAGCTGCGGCCGCGTACCCGGGCGGTGGCCGACGAGCTGGTCGACGGGCTGCTCGCCGCCGGGCCGCCGGCCGATCTGGTCGCGCACCTGGCCACGCCGCTGCCGATCCGGGTGATCTGCGACCTGCTCGGCGTGCCCGTGTCCGATCAGGACAGGTTTCACACCTGGTCCGAGGCGATCGTCTCGACCACGTCCCTGGAGCCGGGGCTGGCCCAGCACTACCTCGACAACCTGCTCGCCTACATGGCCGCGCTGGTCGCCCGGCGCCGGGTCGAACCCGCCGACGACCTGCTCAGCGCCATGGTCCGGGCCCGCGACGAGAACGCCGACCGGTTCACCGAGCAGGAGATGGTCACCCTCGCCGCCGGGCTGCTCGCCGCCGGCCACGAGACCACCGTGACCCAGATCCCCAACATGGTGTACGTCCTGCTCACGATCCCCGGCGCCTGGGAAACCCTGCGGGACCGGCCGGAGCTGGTGCCGGTCGCCGTCGAGGAGCTGATGCGGTTCATCCCGCTCGGCGCCACGGCCGCCTTCCCCCGCTACGCCACCGAGGACGTCGAGCTGGGCGGTGTGCTGGTCCGGGCGGGCGAGCCGGTGGTGGTCAACATCGCGGCGGCCAACCGGGACGACGCCGTCTTCGCCGACGCCGACCGGCTCGACCTGACCCGTGAGGTCAATCCGCACCTCGGCTTCGGGCACGGCGTGCACCACTGCGTCGGCGCGCAGTTGGCCCGGATGGAGCTGCGAGTGGTGCTGGAGACCCTGCTCGACCGGGCCCCGCGGCTCCGGCTGGCCGTGCCTGTGGAGGAGCTGACCTGGAAGAGCGGCCTGCTGGTGCGGGGCCTGGTGGCGATGCCGGTGGCCTGGTGAGCCGGGTCGTGGCGGGGGAGGACGCATGAGCGGAGCGAGCGAGTGGCGGCTGCACGTCGACCCGAGCCGGTGCATCGGGTCGGGGATCTGCGCCGGGGTGGCGCCGCGGCACTTCGTGCTGGTCGACGGGCTGTCCCGGCCGGTGGCCGAGCGGATCGCCGCCGACGAGTCGGTGCTGGACGCCGCCGAGTCCTGCCCGCTGGAGGCGATCGTCGTCTCCGAGGTGGAGAGCCTCCGGCGGATCGCCCCGGAGGGCTGATCGGTTACCAGCCCGGGTAGCGCGCGCCGTTGACGTTGACCCGAAGGCTGAACAGCGAGCTGGAGGCGCAGATGTAGAGCTGGTTGCGCTTCGGGCCGCCGAAGGTGAAGTTGGCGACCACCTCCGGCAGGTGCAGCTTGCCGAGCAGCGTGCCGTCCGGGTCGAAGCAGTGCAGCCCGTCGTGCGCGGCCGCCCAGGCCCGGCCGGCGTCGTCGACGCGTACGCCGTCGAAGGAACCGGCGTCGCAGGTGGCGAAGACCTCGCCGCCGCGCAGCGCGCCGCCCTCGGTCACCGCGAACCGGCGCAGGTGCTTCGCCCGGGTGTCGACCACGTAGAGCAGGGACTCGTCGGGGTTGAACGCCAGCCCGTTGGGCTGCCCGAAGTCGTCGGCGACCAGGCGCACCTCGCCGTCGTGCGGGTCGACCCGGTAGACGTGGTTGCCGCCGATCTCGCTCTCCGCCCGGTGGCCCTCGTAGTCGCTGTCGATGCCGTAGCTCGGGTCGGTGAACCAGATCGAGCCGTCGGAGTGCTCGACCACGTCGTTGGGGCTGTTCAGCCGCTTGCCGCGCCAGCGCTCGGCGAGCACCGTGTCGGTGCCGTCGGCCTCGGTCCGGGTGACCCGCCGACCGCCCTGCTCGCAGCTCACCAGTCGCCCCCGTCGGTCGACGGTGTGCCCGTTGGCGTAGCCGGCCGGTTGGCGGAACACCCCGACGGCGCCGGTGGTCTCGTCCCAGCGCAGCAGCCGGTCGTTGGGGATGTCGCTGAAGACCAGGTAACGCCCGGCGGAGAACCAGGCCGGGCCCTCCAGCCAGCGGCCCCCGGTCCAGAGGCACTCCGTCCACTCGTCGCCGTTGATCCGGCGGAACCGCTCGTCCCGCACCTCGAAACGCGTCCTGAACCGATCCACGCCGACCGCCTCCGCCTGTGACTGACGTTCGGTCTGACGCTAACATGGCCGAACAGCAATCAGCTATGAGGCTGAACACCGAACGGAGACGCGGTCGTGGACGACGTGGACCGGAAGCTGCTCGCGGCGTTGCAACACGACGCCACCCAGTCGTACGCGACGCTGGCGGGGGCGGTCGGGCTCTCCACCGGGGCGGTGCACGAGCGGGTACGCAAGCTGCGCGAGCAGGGGGTGGTCCGGCGGACCACGGTGGACGTCGACCCGGCCGCGGTCGGGCGGGGCGTGCTGGCGTTCGTGCTGGTGGAGGCGAACACCTGGATGGGCGACCGGCCCACGCGCGAGGCGCTCGCCGCCCTGCCCGAGGTGGAGGAGGCGCACGTGATCGCCGGCCCCGCCTCGCTGCTCGTCAAAATCCGGGTCGGCACGCCCGAGCAGCTCCAGGCCAGCCTGCGCCGGCTGTTCCAGGTCGAGGGCGTCACCGGCACGCAGACCGTGGTGGTGCTGGAGAGCTTCTTCGAGCGCCCGCTCGACCCGTACCCTCAAACCCCCTGACACACGGCGGCGGCCACGCCCCCCGTGCCGGGAGCGTGGCCGCCTCGGCCGGTGGTCAGGACTTCTCGCGCAGCTCCCGCATCGAGGTGGGCCGGCCGCTGAGCGCGTCGCGGATCCGGTCGACCAGGCCGGCGCCCGGGGCGAGCAGCTTGTTCGCCGGCGGGTGGTCCGGCGCGGCCGGGTGCGGCCGGGTCGGCGCCGACTTCTTCGCCGCCTCCACCTTTGCCGGCCAGCTCGACCAGCTCCTCGCGGGCGCAGGCCGCCCGGAGCCGGGGGAAGAGGTCGTTCTCCTCGTCCCGCACGTGGTGCCGGATGGTCGCCGTGAGCGTGGCCAGCAGTTCGTCGAAGCGCGGGTCGGAGGGGTCCACCGACTCCAGCTCCTTCATGGTCCGCTCGGCGTCGGAGTGCTCGGCGATCTCGTGCTCGGCGAGCTTGTCGCCGTCGGGCAGGGCCTTGCGGGCGGCCGGGTAGACATGGACCTCCTCGGCCACCGCGTGCCGGACCAGCTCGGCGATCACCACATCGGCGAGCTGCCGGCGGTGCTCCGGGGTGCCCTGCCGGCTCTCCAGCTCGACGAAGATCGCCTCGACCTCGTGGTGGTCCGTCATCAGGACGTCGACGACGTCCCGCTCGGTCTGTACGTCGGTCATCTCAACAGCCCCTTACCGGTGGGTTGCGGAACGGCTCGTCTGGCCACTACCCAGGTCAGGCCGGTCGAACCAGTTAAATTTGTCGTTGCCTCGGGCGACAAGAGTCCCGGCAACGGCCGCTCTCCGTTAATCTGCCGGCCAGCTGTTCGGTCCGTGGCTGCGGTTGCGTGATGGCTGCCAAGCGTTCCATCCGCCAGGAGGACACCCGTGACTTTCCGTTCCAGCCGCTGGCTGCTCGCCCCCGTCGTCGCGGGGGTGGTGGCCGCCGCCGGACTGAGCCTGGCCAACCCGATCACCGACGCCGACGCCGGCGCGGCGAAGGGCAAGGCCCGCAACGTCATCTTCATCAACGGCGACGGCATGGCCGCCGCCCAGCGCGAGGCGGCCCGCCTCTACCTGGCCGGTCTCGACGGCCAGCTCACCATGGACAAGCTGCCGTACTCCGGCCAGCTCACCACCAGCCCGCACGACCCGAAGACGCCGATCACCGACTCGGCCGCGGCGGCCACCGCCTGGGCCACCGGCGAGCAGACCTACAACGGCGCGATCAGCGTCGACGTGGACGGCAACCCGCTGCCCACCCTCGGCGCCCAGGCCAAGGCGGCCGGCAAGTCCACCGGCCTGGTCACCACCGCCCAGGTCACCGACGCCAGCCCGGCCGCGTTCTTCGCCAACACCGCCGACCGCGGCGTGCAGGACGAGATCGCCCGGCAGTACCTGGACGTCACCCGGCCGGACGTGATCCTGGGCGGCGGCGAGGACTGGTGGCTGCCGGCCGGCACGGCCGGCGCGTACCCGGACAAGCCGGCCGAGGACCCGTCCGAGGCCAGCAAGGCCACCAAGGGCGACCTGATCGCCAAGGCCAAGGCCAAGGGCTACCGGTACGTCTCCACCGCCGCCGAGCTCCAGGCCGCCAAGGGCGGCAAGCTTCTCGGCCTCTTCGGCAACGAGGAGCTGTTCCAGCAGCGGCCCGAGGGTCAGGGCGACGTCTACGCCCCGCCGGCCAGCCTGGCCACGATGACCGAGAAGGCGCTGTCGACGCTGTCGACGAACAAGAAGGGCTTCTTCCTCCTCGTCGAGGAGGAGGGCATCGACGAGTTCGCCCACAACAACAACGGCACCCGGATGCTCCAGGCGCTCGGCGAGCTGGAGAAGGCCGTGGCGGTGGCCCGCAACTACGCGGCCAGCCACCCCGACACCCTGGTCGTGGTGACCGGCGACCACGAGTGCGGCGGCCTGACCGTCGAGGACACCGCCACCTCCGACGAGTCCGGTGACGACATCTCGGCCGAGGACGGGCCGTTCCCGATCAAGGGCAGCAGCCAGAGCTTCAACCTGGACTGGACGACCAGCGGCCACACCGGCGCCGACGTGCCGGTGACCGCGTACGGGCCGCTGGCCGAGCAGTTCACCGGCAAGCACCCGAACACCCACGTGCACGACGTGCTGTCGCAGATCCTCACCCACTGACCTCCGGCTCCCGGCGCCCTCCCGTCCCCGTGGCGGGAGGGCGCCGCCGGGTCAGCGCCCCCGGGCCGGCTCGCGCAGCAGGTCGGGCAGCTCGCCCAGCGCGGTCAGCGCCCGGCCGGCCCACGTCGGGTCGGAGTCATGGTGCTCGGTCGTCCGGACCACCGTCATGCCGACCGCCGCCGCTCCGGCCAACTCGCCGTCGGCGCCGTCGCCGACGAAGACGCAGTCGGCCGGCTCGACCCCGAGACGTTCGGCCGCCAGCCGGTAGATCGCCGGGTCGGGCTTGGCCAGGCCCACGTCGCAGGAGAAGACCGCCACGTCGAACCGGCGGGCCAGGTCGGTCGCCGGCCACGCCTCGGCGGTCTCCGCGGTGGCGTTGCTGACCAGCCCGATCGGGTGACCGTCGGCGCGCAGCGCGTCCAGGACCGCGACGGTCGACGACGGGACGCCGGCCAGCAGGCGCCCGGCCAGTTCCCGGCGGTGCGCGGCCGCCCGGGCCACCTGCTCCTCGGTGGGCGCGCCGCCGAGCCGCCGGGCCAGGACGCGTACGGTCTCGGCGGCGTCCCAGCCGGTCATCCGGTCCCGCCAGGTGGCGTGGTAGGCGTCGACCAGCGCGGCGGGCTCCACCCCCACCATCAGCGCCATCTCACCGACCACCCGGTCCCGTTCGGGGTCCCCACCGGGCACCAGGGTGTGGAACAGGTCGAAGATCACCGGTCGCGGCACGGTCAGACTCTAGCGGGGCCGTGCGGGGCCGGCGACGGAAAGGGCCGGCCTCCCGCTCGGGGAGACCGGCCCTCGCTCGGCTCGGTCAGGAGCTGTAACCGCGGCCGGCGATCCAGTTGGCCAGCTCGGTCACGTCCATCCAGTACGTCGGCTCGTTCGGGCTGGCCGGGTCGGCGATCAGCACCGTGTTGCCGTCGTCCTTGTACTGCACCACGGTCAGGTAGTGGCCGGGGTAGCTGTGCTCGACACCGTCGATGTCCAGCGCGCCGCCCAGGATGTTGGCGACGACCGGCCGATCCTGGTCGACCGCGGCCCTGACGTCGGCCCGCAGGCGCTCGACCTGCTCCTTGGTGGCTACGTCGTCCCGGATCTCGGTGGTCTTGTACTTGCCACCGGTGTACTCGTTGAGCACCCGGGTGATGTCGATGGCCGAGTCCGTGCCGTTCTCGGTGGTGCCCAGCTTGGCGGCCAGCTCGTCCTGGCTGACCTCCTTGCCCTCGGCCGACAGCGCGATCCGGGTCGAGGCCGGGCCGCAGTAGAAGAAGTTCGGCTGCGCCTCGTACTCGTAGCCGGCGCTGCGCTCGCCCTTGCCCTTGCCCTTCACCACGGTCGACAGGGCCTTCGGACCGGCCTGCGCCGGCGCCGCGTGCGCCGCCACGGCCGGACCGGCGACGACGCCACCGGACATGCACAAACCGGCGACGGACAGCATGCTCTTACGGAAGATCGAGTTCATGTCGAAGCTCCATTCGGGGGTTGACGTCTCCGGGCTACGGAGACGCGGCACCAGGAGTGGCGCTCGGCGTGCTCTCGGGGGATCTCGGTGCGCTCCAGGGCGCGGCCCCGCTCGCTCACCGGGGGCGGCGGGCCTGCCGCCCGCTCGCTCGTATCGCTCGTACGAGAGGTGCAACTGCCCGGTGCCCGCGCCGATTTCCGCAGGTGGCCGCCGTCACGGTTTAACCGGACATCCGGCGCGAGCGGGTTGCGGGCGCCGTGACGGCCGGGTCAGACGGTGACGGTGGGAAGGCTGCCGATGAGGCGGGACACGGCGATCTCGATGACCACCCGCTCGGGATTGGGACGCGGGGTGCGGTAGCGGACGGCGTACCGCCCCTCGGCCTCGGCCACCGACTCCGGGTCGCGGCGCAGCACCGCCCGGCCCTCCACGGTCAGCCACCAGCGGCCGTCGACCTGGCAGACCGCCACGGGCGTGCCCGCCGCGCCGGCCACGGCGACGTGCCGGGCCTTGGCCGAGGCGCCCGAGGTGATCACGCGGGCCAGACCGGCGTCGGCGTCGAAGGTGACCCCCACGGGTACGACGTGCGGGGTGCCGTCCGCGCGCAGGGTGGTCAGCGTGGCGAGATGCCGGTCCCGGAAGAACCGGGCGACCCGCTCGTCGTGTGGGTCCAGCCGGTGGTCGCCCGCCATGTGCCGTCCTCGGTGCCCTGGTGCGGGCCGACCGCCGGCCCCGCGCCGATCATGACACGGGGCGGCGCGGCCGGCCCGAGCCCGGCGGGGAGTCCGACCGGTCGGGCAGTTCGCGCTGCGCCGCCCGGTGCTTCGCCGCCAGCCGGCCCAGGTAGATCAGCGCACCGGCCAGCACACCCATGTCGTCCAGGTAGATCGGGTCGGGGAGCACATCCACCGGCAGGATCGTGTAGATCAGCGCGCCGTAGAAGGCGACCTTGCCGCCGGCCCCGAGCGCGCCCAGCATGCGGCGGGTGCGGACCACCCGGACGGCGAGCAGCACCGCCCCGACCAGCGTCGCCAGCGCGGCGACGGCGGCGAGCACGACGAGTATCCAGGCTTCACGGGACACGAGGTCACGCTAACCGAGCCGGGCCAGCTCCGCCGGACGCGTCAGTACGCCGGGACTGCCGCGCGCCCCTGGGCCACCGGGGTCAGCTCACGGGTGGACTCGGCGCCCCGGGTGGGCGTCGGCAGCTCACGGGTGGTCTCCGGCCCGGTCAGCTCCACGATGGACAGCGACGACTGCGGCTCGGTGGCCGGGCGGGTCGCCGCGTACGCCTCGTCCCGCAGGCTCCGCGCGGCGGCGGCGGCCAGCTCGGCGGCCCGCCAGGCGGCCTGCTCCCGCTCCCGGGCGGCCTCCTGCCGGGCCCGGAGGTTGTCCCGGACCAGCCGGCGCAGCAGCAGCTCCTGCTCGACCGGGTGCCGGCGCGGGTCCCAGCCCCGGTGGCCGAGGATGTCGCTGAGCTGCTGCACGGTGATCTCCTTGCGCCACTGGGCGTCCAGCGCCGCCCGGTGCAGCCAGCGCTCCCGGTCCACGTACTCGGCGGGGGTCCGGGCGGTACGGGGCAGGGGCAGCGCCGCGGCGGCGGCCAGCCGGCGGACGTCCTCCTCGGCCGCCTCGTACGCCTGCCACGCCTCCTCGACCTCCTCCTGGGCGGCCAGCCACTCGGTCCGGCGCCGCTCGGCGGTCGCCGCCGCCCGGGACCCGGCCACCGCCACCTCCTGCGCGTACCGGGACTGCTCCCGGGCGTACTCGCGGGCCTGCTCGGCCAGCTCGATGCTGCTCGGCCGGGCGGCCTCGCTGATCCGATCGCCGAACACCGACCGGAACCGGCCCGGGCGGACGATCAGGGCGGCGACCACCATGGCCGCCACGGCGAGCAGGGCCAGCCAGATCACGGCGGCTCGGGGAACGTCGGGCAGGACGGTGGAGAAAACGGTCTGCATCACCAACACCTCGTGGTGGAACGGTCGGAGTCAACGGTCGGGGCCCGGTCGACGGGCGGGTCGCGGCGGCACGCGACGGGGGGAGCGGCGGGGCGCGGTCGACGGGCGCCCGGCGCGTACCCGAGGAGGGGTCGGCGCGGTCAGGCGCGCGGCGGACCGCGGCGGGCGATGGCGGCCCGGCCGGGGTCGGCGGCGACCACGACGTCCGGGTCCGCGACCGGTGCGGCGGCGTCGGGGACGGCCCGGTGCGGCGGCCCCGCCGGGGCCGGCGCGGCGAGCGGCTGCCGGACGGGCGAGTCGGCGGCGGGCCGGACGCCGGACCCGTCCGTGGTGCGACGGCCGGCCGGGCCCACATCGGCGGCGGCCGGCGTGTCGACCCGGAGGTCGACGGCCGGGCGGGCCGTGGCGGTCGGGTGGAGGTCGACGGCGCCCGGCGTGGCGGCCGGGCCGGTGAGGCCGGCGATGAGCGCGAGGGCGGTAACCGCCGTGCGGGCGATCCTGCGCAGCGTGGCCGTCCAGAGGGACGAGGCGAACGCTACGGGCAGCACCGGTTCAACCTATCGGTCAGCTCCGCCTCGTGCAGCTCGACGATCTTTCCGGTCGACGTGACCCGTCCCACGATTCGGTGTGGACGAACCCGTTTCCCCACCGAATCCGCGCCGGCGCCTTCGAGGGTCGGCGTCCCGAGACGCGAAACGGCGCGGCACCCCGGTGGGGGCGCCGCGCCGTCGTGAGCCTGCGGTCAGTTGCCGCCGAGCACCGGCGGCGGGGCCGCCTCGCCGTCGGACCAGACCATCTCGTCCTCGGTCAGCCAGGTCAGCCGGCCGTCGGACTCGTCGTCCTCGCCGCCGCGCGCGCCCAGCACGCCGTTGCGGCCGGCCATGGCGGGCCGACCGGTCGCGCCGCTCTTGCCGGTGGAGCGGCTCTCCGTCTCGACCGTCACGCCGCGCCCGGAGGCGAGGCGGCCGGTGCCGGCGGCCGACCGGTTCTCGGCGCCGATCCCGCCGACCCGGCCGGAGGTCGCCGAGCCGCCGCCCGAGCCGGCCAGCGACCCGGTGCCCAGCACGCCGGGCATGCCGTAGAGCGAGCCCCCGCCCCCACCGGACGGCAGGGTCGGGCTGGCGCCGCCGAGCCCGGGGCCGGCCAGGCCGGTGGTCGGGCCGGTGACGGTCAGCGGGCCGGCGCCGGCGAGCGAGCTGCCGGTCGGCTCGACCGTGCTGCCCGCACCGATGGTGCCCGGGGTGCCCGCGCCGGGCTGGCCGCCCGTCGTGCCGTCGCCCGGCGTGCCACCACCGACCGTGCCGCTGCCCGGGGCCGTGTGGTGCACACCCGAGGTGGTGGCGGTGGCGTTCGCCGCGGGACCGAAGCTGCCGACGCCCGGCCCGGCCGACGGCGTACTCACCGAGGGGCCGCTGCGCAGCGTCGGGTTCGTCGGGTCGCCGTGACCCGGAAGCCCCGAGTCCGGCGGCTCCGGCACGACGATCCGGCCGTAGGCCGAGAAGTCGTAGCCCTCGGCCAGCTTGGCGACGACCTGCACCATGCGCTGGTGCGCCTTCTCCTGCTCGGCCTTGTCCTGCTCGTGGCCGACGAGGCCGCCGACCAGCGCGCCCGGCACACCGCCGACCAGGAAGCCCTTGCCGGCGCCGGAGAGCAGCTTGTCGTTGTCGTCGGTCTCCTCGGGGCTCTCCGACTTCGCCTGGGCGGTGCGCAGCTCGCTGGCCATCATGTCGAGCGCCTGCCGGATGCCCGTCATGCCCTCGGCCAGGTTGCCGGAGTAGTCGGCGACCAGGTTGAGCCGGCGGTGGAACTCCCGGGCGGCGTCGCCCGTCCAGGTCTTCAGCAGCGCGTCCAGGTCGCCGGTCAGGTCGCGGCCGAGGTCGTCGAGGGTGCCCTTCAGCGACGTCCACTGGGCGCTCAGCCCGTCGATCTGCTTCGGGTCGCCGGCGTTGACGCCCTGGTAGAGCTCCTTGTGGCTGACGTGCTCGTAGCGCTGGGTGTATTCAGACACGCGGATCCTCTCCCTTCGGCTTCATCGCCTCGGTCAGCCCGGAGAGCGCGGCGGCGATGTCGGCCGCGGCGGCGGCGTTGCGTGCCTCGGCGGTCTTGTAGTTGGTCATGATCGTCTTGGTGGCCTTCTGGGCGGCCACGATCGCCCGCCGCAACCGCTCGACGTGGTTGACGTAGCTCTGGTGCGTCTCGGAGTAGCGACGGGAGTTGTCGGTGGCATCGGTGAACGTGCCGAGTGCCGGCGGCCGGCACTGCATCTCGGTGTTGAGCTTCTTCAACACCGACTCCGCCTCGCTCAGCCGGCGCTCGAGCCGCTGGTGGAAGTCCTCCAAGGACAGTACGTCTACTGTCGTGCGCCCGGTCATGGCTGCATCCCCGTAGTCATCGTCGAGAATCGTTGGCCACGTTCAGGTTAGTCGAACCGGGCCAACCGAGGCGACCCGTCATCGGGCCATATCCACATCGGACCGTTTCCGGCCCGGTCATCCGCCCTGCGCGGGGGCCGCGTCGTCGCCCGGTCCGGGCGTCGCACCGCCGCCCGGCGCCGCACCCGGATCGAACTGGTTCATCGCATCCTCGCGCTCCAGGGTCGGCCCGGTCGGCACCAGCGCCAGCAGGGACGCGGGCACCGCGAGCGGGGTCACCTCGCCGTACCCGAGGGCGCTCTTCGCGTCGCCCGAGGCCGTGCCGAGCGGGTAACGGACGCCCTGCGGGGTGATCAGGTAGACCGTCGAGCCGGCCGCCGCCTTGCCGCTCTCCCCGGCAGTGCTCTGCACCAGCACGCCCTTGCCGCCGGGCAGCAGCACGCTCTCGGCGGTCCGAACCGCGTCCCGGTCGCTCTGCCGCGCCGCCACCCCGGTCGCCGCGGTCAGCTCGGCCGGCGGCTGGTCGAAGACCTCCAGCGTGGTGGTCGGCTGGCCGGCCGGCCCGGAGCGGTACGTGGCGCAGAGCACGGTCCTCCCGGCGCGGACCTCGTGCAGGGTGGGCAGCCGGTCCGGCAGGCCCTCGGCATCCAGCCGCTGGTCGGTGAGAAGCTGGCCGGCCTGGTCCGGCGTGATGTCGGTGACCTGGCCGCCGCCGCCCAGAAGCAGCAGCGCGGTGACCTCCCGGACCGCCACCAGGCCCTGCTTGGCCAAAACGTAGTACTGGCCGGCGGCCCGGTAGACCTGGCCGACCCGGGCCGGGCGGTCGCCCACCGTCAGCCCGCTCGGGCCGCCCTCCCCGTCGATGGTCGGCTTGCGCAGCGCCGGGCCGACCGGCACCGCGTTGAGCAGCTGCTGCCCGACCGTGAGGGTGGCCGCCCCGGCCATCTTCAACGCCACCAGCGCCTGCTCGTCGCCGACCACCCGCAGCCGCGCGCCGCCGGTGAGCAGGTAGCGCGCGTCGTTCAGCTTGACCAGGACCGCCCGGTCGGTGAGCGGGGTGCCGCCGGGCAGCGGCCGGTCGATCACCAGCCGGGTGGTGGAGCGCTGCGGGTCGTTCGCGTCGGGCACGTCGCACACCGACCAGGGGAGGCCGACCAGCGACTTCCGGTCCGGCACGGCGTCCGGAGCGCCCACGATGCCGACCGCCCGGCCCCGCGGCCGATCCTTGATCGAGGCCTGGGACATGGTGCGGACCGGCGCGCCGGCGTCGTTGAGGATGAGCCGGGCCGAGGCGTAGTTGAGCGTCGGGTGCAGCACCTTGTCGTCGGTGAAGACGTAGGTCGCCCCGGTCTCCCGCTCGATCACCAGCGTGTTCGGCTCCAGCGGGGCGGAGTTGCTGGTGAACTGCCCGTACGCCCCCGCTCCACCCAGCACGACGGCGGCCGCGATGACGCTGCCGAACACCGCCATGCCGAGGCGCCGCATCGGCAGGTCGTTGGTCTCCGGGTCGCCGGAGAGCAGCGCCGAGACGATCCGGCGGGTGACGAAGCGGTACGCCTGCACCTGATCGCGGCGGGTCCGCATGACTAACCTCCGGCAGGGGTGGGTCCGCGGCGATCAGGTCCGAACTCCGCCGCGGGCTTCCCTACGATAAGGGGCCGTCGACGGTTCACCGGGACCCCGCCCGCCACCCGGCGACGCACCGCACCGGCGGATGCCCAGGATGTCCAGAAGGGACGCTTACCGATGACCCAGGTCCAGGCGCCACCCGGTCGTACGGCCACCGCCCCCGCCGTGCCGGCGGACCGACCGGTCACCCCGGCCGACCGGCGCCGGCGCGGCCGGCTCGGCCCGGTCGTCGTCGGCCAGCTCGTGGTGCTGGAGTGCGCCGCGCTCGCCGTCTGGTTCGCCACCGGCGGCCCGGCCTGGCTGCTCGCCGCCGTCGGCGCGCTGGCGCTGCTGGCCGTGGTGGCCGCCTTCGCCAGGCGCGGCGGCCGCTGGTGGTACGAGGACCTCATGCTCCGCCGCCGGCTGCGCCGCCGCCGTGACCGGGCCCGGGGCGCCGCGCCGGCCGGCGACGCGCGGCTGGCCGCGCTCGCCCCGGACCTGTCCGTCGTCGAGCTGACCGACCGCGGCACCCGGCTCGGCATCGGCCAGGACGACCGGGGCTGGTTCGCCGCGGTCGCGCTGACCGGCCGGCCCGTCGCCCCGGCCGGGTCGATCGAGGCGGCGATCGTGGACCGGGCGCTCGCGGTGCTCGCCGACTTCACCGGGCCGGTCACCCAGACCCAGGTCGTCTCGCACACCCTGGTCTGGTACCCGGCGCCGGGCGCGCCCCCGGCGGCGCACCGCACGGTCTGGGTGGCGCTGCGCCTGTCGGTCGCCGACGCCCGCGCCGAGACGGTGAGCCGGGGCGGCGGCATGCACGGGGTGCACCGCACGGTCGCGGCCGGCATCGGCCGGCTCGGCAAGGCGCTCAACGCCGCCGGCCTCGGTCACCGGGTGCTCGGGCGGGACGAGCTGCACGCGGCGGTGGTCTCCGGCGCCGGCCTGGATCTGGCCCCCGAGTCCCCGGTGGAGAGCTGGGAGAGCCTGCGCGGCGGCGGCTGGACCCAGCGCTGCCTGGCGCTGCGGGTCCGCCCCAGCGGCTCGCTGGGCGCGCTGGTGGACGCGGTGACCGCCACCTCCGCCCCCTCGCACACCGTCGCGGCCGTGGTGCTCCCCGGCGGCCGGCAGCTCCCGCCGCTGCTGCGGGTGGCGGCCATGGACGGTCACGCCGAGGCGCTGGTGAAGGCGGTCCGGGAGGTGGCCCGCCGCTCGGGCGTGCCGGCCCGCCCGCTGGACGGCCAGCACGGCCCGGCCGTCTACGCGACGGCGCCGGTGGGCACCGCCATGGGCACGGTCACGGTCGAAGGTTGACGATCCAGCCGTAGAGGCCGCACACCCACACGGCCAGCGGCACCAGGGCGACGATCAGCAGGATCTCGACGATGTCGAGTGTGCGGCCCCAGACCGGCGAGATCCGCTTGCCCGCCACGGTGAGCCCGTAGATCAGGCTGATCACGGCGACCACCAGCAGGCCGCCCAGGATCAGCCCGAGCCGGACCGGCAGCGGGTTCGCGCCGAAGGTGGCCACGGCGGCCAGCCCGAGGCCGAGGGTGCCGGCGAGGAGCACCGGAGTGCGCTGGCCGCGGCCCAGGAACGGGCGGGCCCGCAGCAACGACAGCAGGGCCAGCACCAGGCAGAGCAGCACGGCCGGCAGCCGGCCGTTGTCGGCGAGCACCACCTCGCCGCCGAGCACCAGCACCGAGACCGTCCAGAGCAAACCGGTGAGGAACGCGTCGGCGCGCTCGCTGTTGCGCAGCACCTGCGGGCCGTCCACCGACTCGGTGTCGCTCCTCAGGTCGTCGGGGCCGGTCGGGATCGACGGCACCGGCAGCCGGGCCAGCCGGTAGGAGATCATGGGCAGCGCCGGCAGGGCGCCGAACGCCACCGTCGCGACCACCGCGGCGGCGGCGGCCGCCCCGATGTCGAAGGCCAGGCAGAGCGCCGCGCCGAAACCGACCGCCACGCCCACCCCGACGGCGCCGAGGAAGAGCGGCAGCCGGTCGCCGACGGCCAGCGCGGCGACCGCGCCGAAGAGCACCACCGCGGTCGCGGCGAGCAGCACGTGCGGGCTGGCCAACTCGGTGAGCCGCCGGTCGCCGGCGAGGACCAGCAGGCCGCCGATCGCCGCGTAGCCGAGGCCGCCCATGGCCAGCACGGCACCGGTCCGGCTGTCGCCGGCCGCTCGGGAGAGCACCGCGGCGCTGACCAGCAGCGCGACCGCGACCACCAGCGCGGCGAGCGCGCCGGGCAACTGCGGCGGCCCGGCGAACAGCGTGGCCGCCGCGCCGGCCGCCAGCGCCGCCCCGGCGAAGAGCACCGCGAACGCCCGGGTGGTGCCGACCTGCCAGGCGCCGGCCCGCTGGTTGGTCGCCGAGGCGACCGCGTCCACCACGTCGTCGAAGACGATCTCGGGCGCGGCGGCGGCGCGCGGGTTGAAGTAGAGCACCTCGCCGTCGCGGACGCCGAGCTGCGCGGCGGTGCGGCCGCCGTCGAGCGGCTGACCGCCGAGCCGGGACAGACTCCAGCCGCCGTGCCGCACGCCCTCGTCGGCGAGATCCTCGCCGGCGTAACGCAGCAGCGTCGGCAGCAGGTCGGCCAGCGGCACGTCGGACGGCAACGCCAGATCCATCCTGGTCCGCGGCGCCACGATGGTGATCCGGCTCAGTCCGCCGGTCGCCGTTTTCGTCGCCACAGTGGCCTCCTCGTGCTCGCCTACGATCCACCTCGGCCGCCCGCGCCGCCCCCGTGGGTCCACGGCGCCTCCGGGAGATTACCTACGATGGCGGTCGCACAGGTTGCCCACCCGACGACTCGGGTGCGTCGGCCGATGACGAGCAGGGCCGCTTCTGGGGAGGAGACAAGGTTGAGCACGGTGGTGTTCCGCCGGCTTCCGCGTCAACCGGGGCCCGCGCTGCCGCGCGGGGAGGTGCTGCTGGAGTCCCCGCCCGAGCTGCCGGAGCCGCAGGCCAAGGGCATGGGTCAGGTGCTGATGATCCTGCCGATGCTCTGCGGCGTCGGCGCGATGGCCTTCCTCTACGCCGGTCGCGGCGGCGGCATGATGACGTACGTGGCCGGCGGCCTGTTCGGCGTGTCGATGCTGGGCATGGCGGTCGGCACGCTCGGCAACGGCGGCAACGACAAGGCCGAGCTGAACGCCCAGCGGCGCGACTACATGCGCTACCTGGCCCAGATGCGCAAGCGCACCCGGCGCGCCGCCGAGCAGCAGCGCGCCGCGACGACCTGGCGGCACCCGGAGCCGGACGCGCTCTGGTCGGTCGCCGCCTCCCGCCGGCTGTGGGAACGGCGGATCACCGAGGACGACTTCGGTGAGGTCCGGATCGCGCTCGGCCCGCAGCGGCTGGCCGTGGAGATCGTGCCGCCGGAGACCAAGCCGGTGGAGGACCTGGAGCCGATGAGCGCGATCGCGCTGCGCCGGTTCGTCCGGGCCCACTCCAGCGTGCCGGACCTGCCCACCGCGCTGTCGCTGCGCGCGTTCAGCCGGATCGCGTTGCGCGGCGACCGGGAGCCGGTGCTCGACCTGGCCCGGGCCGCGCTGGGCCAGCTGGTCACCTTCCACGCGCCGGACGACCTCCTGGTGGCCGTGGTGGCCGCGCCGGACCGGCAGCCGGTGTGGGACTGGGTGAAGTGGCTGCCGCACGCCCAGCACCCGGGGCGGACGGACGCGGCCGGCGCGCGGCGGATGGTCTTCGCCAGCCTGGCCGAGGCGGAGGCGGCGCTCGCCAACGAGCTGGGCGGCCGGCCCCGGTTCGCCCCGGAGGCGAAGCCGCTCACCACGGCGCCGCACCTGGTGGTGGTGCTCGACGGCGGCGAGGTCTCGCCGACCTGCGCGCTGATGGGGCCGGGCCTGCTCGGCGCCACGGTGATCGACCTCTCCGGCACGGTGCCGCGCGACGCCGGTCGCTGGCTGCTCTGCCTGGACACCGGCAACGGCAGCGGGCTGGACCTGGTCCGCGGCACGGCCACCTCCCGGCTGGGCCGGCCCGACCGGCTCACCATGGCGGCCGCCGAGGGGCTGGCCCGGCAGATCGCCCCCTACCGGCTCTCCCAGCAGCAGGGCGCCAGCACCGACGAGCCGCTGGCCCGCAGCATGGAGCTGCCGGACCTGCTCGGCGTGGGCGACGCGGCCACGGTGGACACCCAGCAGACCTGGCGACCGCGCAGCCACCGGGACCGGCTGCGCATCCCGCTCGGTGTCGGGCCGGACGGCAACGTGGTGGAGCTGGACTTCAAGGAGTCCGCGCACGAGGGCATGGGCCCGCACGGCCTGGTCATCGGCGCGACCGGTTCCGGCAAGAGCGAACTCCTGCGTACGGTCGTCGCGGCGCTGGCCGTGACCCACTCGTCCGAGGAGCTCAACTTCGTCCTGGTCGACTTCAAGGGTGGCGCCACCTTCGCCTCGCTGGACGCGCTGCCGCACACCAGCGCGGTCATCACCAACCTGTCCGACGAGCTGCCGCTGGTCGACCGGATGCGGGACGCGCTGGCCGGCGAGATGAACCGCCGCCAGGAGGTGCTGCGGGCGGCCGGCAACTACGTCTCGCGCTACGACTACGAGAAGGCCCGGGCGGCGGGCGAACCGCTGGAGCCGATGCCCAGCCTGCTCATCATCTGCGACGAGTTCTCCGAGCTGCTCGCCGCGAAGCCGGACTTCATCGACCTCTTCGTGATGATCGGCCGGCTCGGCCGGTCGCTCGGCGTCCACCTGCTGCTGGCCTCGCAGCGGCTGGAGGAGGGCAAGCTGCGCGGCCTCGACACCCACCTGTCGTACCGGATCGGTCTGCGGACCTTCTCGGCGGTGGAGAGCCGGATCGTGCTGGGCGTGCCGGACGCGTACGAGCTGCCGAACGCGCCGGGCCACGGCTACCTGAAGACCGACACGACCACGATGCTCCGCTTCCGGGCCGCCTATGTGTCCGGCCCGTACCGGGCGCCGGGGCAGGTGCAGCGGTCCACCCGGGCGCAGGTGCAGCGCCGGATCGTCCCCTACGGCATCGACTACGTGCCGGCGCCGGCCCTGCCGAGCCCGGCCGAGACCGCGCCCGAGCCGGAGCAGACCGGTGACGGCAAGGCCGTGGCCATGCTCGACGTGCTGATCGACCGGCTCCAGGGGCGGGGCCGCCCGGCGCACCAGGTCTGGCTGCCGCCGCTGGCCGAGCCGCCGAGCCTGGCCGAGCTGCTGCCCCCGCTGGCCGTGCACCCGACGTTCGGGCTGACCACCGCCAACTGGCCGGGGCGGGGCCGGCTCACCGTGCCGGTCGGCATCGTCGACCGCCCGTACGAGCAGCGCCGCGACCCGATGATGGTGGACCTGTCCGGTGCCGGCGGCAACGTGGTGATCGTCGGCGCCTCGCTGAGCGGCAAGAGCACCATGCTGCGCACGATGCTCGCCTCGCTGGCGCTCACCCACACCCCGCGCGAGGTGCAGTTCTACTGCCTCGACTTCGGCGGCGGCGCGCTGCGCAGCCTGGACGGGCTGCCGCACACCGCCGGGGTGGCCGGGCGGCGCGACGTCGAGGCGGTCCGCCGGACCGTGGCCGAGGTGGTCGCCGTCATCGACGAGCGGGAGAACCGGTTCACCCAGCACGGGATCGACTCGGTGGCCAGCTACCGCCGGCGCCGGGCGGCCGGGGAGTTCGCCGACGACCCGTTCGGCGACGTCTTCCTCGTGGTCGACGGCTGGAACACGTTGCGCCAGGAGTACGAGGAGCTGGAGCAGACCATCACCAACCTGGCCAACCGCGGGCTCGGTTTCGGCGTACACGTGGTGATCACCGCCGTGCGGTGGGCGGAGATCCGGATCAACATGCGGGACCTGCTCGGCACCAAGCTGGAGCTGCGGCTCGGCGACCCGGCGGAGTCGGAGATCGACCGGCGGGCCGCGCAGAACGTGCCGGGCGGCACGCCCGGTCGCGGCCTGACCCGCGACAAGCTGCACTTCCTCACCGGCATCTCGCGGATCGACGGCAAGCGCGACATCGAGGACCTGACCGAGGCGTCGATCGCCCTGGCCGGGCACGTCGCCACCAACTGGCCGGGCCGCCCGGCACCGAAGGTACGGCTGCTGCCGCGCAAGCTGGCGGTCGCCGAGCTGGCGAAGGTGGTCGACCGGTCGGCACCGGGCATCCCGATCGGCGTCAACGAGTCGGCGCTCGCCCCGGTCTACCTGGACCTGACGACCGAGCCGCACCTGACCGTGTTCGGCGACGCCGAGTGCGGCAAGACGAACCTGCTGCGGCTGATCGCCCGGGGCGTCGCCGAGCGGTACACCCCGGCCCAGGCCCGGCTGGTCATCGCCGACTACCGGCGTGGCCTGCTGGGTGCGGTGGAGGGCGACCACCTGCTCGACTACGCGCCGTCCAACCAGGTCTTCAGCCAGGGCCTCGGATCGATCCGCAGTGCCCTGCAGAACCGGCTGCCCGGGCCGGACGTGACCACCGCGCAGCTGCGCGACCGGAGTTGGTGGAAGGGGCCGGAGCTCTACATCCTGGTGGACGACTACGACCTGGTCGCCTCCGGCGGCAACAACCCGCTCAGCGCCCTGCACGAGCTGCTGCCGCAGGCGCGGGACATCGGCCTGCACCTGATCATCACCCGCCGGGTGGGTGGTGTGTCCCGCGCCCTCTACGAGCCGGTGCTGCAACGCCTGCGCGAGCTGGACTCGCCGGGCCTGCTGATGTCCGGCAGCCGCGAGGAGGGCGCCGTCTTCGGCAACCTGCGGCCGAGTCCGCAACCGCCGGGCCGGGGCACCCTGGTCCGCCGCCGGGACGGCCAGCAGCTCATCCAGACCGCCTGGACGGAGCCCGCCTGACGGGGCGCACGTCGAATGACCGGGTCCGGTAGCGTCGGCCCGACCGTCGGTCTGGGGAGAGGACAGTCGTGAGCACCTCGTGGGGTTACGGCGGCGCGGGTGGCGCCATGGAGAACCTGCTGCGCCAGGCGCAGGAGCAGCAGCGCCGGCTGGCGGAGTTCCAGCAGCAGCGCGCCGAGCTGCGGGTGACCGGGGAGAGTCCGGACGGCCTGGTCCGGGTGACGGTCGACGGTGACATGAAGGTCGGTGACATCGACGTCAACGCCCGGGCGATGCGGCTGGACAGCTACACCCTGGCCGAGTCGCTCCAGGCCGCGATCGACGCGGCGTACGCGACCTTCGCCGAGCGGCAGCAGGAGCTGATGACCGAGATGCTCGGCGGCTCGGACCTGGTCCGCCGGGCGCAGGCGGGCAACCTGACCCCGGAGGACTGGTTCCGTCAGTTCGGGGTGGACCTGACCGACCCGACCCGCGGCCTGCGCCGCTGACCAGGGAGGAGACGCGGTGGCGAACAAGGTCGACGTCGACGCGATCCGTAAGGCGAGCAAGAAGCTCGACGCTCCGGACGGCCCGATCCAGTACCTGCGCAACGTGCAGACGCTGCTGGAGAGCGTGAAGCTGCCGGACGGCGCGCTGACCCTCTTCGGCGGGTCGACGGTGCAGGCGCACAACGCCTCGGTGGACGGTCACCTGAAGAACGTGAAGACCGGCATCGAGCACCTGCACAAGGCGGCCGAGCAGCTGGAGCAGACCGCCAAGAACTGGGAGAAGTCGGACCAGCCCTGGGTGGTCAAGTGAGCGGCCGGGCGTGCGACGGGGGGAACAGCTGATGTCGGAGATCCTGATCGCCAACGCGGCCGGCACGGTGACCGGCACGCACACGGTCGCCGCCGCGACGGCGCCGGTGCGCGGCCTGCTGCCCGCGGCCCGGGCCAACTGGATGTGGCTGGTCTTCGCCGGGGCGTTGGGGGCCGCCATCGCCTACCTGGAGACGTTCGACAACGACGAGGTCAACAAGTCCATCAAGGAGTGGGGCGACGCGGCCCGGCTGCTCGGCGGCGACCAGTTCGGCGCCGCGCTGGAGCAGGTCCCGCCGTCGGACGCCGAGTGGGACTTCGACGACCGGGACGCGTTCGACCTCTTCCTGCGCAAGCTCGGCGCGGAGATCAACTCGCTGGCCGAGGCGTTCAACGCCAACAAGGACACCCTCACCTCGGCCCGGGACGCCTTCAACGACGCGGTGAACGCGCTGGTCGACGCGCTCATCCCGATCCTGATCGCGGTGATCGCGTCGGTCGCTCTCCAGGCGTTCCCGCCGACGGCGCCCGTCGCCGAGGCGATCGGCGTGGCCGGGATGGTGGCGAGCGCGGCGATCCTGGCGCTGGTCTTCGGTGACATCAGCGCGCTGTTCTCCGCCGTCATGGCCGGCTTCCAGGGCAACGACCGGTTCGCCTTCGTGTCGGATTCCCGGCCCGGCTGGGCGGCCACCGGTCAGGACCCGGACATCAAGGACATCAAAATCGACTGGGTGCAGGACTCCAAGTTCTACCAGTGACGGGGAAGGGGTCCCAGGTGACCTTGGTGCTCTTCGTGTACTTCCTGGTGACCGTGCCGGTCTTTCTCGGGCTGGCGCTGGTCGCCCAGTTGTCCCGCGCCGCGTGGGCGAAGCGGGCCAGTGAAGTGGTGTTGCTCACCGGGGTCGCGGCGCTGATCCCGGTGGTGCTCGACCGGGCGCTCGACAAGCCGGTGCTCTGGCTGTTCGCGGCGTTGCTGGCGGTGGTGCTGGTCTTCGGCGCGGTGCTGCACGTCAGGTCGTACCGGCGACCGTCCTGAGCCGTCGCTGGCGCCGCCGACCGTCCACGTCGTACGGTCGGATCGCCAGACGGCGTTGTGCGCCATGGGGAAGCAGGGCTGCGCGGATTGGACGTCGTCCGCTACGGTTCGATTGAAGTGTCCGTCGGTGGGGTGTGTACGCCTTGCCGCGGGGGAGGGGCGCGGCGGATCCGCCGCCACAGAGATGACGGAAGGGTGTGAAGCATGGCGTTCGAGGTCAGTGCAGCGAGCCTGCACACCGCCGCGAGTGACGTGCGGTCCACGCGCAGCGACGTCGACGGTGAGCTCAAGAAGCTGTGGAACGTCGTCGACGACCTGGCCATGGCCTGGAAGGGCGGGGCGTCCACGGGTTTTCAGAACCTGATGCTGCGTTGGAACGACGACACGAACAAGCTGCTGACGGCGATGGACAACATCGCCGACCTGCTTGACAAGTCCGGCACGACGCACCAGGTCAACGACGAAGAGCAGCAGCAGATGCTGGACAAGTTCCACTCTGCTCTCAACCCGTGATCCGCGAAGACAGGCAGAGGAGGAATCGATGAGCATCAAGGTTGACTACGCTGTCCTCGAGAGCAGCAACCAGCAGATGCAGGCCATCTCGCGGACCATCGACGAGAAGCTGGACACGCTGCGCTCGATGCTGGCGAAGCTCGAGTGGGAGGGCCAGGACCGCGTCGCCTACGAGCAGCACCAGGCTCAGTGGGACGCCGCCGTGCGGGACATCAACAAGGTCCTGAACGAGATCGGCGGCGCGGTGGGCATCGCGCGCGAGAACTACATGACCACCGAGATGAGCAACTCGAAGGTCTGGGGCTGACCCGACCGACCCGCTGCGGCTCCGCTCCGGCTCACGCCGGGGTCGGGGCCGCGGTGCTTTTCCGGGCCCGGGACGGCACCGGCCGGGCCCGGACCCGGCCGTTCAGGCGTCCTGGGGCGCGGTACGCCGGCCGGGGCGCCAGCCGCGCCGGCGGCCCCGCACCAGGATCGGCCGCAGCGCCAGCAGGACGCCGGCCAGCACCGCGCCGATCACGGCCGCCCAGATGGCCACGGTGCGCTGCCAGGCCAGCGGGTCGGCGTGCGGCGCGGGCGCCGGCATCGCGCCCAGCGGTGGGTCGCTGCGGGTGCCCAGCAGGCTGGTCACCGCCCGGTACGGGTTGACCACCCCGTAGCCGACGAGCGCGTTGTGCCCGTCGGGCGGGTTGTCGGCGGTCCGGGTAAGCCGGAACGCCACCTCCTTCGGGCTGATGTCCGGGTGCGCGGCCCGCACCAGCGCGGCGACGCCGGAGACGTATCCGGTGGCGAAGCTGGTGCCGCCCTGCGGCTCGGCCCGGTAGCCGGAGCCCTGCGGGGCCGGGCCGACGATGTTCAGCCCGGGCGCCGCGATGTCCACATAGTCCCCGGTGACCGAACTGCCGACGTGCCCGCCGCTCTCGTCCACCCCGGCGACCGCGATGACCCCCGGGTACGAGGCCGGGTACGCCGGCTGGTCCTGCTGGTTCTCCTGCCGGTTGCCGGCGGCGGCCACCAGGATCACGCCCTTACCGAGCGCGTAGTCGACGGCCTGGCGCAGCGCCGGGTCGTCGAGCGTCACCAGGGAGAGATTGATTACGTCGGCGCCGTGGTCGACCGACCACCGGATGGCCTTGCCGATCTCGGCCGGGATGGACTCGTCGAAGGCCTTCTGGTTGTCGGCCAGCACGCGGACCGGCAGGATCCGGGCCTCCGGCGCGATCCCGGTGTACGGCGCGCCGGTGCCCTCCCGCCCGGCGATGATGCCGGCGATCAGGGTGCCGTGGCCGACCAGGTCGCACTGGCCGTCGAGCTTGGCGAGCTGGTTGAAGTCCTCCCCGGAGAGCACCCGGCCGCGCAGCAGCGGGTGGGTGGGGGAGACGCCGGAGTCGATGACCGCGACGGTGACCCCCTGCCCCTTGGTGACCCGCCAGGCCGCGGCCGGGTCAAGCCGGTTGAGCGCCCAGGGCGCGTCGGTCGGGGCGGGGCCGCCGGGCGGGCCGCACTTCGGGGCCGCCACGGCGGGCGCGGGCACCGCCAGCACGCCGCCGAGCAGGGCGGCGACCGCCGCTCCGCAGAGGACGGATCGGATCCGGTGTCCGGTCCGGACGCGCTCCGTCGTCCCGTCCGGCCGCAAGCTGTCGCGCACGCGGTGAGATTACCGTCGCCGCGCTCTCCGTGCGGTGACGGGAGTACGCGAGGGGTGGTCAGCTCTCGGTGGCCGCCTCGGCGAGCGGCTCGGCGGTGAAGAGGGCGAGCAGGGCACCCACCTGCTGGTCGGCCTCGGCCGGATGCCGGAAGTGCCCGCTCGGGTTGATCGTGTACTCGTTGCGCCGACCCACCCGGGTGCGACGGAGGTAACCACCGGCCTCCAGGTCGGCGACGATCGCCTGGGCGGCCCGCTCGGTGACCCCCACCTCGTCGGCCACGTCCCGCAGCCGGGCGGTGGGATTGCGGGCGATGGCCAGGAGCACGTGCCCGTGATTGGTGAGGAAGGTCCAGTTCCGGCCGCTGCCCTTCTCACCTGGTGTCGTCGCCATGGTGGTCATGGTATGGCCCCGTCCCGCGCCGCCCGGTCCTGCCCTGGCGCGGCCGGGACGCGGAAGGAGCCGCCGTCAAGGTCCACTGAACGTATGAAATGCGTATCACGTAAATCTTGACGTGCGTTGGACTGCGTGTGACCGTGGGTGGCGACGCCACCCCGTCGCCGGCCGGCTGACCAGGGCGTTTTCGCGCGAGGACGAGGTGAGGACCAGTGTCGCCGACCACTCCCGAGCAGGCGCTCGCCGAGCTCTACGCCGGTAACCACCGGTTCGTCACCGGCGTCCCGCGTCATCCCAACCAGGACGCCGGACACCGGGCAGCCGTCGCCGACGGCCAGCACCCGTTCGCCGTGATCGTCGGCTGCTCCGACTCCCGGCTCGCCGCCGAGATCATCTTCGACCGGGGCCTCGGTGACCTCTTCGTGGTCCGCACCGCCGGCCACACCGCCGGCCCCGAGGTGCTCGGCAGCGTCGAGTACGCGGTGACCGTGCTGGGCACCCCGCTCGTGGTGGTGCTCGGCCACGACTCGTGCGGCGCCGTCCAGGCCGCCCGCGAGGCGGTCCGCACCGGCACCTCGCCGTCCGGGCACCTCGGCGCCGTGGTGGACGCCGTCGCGCCCAGCCTGCTCCGGGCCACCCGGGAGGGCGTCGAGGATCTCGACGGGATCGTTGACATCCACATCGCGCAGACCGTGGAGGCGCTGCTGGCCCGGTCCGCCGTGCTCGCTGACGAGGTGGCCGCCGGGCGGTGTGCCGTGGTCGGCCTGTCGTACCGGCTCAGCGCGGGCGAGGTGCGCACCGTGGCGCAGGCCCCGGCCGGTGCGCCGGCCACCCCCGTGCCCGCCCCGGCCGCGCCCGCGGACCCGGCGCTCGCCGGCTGACCGAGCTGAGAAAACGTCGAAGGGCCGGCCCGCGCGTCGCGGGCCGGCCCCTTTCGGCGTACGTCGTCAGAGCAGCGACATGTGCACGTGGTCGGTGTGGTCGGAGGGTCCGCTGTAGGACTTCCAGCCGGTGGCCGGGAACCAGATCTGCCGGTTCCAGATCACGTAGTAGATGCCCAGCCGGTCCGCGTTGCGGATGAGGAAGGCGGCGACGTTGTTGCCGTACATCCGCTGGTCCTTGGTGCGCCACGAGGAGAAGCCGCTCTTCTGCAACGACCAGTCGCAGGCCCGGCCCTTCGGGTGCTCGAACGGCCCGCCGTTCCGGTGGCAGCCCACGAAGCGGTTGAAGCCGGCCCGCTTGACCTCCTTGTAGGCGTGCAGCGTGCGCGGGGTGACGCAGCCCGAGGTGGTGGGGTCGTTCTCGCTGCACGACTCCGGCTTCCAGTCGCCGTCGGAGGTCCGGCCCGGCCCGACGCGGGCGACCGGCGAGGTGGCCGAGACCAGGCCGCCGGTGAAGCCGATCCCGCCGACCAGCTTCAGCGCCTTCTCCGTCTCGGCCTTCTCGCGGGCCATCGCGTTCTTCTGCTTCTCCTGCTCCCGTACCTCGGCGTCGAGCGCAATCTTGGCCTGCTCGGCGCGGGTCTTCGCGGCGTTGATGGCGGCGAGCTTCTGCGAGTTCAGCAGGTTCAGCTCGTCGAGGGCGGCCGCCCGCCGGACGAACGAGTCGGGCGTGTTGCTCTCCATCAGCATGGCCATGGCGCCCATCCGGCCGGTCCGGTAGGACTGCGCCGCGATCTGGGCCACCTGCGGGCTCAGCGCGTCGAGTTCGCCCTGTGCCGCCTTCACCTCGAGGGCGAGCTGGAGTTGGCGCTTACGCGACGTGTCCAGCTTCGATTTGGCCTGGAGGTAGGCCCGGTTGGCGGCGTCGATGGCCTCGGTGATGAGGGGGTCGTCTTCTTCCTCGGAGTGCCCCGAGGGGGTGGGGGTGCTCGGAGCGGCTGTCGCCGGGGTCGGCCCCACCAGCACGGTGAGCGCGGCCAGCGCAGCCACCACGGGGGTCAGCCAGCGGCGCAGGGGTGCCGTCACAGTGTTCCCTTCCGTCGGCCGCCGACCGGGTTAGCTGACGGGTTCGGGACGGAAGTGGCCCCTACCGCTCGCGCGGATTCACCCCATGTACCTGGTTCCCCGGCTCGCCCGCGGGCGATTGGGCGGCGGCACCGCTGGCGCCGGTGCGCGCCTTCGGCGGTGACCGGCAGCGAGGTTACCCGAGAGTCCTACCCTGGTTCTACGTCCGGAAGCCGACCAATAGCGAGAATTCGTCCTCGCCCTGCGTGACCAGGATCGCGTTTGACGTCCGCCGTCACGCTGCGGAGTGTCACCATGCGGCCTCCGTGCTCCTGTCGCCGTCGGGCCACCCGCCGGCGCGCGGGCCGGGTGCCCCGCCGAGGGCCTCCAGCGCCTCGTCCCGCCCGGCCGGAGGGCGCCGCGAGGAGGGCTCCGCCGGCCCCGCGGTGGTCCCGCGCCGCCCGGCGGTGCTGACCACCGCGGCCAGTCCGGTGGTCAGCGGTACGGCGGCGATCAGGCCGAGCGTGGCCACCGCGCTCCGGACGATCTCCTGGGCCAGGAACTCGCTGGTGAGGATCTCGCTCACCGGCCGGGAGTCGGCGACCAGCAGGAGCAGCAGCGGCAGCGAGGCGCCCGCGTACGCCAGGACGATGGTGTTGACCGTGGAGGCGATGTGCGCCCGGCCCACCCGGGTGGCCGCCCGGTAGAGGTGCCGACGGGAGAGCGCCGGATTGGCGTGGGCCAGTTCGGTGACCGTGGCCGCCTGGGTGACGGTGACGTCGTCCAGCACGCCGAGCGAGCCGATGACGATGCCGGCCAGCAGCAGGCCGTGCAGGTCCACGTCGCGCTGGAACATCGACAGGGTGGTCGCGTCCTCGCTGCCGAATCCGGTCAGGTGGGTGGCGGCGGTGGCCAGGGTGCCGAGCACGCCGGTCAGCACCAGGCTGCCGAGCGTGCCGAGCACGGCCACCGAGGTCTGCGCGGTGATCCCGTGGGTCAGGTAGAGCACCACGAACATGATCAGCGCGGCGCCGACGATCGCCACCAGCAGCGGCGGCTGGCCGGCGCCGATCCCGGGCAGCACGAAACCGAGCAGGATGGCGAAACTCGCCACCAGCCCGCCGAGCGCGGCCAGCCCGCGCCAGCGGCCGAACGCCACGATCGCCACGGCGAACAGCACCGCCAGCCAGACCAGCGGCGTGCCGCGCCGGTGCTCGGCGATGTCGTAGGTCTTCACCGCCGGGTCGGCCGGGTCGGTCAGCTCGACCAGGATCACCTTGTCGCCGACCTCGACCCGGGGCGCTCCGGGTCCGGCGGGGATCGGCGTCTCGACCTGCCGGCCGGCGTCCGGACCCTGCTCGGCGGCGACGGTCACCGTTCCGCACGGGCCGGCGGACCCGCCCGGGCCGCCGTCCGGCGCCTCCGGCGTCGGCGGGCACGGCTCGGTCACCACCCGGGTCACCGTGCCGTGGTAGCGGGGCAGTGCCGGCGCGTCCGCCGGCTCCCGGTCCTGCCGGGGCCAGAGCACCAGCGCGGCGACCACCGTGATCAGGAAGAGCGGTACCACCGTCGCGACCAGGATCCGTCGTACCCGCGGCGGGGCGGACGGAGCGGGACGGGTGTGGTCGGCGCCCATGGCGTTTCTCCCCACGCCCCCGTCCTGGTCAGCCGCGCTTCATCAGGCGGCCCACGGCGGCCATCATCTCGGTGGCCATCTCGTCGGCGCGGCCCTCGGCGGCGCCCTCGTGCATGCAGTGCCGCGCGTGCCCGTCGAGCAGGCCGAGGCCGACCTTGTCCAGCGCGGCCTGGATGGCGGAGATCTGGGTCAGCACGTCGATGCAGTAGCGGTCGTCCTCGACCATCTTCTCGATGCCGCGGACCTGGCCCTCGATACGGCGGAGCCGCGCGAGGAGCTGGTCCTTGCTGGCGGTGTAGCCCCGGGTCGGGGTCGTCGGTGCGGTCATGAGTCGAGGATACCGTACCCCTCGGGGGTATGGTACGGTCCTCTCTGTGACCGATACCCCCACCGGGTAACGGTAACGAATGCGGCGGAAGGGAAATGCCGATGGTCACCACCACGTACCAGGTGCAGGGCATGACCTGCGGGCACTGCGTCAACTCGGTCAGCACCGAGGTGAGTGCGCTGCCGGGCGTCACCGACGTCCAGGTCGACCTGGCCTCCGGCCGGGTCACCGTCACGAGTGCGAGCCCGTTGGACACGGACACCGTCCGCGCCGCCGTCGACGAGGCCGGTTACGACCTCGTCGGGGCGTGACGGGTCCGCGGACCCGAAGGAACCGAGGTATCACGATGAACACGGCGACGAAGCTGAGCGGCTTCGCCCTCGGCCTCGCGGCGGTGTTCGGCACGGCGTACGGGGTCGGCCACCTGGCCGGCCCCGTCACCCCGGCCGCCGAGACCCGCCACGACGCCACCGACGCCGGCCACGACTCCGGCGGACCCGACCACGGCGACGGGGGTCACGCGGCCACCGTCACCACCCACCTGCCCGGCGGGCTGCTCGTCTCCGACCGCGGCTACACGCTCCAGCCGGTGACCGCCCCCGCGGGCGAGTTCGCCTTCCGGATCACCGGCCCGGACGGCCGGCCCGTCACCCGCTTCGACGTGGCGCACGACAAGCGCATGCACCTGATCGTCGCCCGCCGCGACCTCTCCGGTTTCCGGCACGTCCACCCGGAGTTGGCCGCCGACGGCACCTGGCGGGTCGCCTCGCCGCTCGCCGGGCCCGGCGTCTGGCGGGCGTTCGCCGACTTCACCCCGACCGGCGGCGAGCCGCTCACCCTCGGGGTCGACGTCACCGTCCCCGGCGCACTGGAGCACCGGTCGCTGCCGGCGCCCGCGACCAGCACCACGGTCGACGGCTACACAGTCACCCTCGCCGGCGCGCCGCAGCCCGGCCGGACCAGCCGGCTCACCCTGACCGTCAGCCGGGACGGCCGGCCGGTCACCGACCTCCAGCCCTACCTCGGGGCGTACGGGCACCTGGTGGCGCTGCGCCAGGGCGACCTGGCGTACCTGCACGTGCACCCGGAGGGCACGCCCGGCGACGGGCGGACCCCGGCCGGGCCGGCGGTCACCTTCGCCGCCGAGGTGCCCTCGGCCGGCGCGTACCGTCTCTACCTGGACTTCCGGCACGGCGACGCGGTGCACACCGCGGAGTTCACCGTGCTGGCCGGGGACCAGCCCACGCCGACGCCCGCCGCGCCGGCCCCCACGACCGCACCGACCCCGGACGCCGGCCACGGCACCCCGGGGCACGGGCACAGTTGACGGGAGGTGCCGCGATGACATCCGCCAAGTCCCTGCCGGTCGCGCCGAACCTGATCGAACTCGCGATCGGCGGCATGACCTGCGCCTCCTGCGCCGCCCGGATCGAGAAGAAGCTCAACCGGCTGGACGGCGTCGAGGCCACGGTCAACTACGCCACCGAGAAGGCCACCGTCCGGTACGCCGACGAGGTCACCCCGGCCGAGCTGATCGCCACCGTGGAGAAGACCGGCTACACGGCCGTCGTCCCGCCGCCGCCCGCGCAGGCCGCCGCCGAGGCGACCGCCGAGCCGGTGGACGAGCTGCGCGGGCTGCGTACCCGGTTGTGGGTGTCGGTCGTGCTGACCGTGCCGGTGATCGTGCTGGCCATGGTGCCGGCCTGGCAGTTCGACTACTGGCAGTGGCTGTCGCTGACCCTGGCCGCTCCGGTGGTCGTCTACGGCGGCCTGCCGTTCCACCGGGCCGCCTGGATCAACCTGCGGCACGGCGCGGCGACCATGGACACGCTGGTCTCGCTCGGCACCCTCGCCGCGTTCGGCTGGTCGCTCTGGGCCCTCTTCCTCGGCGACGCCGGGATGCCCGGCATGACCCACCCGTTCCGTTTCGACATCACCCGCACCGACGGGGCCGGCAACATCTACCTGGAGGCCGCGGCCGGGGTGACCGTGTTCATCCTCGCCGGCCGCTACTTCGAGGCCCGGTCCAAGCGGACCGCCGGCGCCGCCCTGCGCGCCCTGCTGGAGCTGGGCGCCAAGGACGTCGCGGTGCTGCGCGGCGGGCAGGAGACCCGGGTCCCGGTGGACCAGCTCGTGGTCGGCGACCGGTTCGTGGTCCGCCCCGGCGAGAAGGTCGCCACGGACGGCGTCGTAGCGGAGGGGACCTCGGCGGTCGACGCCAGCATGCTCACCGGCGAGTCCGTGCCGGTCGAGGTCGCGCCGGGCGACACCGTGGTCGGGGCCACCGTCAACGCCGGCGGCCGGCTGGTCGTCCGGGCCACCCGGGTCGGCGGCGACACCCAGCTCGCGCAGATGGCGAGGCTGGTGGAGCAGGCGCAGACCGGCAAGGCGGCCGTGCAGCGGCTCGCCGACCGGATCTCCGGTGTCTTCGTGCCGATCGTGATCGCCCTGGCCGCCGGCACGCTGGGCTGGTGGCTCGGCACCGGGGCCGGGACGACCGCCGCGTTCACCGCCGCGGTGGCGGTGCTGATCATCGCCTGCCCGTGCGCGCTGGGGCTCGCCACGCCGACCGCGCTGCTGGTCGGCACCGGGCGGGGGGCCCAGCTCGGCATCCTGATCAAGGGGCCGGAGGTGCTGGAATCCACCCGCCAGGTCGACACCGTGGTGCTGGACAAGACCGGCACCGTCACCACCGGGAAGATGACCCTGGTCGACGTGCTGCCCGCCGAGGGTGAGGACGCCGGGGAACTGCTCCGGCTCGCCGGCGCGCTGGAGGGAGCCTCCGAGCACCCGATCGCCCGCGCCGTCGCGGACGGCGCCGCCGAGGCGGGACCGCTGCCCGCGCTCGCCGGCTTCGCCAACGCCGAGGGCCTCGGCGTGACCGGCACGGTCGACGGCCGGCAGGTGGTGGTCGGGCGGCTCCGGCTGCTGCGCGAGCGCGGTCTCGACGTACCCGAGGAGGTCGTCCGGGCGGCGACCGGCGCGGAGGCCGCCGGCCGGACGGCGGTCCTGGCCGGCTGGGACGGCCGGGCCCGCGGCGTCCTCGCGGTCGCCGACGCGGTGAAGCCGACCAGCAGGGCCGCCGTCGCCCGGCTGCGCGAGCTGGGGCTCACCCCGGTGCTGCTCACCGGCGACAACGCCACCGTGGCCAAGGCGGTGGCCGCCGAGGTCGGCATCGACGAGGTGATCGCCGAGGTGCTGCCGGCCGACAAGGTGGACGTGGTCGAGCGGCTCCAGGGCGAGGGGCGGACCGTCGCCATGGTCGGCGACGGGATCAACGACGCCGCCGCGCTGGCCCAGGCCGACCTGGGGCTGGCCATGGGCACCGGCACCGACGTGGCCATCGAGGCGTCCGACCTGACCCTGGTGCGGGGCGACCTGACGGCGGCCGTGGACGCCATCCGGCTGTCCCGGCGGACCCTCGCGATCATCAAGGGCAACCTGTTCTGGGCCTTCGCCTACAACGTGGCCGCCCTGCCGCTGGCCGCCGCGGGCCTGCTCAACCCGATGATCGCCGGCGCGGCGATGGCCTTCTCGTCGGTCTTCGTGGTGGCGAATAGCCTCCGGCTGCGCGGCTTCCGCCCGGTCGGCTGACCAGCCGCGTGCCGCCGGTCCCGGTCTCCGGGGGCGGCGGCACGTCGTTCACTCCGGGTGAGGGCGATGCGGTTGAGCGGGTGGCGGCCGGGGTACCTCCACCTGGTCAGGAAACTGCTGAGTGGAGGTTCCCATGGGTATCGACGACAAGATCGACAACGCGACCGAGAACACCGCCGGCAAGGTCAAGGAGGGCGTCGGCCGGGCCACCGACGACGAGCGCCTCGAGGCCGAGGGCCGCAACGACCAGGCCGCCGCCAACCTGAAGCAGGCCGGCGAGAAGATCAAGGACGCCTTCAAGAGCTGACCCAGAGTCGTACGCTTCGCCGGGCCGGCAGCCCTGCCGGCCCGGCGTGCTGCGCGCGGTGGCCCCGGCCGCCACGCGTCCTCACCGCCCGCTCCGGCCGGAACGACGGCCGCCGACCGCACGGGAGAACGATGTCCGGTACCACCGCGATCCGCGCCGCCGCCCTGGTGACGATGACCGCGCTCGCCGCGGCCTGCCAGTCCACCGAAGAGCCGACCGCCGAGTCGACCGCCGCGCCCAGCGCCACCGCGGCGCCCGGCGTCACCGCCCCTCCCGCGGCCACCGCCACGCCCTCGCCGGTCACCGCGGCGAACACCGCCGCCGTCTGCGCCGCGGTCGACAAGCTGATCATCGCCAAGAGCAAGGAGATCGCCGCCGACTCCGCGGCCGCGACCCGCCGGCAGCTCACCCCCGAGCAGATCAACGATCAGGTCAAGGCCGACCTGGCCGACCTGGCCGACGACGTACGCGGGCAGGCCGCCCGGGCCGAGGATCCGGAGATCAAGGCGCTGGTCGGCGAGGCGGCCCGGAGGATCGAGGCCGGCGCGAGGTCGTCGACCCCGGTGAAGTGGCTCGGCTCCACGTTCGTCGAGATCCCGCAGCGGCTCACCCGGGAGTGCCGGGCCTGACGCTCGCCGGGTCTCCCTGTTAGACAGTCCACAGTGACTCACCCTGGGGTCACATCGGTGGCGGACAGTTCGTAGGATGCGAAGCGACCTCGACCCGGAGGAGCTACGCCCATGGCCCAGCCCGTCGATCCGTCCGGCCTCGGCCGCGTGCTGTCCGAGACCATGTCCGCGCTGGGGCGGTTCACCGCCGGCGCCGACGGCGAGGCGCCCCCGCCCCCGGAGGGGACTGGTGAGGCGGCCGACGGCCTGGTCCGGGTGACGGCCGGTCCGCCCGGGCGGATCACCGCGCTGAACCTCGACCCCCGGGTGATGCGGCTGCCCAGCGAATCCCTGGCCGAGGAGATCAGCGGGGCGGTCAACGCGGCGCTCGCCGACCTTCAGGAGAAGGCGACCGCGGCCGTCCCCGGCCAGGTCGACCTGGGCTCCCTCGGCGAGCAACTGCGCCGGATCCAGGAGGACGCCGGCCGGCAGCTCACCACCTTCACCGATGCGCTGGTTCAGGCCCAGGACCGGCTGTCCGGCCAGGGCGGCCGGTGATGGCGATCGAGGTCGACCCGGACGGGCTGGGCGGCTCCGGTCGCGCGCTGGGCGACGTGGCCACCCGCTTCAGCGAGGCCCTGACGGCGTTCCAGGCCGAGCTGGCCGCCTTCGGCCGGCCCTGGGGCTCCGACGACATCGGTTCGCTGATCGGCGCCGCCCACGACGAGGTCTCCGCGTTCGCCTTCGAGTGCTTCGACACCGCGCTCCAGGAGATCGCCGCCGCCGGCACCGACCTCACCGGCATGGCCGCCCGCTACGCCGAGATCGAAGCCTCCATCACGCAGGGCTTCGACGGGCTGCGACAGGCGCTGGGAGGCTGACGGTGGGTCTGGAACTTCCCGGCGAGCTGCGCTCGCTGCTCGGCATCCTCGGCTACACCTGGCCCGAGGCGGACGAGGTCAAGCTCTTCGAGATGGGCAACGCCTGGATCGGCTTCTCCGGCACCCTGTCCGGCGTCGTGGCCGAGGCGAACACGGGGGCCACCGCCGTCTGGACCAGCCACACCGGCCAGGACATCACGGCCTTCCAGTCTTGGTGGAACCGGGAGGACAGCCCCGCCGACAGCCTCCGTGACGGGGTGACCGCGGCCGTGCTCACCGGCACCGGGCTGATCATCTGCGGGGCCATCGTGCTCGCCCTGAAGATCGCCGTGATCGTGCAGCTGGTCATCCTCGCCATCCAGATCGCCCAGGCGATCGCCACGGCGGCGGTCACCTTCGGCGCCTCGCTCCTGGAGATCCCGATCTTCCAGCAGTTGGCCCGGACCATCGTCGGCAACCTCGTCCAAGAGGTGCTCTGGAAACTCCTCGACGGGTGACGTGGCATGAGCGGAGGCAAGGCCGGCGGCCGGTTGATGCGGGCCGCGTTGCGTTTTCTCAAGCGCACCAAGACGCGCAACCGACCCGACCGGATGAACCCGCACTTCACCGAACATGTCTTCGGTGGTCATGTGAAGCCGGGCATGCCCAAGGGGTCCGGCTACCACTACCGGCCCGGGGGCGAGGACTTCCCGGGCCGCAGGCTGCAGCCGGGGACCGTCGTCCGGGATCCGAAGACCGGGGCGTACCGGGCCAAGCCCGAGTTCTTCGACTCGACAATGAACCCGCCGCACGGCGCCTGGAAGCCGAAGAAGGGCAACGGCGGGGAGAGTTCCTTCTTCCCGGACGACTGGACGCCCGCTCAGGTGGACAACGCCATCAGCGGCGCCTTCCAGGGCGCACGGCCGGTGCCGGGCACGCAGATGTGGCGTGGTAAGTACAAGGACCTCGTGATCGAGGGTTTCTACAATGGCTCGGGCGGCTTCACGCACGGATGGCCGGTCGTCCCCTGATCCGAAGGACCTCTGTTGGCGTTCATCACCTTCTCGCTCGACGAGTTTCGCCTGCCGTTGTTCGAGGTGACGGATCAGCGCTACCGGGCGCTCGGCGCCTGGCTGATCACCGACATCTCGGTCTACCAGTCGGTCTGTCTCGACGCCCTCGCGATGGTCGACGACGTGTCGCACGGCCGGCCGCTCGAGGACGAGTGGGACAGCGACAAGTACGAGGTCCGCTTCACCGCCGGCGGCGTCGAGTTCCGGAACGAGTGGGTCCCGGGCGAGGGCGGTCGGTACTCGCTCGACGAGGTGCGCGAGGCGGTCGAGGCGTACTGGCGGTTCCTGGTGAGTCGCCCGGAGAACCCCGATCTCATCCGTGAGTACCGGCCCGACCTGCCCGGCTGGCAGGCCGAGTTGGTGCAGTGGGAGGAGCGGTGGGGGCGGCCGCACCCGTACCGCGGCCGCCTGTTCTGAGCGTCACCGGTCCGTGGTGAGCCGGGCGGCGCGTACCTCCAGGTAGTGCCGCTCGGGCAGGCTGGTGGTGGCGCGGGCGGCGGCCAGGTAGGCGGTGCGGGCGTCGTCCCGGTCGCCGGCCAGTTCGAGGAGGTGGGCGCGGACGGCCGCGAGCCGGTGGTGGCCGGTGGTCCGCTCGTCGGCGTCCAGCGGGGCCAGCAGGGCGAGCCCGGCCCGGGGGCCGTCCACCATGGCCACCGCGGCGGCCTGGTTGAGGGTGACCATCGGGTTCGGCGCGAGCCGGGCCAGCACCCGGTAGAGCGCGACGATCTGCGGCCAGTCGGTGTCGGCCGCGGTGGGCGCCTCCGCGTGCACCGCCGCGATGGCGGCCTGCACCTGGTACGGGCCGGGGGCCGACCAGGTCAGCGCCTCGGTCACCAGGGCGACGCCCTCGGAGATCCCGGCCCGGTCCCAGCGGGTGCGGTCCTGCTCGGTCAGCGGCACCAGCTCACCGCTCGGGCCGGTGCGCGCCGCCCGGTGCGCGTCGGTGAGCAGCATGAGGGCCAGCAGCCCGGCCACCTCGCCGTCGTGGGGGAGCAGCCGGCGCAGCTCCCGGGCCAGCCGGATCGCCTCGCCGGTCAGCTCGGCCCGGTGCAGCTCGGCACCGCTCGAGGCGGTGTAACCCTCGTTGAAGATCAGGTAGAGAACGTGCAGCACGGCGCGCAGCCGCGCGTCGCGGTCGGCCGCCGAGGGCATGGCGAACCGGGCGCCGGCCGCCTCGATCCGCTGCTTGGCCCGGCGGATCCGCTGGCTCATCGTGGCCTCCGGCACCAGGTACGCCCGGGCGATCTCGGCGCTGCTCAACCCGCCGACGGCCCGCAGCGTGAGCGCCACCTGGGCGCTGACCGTGAGCGCCGGATGGCAGCAGAGGAAGAGCAGCTTCAGCGTGTCGTCCCCGCTCGGCGGCTCCTCGTCGGCGGGCGGGGCGACCGCCGCGTACGCCGGTTCCCGGACCGCCACGGCGACCTCGCGGTCCCGGCGGGCCCGCTCGCTGCGCCACTCGTCGGTGAGCCGGCGGGTCGCCACGGTGACCAGCCACGCGCGGGGATGGTCGGGCACGCCCTGCGCCGGCCACTGAGTCGCGGCGGCGAGCAGCGCCTCCTGGACCGCGTCCTCGCACGCGTAGAACTGGCCGTGCCGGCGGACGAGCACGCCGAGGACCTGCGGCGTGAGGGCGCGCAGCAGGTCCTCGACCGCCCGGTCGGTCACATCTCCGTCCCGGCCTGCTCCATCACCGGCCGCACCTCCAGCACGCCGAGCCCGTGCCGCACGTCCGGCCAGCTCGCGGCGATCTCGGCGGCCCGTTCCGGGGTCTCGCAGTCGACCGTCAGGTAGCCGGCGAACTGCTCCTTGCTCTCCAGGAACGGCCCGTCGGTGATCTCGGTGCCCCCGGCGCCGGCCCGGACGGTACGGGTCTGCGCCGGGTGGGCCAGCGCCTCCCCGCCGACCAGCTCACCGGACTCGGTCAGCTCCTTCATGATCACGTCGACCTCGCCGAAGATCGCGTTCCGCTCCTCCTCGGACAGCTCCTCCACGAAGCCGGGCCGGTTCCAGATCAGCAGCATGTACTTCACGGTGCACTCCTCGGGTACGGGCCACGGGCGGTGGCGCCTCTCGCAGAAGGGTCGGAGCCGGTACGTCTGATCCGACATCTTCCCGGAGGAAAAGTCACCGGCCCCCGCGCAACGGGCGGCGCGCCGGGGCGCCGGCGTCGAGGGAGGCGCGGTCGGCGGCCGTGGTGCCCGAGGTCCAGCCCTCCGCGTCGCGGACCTGGAGCCGGTGCCGCGTGACGCCGGGGAAGAGCTGGTCGACCCGCTCCTTGACCGCGTCCGAGCGGGCGGCGAGCACCGGGAGCAGCCGGTCGTCGGCCCGCTCCTCGGCCGCCGCCGAGGTGGCCGCCCGCAGGCGCTCCCCGATCCGCAGCGCGAACGCATTGAGGAAGGACTCGTCGTAGCCCTTGGTGCGCCGGCCACTGCCCTTGCGGCGCTCGCCCCGGCCACGCAGCATCGCGGCGGTGGCCTGCACCAGCAGCGAGGTGTGCAGCAGCTCGACGGCGGCCAGGTCGGCCGGGAAGCCGAGCACGGTGGCGAAGCCGAGGTCGTCGGACCAGATCGACTCGCAGCGGTTGGCCGCCGCCACCTCCTGGATGAGCAGCGCCTTCGCCGCCGCGTACGGGGCGTCGGTGCCGAGCCGCACGCCGCCGGGCCGGTCGGGTCGATCGGCTGCGGCGTCGAGCAGGGCGGCGTCGATGCTGTGCCGGGCCATCAGCTCCTGCGCCTTGCCGGTGAGCGCCTCGGCCTCGGCGGGGAAGGTGGTCGACTCGGCCTTGGCCAGCAGCGCGCGTACCCGCTCCAGCATCCGTGACCCGGTGGCCGGGGCGGCGGCGCGCGGGGCGGCGACCGGTCCGCCGGGCGGCGGGCGGAGCACCGCGATCGGCGGCAGCCCCGCCACCAGGGCGAGCGCGTCGACGGCGTCCCGCAGCGCGCTGATCCGATCGCCCTCGGCGCGCCGGTCCAGCCAACCCGGGTCGCCGTCCCACCGCGCGCCCAGCTCGGCGAGCTGGTCGTCGAACCAGGAGGGGACCGGGTCGGGCATCGCGCGCCGCTGGGCGGCCAGCACGTCCCGGAGCAGCCGGGCGCCCCGCGGGGTCAGCCGGCGGGTGGCGATCCGCTCCAGGTCCACGGGCTGCCAGCCGCGCGGCCAGAGCCGCGCCACGCCGCGGGTCAGCCGGGTGAGGAGCGCCGCGTCCACGGCCGGCGGGTCGCCGACGACCAGCCGGTCCAGGGCCCGCTCGGCCGCGGGTACGTCGGTGCCGCGCGCCGCCGCGAGGGCGTCGGCGAGCACCTGGTCGGCATCCGGCACGGGTGGGCTCCCTCTCTGGTGGCAGGTGGCGGGTCGCGCACCCGGGAACGAACGGTACCGGCGCGGGAACGGCCCCGACCGGTGAGCGCGCTCACCGTTCATCCGTCCGGGCCCGGCATCCGTACTCCTGACCGGACCGGGGCGGGTGTGACGGACGGAGATCGACGTGGGCGGGCGGGGCAGGCGGGACCGGGGTCTGCACCGTCGGCGGCGGGCGTCCCGCGCCGGCACCCTGACCCTGGTGGTGCTGCTGGTCGTGGCGGGCCTCGCCGGGTACGCGGCCCGGCGTCACCCGGACCTGCTGGTCGCGGCCGGCGTGCGGCCCGGCGCCCCGGCCTCCGGTCCCGCCCGCCCGGCGGTGATCACGCCCGCCGCGCTGCCGGTCCCGGCGGGCGGCCGGGTGCCGCCCGGCACCAGCTATCCGGACCGGGGCACGGGCAGGTTCCGCACCGCCACCGGCGTCGGCGCGGTGGCCGGCCGCGGTGGTGAGCTGCTCCGCTACCGGGTCGCCGTGGAGGACGGCATCGGCAACGTCGACGTGGAGCGCTTCGCCCGGGAGGTGGCGGCGACGCTGTCCGATCCCCGCGGCTGGACCGGTGGCGGCCGGTGGCGGCTGCAACGGGTGGGGCGCGACGATCCGGCCGACTTCACGGTGCTGCTGACCACGCCGGTGACCCGGGGCCGGCTCTGTGACGACACCACCGACCGCTACACCTCCTGCCGCCACGGCGACCAGGTGGTGATCAACGTGGCTCGCTGGGTGCACGGCGTGCCGCTGTTTCCCGACCTCGGCCTCTACCGGCAGTACCTGCTCAACCACGAGGTGGGGCACCGGCTCGGCCGGGGCCACGAACTGTGCCCCCGGGCCGGCGGCCCGGCGCCGGTGATGGAACAGCAGACGCTCGGTCTGCACGGGTGCCTGCCGAACGCCTGGCCCCGCGTCGGCGGCGCATCGCACAGCGGCCCCTCCGGCCAGTACGACGACCCGATTCCGGCGGAGGACTGACCCGCCGGCGACGACTGCCGGATCGCGGGTGGTACGCCCGGGCCGCAAATTGCAGATAGTGCCTCTGACCTGGGGTTTTGCTTCCCTGCGCGCCTACGGTTGGGGTGCGCCCGACGCAGTGCGTCGCCTGGGGACAGTCCCTTTCGCCGGCTGGACTCGGTGGAAGCGGACGGCGCCAGGCGTATCGGCTTCGGTGAGCCTGCTGACACCTCGCCCCCTGTCCGACCGACGGGCGAACGACAGCGGTGGCGACGGAAGGGTTAGGGCTGTGGACGATGAGAACAGAGCGAGCCATGAGGATCTTCCTCGATGGCGGCTGCATCTTCGTGGGGCTCGGCGGGATCGTCCACCAGACGACAATCGTGCCGCCCGGTCAGGCCAACGCCGTTCTCCTGGGGACGTACGTGACCATCCTGGGGATTCCTGCGGGCGTTGGGCTCCTGTCGCTGCGGCGCAATGGCGTCAGCGATACGACCAGTTCGCCATCAACATATCCGTCGCCGGACTCACGGCCGCCACCATCGCCATCTCCGCCGCTAACCGGGCCGGGTGAGTGACATGACCTGTTCGCAGTGGCACCTGGGCTCGCGCACGACGCGTCTCATGATCACGTCGTTCCTGTTCGCCCTGGTCGCGACCATTTCGTCCATGGTGTACGCCAACTCGGTCGCCCGGCACTCCGTGCAGGACCTGTGCTCCCTGGTGGTGACGCTCGACGACACCTACCGCGCCACGCCCCCGCAGACCCCCACGGGTCGTCAGATCGCGGACCAGATGAGTCAGCTGCGTACCCGACTCGACTGCCCGGCGCCGGGGTCGGCGCGGGCCTGATGAGGCCGCCTCCGGCGGGCCGCTCTGTACCTGCCGCAGTACAGAACGGCCCGGACGGAGAGGTCAGCTCTGCGACGCCGGAACGTGGACGTCGCAGCGGTCGCCCTGCTCGGCCTGCGCCACCGTCCGCCCGGCGCAGAGCCGCAGCCTCGGCAGGAACCCACCCCACAGGTAGTCGGCGCGGCCCTGGAAGTTGGTCTTGCCCCGCCCGCACAGGTGGGTCAGCGTGCGCCATTCGAGGCCGTCCGCCGGACCGTTGTAGGCGATCTGGACCACGGCGCAGCGGTTGCGCTGGTTCAGCGCGAGGGTCCCGTCGACCGCGACCGGCGGGACGGGGTTCTCGGGGATGCTCATCATGAGCCGGTAGGTGCCGTAGGCGCTGGCGCTGCCGGCAGCCAACTGGAAGCTGTCGTCCGCGGCGGCGGCGGGCGGGGCCGCCGCGACCACGGCGATGCCCGCGCCCGCCAGGGCGCAGAGGGTACGGGAGACGAGGCGTTTCATCGGCTACTCCTGAGGTGCGCCACCGGATGTGTGGTGGCGGTACGAAAAGCGTCGTCGGCGGGTGTGCCACGGCTTTCGGAATGATTTCCGGCGCAATTCGCCGGGGCCGGCGAAATGCCGGAAGGAAATCGACGCCCGGGACGTCAGCGCACGAACAGGGTGTAGCTGGGGGCGAAGCCGGTCCGGCAGCGGAACGACACCCAGACCCGGCGCGCGACGCCTTCGGCGCCGACCTGCCGGCATTCGGCCTGGGCGTCGGACACCTCGTTGAAGGCGGCGGTGTAGACCTGCTTCTCCGCCGGGTACGCCTCGGTGCGGGGCCGGTAGGTGACGATCAGGTCGTCGCCGGCGAAGCCCGACCGCACCGAGAACGCCTCCCAGGCGCCGGCGGTCCGGCCGGCCTCGCCGACGACCGAAGCGCGGCCGAAGGCGTACGTGCCCAGCAGCGCGGTGGCCGGCTCGGCGGTCGCGGCGTGGGCGGTGGACGGGGCCAGCACGGCCCCGGCGATGCCGGCCAGGACGAGGGGTCGCGTGAGCTTGCGCATCTGTTCAGGTCCTTTACGAATAGTCGCGGGGATCTCCCGCGGTTTTTCGGGACGACCGGCGGGGGGTTTCTCGCGGCCGGTTCGGAAAGGACCCTACGAGCCGTCCACTGCGGACGGTGTAAAGCAGATCACATTAAGCGAAGAACAATTTGTTAAGCAATTCGTGACGGGTCAGCGGGGGAACGAGGCCCAGATGTTCTTGGTCTCGTCGGTGGCGTGCCACCCGACGGCGAGCGAGACCGACTCGGCCAGCATCAGCCCGCGCCCGCCCGAGTCGAGCGGGTGGACGGCGCCCAGCCCAGGGGCGGTGCCGAGGTCGCGGTCCGCCACGTCGAGCACGAAGCAGTCGTCGGCCGCGAGCAGGGTGACGATCGTCGGCGGCCGGCCGTGCCGCAGCGCGTTGGTCGCCAGCTCGGTGGCGACGAGCACCACGAGGTGGGGCACCTCGTCGAGGTCCTCGCCCTGGACCAGGCCGTGCCGGGTCAGCGCCTCGCGCAGTGAAGCCCGCAGGTCACGCAGCTCCTCGGCCGTGGCGAGCACCCACTGCTCCAGCTCGGCGGCCCGCGGCGGTGGCGGCGAGGGGCGCAGCTGTTCCATGAGCAGGCTTTACCCTGCGTAGCCGTCCGCTAAGCCGGTCCGGACCGGCTCCCGGGTCGACACCGGGAGCCGGTCCGGCCGCTCAGCGGCGGAGCAGGGCGAAGACGCCCCAGCCCAGGTACTCGCGCTGGTAGCGGACGTGCCGCAGCGGGTCCTCGGTCAGCTCCCGGCGCAGCTCCCCGGCCAGCTCGTCGTCGGGGTTCGCGTCCAACCAGCGGCGCAGGTTGAGCCAGTGCGCGGCGGCGTACCGGTCCCAGCTGTCCTGGTCGGCGAGGACCATCTCGACCAGGTCCCAGCCGCACTCGCCGAAGAGCCCGACCAGCCCGGGCAGGTCGTGGAACTCCTCCCGCGAGCGGGCGTGGCAGCCGGCCAGGGTCTCCTCGTCGGGTGGGTCGCGCCGCCAGTACGGCTCGCCCACGAGGACCATCCCGCCGGGGCGCAGGCCGCGCTCCAGGATCTCCAGGGTGCCGGGGACACCCCCGCCGATCCAGGTCGCCCCGACGCAGGCCGCCAGGTCGACGCGCTGCTCGGGTACGTATGTCGCGGCGTCGCCGTGCACGAACCGGACCCGGCCGGCGACGCCCAGCTCGGCGGCGCGCGCCCGGGCGGCGGCGGTGAAGGCGGTGCTGATGTCCACCCCGGTGCCGGTGACGCCGTGGTCCCGGGCCCAGGTGCAGAGCAGCTCGCCCTTGCCGCTGCACAGGTCGAGGATCGACGCGCCGGGCCGGAGCTTGATCGCCCGGCCCAGGGTGGCCAGCTTGGCGTCGTCGAACGGGTTGAGGATCCGGAGGTCGCCCTCGCGGATGGTGAAGCTACGTGGCAGATCCAATGCGGTCACTCCAGGAAGAGGGTGCGGACGTCGGAACGAGGCGGCGGACGCTCGGCACGGGCACCAAAACACCCTCTTCAGGCAGTCGGAGTGACGTTGGTGGGAGGCTAGCCACCGGCACGCCGGCCGCCAACCGGATTAGCCGGCCGGTTGGTCCACCGGGCAGGCGTACGCGGTCCGGCCGCCCACCTGCCAGGTCCGCACCGGGCTGCCGCAGCGGCGGCAGTGTTCCCGCTTGTACACCCACCGCTCATCCGGCGCGGTCGGGTCGCTGACCACCTGGCCCAGGTCCCGGCCGAGCGCGAGGTGGACGACGGCGAGGCGCCACAGCCGCTCCGCCGCCGGGGCGCCGACCGACCGGGCGTCCGGGTCCAGCCCGGCCAGGAACAGCAGTTCGGCCCGCCACGCGTTGCCGATGCCGGCCCAGACGGCCTGGTCGAGCAGCGCCGCGCCCACGGCCGCGCCGGTCGCGGTGAGCCGGCGGACCGCCTCGGCCGGATCGGCGTCGCCCCGCAGCGGGTCCGGCCCGAGCGAGGCCCGCAGGGCGCGCTCCGCGTCCGCCGGCAGCGGCTCGCAGCGGATCGGCGCGATGAGGTCGTACGCCACCGTCGGGCCGGCCAGCCGCAGCCGGGTGCCGGGGCGGGGCGGCACCGCCGGGTCGTCGTAGCGCAGGAACAGCCCGCGCATGCCGAGGTGGACGTGCAGGACGGGCGCGTCGGGAAAGTGGTAGAGCAGGTGCTTGCCGTCCGCCTCGACGGCCCCCAGCGACCGGCCCGCGTACGGGGCCGGGTCGAAGCGGCCCTGCGGGCTGGAGAGCGTGACGTCACCCCCGGCGAGCGCGTGGTGCTGCTCCCGCGCGTACCGGTGGATGAGGTGGCCCTCGGGCATGTCCGGCGCGTACCCCGCCCACCGGGGCGGAAACGCGCGCACCCCGCCCACCGGGGCGGAAACGACCGCGGCCGCTGAGCCGGGAATCCGCCCTACCGGCAGGTGCGGGTCGGTCGGCTGCTGCGATACCGTCACCACGTGATGGTCGAGGAACATTGGTGGAACGGGGTCAGCGCCCCGCGTGGGCGCCGTGACGTCTACATCCGCACCGACGGGCAGCGCTGGGAGGTGCAGGCCCAGATCGGCGGCGCCGCCGGCCGGTCGAAGATCCAGGAGTGCCCGAGCCGGGGCTCGGCGAGCATCCTGGCCGGGGCGTGGCGCGGCAGCGGCGCCGGCTGGCGCGAGGTGCGGCGCTGAGACTGACCGGCCGGTCAGTCCCGCGGCCCGTTCACCGCGCGGTCGAGCATCGACTCGGCGACCTCCCGTAGCTTCCGGTCAAAGCCCTGCGACACCTGCGCCAGGATGGCGAACGCCTCCCCCGTCGATCACCGGCGCTGGCCCATGATGGTGCCCTCGACCGGGGACCGGGACGGCGCCGGGACGATCTCCGACTCGATCAGCGTATCGGTGATGCGCAGGACGCGGCGGACGACCGACGAGGGATTCCGCACCGTCAACCGCCCGCCCCGGTCGCCCAGCAGCCGCCGCGCCCGCAGCAGCGCGCTGATGCCGTGGGCGCCGAAGAAGGTGACCTCGGAGAGGTCCAACTCCACCGCGACCGGTGGCGGGTGGGTGAGGGACTCCACGAGTTCGACGAGCAGATGGGCGTTGCTCATGTCGATCTCACCGGAGACGCCGATCCGGGTGACGGCTCCCGGCACGGTGCAGGCCAGCCACATGACGGCCTCGTCCACGCGCGACGATCCGGCCGCGGTGGGGACGCGGTGGGAACCGAACTGTGGGGGTTGCTCTGACATGGCGCCTCCGACGATGACGATCGGTGACGCTCACGGCCCGCGGCCGTGAGCGGCGGAGGGCGCATGTCTTGACCCGTCCGGAAGACTACGCCCCCTGCCCGGACATCGCACCGACGACATTTCCCCACCTCCTGCACCGGGTCGCCGAGTTGGCCAACCACTCCCAGGACTCCAACCGCAAGGTGCACGACGTGGCCGAGGCCCTCGTCGCCGCCATCGAAACGGACCGCTGAGTTCCGGTCCGTGTCCCGCGCCGGGTGACCGGGCTCACCCCGCGTACCGGCCCGCGTGAAAGGCGCGTCAAGAAACCGGCTCCCACCGTCACGGTCGCGTTATAGCCCCTGTCCGCGCGTCCGATCCGGCGTTGTGATGGCTCGGCGCGACCCGAAGGCGGTCGCCCGACAACGTCCGGTAAGAGGAGTCAGCCGTGTCCGACGTGGTGTTCGTGCTGGTGACGGTGGGGCTGTTCGCGGCTCTCGCCCTCGTGGTGAGGGGTGTGGAGAAGCTGTGAGCGCGGTGAACGCCGCCGGTCTGGTGCTGGCGATCGGCCTGGGCCTTTTCCTGGTCGTGGCCCTGCTGTTCCCGGAGCGCTTCTGATGACCATGACAACAGCCGGCGTCCTCTTCCTGCTGTCCCTGGTGGCGGCGCTGGTCGCCGTCCACCGGCCGTTCGGCGATCACATGTACCGGGTGGTGTCCGGCAGCCGGCAGTCCCGGGTCGAGCGGGGGATCTACCGACTGGTCGGGGTCAACCCGAACGCCGAGCAGACCTGGGGTGTGTACGCCCGCAGCGTGCTGGCCTTCTCGGCCGTGTCGATCCTGTTCCTCTACCTGTTCCAGCGCGTGCAGGACAGGCTCTGGCTCTCGCTGGGCTTCGACCCGGTGGTGCCGCACGGCGCCTGGAACACCGCCGTGTCCTTCGTGACCAACACGAACTGGCAGTCGTACTCGGGTGAGTCGACCATGGGACATCTCGTGCAGATGGCCGGCCTGGCCGTGCAGAACTTCGTTTCCGCCGCGGTCGGCATGGCCGTGGCGGTGGCCCTGATTCGTGGGTTCGCCCGCAGCCGCACCGGCGGGCTGGGCAACTTCTGGGTCGACCTGACCCGGATCACCCTGCGCATCCTGCTGCCGGTCGCCGTGCTCGGCGCGCTCGCCCTGATGGTCGGCGGCGTGGTGCAGAACCTCTCCGGTGGCACCGACGTCACCACCCTGACCGGCGGGACGCAGCACCTCACCGGTGGCCCGGTGGCCAGCCAGGAAGTGATCAAGGAGCTGGGCACGAACGGTGGTGGCTTCTACAACGCCAACAGCGCCCACCCGTTCGAGAACCCGACGGCTTGGACGAACTGGCTGCAGATCTTCCTGATCCTGCTCATCCCGTTCAGCCTGCCCCGGGTCTTTGGCCGGATGGTCGGTCAGAACCGACAGGGCCACGCGATCGCCGCGGTCATGGCCATCCTCGCCTTGGCCAGCGTCATCCTGACCAACGTCTTCGAGTTGGCCGGGCACGGCACCGTTCCGCAGGCGGTCGGCGCGGCGCTGGAGGGCAAGGAGGTCCGGTTCGACGTGTCGAACTCGGCGACCTTCGCCGCCGCCACCACCCTCACCTCGACCGGCGCGGTGAACTCGTTCCACGACTCGTACACCGCGCTGGGCGGGATGATGACGCTGGGCAACATGATGCTCGGCGAGGTCGCGCCCGGTGGCGTCGGCTCGGGCCTCTACGGCCTGCTGATCCTGGCGGTGGTCACGGTGTTCGTCGCCGGCCTGATGGTCGGCCGGACCCCGGAGTTCATCGGCAAGAAGATCGGGTCCCGCGAGATCAAGCTGGCCTCGCTGTACTTCCTGATCACCCCGGCGCTGGTGCTGGCCGGCACGGCGGCGGCGTTCGCCACCGGCAACAACGCCACCGCGCTCAACGTCGGCCCGCACGGCCTCTCCGAGGTGCTCTACGCCTTCACCTCGGCGAGCAACAACAACGGATCCGCGTTCGGCGGCATCACCGTGAACACCACCTGGTGGGACACCGCGCTCGGACTCTGCATGCTGCTCGGCCGGTTCCTGCCGATCATCTTCGTGCTCGCCCTGGCCGGTTCGCTGGCCCGGCAGCAGCCCACCCCCGCGTCCGAGGGCACCCTGCCGACCCACCGACCGCTCTTCGTCGGGATGGTCGTCGGCGTGACGGTGGTCCTCGTGGCGCTGACCTTCCTTCCCGCGCTCGCGCTCGGCCCCCTCGCTGAGGGGCTGTGACCACCACCATGAGGAACGAGAACATGTCCGTCACACCCGTGACATCCGGCCCCGGCGAGGAGCCGGTGGCCGGCACCCCCGCCATCCACGGCAACCGGGTCGGCGGGGGTCTGCTGGACCCGAAGCAGTTGATCCGGTCGCTGCCGGACGCGCTGCGCAAGCTCGACCCCCGCACGCTCTGGCGCAACCCGGTGATGCTCATCGTCGAGATCGGCGCCGTCTTCACCACCGTCCTGGCGGTGGCCGACCCCTCGGTCTTCGCCTGGGCGATCACCGTGTGGCTGTGGCTCACCGTGGTTTTCGCGAACCTGGCCGAGGCGGTCGCCGAGGGCCGGGGCAAGGCCCAAGCCGCCGCCCTGCGGCAGGCGAAGCAGGACACGATCGCCACCCGCCTCGTCGACTGGAAGCCCGGCGCGGCGGCGAACGCCTACCGCGACGAGGCGGTCCCCGCGCCGCAGCTCCGGCAGGGCGACATCGTCCTGGTCGAGGCCGGCGGCATCATTCCCGGCGACGGGGACGTGGTCGAGGGCATCGCGAGCGTCGACGAATCGGCGATCACCGGCGAGTCCGCGCCCGTCATCCGGGAGTCCGGCGGCGACCGCAGCGCGGTCACCGGCGGCACCAGGGTGCTGTCCGACCGGATCATCGTGAGGATCACCCAGAAGCCGGGCGAGAGCTTCATCGACCGGATGATCGCCCTGGTCGAGGGTGCTAACCGGCAGAAGACCCCGAACGAGATCGCGCTGAACATCCTGCTCGCCGCGCTCACGATCATCTTCCTGCTGGCCGTGGTGACCCTCCAGCCGCTGGCGATCTTCGCCAAGGGCTACCAGGCGGCGGCCCCGGACACCGGCGCGATCACCGACGCCGGCGTCAGCGGCGTGGTGCTGGTGTCGCTGCTCGTCTGCCTGATCCCCACCACCATCGGGGCGTTGCTGTCGGCCATCGGCATCGCCGGCATGGACCGCCTGGTGCAGCGCAACGTCCTGGCCATGAGCGGCCGGGCGGTCGAGGCGGCCGGCGACGTGAACACCCTGCTGCTGGACAAGACCGGCACGATCACGCTGGGCAACCGGCAGGCCGCCGAGTTCCTTCCGGTCGACGGCGTGACCGCCGCCGAGGTCGCCGATGCCGCGCAACTGTCCAGCCTCGCCGACGAAACCCCCGAGGGGCGTTCCGTCGTGGTACTCGCCAAGAACGAGTTCGGGCTGCGCGAGCGCGAGTCGGGACTCATCCCGCACGCCACCTTCGTACCGTTCACCGCGCAGACCCGGATGAGCGGCGTCGACCTCGACGCGGGGAGCGTCGACGGCGGCGTCCGCCGGATCCGCAAGGGTGCGGCCACCGCGGTGATGAAGTGGGTACGCGAGCACGACGGCCGCCCCACCGAGCAGGTCGGCCAGCTCGTCGACGAGATCAGCGGCATCGGTGGCACCCCGCTCGTCGTCGCCGAGCACGTCGACGGCCAATCGGCCCGAACCCTCGGCGTCATCCACCTCAAGGACATCGTCAAGACGGGGATGCGGGACCGGTTCGACGAGATGCGCCGGATGGGCATCCGGACCGTCATGATCACGGGCGACAACCCGCGTACCGCGCAGGCGATCGCGGACGAGGCGGGGGTGGACGACTTCCTCGCCGAGGCCACCCCGGAGGACAAGCTCGCCCTGATCAGGAAGGAACAGGAGGGCGGCCGGCTGGTCGCCATGACCGGCGACGGCACCAACGACGCGCCGGCCCTCGCCCAGGCCGACGTCGGTGTGGCCATGAACACCGGCACGTCGGCCGCCAAGGAGGCCGGCAACATGGTCGACCTCGACTCCGACCCGACGAAGTTGATCGAGATCGTCGAGATCGGCAAGCAGTTGCTGATCACCCGCGGCGCGCTGACCACCTTCTCGATTTCCAACGACATCGCCAAGTACTTCGCGATCATCCCGGCCATGTTCGCCGGCATCTACCCGAGTCTGGACACGCTGAACGTGATGCGGCTGGCCAGCCCGGAGTCGGCGATCCTCTCCGCGGTCATCTTCAACGCGATCATCATCGTCGCGCTCATCCCGCTGGCCCTGCGCGGCGTGCGCTACCGGCCGGCCAGCGCGTCGAAGCTGCTCAGCCGCAACCTGTGGCTCTACGGCCTCGGCGGCATCCTCGTGCCGTTCGTCGGCATCAAGCTCATCGACCTGCTCATCCAGCTCATTCCGGGGATCTCCTGATGCGCCTCCCTACCTGGCTCGCCCAGCACCTGGCCGCCCTGCGCGCGCTGCTCGTGTTCACCGTTCTGCTCGGCCTCGCGTACCCGCTGGCCCTGGTGGCCGTCGGCCGGATCCCCGGTCTCGACGGCAAGGCCGACGGTTCGCTGGTGAGCGTGAGCGGCAAGACCGTGGGCAGCTCGCTCATCGGCCAGTCCTTCACCGATGCGGACGGCAACCCCGTGCAGCGCTACTTCCAGTCTCGGCCGTCGGCGGCCGGCGACGGCTACGACCCCACTTCCACCGCGGCCAGCAACCTCGGCCCGGAGAGCGTGGTCGACACCATCGCCGCCGACCCCGACGACTCCACCCAGAGCCTGCTCACCCAGGTCTGCTCACGGAGCAGGGCGGTCGGTGAGCTGGAGGGAGTGGACGGACGGCGCCCCTACTGCACCCCGGACGGCGTCGGCGCGGTGCTGGCCGTGTTCCGCGCCGACGGGCTGACCGGCCCGATCACCCGGGTCGTCAGCGTCAACCAGGTCGCGCCGGCAAGGCCCTTCGTGGCCAGCTGGCAGGGCGTCGCGGTCGAGCTGGCCCAGCCGGACCACGACTACGTGGCCGAGGGTGGCATCGTCACCCCGGTCCGGGGGGACGCGCCGGCGGAGCCGGCCGTGCCGGCCGACGCGGTCACCGCCAGCGGCAGCGGCCTCGACCCGCACATCTCCCCGGCGTACGCGGAGATCCAGGTGGCCCGGGTGGCGCGCGAGCGAGGCGCGGACCCGGCGGCGGTGCGGAATCTGGTCGGGGAGCACACCACCGGCCGGGCGCTCGGCTTCCTGGGCGAGCCCGCGGTCGACGTGCTCGCCCTCAACCTCGCCCTGGACCGGCAGTTCCCGGCGCGCTGATCAGGGAGGATGGTGCCGTGCCAAGGGGAGAGCTCCGCATCTACCTCGGGGCCGCCCCGGGCGTCGGCAAGACGTACGCGATGCTGGAGGAGGCCCGGCGGCGGGCCGAGCGCGGCACCGACGTGGTGATCGGGCTGGTCGAGACGCACGGCCGGCCGCACACCGCGGCGATGATCGGGGACCTGGCGATGGTGCCCCGGCGGACGCTGACCTACCGGGGCGCCACCTTCACCGAGATGGACCTGGACGCCGTCCTGGCCCGCCGGCCGGAGCTGGCGGTGGTCGACGAGCTGGCGCACACCAACGTGCCCGGCTCCGGCCACGAGAAGCGCTGGCAGGACGTGCAGGAGCTGCTCGACGCCGGGATCAGCGTGCTGACGACGGTGAACATCCAGCACCTGGAGTCGCTGAACGACGTCGTCGCGCAGATCACCGGCACGGTCCAGCGGGAGACCCTGCCCGACCAGGTGGTCCGCGCCGCCGAGCAGGTCGAGCTGGTCGACATGACCCCGGAGGCGCTGCGCCGCCGGATGGCCCACGGCAACATCTACCGACCCGACAAGATCGACGCGGCGCTGGGCAACTACTTCCGGGTCGGCAACCTCACCGCGCTGCGCGAGCTGGCCCTGCTCTGGCTGGCCGACAAGGTCGACGAGCAGCTCGACGCGTACCGGGCGCAGCAGGGGATCTCGGCGACCTGGGAGGCCCGCGAGCGGGTGGTGGTGGCGCTGACCGGCGGGCCGGAGGGGGAGACGCTGATCCGCCGGGCGGCCCGGATCGCCGCCCGCGGCAAGGGTGCCGACCTGCTCGCCGTGCACGTGGCCCGCAGCGACGGGCTGGCCGGGGCCGACCCGGCCCGGCTGGCCCGGCAGCGTGTGCTGGTGGAGAGCCTGGGCGGGACGTACCACCAGGTGCTCGGCACGGACGTCCCGGCGGCGCTGCTCGACTTCGCCCGGGGCGTCAACGCCACCCAACTGGTGCTCGGCGCGAGCCGGCGCGGACGCTTCGCCCACCTGCTCTCCCGGGGCGTCGGGGTCACCACCACCGCGCTCTCCGGGCCGATCGACGTGCACCTGGTGACCCATCCCGAGGCGGGCCGGGGCCGCCGGGCGGCCGAGATGCCGGCCGCGCTGTCCCGGCGCCGCCGGCTGCTCGGGTATGCGCTCGCGGTCCTCGGCATGCCGCTGCTGACCCTGCTGCTCGCGGTGCTGCCCGACCTCACCCTGACCAACGACATCCTGCTCTTCCTTGCCGGCGTGGTCGGGGTGGCGCTGGTCGGCGGACGGTGGCCGGCGCTGGTCGCCGCGCTCGGCGGATCGCTGCTGCTGAACTGGTACTTCACCCCGCCGTTCCACACGCTGACCATCGCCGAGGCGGACAACCTCCTCGCCCTCGGCGTGTTCGTCGGGGTGGCCATCGCGGTGAGCTGGGTGGTCGACGTGGCCGCCCGGCGTACCCGGGAGGCCGCCCGGGCCTCGGCCGACGCGCAGACCCTGGCCACCGTGGCCGGCGGGGTGCTGCGCGGCGAACGGCCGCTGCCCGCGCTGCTGGATCGGCTGCGGGAGACCTTCGCGCTGCGCGCGGTGAGCGTGCTGGAGCTGGTGGCGGAGGCGGAGGGGCGGCCCGGCCGGGCCCGGGAGGCGGCCGCCTGGCGGGTCGTGGCGAGCGTCGGGGAGGCCCCGCCGGGCAGCCCCGGCGCCGGGGAGACCGCCGTGCCGGTCGACGACCGGCTGACCGTGGTCCTCGCCGGCCGCCGGCTGGAGGCCGCCGACCGGCGAGTGGTCGAGGCGTTCGCCGCCCAGGCCGCGGTCGCGCTGCGCCAGGAGCGCCTCGCCGTGCAGGCCGCCGCGGTCCGGCCGCTCGCCGAGGCCAACCGGATGCGCACCGCGCTGCTCGCCGCGGTCAGCCACGACCTGCGTACGCCGCTGGCCTCGGCGAAGGCGGCGGTGAGCAGCCTGCGCAGCCACGACGTCGAGTTCGACGCCGACGACCGCGAGGAACTGCTGGTCACCGCCGACGAGTCGCTGGACCGGCTGGCTCGGCTGGTGGCGAACCTGCTCGACATGAGTCGCCTCCAGGCCGGCGCGCTCGGCGTCACCGCGACAGCGATCGGGCTGGAGGACGCCGTACCCCGGGCCCTGGACGAGCTGGGCCCCGTGGCGGCCGACGTCACCACGGACATCCCCGCCGACCTGCCGGCCGCCGACGCCGACCCGGGCCTGCTGGAGCGGGTGCTGGTCAACATCGTGGCCAACGCCCTGCGGCACAGCCCGCCCGGCCGGCCGCCCACCATCACCGCGAGCGCCCACGGCGGGCAGGTCGAGCTGCGGGTCATCGACACCGGGCCGGGCATCCCCGAGGACCAGTGGGAGCACGTCTTCCTGCCGTTCCAGCGCCTCGGTGACCGGGACAACCAGACCGGGGTCGGGCTCGGGCTCGCGCTGTCGCGCGGGCTGGCCGAGGCGATGGGTGGCAGCATCACCCCGGAGACCACCCCGGGCGGTGGGCTGACCATGGTGGTGCGGCTGCCCGCCGCCGAGGAGAGGGGCGAGGGGTGACCCGCATCCTGGTCGTGGACGACGAGCCGCAGATCCTCCGCGCGCTGCGGATCAACCTGCGCGCCCGCGGCTACGACGTCCAGGTCGCCGAGACCGGCGCGGCGGCGCTGAAGACCGCCGCCGGGCACCCGCCCGACCTGGTGGTGCTGGACCTCGGCCTGCCCGACCTGGACGGCGTCGAGGTCATCCGGGGGCTGCGCGGCTGGACCACCGTCCCGATCATCGTGCTCTCCGGCCGGGCCGGCAGTGAGGACAAGGTCTCCGCGTTGGACGCGGGCGCCGACGACTACGTCACCAAGCCGTTCGGGGTGGACGAACTGCTCGCCCGGATCCGGGCGGTGACCCGCCGCCTCGGCGGCGCCGCCCCCGCCGAGCCGGCGCTGCGGATCGGCCGGCACACCGTCGACCTGGCCGACCGCACGGTCAGCCGCGACGACGACGGCGGCGAGGTGAAGCTCACTCCGACCCAGTGGGCCGTGCTGGAAAAGCTGCTGCGCAACCCGGGCAAGCTGGTCAGCCAGCGGCAGTTGCTGCACGACGTGTGGGGGCCGGAGTACCAGCACGAAACCAACTACCTGCGGCAGTACATGGCCCAGCTCCGGCGCAAGCTGGAGGACGACCCGGCCCGGCCCCGGCACCTCCTCACCGAGCCGGGGATGGGCTACCGCTACCGGCCCTGACCCGGGTCGCCGGTCGGTGCGGGCAGCCCGGTCGCCGTCCTCCAGCACGCGGGTGAGCTGGATCAACGTGAAGACGAAGACGAGGTCGAAGAAGACCTCGACAGCGGTCACCCGGTCGGCCGGCGCCGGGTTGCCGGACCCCGGACGCGCGGGTGTCATGAGGACCGAGCGTAGATCTCCGCCCCGGGCTCGGGGCCGTTCTCCCGCCGCCACCCGTCCCCCCGCGACACGGCCCAGAGCACCACCGTGCCGAGCAGCGCGGCGGCCGGGGCCACCGCCAGGCCGTACCGGAGGTCGGTCGACACCAGCGGGCCGGCGAGCGCGGAGCCGGCGGCGCTGCCCACCACGAACGCCGTGCTCACCCAGGCGAACGCCTCGGCCACCGTACCGGGCTCGGCGAGCCGCTCGGCGGTGAGGAAGATGGCGGTCAGCAGGGGCGGCAGCGCCAGCCCGCTGACGACGAGCAGGCCGGCCATCGGGGCGGGGTCGGGGGCGAGCAGCAACGGCAGGAAGCCGACCGTGAGCGCGGCGGCCAGCAGCGGCAGCCGCCCGGGCCCACCCGGCCGGGCCCGGGTGTAGAGCAGGCCACCGGCCAGGGCGCCGGCCGCCTGCGCCGCGAGCAGCCAGCCGCTGAGCCGCCGGTCGCCGGCCGCCTCGGCGTAGCCGGTCACCGCCACGGCGATGCTGCCGACCGCCGCGCCGACGCCGACCACGCCGGCCATCAGCACGGCGAACCGGGGTACGCGCAGCGGGCCGGCCCAGTGCCGCGCCGCGGGCACGCCGCGCCAGGCGCGGACGGCGGGGCTGAGCGCGTACGCCGCGGTGCCGGCCAGCTGCAACACCCCGGCGGCAACCAGCCCGGCGGGCGGGCCGGCCAGGGTCACCGCGAGCAGGGTGACCAGTGGGCCGACCACGAAGATCACCTCCTGCACGGCGATGTCCAACGTGTACGCCGTGGGCACCGTGGCGGGCGGAAGCAGGGCGGGCCAGAGGGTACGCAGGCACGCTTCCAGCGGCGGCGTGCCGAGTCCGGCCACCGCCGCGCCGACCACGGCGCCGGTGAGGTGCCCGCCGGTCAGCGCCACCGCGCCGAACCCGAGGCCGGAGAGGATCGCGGCGCCCCACAGCACGGGCGGCTGCCGCCAGCGGTCCACCGCCCGGGCGAGCAGCGGCGTGCCCACGGCCATCCCGGCGGTGTACGCGGCCACCAGCAGGCCGGCGGCGGCCAGGCTGAGCGACTGGCGGGCGAAGAGGAGCAGGGCCAGCGGCCCGCTGGCGGTGGGCAGCCGGCCGACCTGGCTGCTGAGGAGGACCCGGAGAACCTGGGGTGCGCGCAGCACCGCCCGGATCCCGGAACTGTCGATGGACATGAGGCATCGCTCCCGGTGCGACGTGAGAGGGAAGAGGGGGCGTCCGGTGCCGGGGCGCCTCAGGGAGCGAAGTCGGCCCGCTCGTGGTCGTTGCCGTAGAGCGGCAGGGCAGGGGTGAGCCACTGGGCGTACGCGGCCGCCGCGGCCTCCACCGGGATCACCCGCTGACGGTAACCCACCCGGTGCCCCGGCGGAAAGTAGCGAATCGGTGCCTTTGCACTGATATGCCCGGATAGGCTCGGGCCTGCCGTGCCCAGCCGCTGATCCGGGAGACAGCCATGTCGCACCACCTCGACACCCCGCTCGCCGCCCAGAGCGGCCAGCTCTACCTCGACGACCTCTTCGTCTTCGACGGCGAGCGCGGAACGGTCCTGGCGATGGACGTCAACAGCTCGGTCACCCGGGCCGACATCAAGCCCGGCTTCCACCACGAGGCGCGGTACGAGTTCAAGGTCCACGTCGACGGCAGCGAGATGGAGCAGCTGACCTACCGGGTGGCCTTCGGCGAACTCGACGGCCAGGGCCGGCAGGAACTCACCGTGCACGCCCTCACCGGCGCCGAGGCCTACGACGACGGCGCCGCCGGCACGCCGGTCGCCCAGGGCCGCGCCGGGGAGGAGGTGACCGGCGGCAACCTGCGGGTCTGGGCCGGGCGGATCACCGACCCCTTCTACATCGACCTCGACCAGCTCGCCACCGTCAACGACGCCTTCAAGAACGGCGCCCGGCTGGACCGCTCCGCCTGGCGCCCGGAGAACGCGAAGAACACCTTCGCCGGCACCACCGTCGACTCGATCGTGCTGGAGGTGTCCCGGGATGAGCCGATGCTGTCCGTCGACACCCGCATCGGCGTCTGGGCGGCCACCAAGCTCGCCACCGACGCCGGTGGCTGGCGGCAGATCAACCGCGCCGGCCATCCGATGATGTGGCCGATCTTCTGGCCCACCGACACCGACTTCTCGAACCCCGCCAACACCCGCCACCCCTGCGAGGACCTGCGGGCCGACGGTGCGGAGATCGCGTCGACGGTCGCCCGGGTGGTGGCGGCCAACGGCACCGCGCCGGACCCGGGCGCGTACGGCTGGAGCGTGGCCCGCGAGCTCTACCCGGACGTGCTGTCCTACCAGGTCGGCACCCCGGCGAACTACGGGTTCGCCGCGCGCAACGGGCGCACCATGGCCGACAACGCGCCCGAGGTGATGTTCTCCCTGGTGCTCAACACCGGCATGACCTCCGGCCTCACCCCCGACGTCAGCAGGGACGCCCGCGCCGGCTCCTTCCCGTACGTCGTCCCGGCCGCGCGGTGACCCGCTGAGCGAATTCCGCCTGTAGGAAATCTTCGACCCGCCTGTTGACGTGGATGGTTTTTGTTATAACAATCGCCATCTATATCGACATCCATCGTTGTCGGTCAACGATCGGGAAGGAGGTATCCATGGCGGCCATACAAGGCGAGGTGTCGTGGTTCTGCTGCGGCACCGCCTGGGGACCGTGCGGCACCGCTGGGGGCGGCGCCTGTGGCACCTGCAGGTCGGGCAACTACCAGCACGCCTGGCCGAACACCTCGGACGCGTGCTGGGCCATCACCCACCCGGACACCTGCGGCCTCAGCATGAGCCGGCGGGGCTGCGGCTTCCGCCACTACACCACCAACCGCTGCAACGGCGCCCGGGTCGGCACCACCATCGCCGACTGCGGCCCGCAGACGGACCTGTTCTGCGGCGAGCGCACCTGCTGCGGCTCGGCCTGCGGCAGCAACCGGATCATCGACCTGACGCCCGCGGCGTTCAGTGCGATCGGCAGCCTCTCCGTGGGGCTGCGGCCCTGCTCGGTCGACACCGTCTGAACGGGAGGGTTCCGTCATGCCACAGACCCTGGACCGCCGCCGCCTCCTCGCCACCGCCGCGCTCGGCGGCGTGGTGGGCGCCACCGGACTCGGCTCGCTCGCGCCCGAGGCGGCCTTCGCCGCCGAGCCGGCGACCGTCGAACCCGGCGCGCCCGACCCGAACTTCGCCGAGGGCCGGATCAGCAAGATCTCCGGCCACCTGCTGCTCGTCACCGGATCCGACCGCGTGCTGCACTCGATCCGGATCACCGACGGCACAAGCCTCTGGAAACTGCACCCGACCACGTTCGACCAGGTTGCCATCGGCGACGGGCTCTACGCCCGCGGCGTCCGCCTGCCCGACGGCACGCTCGCCGCCGACTCCGTGTGGGTCAACATCGTCAACCTGCACGCGCACATCGCCGCCGTCGGCCGCAACCTGCTGCACCTCGACTACAAGGGTCAGCGCATCGTCGCCCACGTCGTGCCCGGCCGCTCCGCCGCGGTCTACAACGGCACCCCGGCCATCAGCGACCTGTCCCTGCTCCGGGTCGGCCGGCACGTCCAGGTGCTCGGCGCCTGGCACCCGGACACCAACGAGATCGACATCGCCACCGTCTACGCCGCCGCCTGACCGGTACGCCCGACGGCTCCAGGTCGCGGCGCGGCGTCAGACGCGCCGAGCTGGAGCCGTCGTAGGGCGGCGCGCCCCATCCGGCCGCCCGGGCGTCACCCGTCGGACCCACCCGAGGGGAGAACCCATGATCGACATGATCGCGGCGCTGCAACCGCTGGTCGTCGGCGCGGTGCTGATCTGGTCCGCCCGCGTGAAGCTCCTCAACCGGCACGCCGCCGCGGTCGCCCGGCGGTCCGCGCTCGTCCGGCTGATCGGGGAACATCGCGCGCTGCCCGCGTACCGGCTGCTCGGAGGCGCAGAGCTGATCCTCGGCGCGCTCCTCCTGCTGCCGCCCGCCCGGCGGCTGGAGACCGCCGTCGCCACCGCCCTGGCCGTCGGCTTCCTCGGCTACCTGGCGTACGCCCGCCGGGCCGCCCCCACCTCCTCGTGCGGCTGCCTGAGCAGCCGCCCGACCCCGGTCGCCGGTCGCAGCCTCGGGCGGGCCGCGCTGCTCGTGGCGGCGGCCGGGCTGGCCACCCTGGCGCCCGGCGGCTGGCCGGCCGCGCTCACCGACCGTCCCGTGGCCGGCGGCGTCGCGCTGCTGGCCGAGGCGGTGGCCGTGGCGGCGCTCTCACCAGAACTGGACGCCGCCTGGCTGCTGCCGCTGCGCCGGCTGCGCGCCCGGCTGACCAACCCGCTGCGTGGCGGCACCGGGCTGCCGCTGCTCGCCACCGTGCAGCAGGTCCAGCTCAGCGACTCCTACCGGCGCGTCGCGCCGCTGCTCCGCTCCGACGTCCGCGAGCACTGGGACGACGGCGAGTGGCGCTTCGTCGGCCACGCCGCGCGCTACCAGGGCCGGCCGGCCACCGCGGTCTTCGCCGTGCCGCTGGTCGACGGCGGGCCCGACGCGGTACGGGTCGCCGTCGTCGACGACGTCACCGGGCAGACGCTGCTGGCCCTGGCCGGCGTCGGGCGACCCGCCGGCCCGCGGCTCGACGTGGTGCCCGCGTAGCGGGCGGGCGGGACCACCGGCTCCGGTGGTCCCGTCACGCCGGGCTGCGGACGAAGGTCTCCTCGCCCCACGACCCGTCGTCGCCGTCGAACCGCACCACCAGCTCGGCCGGCCCGCACCGGTACGCGCTGGCCGAGTCGTCCACCACCCTGGTCACGTCGGCCTCCCGCCCGTCCACCCGCAGCAGGGCGAGGTCACCGGTGGTCACCACGTTCCGCTGGGTGTAGCGGCCGTTCCGGGCCGTCCACCGGTAGGTCTGGGTGCCCCGGCGTATCTGCCGGATGGTGTGCCCGTTCACCGTCCCCTCGGCCACCGTCAGGTCGTACAGGTCCGTCGCCGTGCCGTCCGCCCGGTAGGCGGTGGCGAACCCGGTCGACGCCCCGCTGGCGAGGTCGACGGTCGTGGCCGCGGTCAGCCCGGCCAGCCGTCCCAGGATTGAGTCCGTCGCGACGTGCAGGTGGTAGCGCCCCGCGGAGAGCCGCCATACCCCGACCAGGCAGCTGTCCCGGTCCACCGGCGCGGCGGAGCTGCCCGGCCCGTCCGCCGTGACGACGGCGGCGGCCAGGCCGAGCAGCACGGCCGCCGCCGCCGTCGAGGCCGGCCAGCGCCGGGAACCCACCCGGACCAGCACGGCCGTCACGGCGGCGCCCAGCGCCGCGGCGAGCGTGGCGAGCACCGGCGCGAAGAGCAGGGCGTGTCCCAGCGCGCGGGCCACGGCCGCCCGATCGGGGCCGGCGCAGCCCGCGCCCGGCCGGCCCGGGCCGCAGGAGAGCAGCACGCCGGTGGCCAGCACCGCCGGCGCCAGCAGCACCCCGGCGGTGAGCGCCGCGAGCGTGCCGTGCCAGATCGACAGCCGCCCGCCGGCCACGACCGCCACCGCGGCCGTCGCCTCGACCAGCGTCACGGGCAGCAGGGTGTGCCCGTCGACCAGGGCGCGCAGCGTCGCCGGCCCGAGGCCCGGGTCACCGGCGGCCACCGCCGCGCCGGCCACCACCACCGGCAGCGCGATCGCGGCCACGATCCCGGTGACCGCGCCGAGCCGGAGCGCCCGCCGGGCGGCGGCGCCGGTCGCGACCAGCGGAAAGAGGACGGCGGCCAGCGGGGCGGCCAGCAGGTACGGCGCCTGGTCGGCGAGGACCCGTACGTACAGGGCGAGGGTGTCGGCCAGCGTGACGACGGTGACCCGGTCCGGGTGCCCCTCCCGGGCGGCGAGCAGCCGCAGCATGCTCAGGTCGCCGTCGGCGCACCAGGCGTCCAGCACCAGCAGCGCGCCGAGGAAACCGGCGGTCAGCACGGTCGTCGCCAGCGCGGCGGCGGCCCAGACACGCCGCACGGCGCGGCCCTCGGCGTGCCGGGGGAGCCGGCGCAGCCAGGCGTCGGCGCCCAGCGCCACCCATCGCCCGAGCAGGGCGCCGCCGGCGACGCCGCACAGCGACAGCGCCAACTCCACCCACCATACCGGCCGGTCGTCGGCGTACCCGGCCGACCAGGCCAGCCGCCGGCCGACCAGCAGCCCGACCGCCAGCGTGGCCCCGAACACCGCGCCCCGGACCGGCCGGTTACCGTGCCGTCGGGCCCACCAGGCCGACCGCCAGAGCGTCCCGGTCAGCACCAGCGCCAGCGGCGCACCGAGCAGAAACCCCGCCCCGTGCGAGCCGCCGGTGATCGGGTCGAGCCCACCCAGCCGGCGCGGCAGGTGGGACAGCAGGTCCACCAGTGGGGGCGCGGCGATGCCGGCCGCCAGCCCGGCGCCGAGCGCCTCGACCGGCCGGGCGGACACCAGCCGCCGGGGCCGGTCCAGCTCGTCGGCGCGGGCCCGGGCCAGCGGGTGGAACCGGAACAGGGCGGCCAGCCGGTCCCGCCACCCGGTGGGCCGCCGCCCGACGTCGAGCAGCGCGCGGGCCGTTGCCGCGTCGTCGCCGCCCAGCCGGGCGTCCGCGGCGAACTCGCGGGCGCGCAGCACGGACCAGGCGGACACCTGCACCACCACCGCGAACAGCGCCAGCCGCCACACGTCCCGGGCCAGGTCCGGCGCGCGGAGAGCGCTGAAGAAGGTGACGGCGGCCGGGGCGACCACGCCCAGCGGGAACGCCCACGCCAGTGCGACGGTCAGCCGAGTCAGGTCCACGTCCGCGTTGCGCAGGTGTGCGAGCTCGTGCAGCACGACGGCCCGGAACCGCGCCGGGGCCGTCCGGTGCGCGTGCACCAGCCCCAGGTCGAGCCGGACATATCGGGTGGAGACGGTGCCGAACGTGTTTCCGCTGACCCGGGCCGACCGGGACACCAGGAAGGTGGGCGCCCGCCGCAGGCCGGCCTCCCGCACCAGCGCGGCCAGGTCGGCCCGCAGCGCCTCGGTGCCCGGCACCCGATCCAGCCGGCGCAGGCCGCGCAGCCTCCACTCGACCCACGGCGCGGCCAGGTAGACCAGCGCGGTCACCGCCACGAGCACCGCCAGCCCGATGAGCATCTGCCGCAGCACGTCGGTGCCGAGGGTGCCGAGGCACCGCTGCACGGCGGCCGCCGACTCGGCGTCGACCGTGCCCGCCCGGACGTCGATCGGCGGCGGCAGGCCGGCCAACCCGGCCAGGCAGATGGCGCGCTCCCGGGTGACCGCCGGATCGACGAGGACGATCTGCCAGCCGAACATGCTGGTCCCGAGCACCGCCGTCACCACGGCGACGAACCGGCCCAGGGTGGCCGAGGGGAGTGGCGGGTGCGGCGTCCCCTGCCGGGGCTCACCCACCGTCGGCGTCCGCGCCGAACCGGGCCACGAACGCCTCGCGCACCGCGTCCCGCAGCACGGCAACCTGGTCCTCGGTGAGCTGCCAGCGCGGGTCGCGGGCCGCCGCCGTGACCACCTCCTCGATCCGCAGCAGCTGGCCCGGCCGCAGCCGCACCGGCAACTCCGGGGAGCGGCGGGACGGCCACCGCCGGCCGAGCGCCCGCAGGCCACCCCGGACCGCGTCGGTGGCCTCGGCCTGCACGGCGTCGCGCAGCGCCGCGAGGCCGACGCCGCACAGCACCATCACGTACGGCAGCAGCGGTTCGACGAGCTCGGGGAACCCGCCGCCGCCGGCCTCCCCGCCGCCCACCCGGGTGAGCGCCCGGGGATCCCGCCGCCACCGGGCCGGACGGCGCCGGTAGGCGGGGGCGAGGAAGGGCAGCAGGTGCTCCTCCTCGGGTGCGACCGCGCGGATCGCCGCGCGGACGAGGTCGTCCTCGGTGCTCGTGTCCGGAGCGGACCTGGTCGGGATCATGCCGTCGCGCCTCCTGGCCGGTGATCGGGAAGCGGCGGCTTCCGGCGTCAGGGTAGGGAATGCGCACCGTGGGTGACGATCAGCAATCGGACAGTAACTCCGCGCGCACCGTGGTCGTGTGCGGTCGCACCTCGTAAGGCGTACGGTGAGCATGTCGTCCGGGTCTCCGGTGGCCGCCAGTGCCACCGTCGCCGTTCGTGGGCGTGGCCCTTCCGGACGGCGCTATCAGGGAGCACCCGATGAGGATCGCCCGGCACAGGATCGTCAGCCTTCTTCGCGAACGCGGTCAGCAGGTCAGGGCCGACTGGGTCGAGCGGGAGCTACCGGAACGGGTGAACCCCGACGAGCACACCGGACTGTTCGCCACCCTGCATCTCGATCCGGCCGATCTCGGCGACACGCCGTCCCCGTGACGCGTCCCGATCGTCCTTCGACGTATTGCGCCAATCCGCCCCGGGCAGGCTCGCCGATCGCGGAGACTGAAGGTGACCAGGCGTACGTCAGCCGGCGCGAAGATCGGCCAGGAGGGGGACACCGTGACGGCGGGATCGATGAGCCAGCGGATCAAGGGCCTGCTCAACAGCCCACGGGGGCGTGACCTGATGCGGATGGGCCGCCGGCAGGCGGCCAACCCGGGCACCCGGCAGAAACTGCAACAACTCATGGCCCGCGTGACCGGCCGGTCGAGCCGGCGCCGCTGAGCCGACCATCGGGGTACGGACCGGCAGGGGAGGCCGTCGTGAGTGACACGAGCATCGGTGCCGAGCCCCAGCGGGGCAGCGACTACGCCGACCTGTCCCGGCAGATCCGCGCGGCGGGCCTGCTGGAGCGGCGGCACGGCTACTACGCGGTACGGATCGGCCTCGTCGTCGGCTGCTACGCCGCACTGTGGGCCCTGTTCGTCCGGTGGGGCGAGTCGTGGTGGCAGCTCGCGCTCGCGGTGGCCCTCGCCGTGGTCTTCGCGCAGGCGGGGTTCATCGGCCACGACGCCGGTCACCGGCAGATCGCCCGCTCGCGCAGGGCCAACGACCTGATCGGCATCCTGCACGGCAACCTGTTGACCGGGATCAGCTACGGCTGGTGGGTGGACAAGCACAACCGGCACCACGCCCATCCGAACACCGAGGGCAGGGACCCGGACATCGGGGTGGCGCCCCTGTCCTTCACCGCCGACCAGGTCCGGCGACGGCGCGGCGTCGCCGCGCTGTTCGCGCGCCACCAGGCGTACCTGTTCTTCCCGCTGCTCCTGCTGGAAGGCCTGCACCTGCACGCCAACAGCGTGCGGGCCGTCGTCCGGCCGCGCCCCCTCGCGCGCCGGCCCGCCGAAGCCGGACTGCTGGCCCTGCACCTGGGCGGTTACCTCACCACCGTGTTCCTGGTCCTGAGCCCGGCGCAGGCCGTCGCGTTCATCCTGGTCAACCAGGGGGTGCTCGGCCTCTACCTGGGCTGCTCGTTCGCTCCCAACCACAAGGGCATGCCGATCCTCGGTGCCGAGGACAACCTCGACTACCTGCGGCGGCAGGTTCTCACCTCGCGCAACGTGCGTGGCGGGAGGTTCGTCGACACCGCGCTCGGCGGCCTGAACTACCAGATCGAACACCACCTGTTCCCGAGCATGCCGTGCCCCAACCTGCGTCATGCCCAGCCATTGATCCGGCGGTACTGCGCCGAACACGGTCTCGACTACCACGAAACCACCCTGGCCCGCTCCTGGGCGGAGGCACTGCGCCACCTGGACGACGTCGGCTCCGGGGAGCGGCTCGCCAGACGGTGACCCGCCGGTACTTGTCGGGGCTTGCCATCATCGATGCGTGGCGTGGGATGAGCTGATCCCTCAGAGAGGTGCTCCACGGGGTGACGAAGCGGCGGCCCATCCCCTGGCGGCTGCTCGCGTCGACAACCGCACCAGCCTGCTCGTCGCGGAATACAGCGCGATCCGGGCCGTCATGGCGCAGAAATCCGCCGCGTCGCACGCTCTCGTCGGCGCCTACCTGACCGTGGTGGCGGTGATCCTGGGGTTCGTGGTCGCCAACCGGGCCGACCCCCGCCTGCTGCTCGCCGTTCCGGTGCTGGCGGCGGTCTCCGGGATCACCATCCTCCGGCGGCGGCGGGATCGCGAGGCGGCGAACAGCTACATCCGCGAAGTCCTCCGGCCGGTCGCCGTCGAGTGCTCCGGGGATGACCGGGTCTTCCGGTGGGACGACTTCTACGCCCAGCAGAGGGGCGCCCGGTCCCTGCTGTACGAGTTCGGGTTGCAGCTGGTCTTCCCGCTGTCCGGATTCGTCTGCCTGTTCGTGACCCTGCCGCTCCTCGGCTCGGTCGGGGAGTGGTCGGCCTGGCTCACGGGGCTGAGCTTTCTCGTCGCGCTGATCTCCGCGTATGTCCACCAGAACAGGAGCCATCTCGCCCGAACGGTGTCCGGCGCCCGGACCCTCGGTCTCCGCGTCGCGCGGAGGCTGCCAGGGCGGAGCACGGGCGCCGGTCGCTCCTGACCGGTGACCGATCGGGCCGCCCGCGCGCGAGGCGTGGGCGGCCCGATCAGGCTTCGGACGAACGTCAGGCCATCGGCTTGCCGCCGGTGACGCCGAGCACCTCGCCGGTGATGTAGCTGGACTCCTGCGAGGCGAAGAAGACGAAGGCCGGGGCGAGTTCGGCCGGCTGGCCGGCCCGGCCCAGCGGGACGTCCTTGCCGAACGATTCGACCTTCTCCTCCGCCATGGTGGCCGGGATCAGCGGGGTCCAGACCGGTCCGGGCGCGACGGCGTTGACCCGGATCCCCTTCTCGGCCAGGCCCTGACCGAGGCCCTTCGTGAAGGCGATGATGCCGGCCTTGGTGGTGGCGTAGTCGAGCAGGTCGGGGGAGGGCTGATAACCCTGGATCGACGCGGTGTTGATGATCGTGGAGCCGGGCCGCAGGTGCGGGACGGCGGCCCGGGAGAGCCAGAACATGGCGTACAGGTTGGTCTTGAGCACCCGGTCGAACTGCTCGGTGGTGATGTCGGTGATGCCGCCCGGTTGCGACATCTGGTACGCCGCGTTGTTCACCAGGATGTCCAGGCCGCCCAGCTCGCTGACGGCGCGCGAGATGATCTCGCCGCAGTGCGCCTCGTCGCGGATGTCGCCCGCGACGGTCACCGCCTTGCGACCGGCCTTCTCGACCAGTTGCGCGGTCTGCCGCGCGTCGTCCTCCTCCTCCGGCAGGTACGCGATGAGCACGTCGGCACCCTCACGGGCGAAGGCGATGGCGACCGCCCGGCCGATGCCGGAGTCGCCGCCGGTGATCACCGCCCGCTTCCCGGTCAGCCGGCCGGTGCCCTGGTAGCTCTCCTCACCGTGGTCGGGCTCGTCGGGCATCTCCCGCGTCGTGCCGGGCGCCGACTGCTGGCCGCCGGTCTGCTCCTCCGGTCCCCGGTACTGCTCCTGGGGGTCCTGCTGCTGGTACTGGTCGCCGCTCAACGTTCTGTCCTTCCTTGTCTTCCTGAGCGTGGTGGGGTCAGCCGGCGGACGGCTTGCGGAGCGCGTCGCGAACCCGGTCGACGACGGCCAGCGCGGGACCGGCCGCCAGGTTGCCCTTGGCCGACTGGGCGCCGGGGTGCGGCCGGGTGGGGGCGGTGGCCTCCGCGGCGCGTACGGCGGCGGCGAGGCTGCGCAGCCGGTCGCCGGGCACGTGCTGGCGTAGCTGGGGGAACTCGTAGCGCTCCTCGTAGCGGGCGTGGGTGAGTACCGCGTCGCGGAGCAGGATGATGCCGGTGTCGAAGCCCTCCGCGTCGACGCCGCCGGCGATCAAGGTCTTCAGCGTCTCCTTGGCCTGGCGTTCCTCGGCGAGCCGGTCGTCGACCATCTCGTCGCCGCCACCACCCGGCAGGGTCCGGGCGAGCGGGTGGACGACCTCCTCCTCGGCGGTCTCGTGCACGGCGAGGAGGCGGACCAGGTCGTCGAACGCCTCCCGGCGGGTGTCGCCGGTGCCGCCGATGACCAGCAGGAAGAGCTGTTCGACGCGCGCGTGCTGGGCGAGCAGCAGGTCGACCACGTCCTCCTCGGGCCCGGGCGTGGCCGGGGCGCCCGTGTCAGGCATGGGTGCCTCCCTGGGCGCGCAGCCGCTCCACCGGGTGCGGCCCTTCGGTCTCGATGCGGTACTCGTCGCCGAGGCGCTCCCGGTGCATGTCGATGACCTGCTCGGTGGGCGGCTTCTGGCCGTCGTGCAACTGCTGCTGCATCCACTCGAAGCGCTCGTGCGCCTCCGTGACGTAGCCCTCGCCGAGCTTGGTGACGTCGATCTGGGTGGCCAGCAGGTGGCGCAGGTACTCCTTGTTCGGTTCGAAGGTCAGCGGCTCGGGCAGCCCGGCGCTGCCGACGATCTCCTCCGGCTCGCGGCCGTCGTGCCGGCGCAACAGGTCGGCCGCCTGCTGGAGGTGGGCCAGCTCCATCTGCAGGTGCAGCTCCCACACCGCCTTGATGGGCGGGTCGCTCTCCTGCTGGAGGAAGGAGTAGTAGAGCCAGCACTCGTTGTACTCGTGGGTCAGCAGCCGCTCCCACCAGCTCTCGCCCGGGTCCAGCAGCGACTCGTAGTGGGTGACGTGCTCCTGCTCGATCAGGCTGATTTCCTGGTAGAGCTGGCGCGCGATCGGCTCCATGTACTGGGGGCCGACGTTCATGTAGTAGAACATCACCTGCTGCTCGGCGGAGAGGATCGTCAGCGCGTGCAGCTTGGAGCGCGGGTCCACCGAGTTGCGGTCGTACGGGGTGCGGACCTCGTCGAACGGGTGCCGGTGCTCCTGCACCGTCGGCCGGCCCGGCATGACCTCGGTGAGGCCGTTCACCACCTTCTCGGCCTTGCGCCGCTCGACCATCTCGTAGAGGTTGGCGTAGCGGTACAGGTGGTCGAAGTCCTCCAGCACACCGAACTCGTACGCCTGCTTCAGGTAGGGGTCGGGTTCGTGCCGGGCCACCCACGCCGTCAGGTCGACCGCCACCTGCTCGTAGCCGAGGGTTGTCTCCAGCACGCTCGCCACACCGGGCAGTAGCCAGTTCACCACCCGCTGCTGCTGGTTCTCCACGTACCGCACGTACGCCAGCTGCCGGCGGACCTCCTGGTCGGGGCAGACGCGGGCGAACTGGTGCTGGAAGTTGATGGCCTCGACCTCGATGCCGTTCATCGTGATGATGCGGCACCGCGTGTAGGGGTCGACCGCCTCGGGGTCGATCGGCTCGACGTTCAGTTCACGCCAGTTGCGGATCTGGCTCTCCAGGGGGATTCCCTTGTGGTCCAGTGGATTGAACATGTTTCTCCCATTCGCGTCGGGGTGCGCTAGTCAGCTCGTACCCGGACCCTTGGCACGGAACCGCCCAGAGGGGGCCTTTTGTTGAGGAATCGCGCCGGTCATGCGGCGCGCGACGACGGTCAGCGGTCCGCCGGGTCCCGGACCGCACCCGGGCGGACCGGACCGGCTCGTCCGCGTCGAGGGTGAACAGGTCTGTCGACATGGCGCCTCCGACCGGGGGATTCACCCGCTCACCGACAGGGGGGTGCGGCAGCGGCGGTCCGTGGGCGCTCTTCTTGACCCGCGGAGGTCCCTACCCCAGGCGGCCTGGCGTATACCTCTTCCGTCGCGGCCGCCATCGGCTGGTGGTCGGCCGGACCACCTGGGACGGCGCGCTGAGCCCGTCCGCCGCCCGGTCCGGTCGGTGAACGCCCGCGCCGGACACCCGCCACCGTCCTTGCCCGATCATGAACCCCGGGAGCAGATGTGGACCTTGATGACCTGCTGGCCGTGGCCCGGCTCGCCGCGGACGCCGGCGCCGAGGCCGCGATGCGCTGGCGACGGCGGGCCGACCAGCTGACGATCGAGGAGAAGGCCGGCCCGGACGACCTGGTGAGCCAGGCCGACCGGGAGGCGGAACAGGCGATCCGCGCGGTCCTCGCCGCGCGCCGCCCCGACGACGGCGTGCTCGGCGAGGAGGGCGGCAACGCGGCCGGGCGCAGCGGTGTCCGCTGGATCGTCGACCCGATCGACGGCACCACCAACTACCTCTACGGGCGGCCGGACTGGGCGGTCAGCGTCGCCGCCGCCCGCGTCGACGGGGACGAGTTGCTCGCCGGGGTGGTCGCCGAGCCGGAGCTGGGCCGGGTGACCGAGGCGCGGCGGGGCGGCGGGACCTGGTCGGGCGGGGTCCGGCAACCCGAGCTACGGGGCGCCGACCTGCAACGGACGCTGATCGAGCTGAACCTGGGCCGGGCCGCGCAGAAGGCGCACGCCGGCCGGATGATCGACGCCCTGGTGCCCCGGGTGCGCGACGTGCGCCGGGGCGGCAGCGCGGCCGGGGCGCTGGCCCAGCTCGCCACCGGGCGGGTGGACGCGGTCTGGGTGCCGGGCCTGCGACCGTGGGACTGCGCGGCCGGAGTCCTGCTGGCGCAGGAGGTCGGCGCGCAGGTCGGTGACCTCACCGGCCGGTCGCCGGGGACCTGGCCGGCCAGCGGGGACGTGCTGGCCGCGCCCCACGGCCTCTGGGAGACGTTGCGGGAGTTGATCGCCGGGGCGTACCCGGAAGGCATGGCCGGGCACTGACGGCCCGGCCGGCCCGGCCCCCGGCGGGCGCCGCGGGCCGGACCGGTCAGGGCGCGCCGGCCGCCGGCAGCAGCAGGTCGGCGAGCTCGCGCCACGAGGTGACCACGGCGAAGACGCCGGCCCCGCGCAGCGCCTCGATCCGGCCGGCACGCTCCGCCTCGGGCACGAACATCACATTGCCCACGGTGGGGAAGCCGGCGGCCACGGCCGACCGTGCCCCGGGCACCGAGTCCTCCACGGCCAGCCCCTCAGCGCCGCGGCAGCCCAGCTCCCGCCCGGCGTGCAGGTAGATCGCCGGGTCCGGCTTGCTGGTGGGTACGGGCAGCGAGTCCTCGGCGCTGTAGCGCAGCTCCACCGGGATGAGCCCGGGCAGTCCGGTCGCGACGAAGCAGGCCTCCAACCGGCTGCACGCGCTGCTGCTCACCGCGGCGAGCGTGAAGTGCGGAGCGAGCTTGCCCAGCACGTCCCGCACCTCCGGGTCCGGCCGCAGCACGTCGCCGAGGTGGGCGCTGACCCGGGCCTTCTCCTCGGCCACCCAGTGCTCCAGCGCGGCTGCCGTCAGCACCGGGCGGCCGTCCAGGGTCGGTCCCGCCGCGACGAGCGCCCCCGGGCGCCCGCCGGCGACGGCGGCCTCGACGGGTACGCCGGAGGAGACGCACAGGTCGACGGCCGTGGTGCGGAAGTTCTTGCCGGTGGTACCCAGGCGCAACTGCTCGGCGCTGAGGGTGCCGGGCACCCCGTACGCCGCCAGGAAGGCGTTGGTCACCTCGACCGAGGCGACGAAGGCGGGCTCCTCGGACGGGAAGAGGTTGCCGTCCGCGTCGCAGAGCAGCACCCGCAGCGCGGACAGGTCGACGTCGGAGAACGTGATCACGAGCGGACTCCCCGGGAGCGGTGGCGGGGTCCGTCCGGCCGGGCCGGCCGGTGGACGCGGTTCATGCGGTGGGCAGGAGCTGGGTGGCCAGGTAGTCGCAGATGGTGGCGGCCGGTCCGTAGGACTCCAGGTCCCGCAGTGCCCGGTCGAGCCGCAGCGGACGGCCACGGCGAGCGCCCATGTTAGGCATTGCGATTGTGGCCGGCACCATACAGCGCGTAGCCTCCCGGTTACCCGACCCCGGGGCGCTCACCGGGGATGCCAGGGAGCCGGTCAGCCGAGCAGATCTCCGGTGGGCAGCGGCAGCAGTACCGATGGGGCCGGCGCCGGCGGCAGGGGAAGTTCGGGCGCCGGCGGCAAGGGTCTGGAGCGGGAGTTGGATGAGGGGGCGGGTGCGGCCGGACGCGGCGCCGAGGTGGTCGTTCCCGGCGCCCGGCTGCGGGTTGCGTGGGGGCTGCTGGCGGTCGAGGCGACCGGCGACGGCGTCGGGATGGTCGCGCACCGGGGCAAGGTGGGGCAACCGGCCTGAGCGGTCAGGTCGTCCAGGACGGCGTCGATGTCGGCGCGCAGGCGGGCGGCCTCGGCCGCGTCGGTGATCCGGGTCAGATCCTGCTGGGCCTGATGGATCAATTGCCGGGCCTCCTCGAACCGTCGCGCCTCGACGGCGGCGCGGGCGCGGGCAATGGTGCGCTCGGTATCGCGTACCTCCGCTCGCTCGGGATGCAGGACCTTGGCCAGCGGCCAGAGCAGACTGTTCGGCCCGGCGTTGCGACTGCCGACCCCCAGCGCAGTCACCAGCACGAGGGCTGCGGCCACAGCGGCGGCCAGCCGCAGGGCCCGCCGCATGAACGGTCGCGACGGGGCCGAGGCGAGGAAGTGCCCGGAGGTGGTATCGGCCCGAACCCGGTCGACCGGAGGGTGGACGTCCGTCCGGCCGTGTAGGCCATGGGTGCCCGTCACGTCGGCGTTCTCCTCGTCGGCGGTGAGGTCGGTGCGCCAGGCGGCCAGCATCGCGGTCAGGCCGTCGATGTCGGCCTCCCATCCGCCGCCTCCTCCGAGCACGTCGAGGAGCAGGTCGTCATGGGCGACGGTGGTGAGGTCCGGCTCCTCGCCACCGTCGGGCCAGTGCTCACTCATGCCGCCACCTCGTCGAGTCCATCGCCGGCAAGGGCACGGAGTCGGGCGAGGGCTCGGGACTGGGCCACCCGTACGGCCGGTGCCGACATGCCGAGGATCGTGCCGACCTCCTCAGCGGTGAGACCGACCGCCACCCGCAGCGTGATGATCTCCCGTTGCACGTCGGGGAGGCGGTGCAGCAGCTCAAAGAGTCGACGGGCCAGATCCGTCGCGACGGCCTGTTCCTCCGGCCCCGGCGCGGCGTCCGGTCGCTCCAGCGGGGTGTCGGTGATGGCGACGGCGGAGCCCCGCACCGCCGCCCGTTGGGCGTCGGCGACCTTGTGCGCGGCGACAGCGAAGACGAACGCCGAGAACGGCCTTCCCTGCTCCCGGTAGCGGGGAAGGGCCTTCAGCACCGCCAGGCACACCTCCTGCGCGACGTCGTCGGCCGTGGTGTGCGCCCCGCCGATGCGGCCCAGCCGGGCCCGGCAGTAGCGGACGAGCCGTGGCCGCAGGTCGGCGAGCAGGGCCGCCGCCGCAGCCCGGTCGCCCGCGGCGGCCCGGCGGACGAGCTCTGGCTCGATCGCTGTGGTCATGGGATGCGAGACACCTTTGTTACCGGCAAGTTAACCGCACGCTATCGAGACGTATGCCGATTTGCCTAGCCCACGTGGCCGTCGAAGTCGCCGTGCAGGGGCTGACTAAGTCCCTTCGGTGGCCAACCGGTTTGGTCGGACGACAGCCTTGCCCTGCCGGCTTTTGGTCTCCGTGCTGCTGGGTCCGTCCGGCACCGGCAAGTCGGTGTTCCTGAAGACGCGGCGGCCTTCGCGCCCGTCGGAACGGCCGAGCGCGTCAGGACTGCGCACTGGCTCGGCAGGCGTCGCGCCAGATCCTCGAGTTCCTTCGGTGGCCCTGGCCCCGGCCGACGACCTCGCGTCCCGTCCAGAGGATGGTTCGGCTTAGATCCAAGGTAGAGGATCGACTGGACGGCCGCCGAGACGTACCTCGAAGTGCAGGTGGGGACCTGTGGAGGCACCGGTCGATCCGACCAGTCCGATGACCTGGCCGGCGCGGATGCGCTGACCGGGCGACACCATCAGTTTGGACTGGTGGCCATAGCACGTGGACAGTCGCTGCCCGTCAGCCCTGCCGTGGTCGATGCAGGTGTAGTTGCCATAGCCGCCGTACCAGCCGGCGCGCGACACACGGCCGTCCGCGGCCGCGAGGATAGGGGTACCAAGCGGGGCGGCGAGATCCACACCCGCGTGCAACTGCCACACGTGGTAGTACGGGTCAAAACGGGTGCCGTACTTGCTGGTGAGCCGGCCCGACAGTGGACGCCCGAGCCGACCCCCACCGACCGTGGCGACGGTGCGGGCCGATGCCGCCACGGCGGGCACCGTGCGGACGCGACGGCTGATCTCCTGCCGAAGCCGCGCCTCCTCCGTCCGGCGGCGGATGAGTTCGGCCTGGCCGGAGGTGATCGCGCCCGACAGGGCGACAGCGCGACCGGTGGGCGTGTCCACCACATCCGCGGAGTCCGCCACGGCGAAGGGCGACGCATCCGCATCCCCGCCGGCGGTCAGGGACATCAGCAGGTGCAGCACCGGGTCCGGCCCGCGCTGCACTCTGGTGAGGTCATCGCGGGTCCGAGCGAGAATGTTCTCCAGGTACTGGATCCGGTGCTGGACGTCGCTGAGCGCGGCGACCTGGCGGGCCTGTGGGGTGACGGCGGCGTCCACCGGCGGCTGCGGATACAGGTCGGCACCGGGGTCGCCAGCGATGAGCGCAGGGGCCGATCCGGGGCTCACGATCGGCCCGTCGTTGCTGGGCGGGGCCGAGATGCCCACCCGCGGTAGCTTGCCGGCGGTCGGCGGAGTAGTCGCGGGTGGCGCAGTCGGTCGGGTCGACGCAGTGGCCGACGGGACGGGCGGCGGCTTCACCGTCGGCGGCTTGATGGGCGGCAGCGTCACCTTCGGCGGTTTAACCGGTGGCAGCGACACGGTCAGCGACGGGCTCGGCAGGGTCGGCAGGGTCGGCAGGGTCGGCAGGGGCCCCTGTGCTGATGAGCTTTGTGCCCCGGCGGTCGCCGCCCCGGCGTCCAGGCAGAAGGATGTCACCATCAGCGTCGCCCCGGCGACGGTCGCCAGCGTGGCCTGCCTCCACCACCATTCGCGCATGACGTACTCCTGCCGTCGACCCCGTTCCCGTCCCTCTGCTACATCGGATCCCGGCGCCTGGTCGTTACAGCCGGCCGGGGGGGGCGGCAGGCCGTGACGCCGCCGCAGCCGTCGACGCGTCAGCAGGGTGCCCGCCGCGACCGCGCCGACCACCACCGCCGCAACGGCCGGCACCCGCAGCGACCGTCCGAGCGGCCGGACCTCACTGGCCACGGCCGGCGAATCCAACGGTGGATCTGTGGCTGTGGCAGCGGCCGTGGCCGTCGAGCCCGGGAGCAGATAGGCGTTGCTGGCGATTTGGGGATCCGTCGCGGTGGACTGCGCCGAAGTGACACTGACCCGGTTGCGGACCACCGTGCCCGGCGGCACACCCGGGCGGATCCGCCCGGTGATCGTGATCCGCGGCACCGCTGCGGCGGCACCCAGGAGCAGGTCACCGAGGTCGCAAACGACGATACGAGGGGATGCTGCACACCGACCCGGCTCGGCTCGGGCGATGACACCGTCGAGATCAGCCGTGGTGGTGAACGTAACCCGCGTCGCCGTGAGGGTGCCCCTACCGGAGATCGTGACGGTGTGGGTCACCCCCTGCTCGGGCAGCGCGCCGAACGGTGTCGACGTCAGCACCGGCGTGGCGTCCACCGCAGGGGCCGGTGGCGGCGCCGGGAGAGCCGCGGCCACGGCGCCCATCATGCCCGCCACCGACGCGGCGACAGACTCCCACATTCCCACACTGTAAGCCGACCGGCCCACGATCGCCCCCGGCCAGGTGCACCTTCTGCTCAACGCACCCCAGGGTCGTGCCAACGCCTAGTTGTTCTGCCCAGTGAGGTTGGGAACGCGGCTGGCGGGTGGTTGGCCGCCGAGTGCGGTGCGTGCGCGGGGCATTCGAGCCGGTCGCGCAGCGGGGAGGCGGCGGGCGGCTGAATGCTCGCGGCGATGTCGGTGACGCGGTGTGGTCCGCGGCAGTTGAGCGGCTGCCGGTTCCAGTACTGCGACAAGGTGACCTCAGGCTGCAGGCCAGTCAGTGAGCGGCTGGCCACAGCCGCCAGTGCCCTGATCAGCGGCAGCAGAGCGTCAGCGATCTCGTGAGACCTGTCGATGCCCGAGTGCTCCGGGTCGCAGCGCTCGCATCCCGGATGTTTCACTCGCCACCGTTCATGGTGACCTCGACCGGAGAGTCAGTCGACAAAGCGAGGCGGACGGAGAACTGGAGGATAGTCGGTCCATCAGGATCGCTGTAGTCGACGATGACATCTGGGTCTCGGCCGCTCCCGTCTGCCTGCTCACTCGACGTCGGCGACGGGGAGGCTTCTCGGCTGTCATGGCTGATGCGGATGCTGATGCGGCACACCTCACCGCCGCTGGTAGGCGTGCCCTCGACGATCATGGCGATCGCCTGGCCGGCAGCGGCTTGACGGATCGCCTCGGCATCGTCTGACGGCGGGCCGTCCGGCGAGGGAACTAGGCAGCGGCAGGCGCGGCCGCGGGCGTGCAGGGCCTTGGTTAGCTGCCCGGCGAAAGGCAGATGTGAAGGGGAGCAGGTCACGACAACCCGTAAGGCAGCGCCGGCTGCCGCCGTGATGATGCCGTCAGCAACCGCCGCCAGCACCTCCCGCTCCCGTGCCGAGGACAGGAGATTGGCAGGCATGGCATCCTCCAGTCGAGTTGGCCGTCACAGTCTGGGCTGGGTTGGCCTCGCATCGTGACGCCGTTCGTGGCGCTGCTGGCCAGACAGTTCGCAGCTGACCGCGTTGGTGAACGCTCACGTGGCGGGCGCGCTGGTGAAGCCGGCGGTCGGAGCGGAGGAGGCGCAACTCTCTCTCAGCATGATCAAGCGCTGCATCGGCGACCGGCGTTACACCAACCCGAAAGAGCGGCTTACCAAGGCGCCACGCCGCGCCCATTGGCCCGAATCAGCGATGGTTTCGTAACGGCACCGCGACCCACGACGCATAGATAAGTGAGTAATAGGGGCTGAGACGGCTTCGCTGGTGGGCGGGGTATCAGGCCAGGTAGGCCGCCCGGCCCCTCGAACAGGACACACAGGAAGTACGCATGGTTGAGCCGACACCGCCACGCCCATCATCGCCGTCGCTGCCAGGTGGGCCCTCCGCTGCCACCGCCTTGCCGCAGTCCACGACGGTGATGCCGATGGAGGCGAAAAGTGCTGCCGAGGTGACACATCCGGAGTCCGGGGAAGGGCAGGGCGCTACATGCCGGTACTGTCGGCGCCCCCTGTTGAAAGACTGGCTCTGGGGATGGATGCACGAGGGTGACCGATACCTGTGTCAGGATCCGGCGACGGGCGAGTTGCTGTGCCAGCCCGCCACACCCGGCTAGCTAGTACTGCAAACGCGCCGGCTCCCCGCAGGTGGATCACGCCGGTCTGCACGACGTCTTCGGGCCCCACCTCAGCGATGGCGTCGGGTGGGCCTCTCAGCCCGTCGCAGACCACCATGCACGAGTAGGCGACGCCGCGGTTATTCAACTCGGCCAGGACTTGCAGCCAGAACGTGGCGCCTTCGCCGCCGTCGCCGGCCCACAGGCCGAGGATGTCCCGGGTGCCCTCGGCCTGTGCTGACCTTCTTGACGATCTGCGGGGCGAAGCACTGGCGTGACTGCCGCGGCCCGCGGTGGCGCCCCGCCGCCGAACGGCCCGGAGGCGGGCCTTTCAGCGGCGGGTCACCGCCGAGGTGGTGGCGGATGGCACCGGATGGAGATTGACCGTACTGTGCCCGCCCTGGGCGGAGCTGCCCGGGATCAGTCCCGTACCCAGGTGAAGGTGACTCGGGCGCCGGCCGGTAGCCGGTCCAGGTCGTTCAGCTCCAGCACGCCGGTGACCGCGCCGAACAGCTTGGCCTTGCGCAGCCGGAGCTGTCCCTCGGGGAGTTGGTAGCGGTAGAGCCCGTTGGCGTCGGTGCGCCTGCTGTCCTGCACCGCGATGGTCCAGTCCCCGTCCTTGGCGTGCAGGCCCAGCTCCTTGCGCCAGGTCAGGCCGGTTCCCAGATTCAGCACGAACTCGACCTCGTCCGCCGGCTTCGCCCCGGCCTCGATGCGGTAGTCGACGGCGTCGTGGTCGCGGGTGATCAGCTGCCCCGCCGACCGCTCAGACCAGGCCGGCAGGTGGGAGGCAGGCAGCGGGTTACCCTTCGGCAGGGCGGCCAGGGAACCGTCCGGCACCACACCGACCCGGTCCCAGCGCAGCCCGAGCGCGGTGAACGTGACCGGGTCCGGCACGTGCCGCAGCATTCCGTCGACCACCAGGTAGACCGGATCCTGGTGCTCCTCGCGCAGCACCGTGCCGTCCACCGGCACCGGGCGTAGCGCCCGCAGCGAGTCGCGCGGTAGCACCCGGACGTCGGCCCAGCTGAACCCGAGGCGGACCAGGGTGTCCGGGTCGGGGATGTGGAAGCCGTGCCCGCCATAGGTGACGTACACCTCCGCGCGGTCGATCTCCCGCAGCAGGACGCGGTCTCCGGGCGCGTCGGCGACGTACGACGTAGATCCGTCCGGCAGCTCCACCACCTCATTCCAGTGCAACCCAAGCCGGTCGAACTCCTGCGGGCTGGTCACCCAGAACTTCGCCCCGCCGTGCACCACATAAATCCGGGGGTCGGAGCGGTCGCTGAGCAGCTTCCCCCCGGCGAGGTACCAGGGCAGCCGCGGCGCGTACCGCTCCACGAAGAAGCCGCGCCACTGGTCGCCGTTGCCCTGCCGCACCACCCGGTCAGCCGGGTCGTACGCGGTCTTGAACTCCAGCACGTCCTCACGGCGGGCGTACCGGTTGTCCCAGATGAAGATCCGGGTCCGCTCGCCCTCTTCGTAGCCGTACGCCACCACCTGGTGGTCGTTGCCGAAGCCACCCGGGTCGCGGGACTGGCACAGGCCCAGCGGCTGCGGGAGCCCCTGGTCGAGGAGCTGCTTGAGCTTGGGGAACTGCTCCTCCCGAGTCATCCGGGCCACGCCGATCCCATTCAGGGTGGTCGGGTGGTCCGGCGTTCGCATGAACTGGAAGTACATCGGCCAGTTGTCGACGATGCTGGTGATCAGCCGGTCGTAGATGTAGTCGGCGACCGGGTTGCCGTCCGGCGGCAGGGCGCTTGCGGCGGGCACCGGCAGGCGCTGGTGCCAGTGATCCAGGGCGGCGAACGCCATTCCGCCGCACCGGCCCTTGGTGTCGGTGATCGGCAGGCCGGCGATCTTGATGTGGTTGGTGAAGCCGTTGGTGAAGGCGTAGCCGTCCCGAGCCGGACGGAAGGACACCCGCATGAGAATCTCCCGACGTCAGTAGGTGACCTGGACACCCATCTGGGTCCAGGTGAGGCGGCCGACGACGCCGTCGTCGATGAGGCCGCGCATCCGCTGGTACCAGCGGACCTGGTGGGGCAACTGCGTGTTGATCTCCTCGCGGAGCACCAGCAGGGTGGGTGCCAGGTGCATCCTCACGTCACTGCTCCTCGTCCGTGGAAAGGTCGTACTCGACCCCCTCCCCGACGAGGGTCTCCGGGTCGTCCTCCTCCTCGAAAACGGTCACGTGGTCGTCACTGTCGACGCTGGCGGTGTCCATCACCGTCGCCTCCGGTCTCTGCTGGAGCCGGCGCTCCGCGGCGGCTTCCATGCCGGCGTACCGTCCTCGCGCCTTCGCGGTACGGGCCGGGTTCCTGCGCCCACTGTCGAAATCGCAGGTCGCGGCGGCAAGGGATGAGTCGGCTATCGGCGTCGCGACCACCCGGGTGGCTGCCGGGTGCCGCCGATCGAGAAGCCGGCTCGCCGATTGGCGGTTCCACCAGGGCGGATCGGTGAACCTCGGGCGGAACATCGGCCGGCGGTCCGCCAGGCTGATCGGGCGGTCAGCCCGCCGGTCCGGACAGGCGGGTCAGCCCGACGCGTCGGTCAGCGCGGCAACCATCTGCCTACGAACACAGGCACAACTCAAAGTGAAACGGTCTCTGAGAACTCCTAACAGGATGATCTAGGGAGCCTTGTCCTTGATGGACGATCGACTGGAGTGCTCGGCCGTGAGGAGGGGTGAGCAGCCGCCGTGGGTCGTCTCGGACGAGTTGTGAGGTTCCAAGTGTCGGGAAGACCCGTCCCGAGGAGCAGAACGAATCAAGGCCGTTACCCGCATGGCTGCTGGTCACGGCCTTGATTTTTTGTGCGCCCGAAGGGACTCGAACCCCTAACCTTCTGACGCTTCTATGTTTGTCAAGCGGCAGCCATGTTGAGGCTGCGGTAGAGCTCGCGGGCGAT
>NZ_JBIAKG010000018.1:0-77978 GCF_042872345.1 Micromonospora sp. NPDC005299
GAGCCGACCTCGGTCACCACCCGATCAACGGCGAGGTGCCGCCCCGTCGCCCACATCGTGACCCGGGCGACCTGCCGGTCCAGGTCCGCCTTCTGCTCGCCCGACGAAACCCGGGCGTACACCACGACCTGCCCAGCGTCCGGGGCCGCGCCCGTCACCGGTTCACCCACCATGATGAGCCGGCCGAGCCGATACGTCGGAACGGGCAGCATCCCGGCCGCGTACTGCCGCCGCGCGGTACGAGATACCAGTTGCCGCCGCCCACTCCTTCAAATTCACGACAGCAACCATAGGCAGCTAGATATCGCTAACGACCACCGACCCGCCAGCAGTTGTTAACCCTGCGGAGAAGCTCGGCTGAGCCACCGGCGCCGAGGGATCAGGCCCGGGGGTTCGACTCAGGCAGGGCGTCGGCGAGCTCGGCGATCACCTCGGCGTGACAGCGCTCCGGCACGCACCAGCAGCCGAGCCGGCGTCGGCGCAGGTCGGGTAGCAGCGCGAGCAGGTCGGGCCGGCCGAGCAGGTACGCCCGGTACTTCTCGATCACCTCGTCGCGGGTGCCGTCGGGACCGGGCCGGTACGGGCTGGACAGCGGGGACTGCGGGAGCCGCCAGCCGCCGCGGGACATGGCCCGCCCGACGTAGACCACGTCGGCGTACGCCGGGTCGTCGCGATGACCCTTCAGGTTGACGACGGTGGTTGCCCGCATGACACAGCTCCTCCGATGCTCCCGCCCGTGGCGTCGGTACGTGGCGTCAGTGTCGCAGCACCGGCCGGTCCGGTCAGCCGCCGGTCGCCGGCGCCGGGCCGGTGGAGTCGCGGACGATGAGCGTGTGACCCGTGGACCGTCGTCGCGGCCGGGTCGACCTCGGCTTCAGCGCGAGGGTCAGCGCCATCCGCCCCATCTCGGTCATCGGCAGCCTGACCGTGGTCAGGCTCGGTGCCAGGTCGGCGGCGACGGACACGTCGTCGAAGCCGACCACCGACACGCGCTCGGGCACCGGGATGCGCCGCGACCGCAGCACGGAGAGAACGCCGATCGCCATCGCGTCGTTGAGCGCGATGATCGCCGTGGTGTCCGGGTGGTAGTGCAGGATCCGCTCGGTGGCCACCCGGCCGCCGTCGCGGGTGAAGTCGGAGTGGACGACGGCCAGGTCGCCGGGGGAGTGCCCGTGCGCGGCGAGCGCGGCGGTCACCCCGCTGAGCCGGTCGGCCACGGTGGTCAGGCCCGGGGTGCCGGCGGCGACGGCGATCCGCCGGTGGCCGAGACCCAGCAGGTGGGCACCGATGTCGCGGCCCCCGGCCTCGTTGTCCGGCACCACCGCGTCGACGCCCAGGGCGTGCCGCCCGATGACGGCGACCCGTCCGCCGGCCCGCTGGAAGCCGGCGAGTTCGGCGCGCGCCTCGGCCTCCACGCGCGGGTCGTCGTAGCCGGAGCCGGCGATGAGGATGATCCCGACCTGCTGGGCGATGAGGTGCCGCAGCTGGCGCAGCTCGTTCTGCGGGTCGCGGCCGGAGTGGGCGATCTGGACCAGCAGGCCCTCCTCGGCGGCGACCTGGAGGACGCCGCTGGCGATCTCGGAGAAGTACGGGTCGTCGATCTGGTGGACGATCAGGCCGACGGTGGTGCTGGCGCCGCCGGCCAGGGTCCGGGCGTACGGGTTGGCGACATACCCGAGTTCCAGGGAGACCTGCCGGACGTGCCGGGCCACCTCCTCGCTGACGCCTTCGCGCCCGGCGAGGGCGCGGGAGGCGGTCGCCAGCGAGACGCCGGCGCGCTCCGCCACGTCGACGAGACGCAACCGTGGTCCGGGTCGGGGCATGGGTAACTCCTGGCAGGCATTGATCCGCACCGCGCTCTTGCGTGTGGCGTAGGGCACAGCATAGGGTACGAAAGCGCTTACGTAAGCGCTTTCGTAAGCGCGGCAGCGCCGCCCTGTCCGACCGTCGTTCAAGGAGTCTCACCTCCGCCGCGCGGCACCGGACGGCGGTCCGTCCTGTCCCGACGTTCCTTCAACTCCACATCCGGGCACCGGCCCACGCCCGGCACGTAAGCGCTTTCGTCACCGCCACCATCGCACCGACGAAGGGAGCACCTCCCCATGAGAAGACCTCGACGCGCTGCCGTCGCGGCCACCGCCCTGCTGGCGCTGGCCCTGACCGCGGCGGCGAGCCCGGCCCAGGCCGACCGGCCCGGACCGCACGACGTCCACCCCGCCCTCTGGTCGCACCTGGTCGCCTTCTACGACTTCGACCACCCGGTGGTCGGCGACCCGGCGCTCGAACGCGACCTGGGCCGGTCCGGCACCGAGATCGAGCTGGTCAACGGCGGAGCGGCCATGCGCGTGCCCGACCGGGCGTACAAGGGCAGCGGAGACGCGCTGCAGACCCGGCAGGTCAACCCGCAGGCCGCCGGCAACGACGACTGGAAGGCCGGCATCTGGTCCTCCAGCGGCGTCCGGACGCTGCGCGCCTTCAGCGGGGCCGAGGGCACGACGGTGATGGGCTGGTTCAAGCGGGACATGGACGGCCCGGCGCTGAACTCGACCACCGCCAACCCGACCGACCGGTTCAACGCGATCGGCCTGGCCGGCGTGCTGACCGGCGACTCCGATGGGCACGGCGTGCGCGCCCTGCTGGAACTCATTGACGTCAACGGCGAGCTGCGCCTGGTCGCCCTCGGCCGCCGCGTCGACGGCGGCGCCTCGCAGACCTTCGCCGCGGACGAGGACTGGCGGACCCTGCTGCCGAAGGGGGAGTGGGTGCACCTGGCCGCCACCTACGACTTCACCAGCGGCACCATGGCGCTCTACCGCAACGGCGAGCCGGTCGACGGCTTCTACACGACCGCCGGCGACCCGTGGCAGCTCAACGGGCCCGGCCCGCACGTCACCAGCGCCACCGACCCGCGCGGCATCAAGATCGGCGGGAGCTTCCCGCAGAACAACCTGGAACGCAACCCGTGCGACTGCCGCATGGACGGCCTCATGTTCCTCGACAGCGTGATCCCGGCGAGCGACATCGCCAAGCAGTACCGCTACATGGCCCGCTGACCGTTCCTCGGATCGTCCCACCGAGAAGGAGAACCCGCGTGTTCATTCGCGCTGGCAGCACCGGCAGGCTCCGCAGAGCCGCACTCACCGCCGGGGTCACTGCCGCCACCCTCGTCATGTCCACCCTGGTCGCCGCGCCCGCCCGGGCCGACGGCGCCGTCTACGACCCGATCCCCGAGTCGCAGATCCAGTCACGGCTGGGACTGGTGCTCCAGGAGTACGCCAGCTTCCCGCAGTCCACCCCGAACCCGGCCCCGGTCGACCAGCGGCTGGTGCGCAAGGCCCGGATCAACACGATCAGCGAGCTGCCCGACGGCTCCGGCCGCCGGGCCGTGCCGGACCTCAACGGCAACCTCTACCTGGTGGAGAACGGCACGCCGCACGTCTACCTCGACGTGGCGGCCACCTTCGCGCCGCAGTTCTTCTCCGGCCGCGGTCTCGGCCAGGGCTTCGGGTACGTCGCGTTCCACCCGGAGTTCGGGAGCAACGGCCGCTTCTACACCATCCACACCGAGCAGGCCTCGCTGGCCACCCGGACCCCGGACTACGCCCAGCCGAACACCATCTACCAGGCCGTGATCACCGAGTGGACGGCCAGCAACCCGGCCGCGGACACGTTCTCCGGCACCCACCGGGAGGTGCTGCGGATCGGCTTCGGCGGCCAGATCCACGGCGTCCAGGAAATCAATTTCAACCCGACGGCGAAGCCGGGCGACCCCGACTACGGGATGCTCTACCTCGCCGTCGGCGACGGCGGTCAGGGCTACCGCAACGGTGACCCGCAGAACATGGGCATGCCGCACGGCAAGCTGCTGCGCATCGACCCGCGCGGCACCAACGCCCCCAACGGCCGGTACGGGATCCCGGCCGACAACCCGTTCGTCGGGCGGGACGGCGCGCTCGGTGAGATCTACGCGGTCGGCTTCCGCGACCCGCACCGGTTCAGCTGGGACCGGGCCACCGGCCGGATGTACCTGGGCCACATCGGCGAGCACGCCATCGAGTCGATCTACGAGGTCCGGGCCGGGGACAACTTCGGCTGGAGCGAGCGCGAGGGCAACTGGGTCTTCGACAAGACCGCCACCAACCCGTGCGACAAGCTCTACCCGCTGCCGGCCGACGACGCGAAGTACGGCTACACCTACCCGGTGGCCGCGTACGACCACGACCCGGCGGCGAACTGGAACTGCACCTCCGACGTCGGCGTCGCCGTGGCCGGTGGGTTCGTCTACCGCGGAAAGGCCGTGCCCGCGCTGAAGGGCAAGTACGTCTTCGGCGACCTGGTCGACGGCCGGGTGCTCTACACCGAGGCGGACGAGATGCGCCGGGGCACCGGGCTCGCCCCGATCCACCGGCTCGCCCTGTACACCACCGCCGGGGACCTGGTACGCATGCAGGACCTGTCCAGCCCGGGCGCGCCCGGGGACCCGAACCGTGTCGACCTGCGCTTCGGTACCGACGCCGCCGGTGAGCTCTACATCGTGGCCAAGGCCAACGGGAAGATCTGGAAGGTCGTCGACACCAAGACCGTGGCGGAGGGCAAGGTGGGCCGGACCAAGGTCGTGCACACCGCGGGCGCGGAGAACTGGGCGCCGGTGACCCCGTCGAAGTGGCGGTTCGAGGGCGACCAGGTGATCCTCGCCGAGGCCGGCGTGAGCCGCCCGGGCCCGCGTCGCCCGTTCGAGTACGCCATCCTCAACAAGGGCCCGGCCTGGTCCTCGGTCCAGATCGACGCCCGGGTGCGCCTCGACGAGCCCGTGGAGGTCACCAACCGGGACGTGATCATCGTCTTCGGCTGGCAGTCGGACACGCAGTACTACTACGCGCACCTGTCCACCGACAACACGATCTACCCGCACAACGGCATCTTCAAGGTCAACAATGCCGACCGGGAACGGATCGACCACCAGTGGAACGGGCGCTCGCGGGGCGCCAACCCGGCGATCACCGACGCCGACTGGCACAAGGTGCGGGTCGTGCACCTGCCCGCCACCGGTGAGATCGCCGTCTACGTCGACGGGCACAAGGATCCGCTGCTGACCGCGAAGGACACCACCTTCAGCTCCGGTCGGGTCGGCTTCGGCTCCTTCGACAACATCGGTCGTACCCGTCAGTTCACCGTGACGGGTTCCCCGGCCTGATTCGAGGAGCGGAGGGGACGGCGGCCGGTGCCGCCGTCCCCTCCGGCGCTTCGGTGGCCCGGCGGCCGAGGCGGCCGGCGTGAGCGCGGTGTGCGCCGCAGCCGTCCGCCGCGGTCAGAACGTGGCGATCGGGTTGACCGGGCTGCCGGACGTACCGGCGAAGCGGACCGGCGCGACGGTGAGGTGGAAGTCCCACTGGCCGAGCTCGGCAGCGGTCGTCGCGCACACCTCCAGGTCGCAGTTGTCGAGCATCCACAGACCCATCGCGACGAGGCTCACGGCGTGGACCGGCATCAACACGTCGTCGTACCCCGACGGCTGAACGTCCTGGGGGGTGTCAGCGCCGATCAGCGAAACCTCGCGTTCCTGCAGCCACGGCAGGCAGGACGCGTGCCAGCCGGCCTGCGTGAAACCGCTGGCCTCACCGGTCTCGTGCCGGAAGCGGCCGTAGCCGGTGCGCAGGAGCACCGCATCGCCGGGTCGCACCCGCACACCCTGGCGACGCTCGGCCTCCTCGAGATCGTCGGGAAACACACCCTGCCCCGGTTCCAACCACGGCACGTCGCGGACCCTCGCGATGTCCAGCAGGATGCCACGCGTGACGATCCCGTTCGCCGCGGCCGTGACGGCGGCCCAGGACGATCCCGTTGCGGTGTCGACCGACGAGTGCGACCGCCCGTTGTACATCGTGCCGTCCCAGAAGATGTGGCACGGCGAGTCGATGTGGGTGATGGTGTTGCCGTGGAAGGTGATGCCGATCCGCTCCGAGGAGAAGCCCCAGCGTCGGTCGGCGTGGAAGGCGGGCACCGGCATGTTCTCGGCGCCCGGCATGTCGGCGGCGCACGGGCAGGTCGTCGTCGACCGCTCCATGTCCGCCGGTACGGCAACCTCCCACGCGCACGACACGCTCCTGCCGTGGCGCACTGCCCGCGCCGCCGCCAGCCGGACGTCGTCGGTGATGTGGTTCAGAGTCCCGAGCTCGTCGTCGTCGCCCCACCGTCCCCAGTTCGACAGCGTGCGGAAGTACCCGAGCACATCGTCCTGGGTGGGCATCGGTCGCTCCGCGGCCATCCCCATCGACTCCTCCCGTCACGCAGTTCGAGGCGCCGCGGGTAAGGTGTCCCGCCCTCTCCTTTGACCCGCAAAGGACCGCTGAACTGGCAAGACACTACATCAGCGGGCCAGCAGTCGGCCGGTCAGAAGGTCGGGTACGGCCATGTCACCGACCTGACCACCTGTCCGGCGGCACTCAGGTTTTCCACAACGCCCCGGGTTGAGGCAGTGTCGAACGCGCCAAGAAACGCGCCTCGCCGCCCACCGGAACATCAGCGCGGAAGGCGCCTTCTTTACTGTCGTTTGTGTGGCGTCGTGCTGGCTGCGACGGTGAACGGGTGGCGCAATCGATGCATCGCCACCTCACCGCAGTCGGATGCACGAGGCGCGGGCTTCTCTTCTTCCGCGGTGGACGGTGATAGAAACTGTGCCATGGAACCGCAGGCCGGAGCAGGGGTCAGGCCGCGAAAACGCGGAGCGCCGGCAACCGGGTGCCGGTCGCGGCTGAACCCGCCGGGGACCGTCGCCGGGTGGGCGTCCGGTGTGCGCGGTGACGTGGTGATCACGGTCAAGCTGTGCCTTCCTCGAACGGCACGTCGCAGAGAAGGCGCGGGCCGCGGGCCACGGGACATCGCAAGACGAACCTGAACAAGATGATGGAGGAAATGCCGAACGGCGGCCTGCTGAACCAGTCAGGCCGCCGTTCGGCAGAGCGTGGATCAGAGCGGGCGGATGTCCGACGCCTGCGGGCCCTTCGCGCCCTGGGTGATGTCGAACTCCACCCGCTGGTTCTCCTCAAGGCTGCGGAAGCCGCTCGCGGAGATCGCCGAGAAATGGGCGAAAACGTCGGCGCCGCCGCCGTCCTGGCTGATGAAGCCGAAGCCCTTGTCGCCGTTGAACCACTTCACGGTACCTGTAGCCATGTCTGCTCCTTCGCAGGCTGTTGAAGACCGCATTGTGCGGACTCGCACGCTGCCGGGTTGATCAGCCGCGCCGGAAACGACAGGAAACGAAAGAGGCGCCTGGATGGGTTTTGGTTAACCCATCAGGCGCCGAAACGTCTACGGAAATCAAAACTGCAACCGGGCAACCGTAACACAGAGTCCGTCGATCTACGCCACTCATGCGCGCGGCGCGTCACAGCACGGCACCGCGAGGGGCAACTTCGATCGCCGCGACGCCTCGGCCGTAGAGCACGACGAGCCGATCACCGTGCTTGGTCCGCAGCACTCCCGAATCCTGCGCCAGTGTCGAGATCACGTGTTCCACGAGCCCGTCCTCGTCGGAGACGCCCGGTTCGTCGTACGTGAGGTCCATGCGGTCGCCGCCGACGAGCCGGACGCGTAGCACCGCAGTTGCCATGTTGTAGAAGCTAGTCGAGTGGGGACGCCACAGGTCGTGTCGACTCTCGCCGAGAGTGAGCCACACTCATCGCTGGAGTCAGCTCCCTGAGCTGGCAGCGGCACCGCAGCGTGTGGTGCGCGTAGAGTGGGCCGTGGATCAGTTCGTCAACATCGTTGGCGGGCCAGCGCCTACCGGGCGTGCTGCCCAGGTCTCGGCAGTGTCCCCAGGACAACGTCGAGGTGTGAGGGCCGAGCGTTGGCAGATCATCCGATCACCACGGACACGTCAGTCTGCTGACGGACCCCCCGTCCGTTGAACCCGACGACCAGCGACGCCGCGCGGCACCTGATCAGGACCGGAGGCATGGCTGGCGTCCGGTGGCGCGGCACGGCGGGGCGTTGCGGTCCGGCTGTGGCAGGTGAGCGCCGATCTGGCTGGCCTGACCGAGCAGCACTGACACCCCCAGGAGAAGGACATGACTTTCGTGTTAGCCCCGCCCGCGGTCTCTCCGTCACCATCGCGCGAGCCCACCAAGACCCTCCGCGAAAAGGGGGCGGACAGCTTTCACGCCGCGCTCGCCGCGGTCCTGGCCACCGGGCTGGAGAAGGCTCTTGAAGCGGGCGACCACCCGAGAGCGATCAGCTTCATCAACCGCGGCTTCGCCGAAGGAAGTCCGCAGCTGGGCTGCGACCTCCTCTGCCGGGCGATTGCGGTCGTCGGGACAGCCCGGACCTGGACGGTGCAGCTCGCGCCCCTGCGTCACCGTAGCTCCCTGGATTGACGCAGCCCGCCGCGCTGCGAATCGCTGCTGCACGAGTACCACCCGGCGTTCCGCCGTCGACATCATGAAAGCGACAATCCAGGCAACGGTCGGGCCCTCGCGCCCCCACGGCCAGATCATCGCGATCATCGATAGCCCCATGACCAGGTGCACCATCTCGGAGAGTCGACGCTCCGCAACCGGAGAGAGCCACGCAGCGGGTGGGCGCAGGCACATCCGACCGGTAGGCACCGGACTTCAGTGGCAGCAACGGTGTTCGCTGCCCGTGGGTGCCGTGGCGCCCAGGTCGTCGTCACGGCCGGCGGCGAGGCGCGACCACTGCGAGGTTGGCCGGCCGTCGAGCCGGAATTGGTCGCCGTCGGTCCGGAAGCGCCGCGGCCAGCCTTCCGGCGAGTCCTCCCAGTCCTCCTGGCGACCGTAGACGGTCATGTCGAGCAGCCCGTACGACGGTGCCATCGCCTCGACGCCCCGCCCGGTGGTCCAGTAGGTTTCGAACACCTGGTCGCCCTGGCGCAGGTAGCACGCCTTCATTCCGAACGCGCGCCCGGCGACGAGGGAGTCGAGCGACTCCGCGGGCACGGAGTACCAGGGCGCCTGCCAGCCCATGAAGTCGCGGTAGCGCGACGTCTCCTCGAAGGGCCCCTGGCAGAAGACCGCGAACGTGACGTCGCGCGAGTGCAGGTAGGACAGCTCGAGCACCTGACCGGTGAAGAACGTGCAGCCCTCGCACTGGTCGGCGGCCGGCCTGCCCGTGTGCCACATGTGGTACGACGCGAACAGCTGGGTCCTGCCCTCGAAGACGTCAAGCAGGGGTACCGGGCCGTCGGCGCCGACCAGGTGGGTGGCCGGATCGACCTCGACCATCGGCAGCTGCCGGCGGGCCGCGGCGATGGCGTCGCCCTCACGCGTGTGCGACTTCTCGCGGAGCCGGAGTTCGTCGAGTTGCTTCTGCCAGGTCTCGCGGTCGGTGAGCGGGGGCGTCGCGGGCGTGGTCATGGGTTCCTCCTCGGATCGGTCGCTATGAGCGTAATAGCGACTGCTAGGATCGAGCAAGTACGAAAGAGAGGTGTCCATGCCAACCCAGCGGGGCTATCGGCAGGCCTGCGGTGTCGCCCGCGGTCTCGACATCGTGGGGGAGCGGTGGTCGCTGCTCGTGGTGCGCGAGCTGCTGCTCGGGCCGAAACGGTTCACCGACCTCCAGCAGGCGCTCCCGACCGCCAGCCCGAACGCACTGTCCGACCGGCTGCGCGAGCTGGCCGACGCGGGCGTGGTACGCCGTCGGCAGCTGCCTCCGCCGGGCAATGTGCGGGTCTACGAGCTGACCGCGTGGGGTCGGGGCCTCGAGCCGATCGTGGTCGCGCTGGGCACCTGGGCGCTGGCCGCCCCGCCGACCGCGGAACAGCTCTTCGTGAGCACGGACAGCGCCATGCTGGCCATCCGCACATTCTTCGTGCCGACGCCGGAGCAGCCCGGGGTGACGCTTCGGATCGAACTTCGCGACCACGGTCCTGCCGGGGTGTTCGGCGTCCGCCTCACGTCGGCCGGGGCCGAGGTCGCCCACGAGCCGCCCGAAGAGCCGGACGCCGTCCTGGTCACCACGACGGATGCTCTCCTCGCCGCCTTCGGCGGCGAGGACCTGGCCGGGCTCGTAGCGGCCGGCGCGGTCATCACCGGCGATCCCGAGGTCGTCCGCCATCTCGTCGCGGGCGTGCGTGTCTCGGCCTCCACTGATAAGTCCTCAAGCGGCACCTCCGGCCAAGGAGGGCGGGCGGATCGCCGCCAGGGGTGAACCCGAAACCACGCGCGGCAAATGATGTCCTGCAGATCTGGGAGCTGTCGGTCCCATCGTCACGGGCATCGGATCGGACGTCTGCGAACGCTTCGGTGGGCTCGTCGAGCTTCTCGGCACTGACCTGGACAGCTGCCACCACGGTGCTCCTCTTCGGCTGGATCATGCCGTCGAGATGGAGGTTGCGACGGGGTGCGCGGTCCCGGCCGCCGACCCACCTGGGCCGTCGTCCTAGCCGCGGGTCAGCCGCCGGAACAGCAGCTCGCCGGCCTCGGTGAGCCACGTCGCCGGGTCGCTCTGGGCCGCCTCGACCGACCCGGCGAGCTCCGCCAGGGACACCGATGCGGACACCGAGCCCGGGACGGGCCCGCCGATCTGGCCGGCGACCACGCCGACCGATGCGCCGGCGGAGTCGGCCGCGTCGAGGAGCGAGCCGACCACCTTGCCGGTCAGCGAGGTCTCGTCGAAGCGCCCCTCGCCGGTGAGCACCAGGTCGGCGCCGGCGAGCGCGTCGCCCAACCCGACCAGCGTGGCGATCGTCGCCGCGCCCGGCGTGATCCGCGCGTCCCACAGCGCCGCGAGACCGTACGCGGTGCCGCCGGCCGCGTCGGCGCACCGCCGGCCAGGTCCGCGAACCGGCGCAGCGCCCCGTCCAGCAGCACCATGTCGGCCGGTCCGGCGCCCTTCTGCGGTCCGTAGGTGGCGGCGGCCCCGGCGGGGCCGGTCGGCGGCGCGGTCACGTCGACCAGCAGTTGCACGCCGCCGGGCGGCGGGGGCACCAGGTCGGTGGTGTCGAGGCGGGCCAGCTCGGCCAGCGCCGCGCCGCCGAGCGGCAGCTCGCGGCCCTGGTCGTCGTGCAGCCGCAGCCCGAGGGCGCGCAGCGCGCCGGTGCCGCCGTCGGTGGAGGTCGAACCGCCGAGCCCCATCACGAGGCGGGTGGCCCCGGCATCGAGGGCGGCCCGCGCCGCCGCACCGAGCCCGTATGTGTGCGCGCCGAGCGGGTTCGGAGCAGGCAGCAGCGGCAGCCCGCTGGACTGGGCCAGCTCCAGCACGGCGGTCCGTCCGGCAGCAGCAGCCAGGCGGCGTCGACCGGCCGGCCGTCCGGCCCCGGCGCGACCGTCGTCCGGCGCTCGGCGTCCGGCAGTGCGGCGGCGAAGGCGTCGACCGTGCCTTCGCCGCCGTCGGCCAGGGGGAGCAGCCGTACGTCGTCGCCGGGCCGGTGGGCCAGCCAGCCGCGGGCCAGGGCCCGGGCCGCGTCGTCGGCGGCGAGCAGGCCGCCGCCCCCGTTCACAATGTGGGCATGGAGTTCTTCTGCTACCACCGCGACCGGCTCGGCTCCACGGCACTGCGCAGGGAGTTGCTGGAGGAACACTGGTCCTACATGGACCGGTACGCGACGGAGATGATCGCCCGCGGCCCGACCTTCGCGGCCGACGGCGCGACCCCCACCGGCAGCGTGCACATCCTCGACCTGCCCGATCCCGCCGCCGCCCGGGCGTTCGCCTTCGACGAGCCCAACTACCAGGCCGGCGCCTACCGGGACGTGCTCCTGCGCCGGTGGCGCAACCTGCTGGGGTGCACCATGTGGGACTTCCCCGGGGGCCGGGCCGGCGGCAACCGCTACCTCGTGCTCGGCCTCGGCGCGGGCCAGGCCGCCGACCTCACCGCGCCGCACGACCGGCACGACCTCATCGCGTACGGGCCGCTGCTCTCCGACGACGGCGCCACGTGGCTGGGCACGGCGGCGCTGGTCGAGGCCTCGGACCCGGACGAGGCGCGCACCGTCCTGACCCCGGACCGGTACGCCGACATCGAGGTGCACTGGTGGGCGTTCGGCGGGCGGCCGGGCACGCATCCCCCCAGGTGAGCCGGGCCTCGGCGCCAAGACCACGCCCGTACTCCCGCACAACCTCGTGCCGTGCCCGCGCGTCCCAATCCTCGCCGTACCGCGCGTCGTGCTCCGCCACCTGATCCGTCACTGGTTCAGCCCTGCCGAGCGACCCCGGTGATGAGTTGTCGCGCCCGCAGCCGTCACACCTACGGCGGGACACGACGAGACGGGAAGGATGACGTGATGAGTACGGACACGCGGCTGGAGGAGCTGGGCGTGAGCGGTCTGGGCGAGGTCGACGAGCCGGCGTTCTCGGGGCTGGCGGAGCGGCACCGGCGGGAGCTGCACGTGCACTGCTACCGGATGCTCGGGTCGTTCGAGGACGCCGAGGACGCCGTGCAGGAGACGTTCCTGCGTGCCTGGCGGCGGCGGGAGACCTTCGAGGGGCGGTCGACGTTCCGGGCCTGGCTGTACCGGATCGCCACCAACGCCTGCCTGGACCTGCTCGCCAGGCGCCGCCCGAATCCCGCGACCGGCGGCGAGGTGCCGTGGCTGCAGCCCTACCCGGACCGGCTGCTCGACGAACTGCCCGCGGGCGACGCGGACGAGCCGGAGGCCGTCGCCGTCGCGCGGGAGACGATCGAGCTGGCGTACCTGGTCGCGGTCCAGCACCTCGCGCCGCGCCCGCGGGCCGTGCTGATCCTGCGCGACGTGCTCGGCTGGCCGGCGAGGGACGTCGCGGAACTCCTCGGGGACTCCGTCAACTCCGTGAACAGCGCGCTGCAGCGGGCCCGCGCCGGCATGCGGGAGCACCTGCCCGCCGAGCGGCAGGACTGGACCGGGAGCGAGGATGACGCCGGCACGCGCGAGCTGGTGCGCCGCTTCACCGACGCCAGCGTGGCCACGGACGTCGACCGGCTCGCCACGATGCTGCGCGACGACGTCCGCTGCTCGATGCCGCCCACGCCGGGCCTCCACGTCGGGCGCGACACGGTCGTGAACAACTGGATCGAGGACGGCTTCGACCGCATGACGGGCCTGCGCGGCGTCCCCACCTCCGTGAACCGGCAGCCCGCCGTCGCCTTCTACCACTGGCGGGAGCGGGAGAACGCGTACCTGCCGCTGACGATCGACGTCCTGCGCGTCACCGGCGGGGCGATCACCGAGATCATCATCTTCCACGACGACCAGTTCCCGCGGCTCGGGCTGCCGGAGCGCCTGCAGGCGGACGGCTCCGAGTAGCCCCGGTGCGGACGCTCACGCTGCGCGGTGGCGCGCGTGTCGCGGTGGTCGCGGCGCAGTGGTACGACGCGTTCGGCGTCGTCACCCGCGGGCGGGTGCAGCTGGAGCTGCGCGACGGCGAGCCCGGGCCGCTCCTCGGACGCGACGCCGGGTTCTGGCTCCGCGGCACCGGCGTCCGCGCCCTGCGCAACCCCGGCCGTCGCACGGCGACGGTGCGCATCGTCACCCCCACTCCCGATCAATGGAGGAACGACATGAACAGCAGGATGGAACCCGGGGTCGTCGCAGACCCGGCATCGGCCCGGACCAGCCACACCCACCGATTCCGCGGGCTCGCCGTCACCGGCCTCATCGCCACGCTCGCGGCGATGATGGCCACCACCCTCGCCGCCGCGCTTGCCCGGGCCGTCGGCGTCGACTTCGAGATCCCCGACGGTGGCGAGACGATCCCGTTGCCCGGGTTCGCCGTGGTGACCGGCTTCTTCTCGGTCGTGGGCATCGTCATCGCCGTCGCTCTTCTCCGTTGGATCGCTCGCCCCGCCCAGCGATTCGTGTGGACGGCAGTGTCGCTGACCGCGCTCTCGTTGGTCCCGCCCCTCCTCTCCGGGGCTGACACCGCCGCCACCACCGCCCTCCTCGGGCTACACCTCGTCCCCGCAGCGGTGATGATCCCCACCCTGGCGCTAAGCCTCAACACCAGGACCGATTGACGATCCCGACCTTGACAAGGTTCTATAGAGTGTTGCGGAGGTGTGTGGCGATTTCGGGGGAGAGCGCCGGTGAGATTGGTTGCGGGGGTCGCGGCGCTGGCCTGCCTGGCGGCATGCCAGCCAACTCCCAAGCAGGCGACCTCCGACGGCTCCGACCCGATCGTCACCACCCAGGCGTCACCGACGTCGATCACGTTGCCGGCCGAGACCTTCGACCTGTCCTGGCGTCAGCTCGATCATTATGTGAGCCAGGACGGGCGATTCGAAGCGAAGCATGTCAACGAATGGATAGTGGTCACCCGGGACGGCGAAGAGTTCGGCCGATTCGGCACCGCTGTGGAGAGAATGCTCGGCGCGGACTTCTCGCCGGACGGACATTATCTCGCCGTAGCGGATCCCGATACGGTGATCCTTTATGACTTGACGACCAAGCGGCCGAAAGCCCTGTTCACCCCGCCCGTGGAGAGCATCCGTTTCTCGGCGGACAGCGCCTACCTGGTCGGCCGGGAGGACTACCAGAAGGTTCGCAAGGGACGCCTTGTGGTGGTCGATGTGGCGACTGGGAAATGGATTACCTCACCGGTGCCGCCGAAGATAGAAGTGTCCAACGATCCGGGGTCCTATTGGTATTCGGGATCGTTCGCCGTTTTTGATCACGGGAAGCAGGTCGTGGCCGCCGGCAGCGACGGATTCCTGCATTGGGCGGTGGAAAGCCAGAAGCTCATCTGGGTGCCGTGCGGCTGCGGAGCCGACACGGGCGCGGTGAACCGTGCCGGAAGCCTGGTGGCCCTGGTGATCCCGGACAACAAGCTGTCGCTGTGGGAGGTGGCCGGCCGACGCGAGCAGCGGGTCTGGACGCTGCCTGAGCGACCGCCGCTGAACGGGGACTATCAATTGCGGTACTTCGGTGTGGAGCCGCACTTCACGGAGGACGGGAAATGGCTGCTGCTCGACGGAGGCGAGGGCGGGCAGGTCTGGTCGATACCCGACGGCGTCCCCGTGAAGATCCTGCCGCGCGGCAAGAACTGAGCCCGCGGCGGCGGCTGCTGCAGTCCATCAGCAAGGGATGGTGGTTCGTGGTCGGCGGCACCGTCCTGGCTGTCATCGGTGCCGCGGCGGGCATCTATGTGCCGAAGATGCTCGACCCGCAGGACGAGCGGCCGATCGCGATCAATGTGGTGAGCAACCCCGCCACCGTGCCGGCCTGGGGAAACGACGTGTTCTCGTTCGTCATGCCCACGGATACGCGGCCCGCCACACGTCCTCCGATCGACTGCCCCTCGATAGTGGATTGGGCGCACGGCAACGGCGGGGTGGATCAGGAGGCCACCAGGGTGCGGCTGGTCGTGCAGGGCGCATCCGACAAGGGCGTGCTCATCGACGGGATGCGTGCCCGCATCATCAGGCGTTCGGCGAACCCTGACCCGGGTGGCACCTCACTGACCTGCGGCGGTGGGCAGGGCACCGTCACGCCGCGCCAGGTCGCCATGGATCTGGACGATGCGGAACCGTCAGCGGAGTACGCCACCAAGGTGGACGGCCGGCTGCCGCTATTCGGGTTCACCCTCGATAAGGGAGAGACTGAGGTTTTCGAGCTGACGGCCACCACCAAGGGCACGGTGGAGTGGGTCATCAATCTCGACCTCGTCGTGGGCGGCGAGCCGCAGAACGTCGAGGTAACCAACCACGGCCGACCTTTCCGGACGACCGGCTTGGTCAGTCCGCACGGTTATCGGGTCATGGCCGGGGAGGACCATTGGGTGGAATGCGCCGGGACTCCACCGACCTGCGGCACCGCGACAGTGTCGCCGGCTGAATTTCGCTACTCCTGACCGGTTCCGTCCAACAGCAGGCGAGCACCGCAACGCGCAACTGCGACGAGGAGCGTCGTCCTATCCGGGTTCTTCGAAGTTGGGCGGGGTTGAGGTGTCCGCGGTGGCGTCGGGTGGTGGCGGTACGGGTGCGTAGGCGTTGGCTTTCGGGGTTGCGGAAGCCGTAGGCGTCGCGGGCGACGGTCTTGATCACTCGGTTGGTTCCTTCGGAACCGGCGTTGGTGATCCCGGTGGTCAGGAACGCGTGGATGTGCGGCCACCAGGTTTCGATGGTGGTGGCGAGCCGGTGGAGTTCGGCTTTTGATCGAGAACGGTCTACCCAATGTTGACGGTGGAGCGCTGTCGCAGGGCCGAGCGCTGCCGCAGGGCGGAGCGCAGGCCCACGTAGGCGACCGCGCCGGAGGCCAGGTAGAGCGCGGCCTGCACGTTGAGGACAAGCACGACGCTGAGCGCGTCACCGAGCAGGCCGGCGGTTGCCATGCCCAGCCCCTGCGATGCGTTGTAGATCGCGTAGTAGCCGCCGAAGGCTCGGCCCAGGTCGGTGTCGGGCACGCTTTGTTGGATTTGCGCGAAGGCTCCGCTGTTGTAGGCGATGCCAGGCGCGCCGACCAGGATGAACAGCAGGATGTACCACTCGGGCTGACGGGTGACCGCCGGTCCGTTCCAGATGACCAGGCTGATCAGCGCGAACGTGGTGGCGCCGAGGCTCATCAGCAGCCGGGGACTGAGCCGCGCGCCCAGTATGCCGACAATGAGCCCGCCCGCCACGCCGCCGATCGCCTGGACGCCCCGCAGCACACCGGTGAGCGTGCCGTCGGCGTGCAACGCGCGGCTGACGAAGACCACGAAGAGCACCACGAACAGGCCCTGCGCGATGCCGCCCAGCGCCACGCTCAGGAACGTCACGCGCACGCTGCGGTTGCGCAGCATCGCCGCGAGGCCGGACCGCCAGGCGGCGAAGAACGACGACTTATGCTCCGGCGGGGTGGCATCGTGGTGCGCGGCCCGGGGGGCGACTGCGATCAACGCCGCCGCGACCACGAAGGCTACGGCGGCGCCGATCGCCAGGTAACGGGTGCCTTCGCGGGTGATCGCAAACCCGCCGAGTGAGCTGCCGATGAGCCGCCCTACGCTCATATTGAGCGCCACCATGCTGTTGGCGCGCACCAGGTGTGCGGCCTCGACGAGGCCTGGCAACGCGGCGTTGCGGGCGGAGTCGAACGTTTGCGTCAGCACCGCCTGGGCCCCGGCGACCAGCGAGATGATCCACAGATGGTGCTCAGGTTGACCTAGCAGGGGGAGCACCGCCGCCGCCTGCAGTACGGCGACGCAGCTCATGAGCCGGAATCTGTCGAAGCGATCGGCCAGGGCGCCGGCGAACGATCCCAGCGTGATGCCGCACAGCAGCTCGACGAGGAAGACCGCGGAGGTGATGAACGCCGAGCCGGTCACTCCGAACACGTAGATCGGCAGCCCGGTGAGCAGCAGCCAACTCGCCACGCTCGAGGAGAGCCCGGCAGCCAGGATCAGGACGAATCCGCGGTGACGCAGCAGCGTGAACATCTCAGATGAACTCAGGCGTGGGGTATGCCTGCAGACTGAGACTGACCGGCCGGGCTTCCCCGGGGGGCGCGTTGCGCATCGGACGTAGATAGGGCCGGATGACGGCGTCCAGGGTCAGTATGAGGTGCCGCAGCTCCTCGGGGGTGAGCGAGAGCGTGTAGTTGTGGAAGGTCGCGCTCTCCCGCCACTCGTCCGTCAGCTTGTGCTGCTGGTGCTGGTAGCGCTGCAGCGCCCGGAAGACCTCGTCGAGCTCGAGCGCGGTCAGCGCGTCGTTGACCTGCTGACCGTCGACATCACCCGGTTCGGGCAGGAATTCGAACCCGATGGAGGCGGCACGCCAGGGCCGGTCACGCCGGTTGGCACCCTCGGCGGGAACCCGTTCGATGAGTCCGTGACGGCCGAGTTGATGCAGGTGGTAGCTGCAGTTCGACCCAGTGTCGTCGAGAGCCTCGGCGCACTGCGCGGCGGTTCTCGGGCCGGCGGCCAGCAGGTAGCGCAGCAGCCGCAGGCGCAACGGGTGCGCGAGAGCGCGTAGTTTGGTCGCGTCCTGCACGCGCACCCGGCGTTCCGGCTCGTTCAGCTCCATCGGCACTCCTCAACGAAAGACTTCTTTCATTTGTATGCTTGTGCATCCGTTCTTCGCAAGGACTGTTTCGCTTGAGTCTCGCCTCATCGTTCGAGAATTGAGCAGGGCCGCGGGCGGAGCTGACCCAGATGGCGGGGCCGGCAGCTCGTTGATGATCATCTGAGTGTCGAGTTCGGATGGTCAAGTGTGAAGAGCTGCGAGCATGGTCAACGATGCAACCCAGCTGTTGGGGCTGGATGGCCTGGTGGTGGAGCGGGTCGAGGCTGGACGCCGAGGGCGTCCCGGTGGTGAGCCTGTCCACCGGCGATGAGCAGGCGCGATGCTGCCCGCACTGCGGGCAGCGAGCGCCTCGGGTGAAGCAGTGGGCCACGACCCGGCCGCGGGACCTGCAAGTCGCCGGTCGACCAGTGCGGCTACGCTGGCGCAAGCGACGCTGGTACTGCTCGACCCCGGCCTGTTCGCGCAGGTCGTTCACCGAGCAGGTCGCGCAGGTTTCGGCCCGTTCGCGGCTGACCACACGACTGCGGCAGGCGGCCGGGACGGCGGTCGCCGACGGCGGACGCACCATCGTGCAAGCCGCCCGCGACCACAGCATCTCGTGGCCGATCGTCGCGGCCGCGTTTACCACCCACGCCACCGCTGTATTGCCGGCCGAGCCGGAGCCGGTCGCGGTGCTCGGCATCGACGAGGTCCGCCGGGGCAAGCCCCGCTGGATCTGGGACGAGCAAGCCGGTTCATGGACCACCACCGCGGACCGGTGGCACGTCGGCTTCGTGGATCTGTCCGGCGGCCAAGGGCTACTCGCCCAGGTCGAAGGCCGCACCACTGCCGCGGTCACCGGCTGGCTGGCCGCTCGCCCACCCGCCTGGCGCGAGCAGGTCGCGACAGTCGCGATCGACATGTGCGGCGCGTTCAAGGCCGCGATCCGGCGGGTCCTGCCGCATGCGCTGCTTGTCGTGGACCACTTCCACATCGTGCAACTGGCCAACCGGGCCGTCACCGAGGTCCGCCGCCGAGTCATCCTGACCCAGCGCGGACGCCGTGGCCGCGGCACCGACCCGGAATGGCGGATGCGCAACCGGCTAACCCGCTCGGCCGCCCGCATGCACGGCAAGCACGTCGACCGCCTGGTCGACACCCTCGAAACCCTGCCCACCACGATCGGCGCCCCGATCCTCGCCGCGTGGAACGCCAAGGAAGACCTGCTCGACCTGCTCGCGACCGCCCGCACTCACCCCAACCGGGAACACGTCCACCGGCTACTACGCCGCTTCTACACCCGCTGCGCCGCCACCGACCTGCCCGAACTCCACCGGCTCGCCACCACCATCGAAACCTGGTGGCCGCACATCCACGCGTTCCTGACCACCGGGATCACCAACGCCGGTTCCGAAGGAACCAACCGAGTGATCAAGACCGTCGCCCGCGACGCCTACGGCTTCCGCAACCCCGAAAGCCAACGCCTACGCACCCGTACCGCCACCACCCGACGCCACCGCGGACACCTCAACCCCGCTTAACTTCGAAGAGCCCCTATCCGCGGGTCAGCCGCCGAGACAGCGCCGTGCCGGCCTCGGCCAGCCAGGTCGTCGGGTCGTTGAGGGCCGCGTCGATCGAGCCGGCGAGTTCCACCAGGGACACGGTCGCCGCCACCGACCCCGGAATCGGTCCGCTGATCTGCCCCGCGGCCACCGCGACGGGTACGCCGGCGGACGCGGCCGAGTCGAGCAGCGAGCCGACCACCTTGCCGGTCAGCGAGGTCTCGTCGAAGCGCCCCTCGCCGGTGAGCACCAGGTCGGCGCCGGCGAGCGCGTCGCCCAACCCGACCAGCGTGGCGATCGTCGCCGCGCCCGGCGTGATCCGCGCGTCCCACAGCGCCGCGAGCCCGTACGCCGTGCCGCCGGCCGCGCCGGCACCGGGTTGGTCCGGCGCGCCGCCGGCCAGGTCGGCGAACCGGCGCAGCGCCGCGTCCAGCAGCACCACCTCGGCCGGTCCGGCGCCCTTCTGCGGTCCGTAGGTGGCGGCGGCCCCGGCGGGGCCGGTCAGCGGCGCGGTCACGTCGACCAGCAGTTGCACGCCGCCGGGCGGCGGGGGCACCCGGTCGGTGGTGTCGAGGCGGGCAAGCTCGGCGAGCGCCGCGCCGCCGAGCGGCAGGTCCTTGCTCTGGTTGTCGTGCAGCCGCAGCCCGAGGGCGCGCAGCGCGCCGGCGCCGCCGTCGGTGGAGGCCGAACCGCCGAGGCCGATGACGAGGCGGGTGGCCCCGGTATCGAGGGCGGCCCGCGCCACCACACCGAGCCCGTACGTGTGCGCACCGAGCGGGTTCGGAGCAGGCAGCAGCGGCAGCCCGCTGGACTGGGCCAGCTCCAGCACGGCGGTCCGGTCCGGCAGCAGCAGCCAGGCGGCGCTGACCGGTCGACCGTCCGGCCCCGGCGCGACCGTCGTCCGGCGCTCGGCCTCTGGCAGTGCGGCGGCGAAGGCGTCGACCGTGCCTTCGCCGCCGTCGGCCAGGGGGAGCAGCCGTACGTCGTCGCCCGGCCGCTGGGCCAGCCAGCCGCGGGCCAGGGCCCGGGCCGCGTCGTCGGCGGCGACGGAGCCCTTGAACGAGTCGGGCGCGACGACGACCCGCATCAGTCGGCGAGCACGAGCTGCAGGTAGCGGTCCTTCATGGTCGCGAGGACCTCGTCGGGGTCGGTCGCCCACACCTCGGCGTTGAAGATCTCCACCTCGGTGTCGCCGGTGTAGCCGGCCTCCTCGACGGCCCGCCGGAACGGCGGGAAGTCGATGTGACCGTCGCCCATCATGCCGCGGCCGAGCAGCACGTCGGCCGGCAGCGGGGTGAGGAAGTCGCAGACCTGGAAGCTGGCGATGCGGTCGCCGGCCCGGGCGATCTGCCGCCAGACGTCCGGGTCCCACCAGATGTGGAAGGTGTCCACGACGACGCCCACCTGCGCGACCGGGAACGGTTCGGCCAGGTCGATCGCCTGCCCCAGGGTGGACAGCACCGCGCGGTCCGCGCAGTACATCGGGTGCAGCGGCTCCAGGGCCAGCCGCACCCCCCGCTCGCCCGCGTACGGCGCCAGCTCGGCGAGGGCGTCGGCCACCCGCCGCCGGGCGCCGATCAGGTCGCGGGAGCCGGGCGGCAGGCCGCCGACGACCATGACGAGGCAGTCGGTGCCCAGGCCGGCGGCCTCGTCGATGGCGCGCCGGTTGTCCTCCAGCGCGGCCCGGCCGGCCTCGCCGCCGGCGGTGAGGAAGCCGCCCCGGCACAGCGACGACACCCGCAGTCCCGCGTCGGCGACGAACTTCGCGGCGGCGGCCACCCCGATCTCGGCCACCGGCTCGCGCCACAGCCCGATCGCCGGGATGCCGGCGCGGACGCAGCCCTCGACGGCTTCCCGCACCGACCAGGACTCGGTGGTGCGCTGGTTGAGCGACAGCTTCGCCAGGCGGGGGTCGGCGGCGCTCATGCGGTGCTTCCCTTCGTTCGCGACTGCGGGGCTCGCAGGACCGGCTCACTCCTCGCGCTCACGGCGCTGACCTTCGTTCGCGACTGCGGGGCTCGCAGGACCGGCTCACTCCTCGCGCTCACGCCGACACCCCGGCGACGGACAGGTAGCGCCGCATCCGGGCGACGGCCAGGTCCGGGTCGAGCAGCAGCCCGGCGGCGTCGGCGAGCCGGAACACGTCCACCAGGTGCGGCACGCTGCGCCCGCTCTGCAGGCCGCCCACCATGGTGAAGCCGGGCTGGAAGCCGTTGAGCCAGGACAGGAAGGCGATGCCGGTCTTGTAGTACTGCGTCGGCGGGGCGAAGACGTGCCGGGACAGCGGCACGGTGGGGTCCAGGATCGCCCGGAAGCCCGCCGTGTCACCGGCGTCGAGGCGTTGCAGCGCCGCCGACGCGGCCGGTGCGATGGCCGCGAACGCGCCGAGCAGCGCGTGGCTGGACCGCCGGCCGTCACCGGCGATCAGCTCCGGGTAGTGGTAGTCGTCGCCGGTGTAGACCTTGACGGTGGGCGGGAGGAGTTCGCGCAGCCGCACCTCCCGCTCGGCGTCGAGCAGCGACACCTTCACGCCGTCGATCAGGTTGGCGTGCGCCTGCACCAGCGACACGAACGTCTTGGTCGCCTCGTCGAGGTCGGTCGACCCCCAGTAGCCCGCGAGGGCCGGGTCGAACATGTCCCCGAGCCAGTGCAGCACGACCGGTGTGGACGTCTCCCGCAGCACCTGCTCGTAGACGCGCAGGTAGTCGTCGGGCCCGGTGGCGAGCGCGGCGAGCTGCCGGCTGGCCATCACCACGGGGATCGCGCCGGACTCCTGCACGAAGGCGACCTGCTCGGCGTACGCGCCGACGACCTCGTCCAGGGTGTCCGGCAGGGCGGTGAGCTGGTCGGTGGCCGCCCCGGCGACGATGCGCCCGCCGCAGGCGGCGGCCTCGGCGGCGCTGCGCCGGATCAGCTCCCGGGTGGCCGCCCAGTCCAGCCCCATGCCGCGCTGGGCGGTGTCCATCGCCTCGGCGACGCCGAGCCCCCAGGACCAGAGGTTGTGCCGGACGGCCAGGGTGGCGTCCCAGTCCAGCCGGGCGGGCCGACCGGGCGCGTTGTCGGCGTGCGGGTCGGCGACCACGTGCGCCGCGGCGTACGCGATCCGGCTGGTCGGCGGGGTGGCCGGCCGCCGCCAGCCGGCCGGTTCGCGCAGGGTCAGCGCCTCGGCGCCGCCGTCCGGGCGGGGCAGGGTGATGCGGGCGGTCACAGCAGGATCTCCTCGATCTCGATCCGCCGTCCCTCCTTGGCCGAGCGCAGCCCGGCCTCGGCGAGCTGGACGCCGCGGGCGCCGGCCATGAAGTCCCACGGGAACGGCTCGTCGTCGACGACGTGCCGCAGGAACTGCTCCCACTGGACCTTGAACCCGTTGTCGAAGTCGTCGTTGTCGGGGACGGTCTGCCACTGGTCGCGGAAGTTCTCGGTGACCGGGAGGTCCGGGTTCCACACGGGCATGGGGGTGGCGCCGCGGTGCTGGATGCGGCACTCGCGCAGCCCGGCCACGGCGCTGCCGTGCGTGCCGTCGACCTGGAACTCGACCAGCTCGTCGCGGTAGACCCGGACCGCCCAGGACGAGTTGATCTGCGCGGTGATGCCGCCGGCCAGCTCGAAGATGCCGTACGCGGCGTCGTCGGCGGTGGCCCGGTAGGTCTGGCCGGTCTCGTCCACCCGCTCGGGGATGTGCGTGGCGATGTGCGCGGTCACCGCGGTGACCGGGGCGAAGATCTGCTCCAGGACGTAGTGCCAGTGCGGGAACATGTCCACGGTGATGCCGCCGCCGTCCTCGGCGCGGTAGTTCCAGCTCGGCCGCTGCGCGTCCTGCCAGTCACCCTCGAACACCCAGTAGCCGAACTCGCCGCGCACGGACAGGATCCGGCCGAAGAAACCGCTGTCGACCAGCCGCTTGAGCTTGCGCAGGCCGGGCAGGAACAGCTTGTCCTGCACGACGCCGTTCTTGACGCCCTTGGCCGCGGCGAGCCGGGCCAGCTCCAGCGAGCCGGTCAGCCCCTCGGCGAGCGGCTTCTCGGTGTAGATGTGCTTGCCGGCCTCGATGGCCGCCCGGATGGCCTTCTCCCGCTGCGCGGTGACCTGCGCGTCGAAGTAGATCTGGTGCGAGTCGTCGGCGAGCGCGGCGTCCAGGTCGGTCGTGTACGACGTCAGCCCGTGCCGGGCGGCGATCTCGGCGAGCTTGGCCTCGTTGCGGCCGACCAGGGTCAGCTCGGGCCAGATGCGGCTGCCGTCGCGGGCGGGCAGGCCGCCCTGCTCGCGGATGGCGAGCAGGGACCGGACCAGGTGCTGCCGGTACCCCATCCGGCCGGTCACCCCGTTGAGGATGATCCCGATTGACGTGCGCTCCACGTGTGTGTCCTTCCAGTGGTTATTCGGCGGTCGTCGTCGCACCCAGCAGGTCCCGGATGCGTCCCGTGGCGCGGGCGAACTCCGGCGCCGACATGGTCTGGCCGTAGTCCCGCTCGACGGGAAGGTCGACATCGATGACCTCGGCGACGGTGCCGGGTCGAGGGGTCATGACGATCACCCGGTTGGCCAGGTAGACCGCCTCGGCGATGGAGTGGGTGACCAGCAGGACGGTGGTGCCGGTCTCCCGCCAGATCCGCCGCAGTTCGACGTTCATCTGCTCGCGGGTGAGGGCGTCGAGCGCCCCGAACGGCTCGTCCATGAGCAGCACCGGGGGGCGGTGCAGCAGCGCGCGGCACAGGGCCACGCGCTGCTGCATGCCACCGGAGAGCTCGTTCGGGTACGCGTCCTCGAAGCCGGTCAGCCCGGTCATGGCGATCAGCTCGTCGACGCGCTGGCGTGCCTGCGCCTTGGGCATGCCCCGCATCTCGGCCTGGAGCAGGATGTTGCGCCGGGCCGTGCGCCAGTCCAGCAGGGCGGCGCGCTGGAAGACGTACCCGATGTCGCGCCGCGGCCCCCGCACGTCCTCGCCGTGCAGGCGGACCTGGCCGGACGAGGGCCGCAGCAGGCCGGACACCAGCTTGAGCAGCGTGGACTTGCCGCAGCCGGAGGCGCCGACGATGGCGACGAACTCGCCCGGCTCGATCCGCAGCGAGACGTCGCGCAGCGCCGTGACGTCCTTCTTCTTGGTGCGGAACCGGACCGCGACCTCATCGATCTCGACCGTGGCGCCGGTCGCTGTGGCGTCCGCGGAGCGCTGCGTGGTGGTGTTGCCGACCGTCATCGGTCTCATCCCTTCGGCGCGAAGCTCGCGTCCCAGTAGGCCGACGGCGACTCCGCCTTGGTGATCACACCCGCGTCGGCGAAGACGGTGATGGTCTTCTGCCAGTCGGCCTCGTCGTTGACGCCCGGGGCCTGCCCCTTGGTGGCGTCGGTGTGCAGCAGCTGCAGCGTGGCCTTGAACTGGTCGGTCAGCACCTTCTCCGACGGCAGCTGCTGGGAGGCGCCGGCCATGGCCGCGACCGCGCCGGCCGCGTCCTTCTCGGCGGCGGACCACGCCTCGCTGCTGGCGGCGACCATCCGCTTGACCAGGTCCTGCTTGTTCTTGATGGTGTCCGCCGAGGCGATCAGGCCGTTGCTGTAGAAGCTCAGGCCATGCTCGGCGAACTTCAGGTAGGAGACCTGCTTGCCGGCCTTCTCCTGCATGGTCGGGCCCTGGTCGGTGGCGAAGCCGAGCAGCGCGTCGGTCTTGCCCGACATGACGGCGGCCATCTTGCCGGCCGGGTCGGTGTTCTGCAGGGTCACGTCGCCGGCGGCGAGACCGTTGGCCTTGAGGAACGCCGGGAAGGTCTTGCTCAGCGCGTCGCCGGCGGTGGAGGCGATGGTCTTGCCCTTGAGGTCGGCGGGGGAGGCGATGTTCTTGTCGCTGAAGAACTGCACCGACGACGGGGTGGTCTGCAGGAAGACGCCGACGCTCTTGACGTCCATGCCCTGACCCACGGCCGAGAGCAGCGCCGGGGTGTCGGCCCAGCCGAAGTCGGTCTGCCCGGCGGCGGTGGCCTGCACGGTCTTCTGCGAGCCCTGCCCGGCCTGGATGGTCAGGTCGATGCCGTGCTTGGCGAAGATGCCCTGCTTCTTGCCCAGGTAGAACGGCGCGTGCTCACCGTACGGGTACCAGTTGAGGGTGAGGGTGACCTTGTCCAGGCCCTGGGCGTTCTTCTCCTGCTTGTCGGAGGACGAGCCGCAGGCGGTGGCGGCCAGAAGGAGCGCCGGCACGAGCGCGACGGCGAGAGTACGCAACTTCATCCGAGGGTTCTCCTGTTCACAGGGTGGTGGTGGCGGCGTCGGTGCGGCGGCTGGCGTGCCAGGGAAGAACGAGGTACTCCAGCAGTTCCACGACGACGAAGAGGACCACGCCGAGCAGCGACATGATGATCAGCCCGGCGAAGAGGGTCGGGGTGTCGAGGTTGCCGTTGGCCTGCAGGATCACGTAGCCGAGGCCCTCGTTGGCGCCGACGAACTCACCGACGACGGCGCCGGTGACGGCCATGGTGGCGGCGACCTTCAGGCCGGCGAACAGGTGCGGCAGGGCGGCGGGGAACCGGATCTTCCGGAACGTCTGGGCCTGGCCCGCGCCCATGGTCGCCGACAGTTGCAGCATCTCCGGGTCGATCGACTTCATGCCGGTGACCGTGGAGATGACGATCGGGAAGAAGGCCATCAGGACCGCGACGACGACCTTGGGCGAGAGCCCGAAGCCGAGCCACACGATGAACAGCGGCGCGATCGCGATCTTCGGGATGACCTGGGCGAACAGCAGCAGCGGGTAGAGGCTCTTCTCGACGGTGGGCGAGTAGACCATGACCACCGCGGAGAGCACGCCGACCACGATGGCGATGGCGAAGCCCAGCACCGTCTCGTAGGTGGTGATCCAGGTGTGGTGCAAGAAGTAGCCCGGCTGGGCGAGGACGACGTCGAGCGTCGTGCCGGGGGAGGGAACCAGGTAGGGCTTCACCAGGTCCGCGGCGGTGACCACCCACCAGACGAGGAGGATGGCCACGAGGACCGCAGCCGGTCGCCAGGTGTTTCGGGCGAACCGGAGCAGGCCGGCGCCCGCCCCGCCCGTGCGGCGGGCGGCCGACCCGGTGGCGCCGGCGGGAGCGGTGCGCTCCCGTTGCTCGATGGTGCTCTGCGCGGCCATGACCCTCCGTTCTCCCTGGCTGACCGGCGGTTTCCGGGTACTCAGCCGCTGGGTAGGCGCGTGCCGTCGGCAGGGCCGGAGGACCCCGGTGAGGACGGGGAACCGGCCCTGAATGCGCTTTCAGTAAGCGCTTTCAGGGTGCTACGGTAACCACGCCGAAATAATCCGGTCAAGAACTTCCGCAGGGAGAAAACGATGCAGCCGCGGGCGCACGTGACCTTGGAAGACGTGGCCAGAGCCGCCGACGTCTCGCTGGCCACCGCCTCCCGGGCGCTCAACGGCATGCGCGTCACCCCGCAACTGCGCGACCGGGTCCTCGCCGCCGCCGAGAAGCTGGCCTACACCCCGAACGCGCACGCCCGGGCCCTCGCCGGCGCCTCCCACCGCACCGTCGGCGTCATCTGCCACGACGTCACCGACCCCTACTTCGCCGCCGTCGCCGGCGGCGTCATGCGGGTCGCCGGGGCCAACGACCTGCTGGTCATGCTGGCCAGCACCTTCCGCGACCCCGAACGGGAGATCGCGTACGTGTCGATGCTGCGCGCCGAGCGGGCCCCGGCCATCCTGCTGATCGGCTCCGGCTTCGAGGACGTCCGCTGGGAGCGGGCCCTGGAGGCCGAACTCAAGCCCTACCTGGACGGTGGCGGCCGGGTCGCCGTGGTCAGCCGGCACCGCAGCCTGAAGGTCGACAGCGTGCTGCCGGAGAACCGCGCCGGCGCCGCCGCCATGGCCCGCGCCCTGCTCGACCTCGGCCACCGGCGCTTCGCCGTGCTCTCCGGACCGCGGGCGCTCACCACCGTCGCCGACCGGCTCGGCGGCTTCCGCGACGAACTGGCCAAGGCCGGCGTGGCGCTGGCCCCGACCGACATCGTCGAGGGCCCCTTCACCCGCGACGGCGGGTACGGCGCGATGTCCGAGCTGCTCGCCCGGGGCTCGGCCGCCACCTGCGTGTTCGCGCTGACCGACGTGATGGCCATCGGCGCCTGCGCCGCGCTGCGCGACCACGGCCTGTCCGTCCCCGACGACGTCTCCGTCGCCGGCTTCGACGACATCCCGATCGTCCGCGACCTCACCCCGCCGCTGACCACGGTCGCGCTGCCCCTGCAGCAACTCGGGGAGAAGGTGATGGAGCTGGCGCTGACCGAGAACAACGGACGGCGACGCCGGCTCCTGCGGATGGGCGGCGAGGTCGTCGTCCGCGCCAGCACCGCCAAGGTGGGCTCGTGACCCCGCTCGCCACCGACCTGGCCGGCCTGACCATCGACGCGGTCGAGACGTACGCCGTCGCGCTGCCCACCATCCGCTCGTTCGGCGTCTCCGGCGGCTCCGTGGCCGTCGCCGGCACACCCAGCATCCGGGTGCTCGTCAAGGTCACCGCCGGCGGCGTCACCGGATGGGGCGAGGCCACCCCGATCCCGGCCTGGACCTACGAGACCGCCGAATCCATCGTCACCACCGTCGATCGCTACCTCGCCCCGGCCATCCTCGGCCACCCCGCCTGGGACCTCGACGGCGTCACCACCGCCTTCGACCGCGCCATCAACCGGGGCTTCACCATCGGGGCGCCCCTGGCCAAGAGCGCGGTGGACGTCGCGCTGCACGACCTGCTCGGCCGCGCGCTCGGCGTACCGGTGGGCGTGCTGTGGGGGCAGCGGCGCCGGGAAACCATTCAGCTCGGCTGGATCGTCTCAGGGCAGACGGCCTCGGAAGTGGCTGACGCGGTGGCCGAGGGCAGCGGCCTCGGGTACGAGGCGTTCAAGGTCAAGGTCGGCCTGCACAGCGAAGCCGAGGACGCCGCCGTGGTGCGGGCGGTCCGCGAGGCCGCGCCCGACGCGGCCCTGTGGGTGGACGCCAACCAGGCGTACACCGTCGACGGCGCGCTGCGGATGGCCCGCCGGCTCGCCGAGTACGACGTCGCCGCGTTCGAACAGCCGCTACCGGCCAACGACGTCGCCGGGCAGCGCCGGCTGCGGGAGACCTCACCGATCCCGGTCGCGCTCGACGAGAGCCTGCGCCACCCGAGCGACCTGGCGACGTTCGTGAAGCTGAACGCGGTGGACGTGGCCATCGCCAAGGTGCAGCGCAGCGGCGGCCTGACCCTGTCCCGGCGGCTCTGCGCCCTGGCCGAGGACGCCGGGGTGCGGCTGATGGGGTCCGGGCTCACCGACTCCGACCTGGGGCTGGCCGCCTCGCTGCACCTGTTCGCCGCCTACGGCATCGACACACCGGTCGACCTGAACGGGCGGCAGTTCCTCACCTCCTCCTACGCCACGGGCGCGACGGTCGAGGTGAAGGACGGGGTCGCGCGGGTGCCGACGGGGCCAGGGCTCGGCGTCGAGGTGGACGAGTCGGTGGTGCGGGAACTGGCCGTGGACGTGCTCGCCCGGTAGTCCGGCGAGGAAAAGGGCGCGGGCAGTTCACGATGCACGCGTGGGCATGAAGGCAGGCCGGGCGGTGTTCGGCTCATGGCTTCGACCAGGACGGATCCCGGCCGATAAAACCCAGCAGTCTGGTCTGGGCATCCGCGCCCTCGGGCACCGCCACTCGCGGGCCGTACTGGCCGGAGGAGCGGATGACCTCCTCCATCTGCTCCATCTCACCGAGCAGTTCAGCGCAGAGCTCCGGGTCCAGCGCGTCGTCCTGGCCGGTAGCCCTGGAGAGATCCCAGGTGTGCATGAACACGTCGGTGGTGTAGAACCGGTCGATCGCGGCCGCCAGCGGCAGGCTGCCGGTGTGTGGGTTGGTGAGGTGCCGGTGCGCCGTCTCCGGATCGTCCAGCACCGCCTGCACGGCATCGCAGTGAATCCGCCAGACGGCGACCGGGTCTTCGTCCACTGATGGCCCCTGGGGCAGTTCGATGCCGGCGCCGGAGGCGAGAAACCCGGGGAGCCATTCGGTCAGGTGACGCACCACGTCGCGGGCGGTCCAGCCGGCGACCGGGGATGGCGCGTCCCACGATCGGGTACCGCGGACCCGATCGGTGAACAGCCCGGCAACCTGCCGGTGCCGCTCGGCCGGGCGGTCAGACAGCGCCATCGATGATCATCCCCTCCAGCTTCGCGTAACCCTCGTTGACACCGACCTCCATGCCGCTGCGCAGCCACGCGTCACGGCCTTCGAAGCTGTCGACCAGGGACTGTGTCCGCAGCCGTGTACGGCCGTCGCCCAGGTCCTCGAACCACAACGTCTCCAGCGCGACTCCGTCGGGCTCGCCCTCGAACGTGAAGGTCTGCACGATGCGGTCCGGCCGTACCTCGTGGAAGCAGCCGCGGAACCAGTACTCCGTGCCGTCGTGCGCCGAGACGTACCGCCAGCTGCCGCCGGTGGACGCGTCCCAGTGCTCGATCCGGGTAGCCATGGCGTCGGGACCCACCCACCTGGCGAACAACTCGGGATCGGTGTGGGCGCGGAACAGCTGCTCGGGCCTTGCCGCGAAGTCACGACTCATCCGGATGACCGGGAGCCTCGGATCGGCTTCGATTGCTGTCTCCGTGATCCTGTCCATGCTCGTGTCCTTTCATCTCGGCCAGAAGGGCGTCGAGGCGGCGATAGCGCTGCTCGACGCGGCTCCGGTGGCGCTCGATCCAGGTGTCCATCAGGTCGAAGGCTCGGGCTTCCAGACGCACGGGCCGGGGCTGCGGCCCTCTCGGTCGGCTGACCAGCCCGGCGTCCTCGAGCACCCGCAGGTGCTTGTAGACCGCCTGCAGTGTCATCCGGTACGGCTCGGCCAGCTGGCTCACGGTCGCGTCACCCTCCGAGAGCCGGGCCACCATGTCGCGCCGGGTCGGATCCGCGAGGGCGGCGAAGGCCCGGGACAGCGCACCCGTGGTCATCCGTCCCGCCCTTTCAACCCGATGGTTTAAAGAACTGTAGGCAGCAGGTGAACATCGGTCAACCCTGTGGTGAAAGTGCTGCTTGTGCGAGCAGGAATGATCCGTGGTGCGCCGCCCGGCGGGACCTGGTCCGCCGGGCGGGCGGCTTCCCGCGCGAACCGCTCGCGCCGCACCCCTGCCCTGGCCCGCGCCCGCCTGGTCCTCGGGTTGCCCGCCCTCGATCAGTGGAGTAGGCAGGAGGTTCACCCACGTCGATCTGGGAGGCCAGATGAGAACTCGGGCCCTCGTCACCGCGACCATCGCCCTGGCCACGCTCGTAGCCGGGACCGCCGTTCCCGCCCAGGCGAAGCCGGCCGGGCCGCCGAAAGAGTCGGTGGCCGTCGGGTACGGGGGAGCGGTCTCCACCGTGGATGCCACCGCCACGGCCGTCGGCCTGGACGTGCTGCGGCGCGGCGGCAACGCGGTCGACGCGGCGGTCGCCGCCGCGGCGACCCTCGGCGTCACCGAACCCTTCTCGGCCGGCATCGGCGGCGGGGGCTTCTTCGTCTTCTACGACGCGAAGAGCCGGCGGGTGCACACCATCGACGGCCGCGAGGCCGGACCAGCCTCGATGAGCGAGACCACCTTCATTGACCCGGCCACCGGAGCGCCGTACCGGTTCGACGAGGCTCGGATCAGCGGGTTGTCGGTCGGCGTCCCGGGCACCCTGCTCACCTGGCAGGACGCGCTGGACCGCTGGGGCACCCGGTCGCTCGCGCAGCTACTCACGCCCGCCGCACGGGTCGCCGAGGACGGCTTCCCCGTCGACGAGACCTTCGCCGGTCAGATCGCCGGGAACCAGGCGGCCTTCGGCCAGTTCAGCTCGACCAGCGCGCTGTACCTGCCCGGCGGGCAGCCGCCGGCGGTCGGCAGCACCTTCCGCAACCCGGACCTCGCCGAGACGTACCGGCTGCTCGCCAAGCGAGGCACCGACGTCCTCTACCGCGGCGAGATCGGTCGCGATGTGGTCGCGACCGTGCAGCACCCGCCGGTGGCGGCGCATCCGATCGGCTCGTGGCCGTACCCGATCCGCCCGGCCGGCATGACCGCCGCCGACCTCGCCGCATACCGCACCCGCTTCCCCGAGCCGACCCGGTCGGACTACCGCGGCCTTGAGGTGTACGGCATGCCCACCCCGTCCAGCGGCGGCACCGCCGTGGGGGAGGCGCTCAACATCCTCGAGCAGTTCGACCTGCGGTCCATGACCGCCACCCAGGCGATGCACCACTACCTGGAGGCCAGCGCGCTGTCGTTCGCCGACCGCAACCGGTACGTCGGCGACCACACCCAGCAGAACGTGCTTCGCGAGCTGCTCAGCGACGCGTACGCCAAGGAGCGGGCCTGCCTGATCGACCCGTCGGCGGCGCTGCCCAAGCCGGTCGCGCCCGGCGTCCCCGACGGCACGTACGGCGGCTGCTCGGCGGCGTCGGTCGCCGACGTCCGCGACGACCGCACCGGTACCACCAACCTGACCGTGGCCGACCGGTGGGGCAATGTCGTGGAATACACGCTGACCATCGAGGCGACCGGCGGCAACGGCATGGTCGTGCCCGGCCGGGGATTCCTGCTCAACAACGAGCTGACCGACTTCAACTTCGCGCCGACCCAGGGCGCCGCGACCGACCCGAACCTCCCGGGGCCGGGCAAGCGCCCGCGCAGCTCCATGTCACCCACGATCGTGCTGGCCGACGGCCGGCCGTTCCTGGCCGTCGGCTCGCCCGGCGGCGCGACGATCATCACCACCGTCCTGCAGATGCTGGTGAACCGGATCGACCGGGGCATGGCGCTGCCGCAGGCCCTCGCCGCGCCTCGGGCGTCGCAGCGCAACGGCGCCAGCACCCAGGCGGAGCCGGCCTTCATCACCGGGTACGCCACCGGCCTCCCGCCGGGCCACGCCTTCTCGCCCACTGCGGAGATCGGCGCGGCGACCGGTATCGAGTTCCTGGCGGACGGCCGGCTGCTCGCCGCGGCCGAGCCTGTACGCCGGGGCGGCGGCGCGGCGGCCGTCGTCGGCCGCTGGGCGCGCGACTGACGACGGGGGACCGCGGCGACGGCTCCGGCCGAGCCTGAGCCGTCGCCGTGCTCCTCGCCTGCAAAAGGGCCGGCCGGTTGCGAAACGAGCGCCGCACCCGTCTCGAGAGCGGATGTCGGACTGCCGGGTCGGCTCCGACCATCTCCTGAAGGCGCCGGACGGGTCGGGCATCGTCTGCACCTCGGCCACGCCCGAGCGCGCTTCGTCCACGGGAACGGACAGCGTTTCGGGAGGCGTTCGGCCGTGTCCGCCCGGTGAGATGTTCATGAGTTTCAACAGAAGCTGGGCTCGGTCCTGGCCGTGCTGTCGAGCACGAGCTCACGCGGACGGCGTGACGGGGGACCGCAGGCCGAGCCACTGCTCGGCGTCCCAGGCCTGGAACCGCTCCACCTCGGTGAACCCCAGCTTCGCCGCGAGGCGCATCGAGCCGACGTTGGCGGTTTGGGTGGTGAGCACCACCGGCTCGCCGGGAAGGACGCCGTCGAACCAGTCGAGTGCCGCCACGCACGCCTCGGCGGCGTACCCGAATCCCCATGCCCGCGGCAGGAACAGGTAACCGAGATCGGCCTTCCCCGCCGCAGCCGGGCGACGGTGCTCGGTTGCTCTCCTGAGCAGGATCTGGCCGATCATCGCCCCGTCGAGATCAACGACGAAACTCCCGGGCCGCCGCCCGGGCACCCCGGACATCTCGCGCTCAAGCTCGTCACGCGGGCGGGGGCCGCCGAGGTAGGTGTGCACCTCTGGCGACGCCAGCAGCTCGATGAACGCCGCACGGTCCCGGGCCTCGGACTCACGGAGCACGAGCCTCTCGGTCCGTATCGGCTCAGGCGGCCAGGCGACGGGTCCGAGCTCAGTCATGTCGGCCAGCCAATCAGCAGACTCGGCAGCGATCAAGACTCGCGGACCGGTCAACCCACCGGAGCTCGACCCGGCGAATGATGATCCTCGTGCCCGGTGGGTGGCCCCCGACCCGACCGTTTGCCGTTCGCCGCAGGTCAGGCACCGCTCGCCGCAGTGGATCGACCGTTCCCGGCCACTGTGCCGTCGCTCAACTCGCGGCCATGACCAGCGAGAACTACAGTCGGCTGGAGCACCGCCGGATAGATCGCGACACATATCACGGTGAGGAGCGAGTCGATGGCCAACCCTGCCGGCATCGAGGTCACCGGGCCGATACGCCCCCGGTACGACGACATCCTCACCCCCGAGGCGTTGAGCTTCCTCGCCGACCTGCACCGCGCCTTCGACGCCCGCCGTCGCGAACTGCTCGACCGGCGCAAGCGGCGCGAGGCCGAGCTCGCCGGAGGCGCGCTGTTCGACTTCCTTCCCGAGACCCGGGAGATCCGCGAGTCCGACTGGCGGGTCGCCGACCCCGCGCCGGGCCTGGTCGACCGCCGGGTGGAGATCACCGGCCCGACGGACGCCAAGATGACCATCAACGCGCTTAACTCCGGGGCGAAGGTGTGGCTGGCCGACCACGAGGACGCCAACACCCCGCTCTGGGAGAACGTCATCTCCGGCCAGCTCAACCTGCGCGATGCGATCGACCGTAAGCTCGACTTCACCTCGCCGGACGGCAAGCAGTACGCCCTGCACGACGGTGAGCTGGCCACCATCGTGGTCCGGCCGCGCGGCTGGCACCTCACCGAGAAGCACATCCTGGTCGACGGCGAGCGCACCTCCGGCAGCCTGGTCGACTTCGGCCTCTACTTCTTCCACTGCGCCCGCCGGCAGCTCGACCGCGGCGCCGGACCCTACTTCTACCTGCCGAAGATGGAGAGCCACCTCGAGGCGCGACTGTGGAACGACGTCTTCCTGCTCGCCGAGGAGCGCCTCGGCATCCCGCGCGGCACCATCCGGGCCACCGTGCTGATCGAGACGTTCCCGGCCGCGTTCGAGATGGACGAGATCCTCTACGAGTTGCGCGAGCACTCCGCCGGGCTGAACGCCGGCCGGTGGGACTACATGTTCAGCGTGATCAAGAAGTTCCGCACCCGGGGCGCCGGCTTCCTGCTGCCCGACCGGAACTCGGTGACCATGACGGTGCCGTTCATGCGCGCGTACACCGAACTGCTGGTGCGGACCTGCCACCGGCGGGGGGCGCACGCCATCGGCGGGATGGCCGCGTTCATCCCCAGCCGCCGCGACCCGCAGGTCAACGAGACGGCGCTGGCGAAGGTCCGGGACGACAAGACGCGGGAGGCCAACGACGGGTTCGACGGCTCCTGGGTCGCCCACCCCGACCTGGTGCCGATCTGCCGGGAGGTCTTCGACCAGGTCCTCGGTGAGCGGCCGAACCAGCTCGACCGCACCCGCGACGAGGTCCGGGTGACCGCCGCCGAGTTGCTCGACGTTCGGTCCACCCCGGGGCAGCACACCGAGGGCGGGCTGCGCAACGCGGTCAGCGTCGGTGTGCAGTACCTGGCCACCTGGCTGCGTGGCTCCGGCGCGGTGGCCATCTACAACCTGATGGAGGACGCGGCCACCGCGGAGATCTCCCGCAGCCAGGTGTGGCAGTGGCTGCACAACGACGTCACCCTCGACGACACCGGTGAGCGGGTCACCCGGGAGCTGGTCGAACGGATCGCCGACGAGGAGATCGGGAAACTGCCCGGTGCTCCCGGTGACTACGCCGACGCCCGGGCGCTGTTCATGGAGGTCGCCGTCGCCGACGAGTTCGCCGACTTCCTGACCGTGCCCGCGTACGAACGGATGCCCTGACTGACGACCGACGCGACGTGGAGGTGGCGATGAGGACGACCACGACGGACCTCGACGCTCTCGCCGCCGCACTGCGGGCCGCCATCGGCGCCGACCGGGTGATCAGCGACCGGCAGGAGCTGCGCACCTACGAGTGCGACGGGCTGGCCCAGTACAAGGTGATCCCCGCGCTGGTGGCGCTCCCGGCGGACGCGGAACAGTGCGCCGCCGTCGTGCGGGCCTGCGTCGCCGCGGGTACGCCGTTCGTGGCCCGCGGCTCCGGCACCGGGCTCTCCGGCGGCGCCCTGCCCCGCGCCGACGGCGTCCTCGTGGTCGCCTCGCAGATGCGGGACATCCTGGAGATCGCGCCGGACGACGAGCGGGCGGTGGTACAACCCGGCGTGATCAACCTGGCGGTCACCCGGGCCGCCACCCCGTACGGCTACTACTACGCGCCGGACCCGTCCAGCCAGCAGATCTGCTCCATCGGGGGGAACGTGGCGGAGAACTCGGGCGGCGCCCACTGCCTGAAGTACGGCTTCACCACCAACCACGTCCTCGGCGTCGAGCTGGTCACCCCGGACGGCGACCGGGTACGCCTCGGCGGCCGCGCCCCCGACGCCCCCGGCTACGACCTGCTCGGCGCGTTCGTCGGCTCCGAGGGCACCCTCGGCATCGCCACCGAGGTGACCGTCCGGCTGACCCGGCTGCCCGAGTCGGTGCGCACCCTGCTCGCCGCTTTCGAGACGACCGACCAGGCCGGTGCGGCGACCTCGGCGATCATCGCGGCCGGGGTGGTGCCGGCGGCGGTGGAGATGATGGACGCCCTGGCCATCGAGGCGGCCGAGGCGGCGGTGCACTGTGGCTACCCGCCCGGCGCCGGGGCGGTGCTGATCGTCGAGCTGGACGGGCCGGAACCGGAGGTCGCCGCCCAGTTCGCGCAGGTGGAGAGCCTGTGCCGGGAGAACCGGGCGTTCGAGATCCGGATCGCCGCCGACGACACCGAGCGGGCGCTGTTCTGGAAGGGGCGCAAGTCCGCGTTCGCCGCCGTGGGGCGGATCAGCCCGGACTACATCGTGCAGGACGGGGTGATTCCGCGGACCGCCCTGTCGGAGGTGCTGCGCCGCATCGGCGAGCTCTCCGCCGAGCGCGGCATCCGGGTGGCGAACGTCTTCCACGCCGGCGACGGCAACCTGCACCCGCTGGTCCTCTTCGACGCCGCCGTCGACGGCGAGACCGTCCGCGCCGAGGAGGTCTCCGGCGCGATCCTCGACCTCTGCATCACCCACGGTGGCTCGATCACCGGGGAGCACGGCGTGGGCATGGACAAGGCGAAGTACATGCCCCGCATGTTCACCGACGACGACCTGGACACGATGCAGCTGCTGCGCTGCGCGTTCGACCCGGACGGGCTGGCCAACCCCGGCAAGGTCTTCCCGACGCCCCGCCTCTGCGGCGAGGTGCCGGGCCGACGCAAGGGCGTCCACCCGGCGCAGGAGGCCGGCCTGGCGGAGGTGTTCTGATGCCCGCCGACCGGACCCTCGACCAGCTCCGCGCCGCCGCCGAGGTCCGCCCCCGCGACGTCCCGGCACAGCGCCGCGGCGCGCCGGGCGGGGCCGCGACCGGTGACCCTGGGCGCGACGACGGCGCGGTCGTCCGCACCGCCGGCGAGCACGACACCATCGCCGGGGTGGCGGCCCGTTACGTCGCCGCGCCCCGGGACACCGGCCAGGCCGCCACCCTGCTGCGCGCGGCAGTCGCGCTCGACCTGGCCGTCACGTTCCGCGGCGGCGGCACCAAGCAGGACTGGGGGAGTCCACCCCGTCGACTCGACCTGATCCTCGACACCACCGCCCTGACCGGGGTGGTCGAGCACGCCGCCGGCGACCTGATCACCGTGGTCCGGGCCGGCACCCGCCTCGACGAGCTGCCGGCCACCCTGGCCGGCGCCGGGCAGCAGCTCGCCCTCGACGCACCGCTGCCCGGCGGCACCGTCGGCGGCGCCGTCGCCACCAACACCAGCGGCCCGCGCCGGATGCTCTACGGAACGGTCCGGGACCTGCTCATCGGGGTCACCCTGGTGCGCGCGGACGGGGTGGTGGCGCACGCCGGCGGCAAGGTGGTCAAGAACGTCGCCGGCTACGACCTGGGCAAGCTGGTCACCGGCGCGTACGGCACGCTGGGGCTGATCACCGAGTGCGCGTTCCGGCTGCACCCGCTGCCCGCCACCGTCGCATACGTCTCCCGCACCGTGGACGACCTGGCCGAGGCCGGCCGCCTGGCCGGCACGGTACGGGCGGCCCAGCTCGTACCCACCGCGCTGGAGGTGGACGCGCCGGCCGGCGAGCGAGCGACGGTCACCGTGCTGCTGGAGGGCACCCCGGCCGGGGTGACCGCCCGGGCCGCCGCGGCCCGCCGGCTGCTCGGCGCCGACGCCACCGACGCCGAGCAGCCGCCCGAAGGCTGGACACGCTATCCGTGGCGGGACGGGGACGTCGGCCTGAAGCTGACCGCCGCGCTCTCCGGCGTACCCCGGCTGCTGAGCGATGCCCGCGCGGCGGCCGACCGGCACCACCTGCCGCTGGCGCTGCGCGGTTCGGTCGGCGTCGGTGTCCTCTACGCCGGCCTGCCCGGCGCATCCGACCCGGAGCGGGTCGCCGGCCTGGTGGACGCGCTGCGGGCGACGACCGCCGCCGTCGGCGGGCACACGGTGGTGCTCACCGCACCCGCGCCCGTGCGGGACCGGGTCGACCTGTGGGGACCGGTCCACGGCCTGGAGCTGATGCGCCGGGTCAAGCAGCGCTTCGATCCGGACGCCCGGCTGGCGCCCGGCCGATTCGTGGGAGGGATCTGATGAGCATCCCCCAGCAGCCCGGCCCGACCCCGGTCACCTCACCCGGCGGCAGCCAGCCGGCCAGCGGTCCCCGGGACGTGCTCGGCGCGGCCGCCCAGCCGCCCGGCGTTGGCGCCTTCGACGAGCACCACCCGCCGTCCGCCGAGCTGGTCGGGGACTGCGTGCACTGCGGCTTCTGCCTGCCCACCTGCCCGACCTACGTGCTGTGGGGCGAGGAGATGGACTCGCCGCGCGGACGGATCTACCTGATGAAGCAGGGGTTGGAGGGCGAGCCGCTCACCGACTCCATGGTCACCCACTTCGACCGCTGTCTCGGCTGCATGTCCTGCGTGACCGCCTGCCCCTCCGGCGTCCAGTACGACCGACTCATCGGGGCCACCCGCCAGCAGGTCGAACGCCGGCACAGCCGCGGCCCTCGGGACCGGGCGCTGCAGGCGGCGATCTTCGCGCTCTTCCCGTACCGGAGGCGGCTGCGGCTGCTGCGCGGGCCACTGCGGGCGTACCAGGCCACCGGCCTGCCCCGGCTGATCCGCCGCAGCGGGCTGCTACGCCGGCTGGCACCCACCCTGGCGGCGGTGGAGTCGCTGGCCCCCCGGCTGGGCCGGGCCGCCGGCCCGCCGCAGCGGGTGGCCGCCGTCGGCACCCGGCGGGCCGTGGTCGGCATGCTCACCGGCTGCGTGCAGGGCGCCTTCTTTCCCGAGGTGAACGCCGCCACCGCCCGGGTGCTCGCCGCCGAGGGCTGCGAGGTGGTGATCCTGCCCGACCGGCAGGGCTGCTGCGGGGCGCTGAGCGCGCACAACGGACGGGAGGAGGAGGCGCGCCGCTTCGCCCGCCGGATGTTGGACACGTTCGCCGCCGCCGGTATCGACTATTTCGTGGTCAACGCGGCCGGCTGCGGCTCCACCCTCAAGGAGTACGGCGACCTGCTGCGCGACGACCCCCGGTACGCGGCGCTCGCTGCCGACTTCGCCGGCAAGGTCCGCGACCTCTCCGAGGTACTGGTCGAGCTCGGCCAGGTCGCCACCCGGCACCCGCTACCGGTGACGGTCGCCTACCACGACGCCTGCCACCTGGCGCACGCCCAGGGCGTCCGCGCGCAGCCCCGTCGGCTGCTGCGCGACATCCCCGGGCTGGAGCTGCGGGAGATCGCCGATCCGGAGATCTGCTGCGGCTCGGCGGGCATCTGGAACATCCTCCACCCCGGGCCGGCCGCCGAACTCGGCGACCGCAAGGCCCGCACCGTACTGGCCACCGGGGCGGCGCTGCTCGTCACCGCCAACCCCGGCTGCCTGATGCAGGTCGCCGCCTCGGTGACCCGCGCCGGCGGCGACATCGCGCTGGCACACACCGCCCAGGTCCTCGACGCCTCGATCCGCGGACGAGGGGTCGAGGAGTTGCTGCACCAGCGAACCCCGTCCTGACGGCGGGATCCACCGTCACCGCTGACCCCCGTCCCCCATAGCGTCGAGGTGACCCATGTTCGACCAGTTCAAGGTCGTCACCGATCCCGTCGGTGACTCCGTCGCGCTCTCGGCCATCTTCGCGGTCCTGCCCCTGCTCACCCTCTTCGTCCTGCTCGGCGTCATGAAGGTCAAGGCCTGGTTGGCCGGCGTGATCTCCCTCGTGGTCGCCCTGATCGTGGCCATCGCCGTCTACGCCATGCCGATCGGGCAGGCCGTGCTCTCGGCCACCGAGGGCGCCGCCTTCGGCTTCTTCCCGATCCTGTGGATCGTCATCAACGCGATCTGGGTCTACAACCTCACCGTCGAGAGCGGGCATTTCGACGTGCTGCGCCGCTCCTTCGAACGGGTCAGCCCGGACATGCGTATCCAGGCGATCATCATCGCGTTCTGCTTCGGTGCGCTGCTGGAGGCGCTGGCCGGCTTCGGCACGCCGGTGGCGATCACCGTGGTGATGCTGATGGCGCTCGGGTTCCGCCCGATCCACGCCGCCTCGGTGTCGCTGCTGGCCAACACCGCGCCGGTGGCCTTCGGCGCGCTCGCCACCCCGATCGTCACGCTGGCCAGCGTCAGCAGTGGCGCCAACCCCGACCCCCGGCTCACCGTCGACACCCTCGGCGCGATGGTCGGCCGGCAGACCCCGATCCTCGCGGTGGTCGTACCGCTGATGCTGGTGGCCCTGGTCGACGGGCGGCGCGGCATCCGCCAGACCTGGCCGGCCGCGCTGGTCGCCGGGGTGAGCTTCGGCCTGGCGCAGTTCGTCGCGGCGAACTACATCTCGGTGCCGCTGACCGACATCGTCGCCGCGCTGGTCTCGGCCGCCGCCGTGGTGCTGCTGGTCCGCGTCTGGCGTCCGGTCACCCCCGCCGACCTCGGCCGGGAGCCGGAGGCCGCCGCCGTGCCGGCCGCCCGCGGGGCAGTCGACGCGGAGCTGGCCGGCCCCGGCACGGTCCGCGCCGCCGTGGGTACCCGCTCCGATACGACCAGCACCGCCGCCCCCGGACTGGGCGGTTCCGGTGGGCAGACCCCGCCGGGTGATCCGCGCATCGACGAGACCGCTCCCGGCGGCCGGCACCGCGGCGACGACGACCTGGAGCCGCGGCCCGCCGACCAGGTGCGCGCCGCCACGGCGGGCGGTCGGCGGATCGCGGACACGCCGGCCGAGGTCGCCCGGGCGTACGCGCCCTACCTGATCATCATCGCGATCTTCTCCATCGCCAACCTCGGCGCGGTGAAGACGGCCCTGGCGAAGGAGCCGTGGACGGTGAAGTTCCCCTGGCCGGGGCTGGACATCCTGGGCGGCAACGGCAAGCCGCTGTCCTCGGTGACGTTCACCTTCAACTGGCTGCCCGCGGCGGGCACCCTGATGATCCTCGCCGGCATCCTGACCGCGCTGCTGCTGCGGGTCTCGGCGGGCCGGGCGCTGCGCGCGTACGGCCGCACCTACGTCGAGCTGCGCTACGCGATCGTCACGGTGATGGCGGTGCTCGCCCTGGCGTACGTGATGAACCAGTCCGGCCAGACCAACACCCTCGGCGCGTTCCTCGCCGCGGCCGGCGGGGCGTTCGTCTTCCTGTCGGCGATCCTCGGCTGGATCGGCGTCGCGGTGACCGGCTCGGACACCTCCGCCAACGCGCTGTTCGGCGCGTTGCAGGTGCAGACGGCGGCCCGGGCCGGGCTGGACCCGCTGCTGCTGGCCGCGGCCAACTCGTCCGGGGGAGTGCTGGGCAAGATGATCAGCCCGCAGAACCTGGCGATCGCCGCCGCCGCGGTCGGCATGGCCGGCCGAGAGGGGGAGATCTTCCGGAAGGTGTTCGGCTGGAGCCTCGTGCTGCTGCTGTTCATGTGCGTGCTGGTCGCGCTCCAGGGCTCCCCGGTCCTGAGCTGGATGGTGCCCTGATCGCAGGTCCGACCGCCCGGGCGCCACGGATCACGTGGCGCCCGGGCTCGTCTCGTCGCGGCTCCGGCTCGGTGGGCTTCTGCACCCCAGGCGGGCCGGTGACGGCGGATTTCGGGACCAGTGACCCTGAACGGACCACCCGACGCCGCGGACCGTAGAGATGTGAGCACCGCGACCAGAGCGGCCCGACCGGCCGCGACCTGCCCGATCCGGCCGGGGGAGCCCTGCACGCTCTGCCAGCTCGACGTCACCGGGCCGCAGGACTGCCCATTCAACGCCGGTGAGCAACCGGACGGTGTCGGTGCCCGTATTGCAGAGATACACGCCTTCGCGCCGTCATCGTCGCCATCGAGGCAGCCACCCGAGCCCACAAGGGCGAGCCCAGCCGCACCATGGCGGAGATGACCCGCAAGATCACCGAAGCCCTCGACGCCGCCTGACGGGATGGAGGGCCGGCACCGTCCGGCCGGCCCTCCACACGTGGTGGTTCTGTCGAACCTGGGCTGCCGTACATGCTTAGCCACGCCTTGAACCTCGCCGACCTGCGCACCGACAGCTACCGCTTCTGGGGCCGGCTGCTCCGCCGCGGCCCTGCGGCGGTGCGCGGCTACCGGGCTCGGGACCAGGTGGCGTACGCGCTCTACGGACTTGCGTCGCTGGCGTTCGCGGTCACGCTGGTCACGGTGGCTTGTGCGCTACTGGTACGTCACGCTGGCCCGCTGGACCGGCGGCGGGTGGGCGGTAGTGATCCTGGTCGCGGAGGCGTTGGTGCTGCTCGCGCTGGTCGGCTGGCTCGCCCGCCGCCGGGCGGCCGGGGCGCCGGACCGATCAACTGCTCGATGATGTCGGCCAGCTCTCCCACTGGGCGTTGGCCGTCGAGTTCCAGCGTGGCGCCGCGTCGGAGCAGCGGCTCCACCTCGCGCACGTAGTGCGCGATATCGGCGCGATGCTCGGCGGTCTTCCCGTACGGGTTGGTCGACCGCGCCGTAACCCGATCGAGCAGGACGTCGAGTGGTGCACTCAGCAGGACGACGTGGTCGAAACGGTCGTAGAAGTGGCCCTGGTTCGCCACCGTGCCCGATACGACGACCACGGGCCGGTCTGCGAGCAGAGCTGCCATCCGTGGCTCGTCCCAGTCGCCGTCCGGCAATGTCCAACTGTCATAGTCGGTGTCGATGGTGTCGTAGCCGCGACGGGACAGCTCAATCAGCAGGGTGCTCTTACCCGCGCCCGACATGCCCGTCACCAGCACTCGTGCCACCCATCGACCCTACGCAGGCCGGCCCGGCCCGAGTGCTCCCGGCCCCAGGATGTGATCGTCGATCAGCCGTTCGGGCGTGACTCGATCGCCTGCAGCGACCACCTGTTGCCGTCAGGATCGCCGAAGTGGACGAAGTTGCCCCATGGCTGCACCTCCACCTCGCTGGCATCGACGCCGGCGTCGAGCAGTTGCCGGCGCGCCGCCTCGGCGTCGGCAACCACAACCTGGATCTCCTGTGTGCCGGGGGTCTTGTCGGTGATGCCCTCGCCGATCACGATGGAGCAGGCCGAGCCGGGGGGTGTCAGCTGGACGAACCGCAGGCCCTCGTGCACCCGGTGATCGTGGTCGGCGTTGAAGCCCACCTTCTGGTAGAACGCCTTGGCCCGGTCGACATCGGTCACCGGAACCGGAATGAGTTCAATCTTCCAGTCCATGGCCCCACCGTAGGACGTGGCTACGACCTTCTGGCTCACCGCGCCATCCGCGGCGGATGAGGATGTCGTCCGGACCGCGTCCTGCTGCCCTTTGATCCGTGTATGCCGGTCGACGCGAGACGGCTGATAATTGTTCGGTCATGGCTGAGATCACCTGAGCGCGCTCAGGCGCAGACGTCCAGAAGGAACGCGGGTCCAGGAAACGGTCATCGGGTTTCCCGCGGGTGTCGGCCGAGCGGGTAGGACGGGGCAGGACATGGACCAAGGCACCCGCGACGAGATGCTCGGCCGCCTGGCTGAGGCAGTCGGGTCCGTCACCGTCACACACCCGACGCGGGTTGCCATCGACGGACCGCCCGCCGCAGGCAAAACCACGCTCGCCGACGAGTTGGCCGTCGTCTTGCGCACACAGGGCCGCGACGTCATCCGCGCGACGATCGACGATTTCCTCTTCCCCCGGGCGCAGCGCTACCCGCGCGGCGAGTACTCGGCCGAAGGCTGCTACTTCGACACCCACGACTACGACGCGCTGAACCGGGTCTTGCTCGATCCGCTCGGCCCGGGCGGAGATCGACGCTTCCGACACGCGGTCTACGACCGCACCTCTGATAAGGCGCTGTCCCCGCCGGTCATGCCTGCCCCCGCTGACGCCGTGCTGGTCTTCGACGGCGTCTTCCTCATGCGCCCGGAACTGATTGATCGGTGGGACCTGCGCATCTTCGTGTCGACCGCGCTCGAGAAGACCGTGGATCGTGCCGTGATCCGAGAGCGCCGGGTGTCATCTCGGGCCGAAGTCGAACGGCGCTGGCGCGAGCGTTACATCCCCTCCCAACAGCTCTACTTCGCTACGGTCCGCCCGACCGATCACGTCGACATCATCGTGCACAACGACGAGCCCCAGCAGCCGGTCTGGGCGACCCAGACACACTGACCGCACTCGATTCGGCTACGTGTTTCATCGATCTGCCACCGTTGCCCGGCCAGGCTTCGGTCGAGGCGCCCGGTACGGACCCGCACAAGCGCTCCGCCACGATCGAGGTATGGCCGGCGACGAGACCCGTCGTGGGCGGCGGCCGCTTCGACACCGGCCGGGACGGCTACGCGGCGATGCCAAAGTACGCCAAGCGGTGGTCGAACCGGGTCTGGGCGATCGAGGGCTGCCAGGGCATCGGCCGGCACATCGCCACCCGATTGCTCGCCGATGGCGACCAGGTTGTCGATGTGCCGCCGACGTTGTCCGCCCGGGCGCGGGTGTTCGCCGCCGGGCAGGGCCGCAAGACCGAGGCCACCCGACGCCCACTCGGTTGCGCTGGTCGGCACCCGGAACGCAGCGGTCCTCTTTCCATCGGCGGTGTGCTGTCCCGCGCTCAACGGCTTTCGGAGGCGGGCCGTACCGCAACCGGCTCTCTGCCGGGGTGCGGATGTCCTGTGGGAGTTTGTTTTGAGGAGCGGGCCGGCCGGGACTGGCGGGTGCCCGTCCCGGCCGGCTGTCGACTCAGGTCACCTGCTCAGGAGTGGTTGCCAGCCGTTGCGGTAGCGCAGGCCGCGGGGTTGCAGTCGGATCTGGTCGTGCACTGTTCCGGGGATCGGCTCGGTTCGTATCGCCTGGGGCCGGTCCACCACGACGCAGACGTCCTCGCCGGGCCACCACCAGCCGCAGGAGCGGGCCAGGCCGGCCCAGGCGTTGAGGTGTTCGGCCTCGTCTGGCCCGTACCGGGCAAGGCCGAGTCGATGCAGCACGTCGTAGTAGGCGATCCATGACGCGTCCTGCTGCCCGTACCAGCACACGGGTACCGGGCCGTCGCCGGCGAGCGCCGCCCGCACGGGTAGGTAGTACCCGTGTGCGAGGCTGCGGTGCAGTGCCGTTCGTACGCCTTGGTGCAGCACGACGGCGAGCGGAACGCCGCTGTCGAGCGCCTGCAGCGGCGCCAGTTCGGGCCAGGGTTCCTTGGTCCTGCTCGTGCGTACGGGTGACAGTTCGGGATCGGTGTGCGTGACGCCCGCACTCAGCGCGCCGCGCAATCGGGAGGCGATCATGGCAATGTCGCTTGCCAGCGGTGGTGTCCCGCGCGGCCGGGGTGCCCGGATGCGCTCGTAGAGCTGATCGAGGGTGGGCCAGCCGCTGATCAGGGGGCGCGCCTTGTCCGGCGAGTCGACCCATTCGAAGCGGGGTCGCGGCCGCGATGCCCTGGCGTAGATGGCGGTCAGGCAGCGCTCGGCGGTCGACGTGTCAGCCGGCTGCGTGGAGAGGGCGTGGTCGAGCCATTCCTGGCGGATCCGGATGCCCTGCTGCCACAGGTCGTGAGGGTCGCCGCTGCGAACGGTCTGTGGAGGTTTCGCGGCGTCGTTGCGCCGCGCGGGGGCGCTCACCGCGCCAGGGCGTCGCCGCCCTTCCGGTACGAGATCATGAAACGACTATCGCCCACAACGCGGCACCGGCGCAACGCGGTTCTCCACCTGCAGCGTGCCATCAGCGGCGTGGCAACTCACTGCTCGCGCTGCTGCTGGGCCGGCGCGATCACCGCGCGTCGTTCCGCTGGGGGCTGGCGGTGGCCGCGGTGCTGGTGGTGGGCACGGGCCGGCACGCCGCTCGAGCTGACCCGCCCGGATGCGGCGCTGGACGCCTGGCACCGGGTCCACCTGCTCGGCCTATCCGGCTGGCTACAGACCCTCACGGTCGAGTTCTGTGGTGTGGCCGCCGGGTCACCGGGCGTCGCTCGGAGCGCGTACCCTCGGCCGCGTGAAGCGCAGGACGGCGCGTTGCTCGCTGGCGGCGCTGACGGCGGTCGCAGTCGGCGTCGGGCTGGCGGGATGCGCCGCCGGATCGACCGGTCCGGCGCCGGTCTGGCGCGGGGCCACGCTGGGTCCGACCTCGTCCGCCACCGGCGCCGCGACGCCGAAGCCGGACTCTGCGGTCGAGGTGCGACTGGCCTTCGCCGGTGACGTCCACTTCACCGGCCGTACCCTGCGCCTGCTCGAGGATCCGCAGACGGTATTCGGACCGATCACCTCGATGCTGCGCGACGCCGACGTCACGCTGCTCAACCTGGAGACGGCGGTGACCGACCGGGGCACCCCGCAGCCGAAGACGTACCGTTTCCGGGCTCCGAGGACCGCCTTCGCGGCGCTGCGCGCGGCCGGGGTGGATGCGGTGTCGATCGCCAACAACCACATCCTCGACTACGGCCGGCAGGGGCTCGCCGACACCCTCGACGCTGCGGCAGAAGCCCGGTACCCGGTGTTCGGCGCGGGCCGCGACGCCGACGCGGCGTATGCGCCCTGGCTCACCACGGTACGAGGGCTGCGGATCGCGGTGCTGGGCATGTCACAGGTGCATGACCTGGCCGGGTCGTGGCGAGCGACGGACACCCGACCAGGGGTGGCCATGGCGTTCGATCCGGCCCGGGCCACCGCCGCGGTGCGATCGGCGCGGGAGCGGGCGGACCTGGTCATCGTCTTCATGCACTGGGGCGTGGAGGGCAATTCGTGCCCGAGCGGGGAGATGAAGACGTTCGCCGGAAGGCTGTCGGAGGCTGGCGCCGACATCGTGGTCGGTACGCACGCGCACACGCTGCTGGCCGACGGCTGGCTGGGCCGGACCTACGTGCACTACGGACTGGGCAACTTCCTCTGGTACGGCAATTCGCACAGCACGGACTCCGGCGTGCTGAACCTGGTGGTACGCGAGCGGACGGTGGTGGACAGCCGGTTCGTCCCGGCGACGGTCTCCGCCAGCGGCCAGCCGGTGCCGGCCACCGGGGTCGGCAAGCAGCGCATCCTCGACAAGCTCGCCACCGCACAGCGGTGCACCGGCTTGGCGGCCAAGCGCCCCGGATAGCGCGGCGGACGGCGGAGGCGTGCCGCAGTGCTCCGTCGTCGACGACGCGGATCAGCAGTGCGAGGCCCAGGAACAGCCGCGCGGCCGGCATGAGCAGCCGCACCGTACGGGCCGTGAGAGGCATGCGCGCGAAGGTGGCCACCGCCCCAAGGCGCGGGGTCCGGACCGATGCCGGTGCGGCGGCTACACGGGAACTCGGGTTCAACCCACTCGACTGGCTCATCACCCGGGCTCGGCGGTCCCCACCGCGCCTGTCACAGCAGACGACAACCGGCTGGCTGGACCTGTGTTGCGGGACCGGCCGCGGCCTAGTGCAGGCCGGGAACATCCTCGCCCGCGACGGACTCGATCATCTCGTCACCATCGTCGGCGTGGGCCTCGGTTCCTACACAGCTATCGGCAGGACGCGGGAGCGGACAGCAGGGAGTAGTAGAAGGACTTGGGGTTGCCGGCGCCGTCGCGGAGCCCGAAGCCGGGGACCATGGCGTCGGTGTAGGAGAAGACCGAGTTCCAGACGCTGGACCGGCCGGCGAGCATGCACTGGAAGTTCCAGGTGTCCTCCTCGTTGTGCCACTCGGTGGCGACCACCGGGCGACCGGCGGCGTTCCACATCAGGTCGAAGTCGCCCGCGGCCTGCGCGCTGGTCTTCGCGTACGGGTGGATGGCGAGGATGTCGGGCAACGGCGCGCGCCCGCCGATGGCGGCGAACACCGCGGCGGCGTAGTCGACGGCGTTCTGCCCACCCGACGCCAGACCGGCCATCACGAACCGGCCGGCGAACTGCGGATACGTGTTGCGGTACAGGACCCACAGGTCGGCGTACGCGGACGGCGACAGGTAGGTGCCGGGGAGGTCCGGCTCGTTGCCGATCTGCAGGTAGTCGGCGTTCCACGGCACGTAGCCGCCCGATTCGTCGGTGACGACGGCCATGACCTGAAGGCCGGCCTGCTTCAGGTCGTCGATCCGCGGCTGGATCCACTGCCGGGACACGAAACGGACCCCACGGAAGCCTTCGTCCGCGAGCCGGGCGGGTGGGGACTGCTGCCAGGCCGCCTCGTTGCTGGGGTCGATGTTGACGGCGAACAGCGATTCGCCGGAGCGCTGGGCCTCCCCGTGATCGACCGCGCCGCGCGCCGCCGCCGCAGGGGCGGTCCACGCGAGCGTCGCCACAGCGACCAGCACGACCGCGCACAGCGACGCGAGCATTCTGGCGGGCAGGGTGCGGCTCGCGTGCGGGCTTGCGGGGGCCATCGTCCACCTCCGGGGGCGACATGTGGGCCGACTGTCGGGACCCGTTATGCATATAACCAAAGGCGTCAATGCTATGCGCGTTGATGCAGCCTTCCTCCCCGGCGCGGGCTGGCTCGGCCCTTGCCCTGAAGTCGGACACACGGGCTGTCGGGCGCGTGGTGTGCCTTTGGGTCACGACCGGCGTCCCGCTACGCATCCGTGCCGATAAGTAGCAGCGCCAGGCTAATCCTCGACGGAAATCCTCATGCTATGGCCTTGCCATGCGACTTTTCGTCACGCAGGATGGGTCGCATGGATGACAGTCCCACCCTCGACGCGCTGGACCGCCGTCTGCTGGCCGCGCTGCAGCTCGACGGCCGCGCGCCCTGGGGCCTGATCGCCCGCGTGGTCGGGGCCAGCGAGTCGACCGTGCAGCGGCGCTTCAACGCGCTGCGCAACCGGGGAGCCGCGCGCGTCATCGGCGTCGTCGACGTCCTGCGGTGCGGCCTGGGGGTTCCGGTGCTGGTCCGGATCTCCTGCCGACCCGGCACCGCGGGGGAGGTCGTGGCCCGGCTGGCCGCCCGGCCCGAGGCGCGCTTCGTGGCCATGGTCGCGGGCAGTGTCGACGTGGTCGCCGAGTTCGTCGTACGGACGCACCGGGATCTCGCCCAGGTGCTCGTCCATGACCTGCCCGGCGCCGACCTGGTCACCGACACCGAGACGTTGACGGTGATGCGGACGTTCACCTCCGCCCACGACTGGGACACCGGCCTGCTCGACCAGGAGGCGGCCGACCTGCTGCGCCCCACGCCGGTGCGCCCGTTCGAGGACCAGGTCTGGGAGCGCCCACCGGACCGTCTCGACGACCTGGAACTGGCCATCCTCGCCACCCTCGGCGAGGACGGGCGGATGCCGGTCCGGGAGATCGCCGCGCAGGTCAATTCCAGCGAGTCCACGGTCGCCCGGCGCATCGACTCGATGGTCGCCCGCGGCTGCCTGCGTTTCCGCACGTTGGTGGAGCCGACGCTGCTGGGCTTCGCGGTCGAGTTCATGCTCTGGCTCGACGTCGAGCCCGCCCAACTGGACGCCGCGGGCCGCCGGCTCGCCGAGGACCCCGGCACTAAGTACCTGTCCGCCACCGCCGGCCGCTTCAACCTGTGCGCCCAGGTGTCGCTGCGCCATTTCGCGGATCTCTACCGATTCACCACCGACGTCGTCGGCGCCCTGCCGGGCGTCCGCCGTGCGGACACGACCTTGCAACTCGACACGCTCAAGCGCGCCTGGCTGCCCACCGCGTCGCACCTGTCCGCCGAGTCCGTCACCGAGAGGAGCAGCCGATGAGCGCCACCACCGAGCCGTGGCAGTGGGACGAGGCCACGTGGCGCGGCCACGTCGACCGGGTCCGGGCAGGACGTCGGCTGGCGCCCCCGTGGCCGGGCGGCGCCAAGGTCGCGGTCGCCATCTCCTTCGACTCCGACCACGAGACCATTCCACTGCGCGAGGGGGAGACGCGCCCCGGCAAGCTCGCCCAGGGCGAGTACGGCTCCCGGGTTGGCGCGCCCCGCATCCTCGCCGCGCTGGCGCGGCACTCGGTGCCCGCCACCTTCTTCATGCCGGCCGTGTCGGCCCTGCTCCATCCCGACGAGGCGCGCGGCTATGTCGACGCCGGACACGAGATCGCCGCGCACGGATGGATCCACGAACGCAACATGCTGCTTCCACCGCAGGACGAACGTGAGCTGGCCGCGCGGGCCCTGGACACCCTGGAGACGATCACCAGGGTCCGCCCGGTCGGGGTACGCACCCCGTCCTGGGACTTCTCCGACGCCACCCTCGGGATCATCGCCGAGCTCGGGCTGACCTACGACTCGTCACTCATGGCCGACGACGACTGCTACGAGCTGCTCGCCGACGGCCGTCCCACCGGCATCGTCGAGCTGCCGGTGGAGTGGATCCGCGACGACGCCCCGTACTTCATGATGGAGCGCTACGGCTCCCTGCGGCCCTACACACCGCCGCGCGACGTGCTGCAGCTGTGGCGCGACGAGTTCGACGCCGCCCGTGCCGACGGCGGCCTGTTCCAGCTCACCATGCACCCGCACATCATCGGCCACCGCGCCCGGATGGTCGTGCTCACCGAGCTGCTCGACCACATGGCCTCCTTCGACGACGTCTGGTTCGCCACCCACGCCCAGATCGTCGAGCACGTGCGGACGGAGCTGTCGACGCCTGTGACGAGCACCGACTAGCCGACGGCAGGCCGTCCCCCCACCCTTCCACCGCGACCACCCGGAGGTTCGCCGTGACCGCCACCACCACGACCGCACCCACCCGTGCGCCGGCCGTCCCCCTCACCGACAAGCAGCGCCGCGCCGTGATCGCCGGTTCGATCGGCAACACGGTCGAATGGGTCGACTGGGCCCTCTACGCCTCGTTCGCGCCGATCTTCTCCGCGCAGTTCTTCCCGAAGGGTGACGCGGGGGCGGCCCTGCTGGCCACGCTGGCCGTGTTCGCCGTCGGGTTCCTCATGCGTCCCATCGGTGGTGCCCTGCTCGGCAGCTACGCCGACCGGCACGGCCGCAAGGCCGGCATGACGTTGACCATCGCGATGATGGCCGGCGCCGCGCTGATCATCGCGATCTGCCCGCCGTACTCGGCCATCGGCATCCTCGCACCGGTCGTCCTGGTGCTCGCCCGTCTGGTGCAGGGATTCTCCGCCGGTGGAGAGTTCGGCACGTCCTCGGCCTTCCTCATCGAGTCCGCGTCGCCCGGCCGCCGGGGATTCATCGGCTCCTGGCAGCAGGTGTCCGTCGGCGCCGGCGCCCTGATCGCCTCGCTGCTGGGCACGCTGCTGACCCGTACCCTCAGCGACGACGCCCTGGCCACCTGGGGCTGGCGGGTCGCATTCGGCGTCGGCGGCCTGCTCGGCCTGGTCGGGCTGTGGCTGCGGGTCTCGGTCGAGGAGACCGACGCCTTCACTGAGCTCGCGCAGCGGCGTGCGGGGCAGCCCAAGCCGCAGCCGGTGAAGGACATGCTGGTCAAGCACCCCCGCGCCGCGCTGCGGGTCGTCGGGATCACCATCGCCGGCACCCTGCTCTACTACATGTGGGTCAGCTACATGCCCGGCTACGCCCACACCGCCGAGGGCATCCCGCTGACCACCGCGTTCCTCGCCAACACCCTGGCCATCGCGATCTTCCTGGTGCTGCTGCCCTTCGGCGGCAAGCTGTCGGACCGCTTCGGTCGCAAGCCCACCCTGCTCGCGTTCGCCATCGGCTTCCTCCTGCTGGTCTGGCCGGCGTTCCAGATCATCGGCGGGGGCTTCTGGTCCCTGTTCCTCGTCGAACTCGCCGGGGTCTTCTTCCTGGTCGGCTACTCCGCCAACTGCGCCGTGGTGATGGCCGAGCAGTTCCCCGCCGACGTCCGCACCACCGGCATCGGCCTGCCCTACGCGCTGGCCGTGGCGATCTTCGGCGGCACCGCCCCCTACGTCACCACGTGGCTGGCCACCCACGGCCACCGCGACAAGGTGTGGATCTACGCCGCCGCGGCCGCCGTCATCGGGATCGTCGTCTACGCCACCATGCCGGAAACCAAGGGCAAGGAAATCCGATGAGCAAGCACGTCCTGGTCACCGGTGCGGCCAGCGGAATCGGCGCCGCGATCGCCGCCCAGTTCGCCAACGACGGCTGGGCCGTCACCGGCGTCGACCTCCGCCAGGCCGAACTGCGCGCCACGCTGGCCGCACTGGGCACCGACACCGACGCCCACGTCGCCGACCTCGCCGACCTCGCCGATCCGGCAGCACCAACCCGCGTCGTCATCAAGGCCTGGGAGCGCGGCGGACCGCTGGACGCCGTCGTCAACGCCGCCGGCATCTATCCCGCCCGGAGCTTCCTCCACCTCGACGCCGCGGTGTGGGACCGCGTGCAGGCCGTCAACGTCCGCGCGCCGATGCTCACCACCCGCGCCTTCGCCGAACTGGCCGTCGCGACCGGACGGACCGGCAGCGTGGTGAACATCAGCTCCGGCGCCGCCCTGCGAGCCCGCCCCGGCGCCGCCCACTACAGCACCTCCAAGGCCGCCCTGGAGATGCTGACCAGGGCCGCCGCCGTCGAGCTGGGCGCCGCCGGCATCCGGGTCAACGCCGTCAGCCCGGGGTTCGTCACCGTCGACAGCGAGGCCAACCCGGTGACCGAGGAGTACGCCGCCGCCGTCTCGGTGAACCCGCTCGGCCGGCGCGGACGACCGGACGACATCGCCGCCGCGGTCGCCTGGCTCGTGTCGCCGGCCGCCGAATGGGTCACCGGCACCGTCCTGCGGGTCGACGGCGGCGCCTCCGCCGGCACCACCACCCTGCCGCCGCACTGGCCCGGCCTCAGCGACGTGCAGGCACCCGATCCGCACCCCACGCAAGGAGCAACCCTGTGACTGTCCGCAGCTACACCATCGTCGGCGCCGGGGCGATCGGCGGCACCGTCGCCTGGCACCTCGCCCGGGCCGGGCACCAGGTCACCGTGGTGGACGCCGACCCCGCACACGTCGCCGCCATCGCCGAGGACGGAATCGTCCTGGAGCGCGCCGGAACCCGGCAGGCGCAGCGGGTCACCGAGGCTCTGACGCCCGACCAGGTCACCGCCCCGCTCGAGCGGGTGCTGCTGGCCGTCAAGGCGCACGCCACCGACGGGGCCGCCGCCTGGCTCGCCAAGCACCTCGCCGACGACGGGTTCGTGGTCAGCCTGCAGAACGGGCTCAACGAGAACGTGATCGCACGCCACGTCGGCGCCGACCGCACCATCGCGGCCTTCGTCGACCTGTTCGCCGACGTCACCGCCCCCGGAGTCATCACCGACGGTGGGGCCGGCGCCATGGCGATCGGCGAGCTGACCGGTGCGGTCACCGACCGGGTACGCACCCTGGTCCAGGCCCTGCAGGGCTGGGGTCCCGCCGTGGCGAGCGAGAACGTGGCCGGCTTCCTGTGGTCGAAGCTCGGCTTCGGCGCGATGCTCACCGCGACCGCCCTGGCCGACGACGCGATGGGGGACCTGCTCGACCGGCACCGTCCCGCCGCGCACACCCTCGCCCGTGAGGTCTTCGCGGTCGCCGCCGCGGAACGCATCACGCTGGAGCCCTTCGACGCGTTCCAGCCCACCGCCTACACCGGCGGCGCGAGCCTGGCGGACGCCGACGCTGCCACCGACGCTCTCGTCACCTGGCTGGGCACCCAGACGAAGACCCGCAGCGGCATCTGGCGGGACATCGCCGTGCGGCGTCGCGCCACCGAGGTTCCCACCCAGTACGCGCCGGTGCTGGAGGCGGCCGAGCGTCACCACATCGACGTGCCGGTGTTGCGCGCGATGCTCGGTCAGCTCGCCGAGGTCGAGGCCGACCCGTCGACCATGAGCGAGAGCCGGCTGACCGCACTGGACCAGATGGTGGAAGCGGAGGCAGTCCGATGAGTGTGGACACTCACCTCGACCTGGGTCTGCTCGACAGCTTCCTGCGCGCGCATCGTGACGACATGCTCGCGGACCTGGCCGCGTACGTCCGGCTGGAAACGCCCAGCGACGACCTCGACGCCCTCGCCTGCGGCCGCGACTGGGTCGGCGCATGGGTAAAGGAGCGTCTGGGCCACCCGGCCGCTGCGCGCACCGAGCCGGGCGGTGACCACGGCGACACGCTCGTGCTCGACTATCCGGGAACCCCGCAGGGTGTCGCAGCGGCACCGGTCGCCGTGCTGGCCCACTACGACACCGTCTGGCCGCTGGGCACCATCGAGGACATTCCGTTCAGCGTCAGCGACGACATCATCCGCGGGCCGGGGGTCTTCGACATGAAGGCCGGCCTGGTGCAGGCGGTGTGGGCGCTGCGCGCCCTCGACGCGCTGGGGCTGCCCCGTCCTCCGGTGCGCTTCATCCTCAACGGTGACGAGGAACTGGGCAGTCCCGCGTCGCGCCCCGTCATCGAGGAAGCCTGCCGGGGCGCGGCTGCCGTCCTCGTGTTCGAGGCCAGCGCGGACGGCGCGGTCAAGACCGCCCGCAAGGGGGTCGGGCTGTTCGACCTCACCCTCACGGGCGTCGAGGCCCATGCTGGGCTCGACCCCACCGCGGGCGCCAGCGCCATCACGGCGCTCGCCGAGTTCGTCCTGCACGCCACCGCCCTGACCGATCTTGAGGCCGGTACGAGCGTCAACGTCGGCGTCGTCGCCGGCGGCACCCGCCGGAACGTCACCGCCGGCTCGGCGCACGCCGGCATCGATGTGCGGGTCGCCTCCGCCGCGGAAGCGGAGAGGGTGGAGCGGCAGCTGCGCGAGTGGCGGCCGAGCAACCCGTTGGTCCAGGCGCGGGTCGACGGCGGGTGGAACCGTCCTGTCATGGCGCGGACGCCGGGCATCGCCGACCTGTTCGCCCGGGCCCGGGGGCTTGCTGCTCAGCTCGGCTTCGAGCTGCGGGAGATTGCGGTCGGCGGCGCCAGCGACGGCAACTTCGCCGCCGCTCTGGGGTTGCCCGTGCTGGACGGCGTGGGCGCCGTCGGGTCGGGGGCGCACGCCCGCGACGAGCACGCCACCGTCTCCGGCATGCTCGAGCGGGCCGCTCTGGCGGCAGGGCTCGTGAGCTCGCTCGCCCACTGAGCTCGGCTGCCCGGCAAACAGGTCCATTCGGCAGGCCGCCCGAAGAATCGTGCCAGCAGCCATTGACACGTAGAAGGTTTCCTCCAACGATCCCTATCCATGAAGGCGAGTCGGGTGGGTGCCGCGGTCCGTCGCACGCTGTTGTGCTCTCTGCTCGCCGGGTCGCTCGCGGTGTCCCCGGGCGGGGTGTCGGCGGCCGCGGCGGCACAGACGGGCGTGTCCGCGGCATCGGCCACCCTGGCCGGCTACCCGGTGTGGGCGCACTTGAGCGACCCGACCGCCGGACGCGACTACACCATCCTCGCCGAGTTGCAACGGCTGATCGACGCCACGCCGGCCGGGGCCACCATCAGGGCGGCGATCCACTCCCTCAGCGTCGACTCGGTGGCCGACGCGCTGGTGCGGGCCCAGACCCGCGGGGTCGCCGGACGGCCCATTGCCCCGGTCACACTCCACCGCGGGCGGCGAGGGTGTGCGAGCGGTAGGCTGTCGGAGCGGGCGCACCATGGCCTATGGCCGTCGGCCAGGCAGGCGCCCGCTTCCCGCGCCCGGCTTGCAGCTGCCAGCCACTGAGTCGTGCGCTGCCTCGCATCTCTTGGAGCAGATTTTGATCGATATGACGTCGCCCGCGCTGAATCCCTTCTCCGCGGCTGAAGGTGGGGCTACCGACCGCGAGCGCGAGCGGGCCGTGGACGTGAGCGCAGCCATGATGACCCGCCTGCGCACCCCGTTCCTGCACGAGGGCGCTGACGGTGCTACGGCTGACGAGACCGTCCGGCGCTGAAGGGAGCTCCCTCTGGGTCGAGAGAGGCGTCGTTTCAAGCAGCGCAGCGCTTCCATCCGCGTCTTGCCCGCGGCGTAACAGGCGCGTCCTTCGGTGTCGTGGCGTAGCTGGACGACGGTCATCCACCTGTCGTACCGCAATCCGCGGTATCCGGGTTCCGGTGAGGAACCTCGGCTCCAGTTCCTGGCCGGTCTCGACGTTCCAGCAGGCCGGCTAGTTCCCGGCGGGCACCTGATCCGTGACGTCGGCGTAGCCGACCTTCGCGGGCGCCGCGGTCGGCGCGTAGATCACGCGGATCACGCCCGTCGGAAGGGCCTCCGTCGCCGTCACCCGGAAGTGGTACGGCGTGTCCCCGTCGTCGAACAGCTTGCGGCCCTTACGCGCCGCCACCGGATGCACCAGCAGGCGCAGTTCATCGACCAGCCCGGCGGCGAGCAGTTGCTGTACCACGGAGATCGACCCTGGGATGAGGATGCCTCTGCTGCCGGCATCGGCCTTGAGCGCGGTGACCGCGTCGACAAGATCGCCTTTGATCAGCTCCGAGTTGCGCCAGGAGAACTGCAGCGGCTGGCGCGACACGACCACCTTGCGCATGTCCCCGAGTTGCTTGGCGAACGTCGCGTCGTCCCCACCGGCAGCCTCGCGGTCGGGCCAGGCCCCGGCGAAGCTGTCATAGGTTTCGCGGCCGATGAGCAGCACGTCGCCGCTGTCGTAGTCCTCGCCGACGGCACGACCCATGTTCTCGTCGAAGTACGGGAAGTGCCAATCGGGGTCGATCTCGGCCACACCGTCGGCCGAGATGAACAGCGTGGAGATGACCTTTGCCATTCGGTGGTCCCTTCGAGTCAGGTGGTGTCGACAGGTAGACCGCCGCAGCATCTCAAATTCATCGGCCGGGCCAGAGACCGATCCGTCAATCGATGGCGACGGCCCCAACCGAGTCTGGCCGCTCCGGCGACGACAGCTTCGTAGGGATAAGGTGCCGGTTGCCACGTCTCACCCCCGCTGGTGAGCATCGAAGATATGGGTGCTCACCCCGCAAAGCATTCGGGCTGTTCATGCTGACCGATCCCGGATAGGGTCCCCGCCATCGTCTCAGGCAGGAGGTTTCCGGTGGTCAGGAAGCGTGCGCTTCATATTGTCGTCGGTCTCGCCGCACTCTCGCTCGCCGTCACCGGCTGCGGGCGCTCGACCAGCGGTCAGACGCCGCAGGCCGGTGCCTCCGCCTCAGTCGCCGCCGACGCCAAGGCGGCCGACCTGGTCCCGGCCGCCCTCAAGGAGAAGGGCGTCCTACGGGTCGCCACCGCCGAGGGCTACCCGCCGATGGAGATGTACAAGGAGGGGACCCAGGACCTGATCGGCGTCGACCCGGAGCTGGCGGCGGCGATCGCCGGGCGGCTCGGCCTGAAGCTGGAGATCACCAACGCCAGCTTCCCCGGCCTGATCCCGGGTCTGCAGGCCGACCGGTGGGACCTGGCGATGTCCTCGATGAGCGACACCGAGGAGCGCCGCAAGGCCGTCGACTTCGTCGACTACTTCCAAGCCGGCGGCGCCATCATGGTGGCGAAGGGCAACCCGGCCGGGGTGAAGGACCTGGCGGACCTGTGCGGCCGCGCCGTGGTGCTCGCCAAGGGCAGCTCCAACCTCGCCATCGGCGAGAAGCAGAACACCTCGTGCGCCAAGAAGATGACCATCTCGCAGAGCGAGGACGCCCCGACCGGCCTGCTGCAGATCGACGCCGGGCGCGCGGTGGCCACCATCGTCGACTACCCGGTGGCCAAGATGCTGGCCCAGCAGAGCGGCAAGTACGAGGTGCTGGAGGCCCAGTACGAGGCCGGCCCGTGGGGCATCGCGATCGACAAGAAGGACAGCCAGCTGCGTGACGCCGTCCAGCGGGCCCTGCAGGAGCTGATCGAGGCGGGGGAGTACGCCAAGATCCTCGAGAAGTGGGGCGTGCAGGGCAGCGGTGTGCAGACCGCGACGGTCAACGACCAGAAGTGAGCACCCCGGTGGATGCGACCGTCCCGGGCCCGGCTTCGGCCGGGCCCGCCGGCCCGGAGACGCCGGAGGCGAACCGGATCAGCCACCCGCTGCGACCGGGGCGCTGGCTGGCCGCCGGGGCGATCGCCCTGATCCTGGCCTGGCTGGCCTGGGCCATCGCGATCAACCCGAACCTGCACTGGGACATCGTCGTCAAGTACCAGTTCGACCGGGTCATCCTGGAAGGGCTCTGGGTCACCGTTCAGCTCACGGTCGCGTCCATGGTGCTCGGTGTGGTGCTCGGCGTCATCGTGGCGCTGATGCAGGTCTCCGACAGCCGCATCCTGCGCGCCGGCGCCATGGCCTACGTGTGGTTCTTCCGCGGCACGCCGCTGCTGGTGCAGCTGATCTTCTGGTTCAACATCGCGCTGATCTTCCCCGAGATCGGGCTGGGCGTGCCGTTCGGCGGCCCGAAGCTGGTGACCTGGGAGACGAACACGCTGGTCACTGGATTCGTCGCGGCGCTGCTCGGGCTCAGCATCAACGAGGGCGCCTACATGAGCGAGATCGTTCGGGCCGGCCTGCGCTCGGTGGACCCCGGCCAGCAGGAGGCCGCGGCGTCGTTGGGCATGTCCCGCCTGAAGATCCTGAGGCGGGTGGTGCTGCCGCAGGCGATGCGGATCATCGTTCCGCCGACCGGCAACCAGTTCATCTCCATGCTCAAGACCACCTCGCTGGTCTCGGTGATCGCCGGCGCCGACCTGCTCACCGTCGCCCAGCGGCTCTACCTGACCAACTTCGAGGTGATCGCCCTGCTGATCGTCGCGTCCCTGTGGTACCTGGTCCTGACCACCGTCGCCAGCATCGGCCAGTACTACCTGGAGCGCCGGTTCAGCCGCGGCTTCGGCGCCACCGCGCCGGGAGCCCTGCGCGGGCGGATCGCCCGCAACCTGCGCTTCACCGGGAGCGCGCGATGACCCCGCCCATGGTGCAGTGCCGCTCCCTGCGCAAGAGCTTCGGCCGCCTCGAAGTGCTGCGCGGCATCGATCTGACCATCGAACGCGGCCGGGTGGTCTGCGTGGTCGGCCCATCCGGCTCCGGCAAGTCCACCCTGCTGCGCTGCCTCAACCACCTCGAGGAGCCGCAGGCGGGCCGGGTCTACGTCGACGGCGAGCTGATCGGATACTCCGAGCGCGGCGGCCGGCTGCGGCCACTGCCGGACGCGCGGCTGCGCCGCCAGCGCGAGTCGATCGGCATGGTCTTCCAGCGCTTCCACCTGTTCCCGCACCGCACCGCCCTGGAGAACGTGATGGAGGGCCTGGTCGCGGTGAAGGGCGTCCCGACCGCCGACGCGCGGCGGCGCGCCGCTGACCTGCTCGACCGGGTCGGACTGGCCGACCGCGCCCACCACTACCCGGCACAGCTCTCCGGCGGCCAGCAGCAGCGGGTGGCCATCGCCCGCTCGCTGGCCATGTCGCCGAAGCTGATGCTCTTCGACGAGCCGACCTCGGCGCTCGACCCGGAACTGGTCGGCGAGGTGCTGGAGGTGATGAAGGACCTCGCGGCGAGCGGGATGACCATGATCGTGGTGACCCACGAGATGGGCTTCGCCCGAGAGGTCGGCGACCACCTCGTCTTCATGGACGAGGGCCTGATCGTCGAGCAGGGCCCACCCCGGGAGGTGCTCGCCGCGCCGCGGCACGACCGTACCCGCGCCTTCCTGTCCAAGGTGCTCTGATGGCCCGGCTGGACCTGCTGGTCACCGGCGGGGACGTGGTCGACGGCACCGGCTCGCTGTCCCGCCTCGCCGACGTGGGCGTCCGCGACGGGCGGCTCGTGCTGCTGCCACCGGGCAGCCGCACTCCCGCTGCCGAGGTCATCGACGCGACCGGGCTGGTCGTCACGCCGGGCTTCATCGACGTGCACACCCACTCCGACCTGCTCGCCGGGGATGACGAGGAGCGGGAGGTGCTGCGCCGGGCGCCGCTGCTCCAGGGCGTCACCACGGAGATCTGCGGCAACTGCGGCATCAGCCCCTTCCCGGTCCCGCCGGAGCGCACCGGACCGGTGGGGGAGCTGATCGCCGCGACGTTCGGGCCACCCGCGTCGGCGTACGGGTCGTTCACCGAGTTCGCCGACGCGCAGGGCGTGGCCCGGCGCAACCACCTCGCCGCCCTCGTCGGCCACGGCACGCTACGCGCCGCGGTGGTCGGCTTCGCCCAGCGGCGGGCCACACCTGCGGAAATCCAGCGGATGTGCCACCTGCTCGACGAGGCGCTCGCCGCGGGCGCGGCCGGCCTGTCGACCGGCCTGATCTACTCCCCGGGCGTCAACGCCGGCACCGACGAGGTCATCGCGCTGGCCCGGGTCGCGGCCACACACGGCAAGCCGTACGTGACACACCTGCGTGACGAGATGTCCCAGGTCGAATCCGCACTCGAGGAGGCCATCGAGATCGCGACCGCGGCCGGATCGGCGCTGCAGGTCTCCCACCACAAGACCGCGGGTCGGCGCGCCTGGGGCGCCACGGTCCGCACCCTCGCCCGACTGGAACAGGCGCGCGCCGACGGGCTGGACGTCACCTGCGACGTCTACCCGTACACCGCGGGCAGCACGGCCCTGCACGCGATGTTGCCGCCGTGGCTGGTCGCCGACGGGGTACCGGCGATGCTCACCGCCGCCGCGGAGCCGGCGATCCGCGACCGGATCCGCCACGACCTGGTCGCCGGCGTGCCAGGCTGGGAGAACACCGTCGGCAACGGCGGCTGGGATCTGATCCGCGTCGCGTCCGCCCCGAACAACCCCGACGCCCAGGGGCACACCATCGCCGACCTGGCCGCCGCGCGCGGCGTCGATTCCGTCGACTACGCCTGCGACCTGCTCGCCGCCGAGCACGGCGATGTCACCATCCTCAGCCACTCCATGCACGAGGACGACGTACGCCGGGTGCTGGCCAGCCCGCTGACCATGCTGTGCTCGGACGGCGTACCGAAGGGGGGCCGTCCCCACCCGCGGTGGGCGGGCAGCTTCGCCCGGGTGCTCGGCCACTACGTTCGCGAGGTGGGACTGCTGGAGCTGGCGGGCGCGGTGCACAAGATGACGGCCATGCCCGCCCGCCGCTTCGGCCTGCGAGACCGCGGGCTGCTCGCCGACGGGTACGCCGCGGACCTGGTGGTTCTCGACCCGCGGCAGGTCGCCGACGGCGCCACGTACGCCGATCCGCTGGCGCCGCCACACGGGGTGCGGTGCGTGCTCGTCGGCGGCCGGGTCGTCGTGGACGACGGCGAGGTCACCGACGCGCGGCCGGGCCGGGTGCTGGCCGTACCGGATCGGCAGCGCGCCGTGCCGGGGCGGCGATGAGCCCGGCGGTGCGGGTCGGGGCGATGGTGCGGCGGCTGGACGACGACCGTACCCTCTCGACCGACCCCGACCTGGTCCTGCCGCTGGCCAGCGTCGGCAAGGTGCTGCTCCTCGGCGAGGTGGCCCGGCGGCTCGCCGAACGGACGCTCGCCGCCGGCCAGCCGGTCGAGCTGCTCGACGCCGACCGGGAGGTCGGCGGCACCGGCCTGCTCGGCCAGCTGTCGCCCCGGCGGTGGACCGTCGCCGACCTGGCCACGGCGGTCGCCACGGTCAGCGACAACGCCGCCACCAACGCCCTGCTGCGGCTGGTGACCCTGGACGCCGTGCGGGACCTGGCCCGCCGCAGCGGGCTGCGGGACACCACCGTGCACGACCGGATCCGCGCCGAGCGCGGCCCCGGCGTACCGGAAACCTTCGCCACCGGCACCGCCGGAGAACTCTGCGCCTTCCTCGCCGAGGTGGCCAACGGGACCTGGCAGAGCCCGCAGGCGTGCCAGCTGCTGCGCGGCTGGCTCGCCGGGAACACCGACCGCACGATGGTCGCCGACTCGGTCGGCCACGACCCGTGGTCGAGCGACGGCGTCCGGGTGGAGAACAAGACCGGCACCGACACCGGGGTACGCGCCGACACCGGGATCGTGTCCGGCCGGCACACCGTCGTCTATGCCGTGATCGCCGCGTTCGCGCCGGGATCTGAGCGGGCCGCCGTGGCCGAGCTGCGCCGCTGGGGTGCGGCGGTCGACCGGCTCGCCGGCGCCCACCGTTGCGACAGCTCCTGACTGAGCGTCGACGCCGTGTCGCGCAGCCGCTCGACGAACCTGCCGACCACCGGGTTGGGGTTGCCGGGACGCAGCGCCACGCCGATCTCCCGGTACAGCTGGGCGTGGGCGAGCTGCCGCACCGCCACCCCGCCGGGGTTGCGCAGGCCGAGCGACGGTACCAGCGCCACTCCGACACCGGCCCGGACCAGGCCCAGCACGACCTCATAATGATCACTGCGGCAGCGGATCCGCGGCGCGAAGCCTTCCGCCCGCGCCGCCAGCTCCAGCACCGACACCTCGCCCTGCACGCCGAGGGTGGTGATCCACGGTTCGGCAGCAAGGTCTGCGAGCCGAAGCCTCCGCCGGCGGGCATGCGGATGATCCGCGGGAAGCACCACCAGCTGCGGGTCCACCATCAGCGGCTCGACCTTCGCGTACGGCGACTCCTGCGCCGGGCTCAGCGGATGGTCGAAGACCACCACCAGGTCCAGCTCACCCTGGTGCAGGCGGGGCAGCAGTTCGTGCGGCTGCCCCAGGATCAGCGCCAGCTCGACCTGCGGATGCTCCCGGGTGAAGCTCGACAGCGCGCGCGGCAGCAGTTCGGTGCCGGCGGTGGCGAAAAACCCGATCCGCAGCAGTCCCTGGCGGCCCTCGCCGTGGGCGGCCAGCTCGTCGCGGGCCGCCGACATCAGATCGACGATCTGCTGCGCGTAGTCCGCCAGGCGCTGGCCCGCGACCGTGAGCCGCAGGCTGCGCGGCCCCCGGTCCACGAGCGCCACCCCGGCCTCCTGCTCCAACGCGGCGAGCTGGTGGGAGACCGCGGACGGGCTCAGCTGAAGCCGCTCCGCGGCGGCGACGATGGTGCCGTGGCGGGCGATCTCCAGGATGACCTGCAGGCGTGCGGTGTTGAACATCGGCGGGTTGCCTCCCTGCTCCGAGGCGGTGCGGCCAGCTGTTGACCTTCACCGGCCCACACTCTCGCATGCCGGCTGTTTCTGCCTCGCGCCGACAACGACGGCCCCTACGCCCCGCCGTCGCCGCAGGCCCAGGCCAGGGGGCCGGCTGAGCTTCAGCCGTGCAGTTCCGAGTGCCTGTCGCCCGGGTCAGGACCGGGCGTCGCGCGACGTCCATCCCTGCCGGTAGAGGTTGTCGAATCCGTCTAGCAGGAGGTCGAGCGCGAACTCGAACTCGAGCTGGTCGTCGCAGCCTCGGCCGACGACCAACCCCCCGTCGTGAGGGGTGGACATTGTTATCTCCGATGTGGGGATACCTGCCAGGCAGTTCGCGGAACATGGCAGGCTGCATCTCCGGGTCATCCGGCAGCGGTGAGCCGGAAAACAGTTCCTGTGTGAACCCCCACACCCGACTGCAGAGAGCGTGCATCACGTGGTGGTTGAGGTCAACAAGGAAGCCGCGGCCCGGAAGGTGCCGACGATCGAGTTCAGCAGTCGATAAGGCGGGAGTCCCGGCCGTTTCACGGCCGGGAGGAATGCCGTTATGGCCGCTACGTTGGCCTTTTCTGGTTTTCGATGTACTCCTTGACCACCCCGAGGGGCGCGCCGCCACAGGAGCCGGCGAAGTGCGACGGCGACCACAGGTGGTTGCCCCACAGGTAGCAGCTGAGGTGCTCCCGTTCCTGCCGCAGGTAGCGGGCCGACACGCCTTTGGGGCTGTTGACCAGTTTCGACAGCGCGACAGTGGGCGGGTAGTGCACGAGCAGGTGCACGTGTTCGGTTCGCCATTGAACTCGCGCAGCTCGGCGCCGAAGTCGGCGCACACGTCCCGCATGACCTGTTCGCAGCGGGTGAGGATCGGATCGGTGAGCCCCTCCGCCGATACTTTGTGGTGAAGACCAAATGCACGTGCAGGTTGTAGACAACGCTGCGTCCGCTTCGAACATGCGGGTCCGGGGTCCATCCAGGACATGGACCGGCGCTACGGTGGTCAGGTGAAATTGGTTGTGCAGGTCAAACTCCTGCCGACGCCCGAACAGGCGGCGACGCTAAAGGCGACTCTGCGGGCGTGCAACGCCGCCGCGTCCGAGGTGGCCATGGTGGCCCGCGAGAGGGCGGTCTACCGCAACTACGACCTGCGCAAGCACACCTACGCGGGCATCAAGGCTGACTACGGCCTGGGCGCTCAGGCCGCCCAGCACGTGATCAAGAAGGTCGCCGACGCCTACACCGTCCTGAAGGCGAACATCAAAGCTGGCCACCTCGGCAAGCCTGGCTCGAAGCGCCGTCGGCGGGCTGAGGCCGCCCCGATCGCTTTCCGGCCGAACGCTGCCCAGCCCTACGACGCCCGGATGCTGTCCTGGCAGGCAGACGCCCGTACCGTGTCCATCTGGACCATTCGAGGCCGGCTCAAGGACGTCGCCTACACCGGCTCGCCCGATCAGCTCAAGGCCCTCGCCACCAGCAAGACCGGAGAGTCGGACCTAATCCACCGTGACGGCATGTGGTTCCTGTACGCGACGGTCGAGGTAGCCGAGGCGGACCCGTACGATCCGGACGGCTTCCTCGGCGTCGACATGGGCATTGCCAACATCGCCTACGACTCCGACGGAACCCGCTATGCCGGGACCCGGCTCAACGGCTACCGCCGACGACAAACCCGGCTGCGGGCCAGGCTGCAACAAAAGGGCACCAAGTCAGCCAAGCGGCTGCTGGTCCGGCGTAACAAGAAGGAAGCGCGGCACGCCGCGAACGTCAACCACTGCATCGCCAAGACCATCGTGACCAAGGCTGCACGCACCGGCCGCGGCATCGCCGTCGAAAAGCTGACGGGAATCCGCGACCGGGTCCGGCTGAGGAAGCCTCAACGGGTCACACTCTCCTCGTGGTCGTTCCACCAACTCGGCTCCGCCCTCGCCTACAAGGCCCGCCGGGCGGGCGTACCGCTGGTCGAAGTCGACCCCCGGTACACATCCCAAACCTGCAACGGCTGCAAACACCGCGACAAGCGCAACCGGCCAAACCAGGAAACCTTCCTCTGTCGGTCGTGCGGGGTCGTTGCCCACGCCGACCACAATGCAGCCCTCAACATCGCAGAACGCGGTGCCGAGGACTGGGGCGCAGTCAATCGCCCGCACGCGGCACCATTCTGCAACCAGTAGTGGAACTGATCCGCAAGCCCGCCCATTCATCGGCGGGTTGTTGACGTAGTCCAGTACGACTTCGGGCGGCACGCGATGACGCGCGACGCCCAGGGGTGGGGCAGTAGGGCCGTCGCGCCGAAAGGATGCGCCGCCGGATTGCCGACTTCCAGTCAGTGTCGTCGGCCCCGAAGGGCGGACCCCGAGCCGCGCCATCGCCGCGCGCCAGAAGTCCAGGTCGCAGGGCACGTCGGCGGCGATCACCAGCGCTCGCCCGGCGCCGCAGGGCGACCTTCACCGCGCACGGCTCGCCGGAGCCGACCTCGACGAGCACGGGCTGGGCGGCGACGCCGGCCAACCGCTGCGCGTAGCCGTCCCGGACCTCGGCCCGGCCCGCCGCCCAGCCCTGCCCCAGCACCGACGGGAAGGACTGCGGCCCGTCGTCGACGCGGCCGGTGACGGTCAGCGCGAGCGCGTCGGCGAGCAGCGTGCACCGGGTGCCATCGTGATCCCGCTCTGGCAGGACGCCGTGCAGCAGCAGCCGACCGCCGCCGTGCAGGTGCTCGACCAGCCGCTGCTGCACCTCCCGCCCGAGCGTGGCGGCGCTGGCCAGCGCGATCACCGGCGGCGTGTCCGCCGGCAGCGGCGACTGGAGGTCGACGGCCGGGAACGAGTAGCCGGCGAGCAGGGTCGAGCTGCGTCGGCGGGCACCGCGAAACCAGTGCGGGCTCGCCGCCGCCCTGTCGGGCCTGTGGATGACGCTGTTCTACCCCCGCCCACCGACCGACCACGTGCTGGTGACCCCGATCCGGCTGGTCTTCGGCTCGGCGATGCTCTGCTGCATCGCCAGCCAGTGACGGGGATACGCGGTGTTCTTAGCTGCTTCCCGTGCCGATCCTGACCGCTGTCCGGGCGCCGCCCGGGACGTGTCACGAGGTGCGCGGCAGCGCCAGCCAGTCCGGCCAGGTGATGTCGCGGCCCAGAAAGCGGGGCTGCTGGAAGGGCCAGTCGGCGGCGATCCACTGCGGCACCAGCGCGTCGAGCGCGCGCTCCACCTCGCCGCCGACAAGGTCGTCCACCACCCACCAGGAGACCTCGCCGTCGGAGCCGGTGCGCTCGGGCGGGTCGATGTAGACGCAGCCGAGGATCGCGGTCTCCTCCTCGTCCAGCAGCGCGTAGTTGAACGACTGGTGCGCGGCTATCTCCTTCTCGTGCCGCAGCAGGTCGATGCGGTCCTCTTCATAGGTCATCGTCTCTGGGGGCCAGGCCCACGCCGGGCCGAAGATCTCCCACAGGCGCTCTCGGGAGCCCATCACGGCGGGGTAGTCGAGCGCGGTGTCCGCCTCCCGGATCGGTCGCAGGTGAAGCGCAGTGTTGGGCACGGGCACGTAGACGGGGTGGACGAAGTCGTCAGGCAGCCAACTCATAGGGGCCGAGGCTACAACCGGTGGGTGCGGGATGATCCAGGAGATGAGCTTCCCGGCTGCGCAGGCCTCACCGCCGCAAAGATCAGCGCCGAAACCGTAGGCGTGGCCCGGTTCCGCACCTTCGCGGCATTCGCCATGCACGCGGGCATGGCGCCAGTCCCAGTCTGGACCGGCAACCGAACCAGGTTCCGCCTCAACCGAGGCGGTGCCCGCCAGCTCAACACCGCATCGCAGTCACCCAGCTATGCATGCACTCGCCGGCCACCTGGCAAAGACCTCGACACACGCCCTAGTAGTAGTTGTCGATGGGCCGGCGCGCCTCGTCGAACAGCGCCGGCCCCTCGTACCGCACCGCCGGCAGCGGCGGGGTGGCCGGCTTGATCTCCTCAAACTGTTCTGCGGACAGGGCGTACACCACCCGGCCGAGGCCGGACCGGGCGATCGCGGTCGCACACATCGGGCAGGGCTGGCAACTGGTGAACATCGTGGTGGCGGCCGCCAGGTCGGGGGCGAGTTCCCGAGCGGCCCAGCGGGCCAGCTTCAGCTCCGGGTGGGCGGTGATGTCCGAGTCGGAGACCACGGTGTTGTGGTCCTCGATCAGGACGGTGCCGTCCGCGCCGGCCAACAACGAGCCGAACGGCCGTTCGCCGGACGCCCCGGCGTTGCTGGCGAGTTCCACGGCACGGCGGAGAAGCTTCTCGTCGTCGGGGGTCATCGGTTCTCCTGGGATTTGTGGTACGCGGCCACGGCCGCGAGGGTCTGCCAGGCGCGCTCGGGCTGGCGGATCTCGGTCAGGTCGCCGTTGAACGGGTCGAGCACCACCGTCTCCGCGCCGAGCAGACGGATCTGGTCGATGTCAGCGATGATCTGGTCGATGGTGCCGACACCGGCGAGCCGGTCCGGAGCGGTGACCGCTTCTCGGGTCTCGCGGAGTTTGATGCGCGGCGTCAACGCGGGCACCGGGCGGCCGAGTTCGTCGGCGTTGGCTTTCAGCCGCCCGGCTGCGTCCGCCAGCCATCCGGGCGTAACGCTCAGCGGGTGCCAGGCGTCACCGAGCAGCGTTGCCCGACGCATGCCGGCGTCGCTGTTGCCGCCGACCCAGATCGGGATCGCGGCCGTGTCGTAGTCGTCGGTGTTCCGCCAGGCGTCGCGCATGGCGCGCAGGTACTCATCGGTCAGCGCGCCGCGCCGCCGGAAGGGCACGCCAAGCGCCTCGAACTCCTGCCGGGCCCAGCCGACGCCGACGCCGAGGACGAGCCGGCCGCCGCTGAGCCGATTGAGGTTCGCCGCCATCCGGGCGGTGAGCAGCGGGTGCCGGTACGGGACGATGAGCACCGTGGTACCCAGCCGGACCCGGCGAGTCACCCCGGCCAGCCAGGACAGCGTGGTGAACGGCTCGTAGAACGGTGCCGGATACTGCTCGGCCACGTCTGGGGTCACCGCGATGTGATCGGAGACCATCAGCAGGTCGAAGCCGAGGCCCTCGACCGTCTGCGCCCACTGTCGCAGCACGTCGGGGTCGGTGCCCGGGGCGAAGTTCGGTACGTTCACACCAATTTGCACGGGTCCCACGCTAGCCGCCACGCATCCGGGGTGGAACACATAGTTCCCGGCCTTTGCTGGGCTTCGCCGTGAATCCGCCGGTAGATTTGCCCTATGGCCGAGAATCTTGACGCTATCGATTGGTCCATCCTGACCGAACTGCAGGGGGACGGCCGCCTGCCCATCACCGAGCTCAGCCGCCGGGTCCAGTTGAGCGCGTCGGCCACCAGCGAACGGGTGAGGCGGCTGGAGTCGAGCGGTGTGATCAGCGGATACCGCGCCGAGGTAGACCTGTCCAAGGCGGGCTTCGCCGTGCTCGCGGTGATCCGGCTGAAGTACCCCGGCAGTCGGCACGAACCGCTGCACCGGCTACTGGAGCGACGGTCGGAGATCCTGGAGTGCCTGCGCACTACGGGAGACGACTGTTACGTGCTGAAGGTGGCCGCGACGTCGATGGCACACCTCGAACAGGTCGTCAACGAACTCGCTGCCTTCGGTAGCACCACCACCAACGTGGTCTACAGCGCCACCCTGCCCTACCGCGGCCCGCGCCTGACACCGCCCCACTCGTGAGCCCGGCGTGATCAGCGGCCCTGGGGCGGTGCGGGGACCATGCTGACCCGCGCCGCCTGGTCTTCTTGAACCTGGCGGGCGGTCTGTAGAAAGTCGAGGATCGTGGCGAGTTGGTCCTTGTTGTACCTGCCGAGGGCCTGTGCTCCGGCAGCGCCGACAGGTAGATAGATGTCTTGTTCAGCGGTGCGCGCGGCGTCCGTTGCGGTGACGAGGACCCGCCGTCGGTTCTCGGCGTCACGGGCACGGCGGACCAGGCCGGCGCGTTCCAGGCGGTCGATGACCGTGGTGGTCGCCGCTGGGCTGAGCTTGAGGGCGCTGGTGAGTTCCCCCGCCGACAGCGGACCCCCGTTGGCGAGCACGAGATCCATCGCGCGCAGGTCAGTGCGGTTGAGGCCGAGCCGAGCGGCGGCCGCTTCGTCGAAAGCGTCGAAGCTCTGCTGGAGCAGCCGCAGTTGCATCGCTACGTCCCGGACGAGACCTTCCTTCGACATTCGAAACCTTCTGCTATCGTAGTTTCCGACAATCGAAACGATACCAGTTTTGCGGAGGGCGCGATGACCACCGACGACCGCCAGATCCAGGAACTGTTCGGCCGACTCATGCAGGCCTGGACCGACAACGACGCCGTCGCCTACGGGGCCTGCTTCACCGAGGACTCCGACTACGTCTCCTACGACGGAACCCGCGCCATCGGCCGCCTCGACATGCAGAACGCCCACGACCAGCTCTTCCGCGGCGTGCTCGCCGGTTCCGCACTCGTCGGTGACGTCGAGTCGATCCGGCACGTCGCTTCAGGGGTGGCGATCGTCCACGGCACCGCCTCGGTGCTGATGCCCTGGCGCTCGAAGCTGCCCAAGCGACGCCTGTCCCGCCAGACACTGGTCGCCGTGCGCACCGACCGTGGCTGGCGGTTCACCGCACTGCACAACGGGCGGGTGCGTCCTGTGCAGATTCCGCCCCCGAATTCGCTGCCCTCGCGGATGGCTCAGGCCATGGGCCACGCAGCCCGCCGCGTCGGTGTGGGCCGGCCTACGGCCTGAACATCGGCCCTGCCCTGGGCGGCGTCATCGGCGGGTACTGGCCATGACCTTCTATGTGGAGCTCCTCCTGGGCAAAGCCGCCGCGGGCCTGCTGTTCGGCGTGGTCGTGGCGGTGCTGCTGCGGGATGCGCCCCCGCCGCGATCCGACCAGGACGCCGCGCGGTCGGCGGCAGTTGAGGACGGGTCGGGCTCGGGACGGGATGCTGTCTCAGCGCTCTTAAGAAATGCGCCCTAGTGGCCGGTGTAGAGGGCTTCGATCTCGGCGGCGCGGTGCCGCTGCACCACCTCACGCTTGATCTTCAAGGTGGGGGTGAGTTCACCGTTGGCCTCGCTGAAGTCGTCGGGCAGAATTCGGAAGGTCTTGATCGCCTCCGCCTTGGAGACAGAGCTGTTCGCCCGGTCGATCGCAGCCTGAATGTCGCCGCGCAGGGCGGGATCGTCGCGCAGTTCCGCCACCGATGCGCGCGGGTGACCGTGAGCGGTCCGCCACCGCAGCCATGCCTGCGGGTCAATGGTGATCAGAGCCGCGGCGTACGGCTTGGCATCGCCGAGGAGCATGCAGTTGCTGACCAGCGGGTCCGCGCGTACCCGATCCTCCATCGGTGCGGGCACAATGTGCTTGCCGGCAGCGGTCACGAGGATCTCCTTGGTGCGTCCCGTGATACGCAGATATCCGTCGTCGTCGAGGCTGCCGAGGTCGCCGGTGCGGAACCAGCCGTCGGCGGTGAACGCCGCGCGGGTGGCGGACGGGTTGTTCCAGTAACCCTGGAACACGACCTCGCCGCGGACGAGGACCTCCCCGTCGTCGGCGATCGCCAACTCCACGCCCGGTAGCGGCCGCCCGACCGTGCCGATCCGCATCGCCGACGGCTGGTTCGCCGCCAGCGCCGGGGAGGTCTCGGTCAACCCGTACCCTTCCAGCGCCGTCAGGCCGGCCCCGCGGAAGAAGTGCCCGAGCCGCTCACCGAGGGGGGCGCCGCCGACGATCGCGACGCGGCACCGTCCGCCGAGCGCCGCCCGCAGCTTCCGGTAGACCAGCAGGTCCAAGACCCGCCGCGCCAGCCGCAGCGCCGGGCCAGGGCCGGACGGGCGGTCGAGGGCCCGGCTGTACCGCACCGCCACCCGGTCCGCGATGGCGAAGAGGCGACCCTGGTGGTTCTCGATGGCCTTCTGCCGCGCCCGGTTGTACATCCTCTCGAACACTCGCGGCACCGCAAGGACGAACGTGGGCCGGTATCGACGTAGCTGATCCGTCACGCCGCTCATGCTGGCGCTGTGCACCATCGTCGCCCGGGTCTGCACCATCCCCACCTGGATCATCCGGGCGAACGAGTGCGCCAACGGCAGGAAGAGCACCGTCGACGCGCTCTCATGGAACAACTCCGGCAGCACCGCGACCGCGTTGCCGACGTCGAGACCGATGTTGCGGTGCGTCAGCACGCAGCCCTTCGGCCGGCCCGTCGTCCCGCTGGTGTACACGATCGTCGCCACGTCCCCGCCCGACACCGCGCCACGGCGGGCCTGCACCTGCTCGTCGTCGACGCTGCGGCCCCGAGCCGCTGCCTGAATCAGGTCACCGGCGTCGATCTGCCACACCTGCCCCAGCCCCGGCAGCCTGTCCCGCACGCCAGTCAGCATCGCGGCGTGAGCAGGTGTCTCCACCACGCACGCCACCGCGCCGGAGTCGGCCAGGATCCAGGCCAACTGATCGGCACTCGCGGTGTCGTACACCGGAACGGTCACCGCACCGACCGTCCACACCGCATAGTCGACCAGGGTCCACTCGTAGCGAGTGCGGCTCATCAACGCCACCCGGGCCCCTGGCTCGACCCCTGCGGCGATGAGTCCTCGCGCCAACGCCCGCACGTCGTCGCGGAACTGCCGGCAGGTCACCGCACCCGCGTCGCCGACGCCGGACTGCTGCGCGGGCCACGACCGGACGTCCGGGTCCGGGCGCAGAAACTGCACCGTGTCCGGTTTGCGCCGCGCGTTGTCCCACACCACGTCGGCCAGCCCCGCCGACTCGCCGACGGTCACCTCGGGCTTCACCGCGACGCTGCCCCGCATGCCCCGTACGCCCCCTGGCTTGTAGATCGATGCGACGTCCCTGCTCGTGCCGCCTGCAGGGCGTGCCGGGTCGCACTGGGAGCCGTCCTTCAGCGCGACCCGGACGCTTTGATGACCGAAGCGTCCCTGCACGCCCTATCGGCTGCTCTTCAGCTTCTTGTAGAGCTGTTCGGGCTCCTGCGGGAAGTCCATCCCCTTGTCCCGCGCTCGGGAGAAGTCGTCGATCATGTGCTGTACCTCGCCGGGGGTGAACCGCCGGTCCTCATCGCCCTCCTTCTTCAGCCACTTGATCACGTCGTCGTAGTTCTTCCAGTCCCGTTTGCCCATCAGGCGCTCGATGTCGGTGACGTCGTAGTCCTTCTGCATCGCCTGGCTGGCCGGGTCGTGGATCTTCATTGCCTGCTCCTCCCGTCGACCGTGCTCCACGGCGCGATTGCCCGAGGTGTATCTGGGCAAACGCTCCGCTCCGGCATGGGCGCTCGTTCGTGGCCCGTTGCCGGCGGGTAACCCGCATCGGGCGGCTGATCCAGACCCGGCCCGCTTGCCGCTGGGCCAGACTGCATGGGTGAAGATCGCCGCGCCGACAATCAGGTGGACGCCGTGGCGGTTCGTGACCGCGTTCGGTGTTGTCAGTCTGCTGTCGGATGTGGTGTACGAGGGCGCGCGGTCAGTCATCGGCCCCTACCTGGCCACCCTCGGCGCATCCGCGACCCTCGTCGGCCTGATCACCGGCGCCGGGGAGGCGTTCGCCCTGGCCGGGCGGCTGGGCACCGGACCCCTCGCCGACCGGACCCGGGCCTACTGGCCGCTTGTCCTGGTCGGCTACATCGTGACCATGGTCGCTGTGCCCGCTCTCGGGCTGACCAGCGCATTGTGGCTGGCTGCGGTGCTGTTTGTCGCGGAGCGTGCCGGTAAGGCGATCCGGGGCCCGGCGCGCGATGTCATGATCTCCCACGCCGCCTCGGCAGTGGGCCGTGGCAAAGGCTTCGCCGTCCATGAGGCGCTCGATCAGGCCGGGGCGGTTGCCGGGCCGTTGCTGGTCGCCGCCGTTCTGGCCGCCACCGCCTACCACTACCGGCCCGCGTTCCTCGCCTTGGCCGTACCGGCTGTCGCGGCGATGCTCCTGCTGCTGTGGCTGCGCGCCGGCGTGCCCGATGCGCGCCGCTTCGAACCGGGCCCTCAACCCGGTGCAGCGCACGCCCCGCCGGGCGTGCGGCTGCCGCGCGTGTTCTGGACCTATCTGGCCTTCACGGTGCTGACCACGGCTGGCTACGCCACCTTCGGCGTGCTCAGCTTCCACCTCGCCACGCGGCACGTCGTACCGGTGGCGGTGGTCCCGGTCGTGTACGCCGCCGCGATGGGCGTCGACGCGATCGTCGCGCTGGCCTCCGGGTGGCTGTATGACCGGGCCGGCTTCCGGGTGCTGGCCGCCGTACCCGTGCTGACCGCCCTGATCCCGCTGGCTGCCTTCACCACCACCTCGGCGACCGCGGTCGCCGGGGTCCTGGCCTGGGGCGCCGTGCTCGGCATCCAGGAATCCACCATGCGTGCGGCCATCGCCGACATCGTCCCCGCTGCCAGGCGGGGCACCGCATACGGAATCTTCGCCGCCGGGTTGGGCGCAGCGACCCTGGTCGGTGGGCTGCTCACCGGCGCCCTCTATGACTACTCGATCACCGCCATGATCGTCACCGTGGCCGGCATTCAGGCCGTCGCCCTGGCCTTGTTCGTCGCCACCGTTCGCCCGGCCATGCGGCCCGTCCGCCCGTCACGGCGGGAACGTCGAGGGTGAGGAACGAGCCGGAGCTGCGGCCGTCGGGCACGTTGACGGGATCGCTGTGGTTCCGGTGCCTGACGGGATAGAACTGGGTACCGTGCCGGGGTGGAGGTTGGATTCGCCGCGCCCGTCTCCGGCTCGTGGGCCACACCAGAGAACATGATCCACGTCGCCCGCCGCGCCGAGCAGTTCGGATACCACTCGCTGTGGACGTTCCAGCGTCTCCTGGTGCCCGCTGACCGCAAATGGAGCGAGACGTACCACAGCGTCCATGACCCGCTGACCACGCTGGCGTTCCTGGCGGCTCACACCACGCGGATCCGGCTCGGCGTCGCGGTGCTCGACATGCCGTTCATCTCCCCGGTGGTGCTGGCCAAGCAGACCGCGACCCTCGACATCCTCGCCGGCGGACGGCTCGACCTCGGACTCGGCCTTGGCTGGGCGGACGAGGAGTACCAGGCGACGGGCGCGAGCAAGCATCGTCGGGGCCATCGAGCCGAGGAGTTTCTCGCGGTGCTTCGCGCTCTCTGGCAGAACGACGTCGTCGAGCATCGCGGCGAGTTCTACCAGGTACCGCCGACACGTCTCGAGCCAAAGCCGGTGCAGCGGCCACACCCGCCGATCCTGCTCGGCGGTCACGCGCCCGCGGCGCTGCACCGGGCGGGGCGGCTCGCCGACGGCTGGGTCAGCGGCAGCCAGGCGGACCTGACGAGCATCGGCGAGGCGGTCGCGATGGTCAAGGCCGCCGCGGCGGACGCCGGGCGCGATCACTCCTTGCGATTCGTCTGCCGTGGCGCGGTCCGCGTCCGTCCGACGGGCCCGGCCAGCCGGGAGCCGCTCACCGGCACGCTCGATCAGATCCGGTCGGATTTCCGCAGGCTCGCGGAGGCGGGCATCACCGAACTGTTCGTCGACCTCAACTTCGATCCGGAGATCGGCTCACCTCGTGCGGACGCGCAGGCGTCGCTGCGTCGGGCCGACGAGGTGCTCGGCGCCCTCGCCCCGACCCGCTGACACTGTGACCGGCCCTCATTCGGCCGGCTCCGCTGCCGCCTCCGCCCCAGACCAGGCCGACCAGCGGGTCACCCGCATCGCGACCACCGGCCCGGCTGGGGGCCGCCGGAGGTACTGCGGATATTTGTCGGCCAGCGCCGCGCGGACCGCGGCCTCCTCCGCGTGGTCCTCCACCAGCCAGCCGTGCCCGTCCAGCCGGGCCCACCACAGCCGCGACCAGTCCTCGTCATATTCGTCGATCAACAGACAGGCATGTCCGGTCGCCCGGATGTTCGCCAGGCGGCGCAGCTGCCGGTGGCGCTTGGGCTTCTCGTCGACGGCGTGGTAGACGACGTCGCCCAGCAGAACGAAGCACACCGGCACCAGGTGGGGACGGCCATCGGTTCCGACAGTGGCCAGCCGGGCGACCCGGGCCGACTCGACCTGATGCCGGAGTTTGTCGACGGGCACAGCGCTGACCGTAACAGTGCGCGGCCGCCGTCGTCCTCGCGGCGCGATGGGACGGGGCCCGCAAGGTGAGCCTGACCGACCGGCGAACCACACGCTGGCGGTGGTGAAGGGCTACGGTGAAATGCGGATCTCGACCGAGCTGATGAACCACCGGAAGTCGGATGCGCTCTCGATGGACACGTCGTTCGTGCCGCTCAAGTCGAACGAACGTGTCCCGGCGCACACGATCACGGACTGGCCTGCGGGCACCGGGCCGGCGCTGAACAACTGGGCGAAGTAGTGGGCACCGCGGGTCAAGTTCTCCTGCAGGAAGCTCTCGTCGTCGTCGGTCGCCTCGTCGAAGGCCGACATCTCGGCGTACGAGGGCTCGGACACGCTGGGGTGCAGGACGTCGAGCATCAGGAAGTTTCGCTGCCCTGTGCTGGAGTTCGACCATCCCCACTCGTCCGTCGTCTCCAAGCGGTGTGTCGCTTGGACGCACTGCGCGTCGATGAGGACCTCGACGAGGCCGGTCGTCGGCGGCACGAACGCGAAGGCCACCGCGCTGAAGCCGTCGCCGGACGCGTAGTCGAAGTCGCCGGCGTCGCCGTCGCCCATTGTGATGGAGATGCCGACGTCCCCGACGGATGGATTCAGCGTATGGATGCGATCAACGACGAAGTTGTCGTTGTGCACCGGGACGAACCCGAAGTTGAACCCGAAGAACGGCGGCCGGAAGACCTCCCACCGGTGCGGGTCGTCGCTGTCGTCCGGTTCCAAGACTCCCCAGGGGAGGGCACGGTCGTGGAAGGGAGACAGGCTCAGCCATTTGTCGAGGTTGTTAGAGAGGTGGAACCCGGGGCTGATGTTGTCGTCGGTCGTGAAGACGTCGGCAATGGCCTGGTGGTAGTCCGTCGCTATCGTGATGATCGCCTCACGCCGGACGTCTCGACTTCGCAGGAAGGCGTCGGCCTTCCGCTTCCGGGCCCTGTTCAGCTTGCGGTAGCTCGACGTCAACCCGTGGGGCGGCTGAAGCAGGTCACGGACGGTCATCCGCTCCTGCCGCATCAGATCCCTCAGGTCCGCCCAGTTGTCGTCTCCGAGCAGGTGTCGCAGTCGGCGGCTCGCGTCGGCCGACAGCTTCTCGGCTTTGCTGCTGCGCTTTTTGGTGATCGTTCGAAGACGCTGATCTCGCTCCTCGGCCGCCGCATCCGCCGATCGCTGGGCTGCCACGGGGAACTGGCGGAAATTACGAATCGCCTTGGAAGCGCTGACCACAGGAACCACCCCATTAGAGCCTCCCTGCATGCTGCTGCACATCGCTGTGGGTAGCCATACGGCTTGTGCCATGTTTGCAACACCCCCTATACCGTCAAATTCCGCAAAACCGGTAACTTCTGTCGCGGGCTCGGCGAGCCGGTCCGCATTCACGCGCCAGGCGACCACGGGGCCGAGCCCGCGGAGCCTCCTACGGACGGCCGCGAGATGGTTTCCTTGCTGACCGAGGCGCCATAGATTTCCGCGAGTGCTCGCTGATCTCCCCGGTCGTCAGGCCCTTGGCATACAGCGACAACACCACCTCGTCGACCCCCGACAAGCGACGCTGTCGCTTGCGCACGATCTGCGGCTCGAAGGTGCCCGCCCGGTCCCGCGGCACATCGACTGCACCGGCCCCGACGCACCGGTCAGCACCGTCTTCGGCCGGCTGCCGTTGCGGATGTTGCCCAACCCCGCCCCAGGCGGATCGTGTTTCTCATAGCCGAGGTGCTCGGTCATCTCCTCGTTCAGCGCGGTCTCCAGGACCCGCGACCACCTGATCGAATCCGGCTACGCCGCGGCGATCAGCGTCGAGAGGATCCGGCGGATCCTGCATGAACGTGGCGTGTCGTGGCAGGCCACCAAGACGTGGAAGGCCAGCACCGACCCCGAGTTCACGGCCAAGATGCGCCCGATCCTGGACCTCTACGACCACCCGCCGGCGGACGGGCGGGTGCTGTGCGTGGACGAGTTCGGGCCGCTGAACCTGCAGCCCCGCCCCGGCCGGGCCTGGCGCCCGCTGGGCCAGCCGGTGCGGCTGCGGGCCACCTACACCCGTGATCAGGGCGTGCGGCACATGATCGCTGCCCTCGACCTGGCCACTGGAAAGCTGCATTACCGCATCCGCGACCGGAAACGCTGGCGCGAGTTCCTGGCCTTCCCAAGACCCTGCGCCGCCGCTGGCCCGACGACCGGCTCTACCTCATCCTGGACAACTTCTCTCCGCACGAGCACCCCGAGGTCCGTGCCTGGTGCGCCGCCAACCAGGTGGAGCTGGTGTTCCTTCCGACCTACGCGTGTCCGGTCTCGGGACCTGCGTGACAGATCGGTATCAGGACCTGAGTGACGCTCCGGTGGGTGTTGTCGTAGATCATCCTGAGGGAGCTCTTCATCGACCGGAGGGGGCACGGATGTGGAGTCGACGGCAAACGCTGCGGCTCGCGCTCGCGGCAGCGGCCAGCGGTGGCGGAATCCTCCTCGGTGGGTGCTCGACCCGCTCACCTTTTGATCGGCCGGACACCCCTCGCTCCCTGGCGCCCGACGAGTCCAGCCCGTGGCCGCCTCCTGAGCAGACAGCCAACCTGTTCCGACCGGGGTCACGGCACCTGCTCGACGGTGGGCAGTGGGCGACCGCGAGGACGCTGCCCGCGGGCGATTTGCATCTGCCCAGCGGCAAGCTGGTCGCAGCTGACCCCAGTTGGCTGATGAGCTGGGAACGGTTGGGCATTGCATCCTTTACCGCAACCGTGCCGCCAGGCACCTATCCGTTGACGCTCGCTCTGGTCGAGTGGCCGGAGGACAAGCGCGTCGCGGCGGCGAAGTTGGCGATCCGTGACGAGCCGGTAGCGGCCTGGGAGATGGCGCTGCGACCCGGCCAGGACCCCGCCACCCTTCGCGAGGGCGAGGCTTTCACCGTCGGCGTCGACGTGGCCACCATCGCCCTGTTCGACACGGTGGCGCTTGAAGCGATGGCCAAACGGACCGAGGAGGACCCAGGCTCTTACTACGTGGCCGAGGCGGACCGCCCGGTCGAGCTGCAGGATCCCGCCTCGGGCGCCAACCTCATCGCCTTCAATACCGGCTGGGGCGACGGCGGTTATCCCGTCTGGGCTGGTCGTACGTCTACGGGCGCAGTCGCCTCCTTCCTCGTCGATATGGCCATGCTGGCACCGCCGCCGACGCCTGCCAGCAGCTCGCCATCCTGATTAAGAACTCCTAACAGAATGATCTAGGGGTCTTGTCCTTGATGGACGATCGACTAGAGTGCTCGGCCGTGAGGAGGGGTGAACAGCCGCCGTGGA
>NZ_JBIAKG010000019.1:0-62728 GCF_042872345.1 Micromonospora sp. NPDC005299
CGGCCATCCGCTGACAGGAGCGAGCACGAAGGGCCGGCCCCCACAAGGGGCCGGCCCTTCGTCGTGTCTCCGGACCGTGTCTCAGGACTCGGTGAGTACGGCGAGGATCCCCTCGCCGTACTTGGCCAGCTTGTTGTCGCCGACGCCGCTGATCCGGGACAGCTCGGCCAGCGAGGTCGGCGCCTCGGTGGCGATCTGCCGCAGCGTGGCGTCGTGGAAGATCACGTACGCCGGGACGCCCTGTTCCTTGGCGGTCGCCGCCCGCCAGGCGCGGAGCCGCTCGAACACCGGGACGGCGGCCGGGGCGAGGTCGGCCACCACGGTGGCCGCGCCCCGGGGCTTGGCGGACCGGCCGGCCGCCGGCCGCTCCAGCTCCCGCCGCATGGTGACCGTCCGCCGGCGGCCCAGCACCTCGGCGCTCGCCTCGGTGAGGGTCAGCGTGCCGTAGTCGCCCTCGACGGCGAGCAGGCCCTCGGCGAGCAGTTGCCGCACCACGCCCCGCCACTCGGCCTCGCGCAGGTCGGTGCCGATGCCGAAGGTGCTCAGCGAGTCGTGGCCGTGCTGGTCGACCTTGTCGGTGCGCTTGCCGAGCAGGATGTCCACGCAGTGCCCGGCGCCGAACCGCTGGTTGCGTTCCCGGTCGAGCCGGTAGACGGTGGAGAGCAGCTTCTGCGCGGCGACCGTGCCGTCCCAGGACTCCGGCGGCTCCAGGCAGGTGTCGCAGTTGCCGCAGTTGGCCGTGCCGCCCTCCCCGAAGTATTCGAGGAGTTGCGCACGGCGGCAGCGGACCGTCTCGCAGAGCGCGAGCATGGCGTCGAGGTGGGTGGCGAGGTTGCGCCGGTGGGCCAGGTCGCCCTCCGACGTCTCGATCATCTTGCGCTGCTGCACCACGTCCTGGAGCCCGTACGCCAGCCAGGCCGTCGACGGCAGCCCGTCCCGCCCGGCGCGCCCGGTCTCCTGGTAGTAGCCCTCCACCGACTTGGGCAGGTCGAGGTGGGCGACGAAGCGGACGTCGGGCTTGTCGATGCCCATGCCGAAGGCGATGGTGGCGACCATGACGAGGCCGTCCTCGCGCAGGAAGCGCTGCTGGTTGGACGCCCGGGTCGCCGCGTCGAGCCCGGCGTGGTAGGGCAGCGCCGCGATGCCGTTGGCGACGAGGAACTCGGCGGTCTTCTCCACCGAGGCGCGGGACAGGCAGTAGACGATGCCGGCGTCGCCGGGGTGCTCGTCGCGCAGCAGGGCGAGCAGCTGCTTGCGCGGCTCCCGCTTGGGCACGATCCGGTACTGGATGTTGGGCCGGTCGAAGCTGGCCACGAAGTGCCGGGCGTCGGTGAGCTTGAGCCGCGTGGCGATCTCCGTGCGGGTGGCCTGGGTGGCGGTCGCGGTCAGCGCGATCCGCGGCACGCCGGGCCAGCGCTCGTGCAGCATCGACAGGTTGAGGTAGTCGGGGCGGAAGTCGTGCCCCCACTGCGAGACGCAGTGCGCCTCGTCGATCGCGAAGAGCGCGATCCGTCCGCGCTCCAGCAGGGCGACGGTGGCGCGCGTCGCCAGCGCCTCCGGGGCGAGGTAGAGCAGGTCGAGCTCGCCAGCGAGGAACGCCGCCTCGACCCGCCGCCGCTCGGCGAGATCCTGGGTCGAGTTGAGGAACCCGGCCCGGACGCCGACGGTGGTGAGCGCGTCGACCTGGTCCTGCATGAGCGCGATCAGCGGCGAGACGACCACCGCCACGCCGTCGCGGACCAGCGCCGGGATCTGGTAGCAGAGCGACTTGCCGCCCCCGGTCGGCATCAGCACCAGCGCGTCGCCGCCGGCCACCACGTGCTCGACGACCTCGTGCTGGAAGCCGCGGAAGGCGTCGTAGCCGAACACCCGGCGCAGCACCCGCAGCGCGTCCTCGGTCCGCTGATCGGTGGGGGAGACCATCCGCGCAGTCTACGAGCGGCCGCCGACAGCGCCCCGCCCCGAACGGCGTGTGGCGGCAACCGGACCTCGACCGAGCGGTAGCCGGACCTCGACAAAACGGACAAGCGCTCGTTCCGGTCATCACCCCGTGGAATCCCGGGCGGGGTCGCAGCGGTTAGAGTCGCTGACTGACCATGCGCGGCCGACCGGCCGCGGCGCCACGGCTGGGGGTACGGGTGAGCGAGGCGCGGACGGGGGGAGACCTGGTGCCGACCAACGCGGAGACAGCGCTCGGGCGGCCGGCGCCGGCCGAGGCGGACACCACCCTGGTGGTGGTGACCGGCCTGTCCGGCGGTGGCCGCAGCACGGTGGCCCGGGCGTTGGAGAACGTCGGCTACTACGTGGTGGACAACCTGCCCCAGGCGTTGATGCTCGACATGGCCGAGCTGGCCTTCAAGGCCGGCGGCGCGGCCCGGCGTACGGCGATGGTGCTGGACGTCCGCTCGCGGGCCTTCTCCACCGACCTGGCCGGGGCGATCCGGGAGCTGCGCGAGCGCGGCTTCCAGCCCCGGGTGGTCTTCGTCGACGCCGACGACGAGGTGCTGATCCGCCGCTTCGAGAGCGTCCGCCGCTCGCACCCGCTGCAGGGTGACGGGCGGCTGGCCGACGGGATCGCCGTCGAGCGGGCGCTGCTGGAGGAGGCCCGGGACCAGGCCGACGTGATCATCGACACCAGCCACCTGAACGTGAACCAGCTCCGCCGCCGGGTCGAGGAGCTGTTCGGCGGGGAGGACTCCCGCCGGCTGCGGATCACCGTGCTCTCCTTCGGCTTCAAGTACGGCCTGCCGCCGGACGCCGACTTCGTGATGGACGCCCGGTTCCTGCCGAACCCCTACTGGGTGCCGGAGCTGCGCGAGCACACCGGGCGCGAGGAGGCGGTGAGCGCGTACGTGCTGGGCCAGGAGGGTGCGGACGCCTTCGTGGCCGGGTACGCGGACCTGGTCAACGCCACCACCGCCGGTTTCGAGCGGGAGGGCAAGCGCTACCTGACCGTGGCCGTCGGCTGCACCGGTGGCAAGCACCGTAGCGTGGCGATCGCCGAGGAGCTGGCCGCCCGGCTGCGCCGCTCCGGCATCGCCGCCAACCCCCAGCACCGGGACCTGGGGCGGGAATGACCCCGACCAGGGTGGTCGCCTTCGGCGGCGGACACGGGCTGTCGGCGTCGCTGCGGGCGCTGCGGCACTGCGTACCCGGACTGGACCTGGACATCACCGCGGTGGTCACGGTCGGCGACGACGGTGGCTCCAGCGGGCGGCTGCGCGCGGAGCGCGGCGGCCTGCCCCCGGGCGACCTGCGGCAGGCGCTCGTCGCCCTGTCCGGCGACCATCCGGCCACCCGGCGCAGCGCCGCGCTCTTCCAGCACCGCTTCGCCGCCGTCTCCGGCGGAGGGGGCGGGGGAGCGGCCGATCCGCTCGCCGGCCACGCGGTCGGCAACCTGCTGCTGCACGGGCTGACCGAGCTGCTCGGCGACCCGGTGGTCGCGCTTGACCACGCGGGGGCGATGCTCGGCGCGGTCGGCCGGGTGCTGCCGATGTCCCGGCAGCCGGTCGGCATCGAGGCCCGGGTACGCGGCGCCGACCCGGACCGCCCCGACGAGGTCCGCACGGTGCGCGGCCAGCACCAGGTGGCGGTCACCTCCGGCACGGTCGAGTCGCTGCGGCTCACCCCGGCCGCGCCGGCCGCCTGCGCGGAGGCGGTGACCGCGGTGCGTGCCGCCGACTGGCTGATCTTCGGGCCGGGCAGCTGGTACACCAGCGTGCTGCCGCATCTGCTGGTGCCGGGTCTGGCCGACGCGATCGTCTCCAGCCCGGCGCGTCGGCTGGTGACCCTCAACCTGGTGGCGGAGAAGGAGACGCTCGGCCTCTCCCTGCCTGACCATCTGGACACCCTCCGGCGCTATCTGCCCGAGTTGAAGGTGGACATGGTGCTGGCCGACTCCACGGCGGTGGGTGATCCCGCGGCGGTCGAACGTGCGGCAGAATCGCTGGGTGCCCGGCTGGTCCTCGTTCCCGTCGCCGTCACCGACGGCACGCCCCGTCATGATCCGGCCGCCCTGGGCGCCGCGTTGGTGCCTGTCCTGGGCGCCGATCGTTAGACACGTACGTAATCACCGGCGACACGCCGGAACCGGTCCGTGAGGGGGCGCGCAACATGGCGATGACGGCTGCGGTCAAGGACGAGCTGAGTCGGGTCGATGTGCCCAAGCCCTGCTGCCGGCGGGCGGAGATGGCGGCCCTGCTCCGGTTCGCCGGCGGGCTGCACATCGTGTCGGGTCGCGTCGTGGTCGAGGCGGAGCTGGACACCGGCGCGGTGGCCCGGCGGCTCCGCCGGGAGATCGCCGAGGTCTACGGCTATTCGAGCGAGATCCACGTGCTCGCCTCGGGCGGCCTGCGCAAGGGCAGCCACTTCATCGTGCGGGTGGTGAAGGACGGCGAGGCCCTCGCCCGGCAGACCGGCCTGCTGGACGTCCGCGGCCGGCCGGTGCGTGGCCTGCCCCCGCACGTGGTGGCCGCCAACGTGTGCTGCGCGGTCTCCGCCTGGCGGGGCGCGTTCATGGCGCACGGCTCGCTCACCGAACCGGGCCGGTCCAGCGCACTGGAGATCACCTGCCCCGGCCCGGAGTCCGCGCTCGCCCTGGTCGGCGCGGCCCGTCGGATCGGCATCAGCGCCAAGAACCGCGAGGTGCGCGGCGTGGACCGGGTGGTGGTCAAGGACGGCGACGCGATCGCCGCGCTGCTCACCCGGATCGGCGCCCACTCCAGTGTGCTGGCCTGGGAGGAGCGGCGGGTGCGCCGCGAGGTGCGGGCGACCGCCAACCGACTGGCCAACTTCGACGACGCCAACCTGCGCCGCTCGGCCCGCGCCGCGGTGGCCGCCGCCGCCCGGGTCACCCGCGCGCTGGAGATCCTCGCCGACGACGCCCCCAACCACCTGACCTCGGCCGGCCGGCTGCGGTTGGAGCACCGGCAGGCCTCCCTGGAGGAACTCGGCGCGCTGGCCGAGCCGCCGCTGACCAAGGACGCCATCGCCGGCCGGATCCGCCGGCTGCTCGCGCTCGCCGACAAGCGGGCACGCGACCTGGGCATCCCGGATACCGAAGCGGCCGTCACGCCCGACATGCTCGTGGTCTGATAGGACCGGTGAGGCGTCGGGCTGCGAGGGGATCACCACCCGCCGCAGCGCGGCGGCGCGCGCTCGGATAAGGTCGCTGCGTACGGCAAGGGGGCCGGCAAAGGCACCCCTCGCCGTGCTCACCGCCTCGGGCGGTCTGGTCTCCTGGGACCGCGGCGGGGTGGCCGAGATGAACCGTCAACGGCCGGCTCCACCGGTCGGCGAACAATCTCCGCCGGCCGGGGTTCGACGCCGGCGGACCAGAACGCGAGGAGATGGGACCTGTGACCATCCGGGTTGGCATCAACGGCTTCGGCCGGATCGGCCGCAACTTCTTTCGGGCAGTGCTGGCGTCCGGCGCTGACATCGAGGTCGTGGCGGTCAACGACCTGACCGACAACGCGACGCTCGCCCACCTTGTCAAGTACGACAGCATCCTGGGTCGCCTCCCGCACGAGGTGAAGGCCACCGCCGACGAGATCACCGTGGGTGGCAAGACCATCAAGGCGTACGCCGAGAAGGACCCGGCCAAGCTGCCGTGGGGCGAGGTCGGCGCCGACGTCGTCATCGAGTCCACCGGTTTCTTCACCGACGCCACCAAGGCGAAGGCGCACGTCGACGGCGGGGCCAAGAAGGTCATCATCTCCGCCCCGGCGAAGAACGAGGACGTCACCGTGGTCATGGGCGTCAACCAGGACCAGTACGACCCGGCCAAGCACACGATCATCTCGAACGCCTCCTGCACCACCAACTGCCTCGCCCCGATGGCCAAGGTGCTGCACGACACGTTCGGCATCCAGCAGGGTCTGATGACCACCATCCACGCCTACACGCAGGACCAGAACCTGCAGGACGCGCCGCACAAGGACCTGCGCCGCGCCCGGGCCGCCGCGCTCAACATCGTGCCGACCTCGACCGGCGCCGCGAAGGCGATCGGCCTGGTCCTGCCGGACCTCAAGGGCAAGCTGGACGGCTACGCGCTGCGCGTGCCGATCCCGACCGGCTCGGTCACCGACCTGACCGTCACGGTCGGCCGGGAGACCACGGTGGACGAGGTCAACGCGGCGCTCAAGGCCGCCGCGGACGGCCCGCTCAAGGGCATCCTGATCTACAACGAGGACGCGATCGTCTCCTCGGACATCGTCACCGACCCGGCGTCCTGCATCTTCGACGCGCCGCTGACCAAGGTGATCGGCAACCAGGTCAAGGTCGTCGGCTGGTACGACAACGAGTGGGGCTACTCGAACCGCCTGGTCGACCTGGTCAAGCTGGTGGGTTCGTCGCTGTGAGCATCCGCAACCTCGACGACCTGCTCGGCGAGGGGATGTCGGGTCGGCGCGTGCTGGTGCGCGCCGACCTGAACGTCCCGCTCGACAAGCAGAGCGGTGAGATCACCGACGACGGCCGGATCCGGGCCGTGCTGCCGACCCTGAGCGCGCTGGTCCAGGCCGGCGCCAAGGTGGTCGTCTGCTCGCACCTGGGCCGCCCGAAGGGCGCGCCGGACCCCCAGTTCAGCCTCCGCCCGGTCGCCGGGCGGCTCGGCGAGCTGCTCGGCGCGCCGGTGCACTTCGCCAAGGACACCGTCGGCGACTCCGCCCGTTCCATCGTGGAGGGCCTGGCCGACGGCCAGGTCGCCCTGCTGGAGAACCTGCGCTTCAACAAGGGTGAGACCAGCAAGGACGACGCCGAGCGGGGCGCCTTCGCCGACCAGCTCGCCGCCTTCGGTGACGCGTACGTCGACGATGCCTTCGGCGCGGTGCACCGCAAGCACGCCAGCGTCTACGACGTGCCGGCCCGGCTGCCGCACGTCGCCGGCCGCCTCGTGCTGCGCGAGGTGGAGGTGCTCAGCAAGCTCACCGGCGACCCGGAGCGGCCGTACGTGGTGGTGCTGGGCGGTTCCAAGGTCTCCGACAAGCTGGCCGTGATCGAGGCGCTGCTGCCGACGGTCGACCGGCTGCTCATCGGCGGCGGCATGTGCTTCACCTTCCTCAAGGCGCAGGGCCACGAGGTGGGCTCCTCGCTGCTGGAGGAGGAGATGGTCGAGACCTGCCGCAACCTGCTGGAGCGCTCCGGGGGCAAGATCATGCTCCCGGTCGACGTGGTGGCCGCGGACGCGTTCGCGCCCGACGCCACCCACGACACCGTGCCCGCCGACGGCATCCCGAGCCACCGGCTCGGGCTGGACATCGGCCCGGAGACGGTGGCCGGCTTCGCCGCCGCGCTGTCCCAGGCGAAGACGATCTTCTGGAACGGCCCGATGGGCGTGTTCGAGATGGCCGCGTTCGCCAACGGCACCCGGGGCGTCGCCGAGGCGATCACCAAGACCGACGCGTTCAGCGTGGTCGGCGGCGGCGACTCGGCCGCGGCGGTGCGGGCGCTCGGCCTGGACGAGTCCTCGTTCGGGCACATCTCCACCGGCGGCGGCGCCTCCCTGGAATACCTCGAGGGCAAGACCCTCCCCGGCATCGCGGCCCTGGAGAACTGAATGGCGAGCACCCCCCGCCGGCCGCTGATGGCCGGCAACTGGAAGATGAACTTGAACCACCTCGAGGCCAACCTGCTGGTGCAGAAGCTGGCCGCGAGCCTCAACGAGAAGCAGCTCACCGAGGTCGAGACGGTGGTCCTGCCGCCCTTCACCGACCTGCGCACGGTGCAGACGGCGGTGGACGGCGACAAGCTGCTGATCGGCTACGGCGCGCAGGACCTGTCGCCGTTCCAGTCCGGCGCGTACACCGGGGATATCTCCGGTTCGATGCTCGCCAAGCTGGGTTGCACCTACGTGGTGGTCGGCCACTCCGAGCGGCGGCAGTACCACCACGAGGACGACGCCCTGGTCAACGCCAAGGTGGCCGCCGCGCTGGGGAACGGGCTCACCCCGATCCTCTGCATCGGCGAGGGGCTGGAGATCCGCGAGCAGCTCAGGCACGTGCCGTTCTGCTGCGACCAGCTGGACGGCGCGCTGAAGGGGCTCACCCCGGAGCAGGTCACCAAGGTCGTCGTGGCGTACGAGCCGGTCTGGGCGATCGGCACCGGCAAGACGGCGACCCCGGAGGACGCCCAGGAGGTCTGCGGGGAGGTGCGCAAGCGCCTGGTGGAGACCTTCGGCCAGGACACGGCGGACCAGGTCCGGATCCTGTACGGCGGGTCGGTGAAGTCGTCGAACGTGGCGGCGACCATGGCCCAGCCGGACGTGGACGGGGCCCTGGTCGGGGGCGCCAGCCTGGACGCCGAGGAATTCGCGCAGATCTGCCGGTTCCCGGAGCACATCGCCCGCTGAACGCTCGCTATCCTTGACGCTGCCCGCCCACCGGTCGGTGCCGCTGTGCCCGTCAGGACCGGGCAGTGATCGCAACGAGAGGATTGACCCCCGCCATGCCGATCTGGTTCGCCTACACGATGATCGTGTTGCTGGTCATCACGAGCATCCTGCTCACCCTGCTGATCCTCCTGCACCGCGGTAAGGGCGGCGGGTTGTCGAGCATGTTCGGCGGCGGCGTCAGCTCCAGCCTGGCCGGTTCCTCCGTGGCCGAGAAGAACCTCGACCGCTACACCGTTCTGGTCGGGATCATCTGGTTCGCGTGCATCGTCGGGATCGGGCTCTGGCTCCGGCTCCAGACGGGCAGCGGCGCCTGAGCGGGCGCTTCGAGTCGTACAATCTGCGCGCGGTCCGTGACGGACCGCGCGCAGATTGTTTCTCCGCGCGTCGCCCGCCGCCCATCCCCGCAAGCGGCGGTCCCCTCCGACGACAGGAGCGAGCAGCCGTGTCCAGTGGCAACGTCATCCGCGGCACCCGGATCGGATCCGCGCCCGAGCGGTTCGAGCAGCGCATCGAGCCGGCGCCCCGCCGGCCGGTCACCTACTGGTGCGCCAACGCCCACCGCGTCCAGTTCCTCATCGCCGCCGAGGCGGAGGCCCCGGAGACCTGGGACTGCCCGCGCTGCGGCGAGCCGGCCGGCCCCGACCCGGGCAACCCGCCCGGCCCGGCCCGGGCCGAGCCCTACAAGACCCACCTGGCGTACGTGCAGGAGCGGCGCACCCCGGAGCAGGGTGAGGCGCTGCTGGCCGAGGCCCTGGAGACGCTGCGCCGGCGGCGCGGCGGGGCCTGACCGTGGTCAGGAAGGGGCCCCGGCGTTAACCGGGGGCCCTTCCTCACGATTCAGCGCAGGCTGCGCAGCCGGGGCGGCACGTCGGCCGCCGCGGCCCGGTCCAGCAGCCAGAGGGTCCGGGACACCCCGTGCACCCCGGCCGCCGGCAACTGCACCGGCCCGGCCCCGGCCAGGGCCATCCCGACCGCCCGGGCCTTGTCCGCCCCGGCGGCCACGAGCCAGACCTCCTCGGCCGTGTTGATCGTCGGGAGGGTCAGCGTGGTCCGCACCGGCGGCGGCTTGGGGCTGCCGCGTACCGCACTGACCGGGCGGTTGTCGTGGTGCACCGGGTGCTCCGGGAACACCGAGGCGACGTGCCCGTCCTCGCCGACGCCGAGCATCAGCACGTCGAAGTGGGGAAGGGCGGCGGTCCCCGGCCGGGCGGCCCGGGCCAGCTCCTGCGCGTACCCGGCGGCGGCCGCCTCCGGGTCGTTGCCGGCCGGCCCGTCCGACGCCGGCATCGGGTGGATGCGGGCCGGGTCCAGCGGGACCACGTCCAGCAGCGCCGCCCGGGCCTGGGTCTCGTTGCGGTCCGGGTCGCCGGCCGGCAGGAACCGCTCGTCGCCCCACCAGACGTCGACCCGGGACCAGTCGACGGCGTCCCGGGCCGGCAGCTGCGCCACCGCCCGGTACACCGCCGCAGCGATCCGCCCGCCGGTCAGCACCACCGACGCCTGGCCGCGCTCGGCCTGCGCGTCGAGCAGCTTCACCACCAACCGGGCCGCCACCGCCTGCCCCAGCAGGTCGGGGTCGGCGTGTACGGCGACACTCGCCTCACTCATCCATCGTGCCTTCGTCCTCCGACCGCTCCACGGCGGTCACCTGTGCTGTCCGACCGCCGAGCGGCCCCTGCGTTCCGCTCACTCATTGGCGGTCGCGCCGGCGTGCGCGGTGAGCCCGGCCTCGGCCCGCTGGGCGGTCGCCGGATCCTTCCACACGTGCACCCGCTGGGCGACCCGCTGGTCGAGCGCGGTCAGCCCGGCGGTCGCACCGAGCGCCTCCGCGTAGACCTGGTCGGCGTCGAGCCGGCGCAGCTCCTCGGCCAGTTCGTCGCCGAGCGGGCGGCGGACCAGCGGCAGCGTCCGGTCCTCCTGGCCGGTACGCCGGAAGATGGCCACGTTCTCGTCGCGGCTCAGCATCAGCTCGTCGCCGTTGGCGCAGCGCAGCTGCACCTCGCGCATCCGGGGGAACTTGTCGGTGTGCTCCCAGACCGGGTCGATGCCGAGCCGGGCGGTCAGCCAGCCCCGCATGAGCGCGGCCGTCGGGTCGGTGCGCGGCGCCACCACGGTCGCCTCGGTGACCCGGGCCTGGGTGGTGTCGAACGCCCCGGCCACGAGGGTGCGCCACGGGGTGATCCGGGTCCACGCCAGGTCGGTGTCGCCCGGTGCGTAATCCGCGGCCCGCTGCCGCAGCGCGACGATCGGGTCGGCGGCCTGCGCCGCGTCGGTGATCCGCCGGTCGGCCACCACACCGAGGAAGTCGGTCGCGATCTCCTCCGGCGGCTCGCCGTGCCACCACGTCACCACCGGCACGTCCGGCACCAGCAGCGGCATCACCACCGACTCGGCGTGCAGCGCGAGCCGGCCGTACATCCGGGTCACCACCGCCTCGCACGGGCCGAGCCGGCCGCCGACGACGATCTCCGCGTCCAGCCGGTTGCGGTCCCGCTCGACGTCCGAGCGGACCACCACGAGCAGCCGGCACGGGTGGGCGGCGGCCGCGATGGTCGCCGCCGCCTCCGCCTCCCGCACGCGCTTCTCGTCGACCACCACGATCAGCGTGAGCGCCATGCCGCTGGCCACCCCGCCGGCGCTGCGCCGCTCGGCGGCGAGGGCCTTGACCACCTCGTTCCCGGTGGTGTCCCACAGCCCGATCATGCTCTCCTCCAGGACCGACCCTCGCGGGCCAGCATCTCGTCGGCGGCCCGGGGGCCCCACTCGCCGGCCCGGTACGGCTCCGGCTTGGTGCCCGCCCAGGCGTGCTCCAGCGGGTCCACCGCCTGCCAGCTCTGCTCCACCTCGGCGGCGTCCGGGAACAGCGTCCGGTCACCGATGAGCACGTCCAGCACCAGCCGCTCGTACGCCTCGGGGCTGGACTCGGTGAACGCCTCGCCGTACTGGAAGTCCATCGCGATGTCGCGGACCTCCATGGTCGTGCCCGGCACCTTGGAGCCGAACTTCAGCACCACGCCCTCGTCGGGCTGCACCCGGATGACGAGCTGGTTGGGGCCGAGCGACTCCATGTCGGCGGGGTTGAACGGCAGGTGCGGCGCCGTCTTGAACACGATGGCCACCTCGGTGACCCGCCGGGGCAGCCGCTTGCCGGCCCGGATGTAGAACGGCACCCCCGCCCAGCGCCGGTTCTGGATGCCCAGCTTCACGGCCACGTACGTCTCGGTGGTGGAGTCCGCCGGGACGCCCTCCTCGTCGAGGTAGCCGACGGCGCGTTCGCCGCCCACCCAGCCGGGCAGGTACTGGCCGCGGACGGTGTCCCGGGAGACGTCCTTCGGCACCGTGATGGCCTTGAGCACCTTGAGCTTCTCGGTCCGGATCTCGTCGGCGTCGAAGCTCGTCGGCTCCTCCATCGCCACCAGGGCGAGCAGCTGGAGCAGGTGGTTCTGGAGCACGTCCCGGGCGGTGCCGACGGAGTCGTAGAAGGCGGCCCGGGTGCCGATGCCGACGTCCTCGGCCATGGTGATCTGCACCGAGTCGACGTACTTGGAGTTCCACAGCGGCTCGAACAGGTTGTTGGCGAAGCGCAGGGCCAGGATGTTCTGGACCGTCTCCTTGCCCAGGTAGTGGTCGATCCGGAACACGTCCTGCCGGGTGAAGACGTCGTCGACCAGGTCGTTGAGCGACTTCGCCGAGGGCAGGTCGTTGCCGAACGGCTTCTCCACCACCACGCGGCGCCAGCCGCCGGACTTGGCGTTGTCCGCCATGCCGGTGCGGGCGAGCTGCTTGAGCACCACCGGGAAGGCCGCCGGGGGGATGGAGAAGTAGAAGGCGGCGTTGCCCGGGATGCCGTGGGTGTCGCGCAGCTCGTCGAGGGTGGCGGCGAGGTGGTCGAAGGCGGCGTCGTCGTCGAACGAGCCGCCGACGAACTTGATGTTGCCGGCGAGCCGGGCCCAGACCTCCTCCCGCCACGGGGTGCGAGCGTGCTTCTTGGCCGCGTCGTGGGCCAGCCCCTCGAAGTCGCCGTCGCCCCAGTCGCGCCGGGCGAAGCCCAGGACCACGAAACCGGGCGGCAGCAGCCCCCGGTTCGCCAGGTCGTAGACCGCCGGCAGGAGCTTCTTCTTGGCCAGGTCGCCGGTCACCCCGAAGATCACCAGAGCGCACGGCTCCGGGATCCGTGGCAGCCGGCGGTCCTGAGGATCGCGCAGCGGGTTCATGCCGCCTCCTCGCTCCGCCGATGTCACATCGTTCATCGTCACGTCAGTGTCCGTCCGGCCGCATCCAGTAGCTGGGCGGCGCCCGCCGCCCGCTCGGTCAGGTGCAGGCGCAGCACCGGTCGCCCGCGACCGGCGAGGGCCCGCCGGTCGCCGGCGGCCTGGGCCGCCTGAAGGTCTCCGAAGGTGTACGGGCGGCCGGGCACCGGCAGGTCGTCGGTGACCGCGCCGGTCACCTGGAGGTGGCTACCGGCCCGCGGGCCGCCCCTGTGGTACTGCCCGGTGGAGTGCAGGCAACGCGGCCCCCACCCGAAGGTGACCGGGCGCGCGGTCGCCCGCGCCAGCAGCGGGCGCAGCCCGGCCACCGCCGCGTCGCCCCACCGGTCGAGGTAGGCGGTCACCGCCAGGTAGCCGCCGTCGCCCAGCCCGGCGAGCAGCCAGGTCAGCGCGCTGGCCAGGTCGGCGGGGGCGCCGGCCGGGGCGTACACCTGGATGGCGCCCTCGGTGGCCGAGGGCGACTCCGCCGGCGGGCCGGCGGCGAGCTGCCGCGCGGCGTGCTCCGTGCTCTCGGCGACGTCCGGCTGGCCGAACGGGTCGACGTCGAGCACGGCGGCGGCGAGCGCGGTGGCGTACTCCCAGGTGAGGAACTGGGCGCCGAGCGGACCGTTGACCGCCAGGTCGGCGGGGCCGGGCGCGACGCCCGGGCCGAGGGCGCCGCCGTAGCCCACGGTCAGCACGCCCGGGCCGGTGGCGCCGGGGGCGTCCGGGGACTCCACCACGACCGGGAGGATGCCCTGGCCGGCCTTGCCGGTGGACTCGGCGAGCAGTTGCTCGGCCCAGTCGCCCAGCCCGTCGAGCCCGGTGCCGTCGGACACCAGCGCGACGGTGTCCCGGCCGGTGGTGGCCGCCGCGGCGAGCGCCGCCCCGAGGGCCAGGCCCGGGTTGTCCCGGTCCCGGTCGAGCGCGCCGGCGAGGGCGTCGGCGTCGTCCAGCAGGTCGGCGACCGGCGCTCCGGCCAGCGCCGCGGGGACCAGCCCGAACGCGGTGAGCGCCGAGTACCGGGCGCCCACCTCCGGGTCGGACTGGATGACCACCACGCCCAGCTCGTCGGCGACCGCCTCCAGCGGGGAGCCGGGGTCGGTGACCACCACGAAGTGCCGGGCGGCCTCCGCGTCGGTCAGCCCGGCGTCCAGGAACGCCTGCCAGTACGCCCGCCGGATGCTGTCGGTCTCCACCGTGGCCCCGGACCTGCCGGTGACCACCACGACGGTGCGGTCCAGCCGGTCGGCCAGGGCCGCGCGGACCTCGCCGGGATCGGTGCCGTCCAGCACGGTCAGCGGCCGCCCGAGGGTCCGGGCGACCACCTCCGGGGCGAGCGAGGATCCGCCCGACCCGGCCAGCACCACGTGGTCCAGGTCGGCCAGCTCCTCGGTCAGCTCGGCGAGCTGGGGGAGCAGCTCCCGGGCGCGCGCGTGGGTGTCCAGCCAGCCCAGGGCCGTCCGGGCCGTCGCCTCGGCGGCCGGCCCCCAGAGGGTCGGGTCCTTGGCGGCGAGCCGGGCGGGGAGGTCCGCCGCGACCAGCGCGGCCCGCACGGACGCGGGCGCGGACCCGTCGACCGCGTCCGCGCCGTGCACGGCCAGCCCGGCGGCGATGTCCGCCCGGCCGGCCAGCAGGTCGCTCACCTCACCACCCCGTCCTCGTGGCGTGGCGCGTCCCGGGGCACGTGGTGGGTCCCGGGACGCGTCCGGCGCCGTCCGTCACGCGTTGCCTCCGGCCTTTTCGGCGGCCCGCGCGTTGCCCTTGGCGGCCTGGTTCGGCTGGCCGATGCCCTTGGCCGCCTCGGCGAGGGACTTCTTGACCCCGTCGAGCAGTTCCATCCAGCTCGTCGCGAACTTCTCCACGCCCTCCCGCTCCAGGGTGGCGATCACGTCGGCCATGTCCACGCCGACCGCCTCGAGGTCGGTGAAGACCTTGCGGGCCGCGTCGTACGAGCCGGTGATGGTGTCGGCGCGGGTCTCGCCGTGGTCGGCGTAGGCGTGGATGACCGCTTCCGGCATGGTGTTGACCGTGCCGGGGGCGATCAGCTCCTCGACGTAGATGACGTCCCGGTAGTCGGGGTTCTTGGTCGAGGTGGAGGCCCACAGCGGGCGCTGCGGGTGGGCGCCCGCGTCGGCCAGCTTCTGCCAGCGGTCGGAGGAGAAGACCTTGCCGTAGCGCTCGTACGCCAGTTGGGCGTTGGCGATGGCGGCCTTGCCGCGCAGCGCCTTGGCCTCGTCGGACCCGATCTTCTCCAGCCGCTTGTCCACCTCGGTGTCGACCCGGGAGACGAAGAACGAGGCGACCGACCCGATCTTCGACAGGTCGTGACCGTTCGCCTTCGCCTGCTCCAGACCGGCCAGGAACGCCTCCATGACCTCCGAGTACCGGTCCAGGCCGAAGATCAGCGTGACGTTCACGCTGATCCCCTCGGCCAGGGTCGCGGTGATCGCCGGCAGGCCCGCCTCGGTGGCCGGGATCTTGATGAACAGGTTCGGCCGGTCGACCAGCCACCAGAGCGCCTTGGCCTCGGCGACGGTCCGGTCGGACTCGTGGGCCAGCCGCGGGTCGACCTCGATCGACACCCGGCCGTCCACCCCGGCGCTCTTGTCGTAGGAGGGGCGCATCACGTCGCAGGCCCACCGCACGTCGTACGTGGTGAGCATGCGGACCGCCTCCTCGACCTCGATGCCGCGGATGGCGAGGTCGCGCAGCTGCCAGTTGTACTCGTCGGCGTCGCTGAGTGCCTTCGCGAAGATCGTCGGGTTGGTGGTCACCCCGGCCACGTGCTGCTCCCGGCGGAGCTTGTCCAGCCCACCGGAGCTCAGTCGTACCCGGGAAAGATCGTCGAGCCAGATCGCCACACCGGCGGCCTGGAGCTCGCTCAGCCTGTCCGTCATGCTGCCCACGCTCCCCTCAGTTGCCGGTCGTGAAACCGGTGATGTCGCCCACCCGGGTCAGCGCCGCGTGCGCGGCGGCCACGATCCGGTCGGGGGTGAACCCGAACTGCTCGAAGAGCACGGTGTGCGGCGCGCTCGCCCCGTAGTGCTCCAGGCTCACGCACTCGCCGCTGTCCCCGACGATCGCCCGCCAGGACATGGCGATGCCCGCCTCCACGCTCACCCGTGCCTTTACCCCGCGCGGGAGCACCGACTCCCGGTAGGCCTCGTCCTGCGCGAAGAACCATTCCTGGCAGGGCATCGAGACGACCCGGGTGGGGGTGCCGTCGGCCTCCAGCCGCTCCCGGGCGGTGAGGCAGAGCTGTACCTCGGAGCCGGTGCCCACGATGATCACCTGCGGCTGCCCGTTGGACGCCTCGGCCAGCACGTAGCCGCCCTTCGCGACACCCTCGGCGCCGGCCAGCTCGGTGCGGTCGACCGTCGGCAGCGCCTGCCGGCTGAGCGCCAGCGCGGTGGGCCGGTCGGTGTGCTCCAGGGCCTGCCGCCACGCCCAGGCGGTCTCGTTGGCGTCGGCCGGGCGGACCACGTCGAGGCCCGGGATGGCCCGCAGCGCGGTCAGGTGCTCCACCGGCTGGTGGGTCGGGCCGTCCTCGCCGAGGCCGATCGAGTCGTGCGTCCAGACGTAGGTCACCGGCAGCTTCATCAGCGCGGCGAGCCGCACCGAGGGGCGCATGTAGTCGCTGAACACCAGGAACGTGCCGCCGTACGGGCGAGTGCCGCCGTGCAGGGCGATGCCGTTGAGGATCGCGCCCATGGCGTGCTCGCGGATGCCGAAGTGCAGGGTGCGGCCGTACTCGTCGCCCGGGAAGTCCTTGGTGGCGTGCTCGGCCGGGATGAAGGACGGCTCGCCCTTCATGGTGGTGTTGTTGCTTTCCGCCAGGTCGGCGGAGCCGCCCCACAGCTCGGGCAGCACCGGGGCGAGGGCCTCCAGGACCTTGCCGGAGGCGGCCCGGGTGGCCACGCCCTTGGCGTCGGCCGGGAAGGTCGGCAGCGCATCGGCCCAGCCCTGCGGGAGCGTACGGGTGGACATCCGCTCCCAGAGCGCCTTGCGCTCCGGGTTGGCCTGCGACCAGGCGTCGAACGCGGTGGTCCACGCCGCCTGCGCCTCGGCGCCCCGCTCCAGCACCTGGCGGGCGTGCTTGAGCACCTCCTCGTCGATCTCGAAGGTGCGCTCCGGGTCGAAGCCGAGGATTCGCTTGGTGGCCTTCACCTCGTCGGCGCCCAGCGCCGAGCCGTGGATCTTGCCGGTGTTCTGCTTGTTGGGCGCGGGCCAGCCGATGATGGTGCGCAGCGCGATGAAGGACGGCCGGCCGGTCTCCGCCTTCGCGGCCAGCAGCGCCTCGTGGAGCGCCTCGACGTCCTCGTGGTAGTCGCCCTGGTCGGCGTCGCCGCGGCGCCAGTCGACCGTCTGGACGTGCCAGCCGTACGCCTCGTAGCGGGCGGCCACGTCCTCGCTCTTGGCGATCCGGGTGTCGTCCTCGATCGAGATCTCGTTGTCGTCGTAGATCACGCAGAGGTTGCCGAGCTGCTGGTGGCCGGCGAGGGCGCTCACCTCGTGGCTGATGCCCTCTTCGATGTCGCCGTCCGAGGCGATGCACCAGATGTCGTGGCGGAACGGGGAGTCGGCCCGATCCGGGTCGGGGTCGAACAGGCCGCGCTCGCGGCGGGCCGCCATGGCCATCCCGACCGCGTTGCCGAGGCCCTGGCCGAGCGGGCCGGTGGTGGTTTCCACGCCCGGGGTGTGGCCGTGCTCCGGGTGGCCCGGGGTGAGCGAACCCCACTGCCGCAGCGCCTTGAGGTCGTCCAGGGCCAGCGGGTAGCCGGAGAGGAAGAGCTGGATGTAGAGGGTCAGGCTGGAGTGCCCGGCGGACAGCACGAACCGGTCCCGGCCCGGCCAGTTCGGGTCGGCCGGGTTGTGCCGCATGACCCGGTTGAAGAGCAGGTACGCCGCCGGGGCGAGGCTCATGGCCGTGCCCGGGTGGCCGTTGCCGGATTTCTCCACGGCGTCCATGGCCAGCACGCGGACCGTGTCGACGGCCCTGCGGTCGAGGTCGGACCAGTTGAGAGCGGGAAGCTCGGGTCGGTTGGCAGCCACGATGGTTGTGCTCCTCGGCAGATGGGCGGAACCCTCACTGATGACCCTATCGAGCAGCCCTAAACGTCCGCCCGGGGATCTCTGCATGCTGGTCTGTACGTCTCCGACCGGATCAGCCGTTCAAGCCGGGATGTGACGGCCCGCACCGTTGCCGGGTCTCCGGGGCAGCCAAAACGACGCCGCGTAGTGTGTGGGGCGGTGTGTGGACCCCGTGGGGTCCGAGCCGACACCGACCTCCCCCGCCGAAGCCGGAAGGTGGCAATCCGTGAGCATGATCACCGAGCGCCCCGTCAGCGACTCTGCCGGGCCCCCGCCGGTGAGCACGGTGGCGGAGGCGCCGGCGACCGGCCGGCGGGACGTGCGGGCCGTGGTGGCCGCGTACGTGGCGCTCACCAAGCCGCGGATCGTCGAGCTGCTGCTGGTCACCACCGTGCCGGCGATGATGCTGGCCGACGGCGGCATGCCGGCGCTCTGGCTGGTGGCCGTGGTGCTGGTCGGCGGCTCGCTCGCCGCCGGTGCGGCCAGCGTGCTCAACTGCTACATCGACCGCGACATCGACCAGTTGATGCGGCGCACCAAGCGCCGGCCGCTGCCCGCGCACACCGTGTCGCCGCGCAACGCGCTGGTCTTCGGCCTGGTGCTCGCGGTGATCTCGGTCGCGCTGATGGCCGCCGCCACCAACTGGCTGGCCGCCGGGCTGACGCTGGCCGCGATCGCCTACTACGACCTGGTCTACACGCTCTGGCTGAAGCGGACCACGGCTGCCAACACCTTCTGGGGCGGCGCCTGCGGGGCTGCCCCGGTGCTGATCGGCTGGGCCGCGGTCACCGGCTCGCTGGCCCCGGCCGCGTGGGGCCTGTTCGCGGTGGTCTTCTTCTGGCAGATGCCGCACTTCTACGCTCTGGCGATCAAGTACAAGGCGGACTACGCGCGGGCCGGCATCCCGATGCTGCCGGTGGTGGCCTCGGTCCGCCGGGTCAACACGGAGATCATCCTGTTCTCCTGGCTGACCCTGCTCTCCTCGCTGGCGGTCTGGCCGCTCGGGATGAGCCCGATCTACGGCGTCACCGCGCTGGTGGTCGGCGGGATCTTCGTCGTCGAGGCACACAAGCTCTGCCGGCGCGCGGCGCGCGGCGAGGCGGTCAAGCCGATGCGGCTCTTCCACTGGTCCACCACCTACCTCACCATCCTGTTCGCGGCCGTCGCCCTCGACGCCCTGCTCTAGTCCCGTTTCCGGCGCTCACCGCAGTGGATGAGTTTCCCCGTGTCGCGGATTTCATCAGAATTTTTTTCGGCCTGAGTCGGACGGGCTCAACCCGGACAGACTGTGACGATCTTCGCCGCCCGTTTTGGACGGGCATAGGCGACATGCGCGGGCAAATTACCTGTGGTCTTCCTTAAACCAGTAGGTAATTGGCATCACATTCAGTTCATCGTTCTCGCACATCCGAGTGGATGTCTGCTTAGGCTTCGCGTCATGGCAGATGGTTCCGATACGACGCTGACGGCTGACAAGATCGCGGAGCAGGCCCCCAACGGCCTGGTCGCGGGCATCAAGTCGTTCGCCGCCGGACACGGTGGGGCGAAGGCGGTCATCGAGTACGTCGGCAAGCGCGGCGCACGGATCGTCCTCGTGGGTTCCGACGGCGCATGGGCCGACCAGTTCGCCGATGGCACCGACATCGCGCGGCAGGCCTGCGCCAAGGCAGGAGTCACCGTCGAGAACGCCTGGGAGCGTGAGCTGATGGACCAGATGCGTCCGAGCAACGACCTCTGGCGGTCGATGGCCCGGCGCACGATGGCCCGTTGACATAAATTGACCGACCACCACCAGTCGACCCGGGGGAAACCCCGGGTCGCTCTCGTCACCTGCACAGCCCTTCCCGACCTCGACCCGGACGACCGGCTCGTGCTCGACCCGCTCGCCGCCCGCGGCGTCGCCGCCGAGGCGGTCGTCTGGGACGACCCGGCCGTCGACTGGTCCCGCTACGACCTGGCCGTGCTCCGCTCGCCCTGGGACTACGCGCTGCGCCGCGACGAGTTCGTCGCCTGGGCGCGCACGGTGCCCGCTCTGGTCAACCCGGCCGACGTGGTCGCCTGGAACACCGACAAGCGCTACCTGGCCGAGCTGTCCGCGGCCGGCGTGCCCACCGTCCCGACCGCCTGGGTCGAGGCGGGCGCGGACTGGACCCCGCCCGCCGACACCGGCGAGTACGTGATCAAGCCGGCGGTCAGCGCCGGCAGCCAGGACACCGGCCGGTACGACCTGGCCGACCCGGAGCACCGGGAGCTGGCCGTGGCCCACGTGCGGCGGCTCTCCGCCGCCGGCCGGGTCACCATGGTCCAGCCGTACCTGGGAGCGGTGGACACCGCCGGGGAAACCGCGCTGCTCTTCCTGGCCGGGCCGGACGGCCTGCCGTTCAGCCACGCGATCCGCAAGGGGCCGATGCTGACCGGCCCCGACCGCGGCGTGGCCGCGCTGTACAAGGAGGAGCGGATCGAGGCCCGGACGGCCACCCCGGAGCAGCTCGACACGGCGGAGAAGACCCTGGCCGTCGTGCCCCGCGGCACCGAGCGGCTGCTCTACGCCCGGGTGGACCTGATCCCCGGCCCGGACGGGTCACCCGTCCTGGTCGAGCTGGAGCTGACCGAGCCGAGCCTGTTCGTCGGCTACGCCGACGGCGCTCCGGACCGGCTCGCCGCGGCGATCGACACCCACCTGGCCCGGCGGTCCTGACCCCGCGCTCCGGCCCGCGCCGAGCGGGCCGGAGCCGGCGTCACTCCTCGTCGCAATGGTTGCGGTCCCACCGGCCGCCGATCGGCGGGGTGTCCAGCCGGACCGCCGCCTCGTTACCGGCGAAGTCGTTGTCCTCCACCCGGCAGGACACGCAACTGCCCGCCTCGGTGATCCACAGTCCGTAGGTCTGGGTGTGCTCGTCCCGGTGCCAGATCCGATTGCCCCGCACGGTGGCCGAGTCGAACGGCGCGTTGACCGCGATCCCGGCGCGCTCCGGCGGGCCGGCGGGCAGCTCGTACGGGGTGCCCGGCGCCGGGATGGCCTCGTTCCAGCCGGTGGCCCCGTCCGGGCGCACCTCGGCCAGGGACAGCTCCGTGCCGGTGTTGTCGGCGACCACCGCGGTCCGCGAGTCGACCCGCAGGATTTTGCCCCGGTGCCCGCCGGGCGGCCAGTCCGCCGTCCCGTCGGTGACCCGGCGCCGGGCGTACCGCACGGTTGCGCCGGAGCCGTGGCACGCGGGTGCGGACCGGCGCCCGTTGTCCCGGATCCGGTTGTCCACCACCGCGGCGTCGATCATCGGCCGGTCGATCCGGATCCCGTCCAGCGCGTTGTCCCAGATGTGGTTCCCCTGGATCACCACGTCCTCCGCGGCGCCCCGGTACCCGTGGCCCAGGTCGTGCTCGTGGTAGCCGTAGCCACCGTTGCGGCTGATCCGGTTGCCCCGGATCGCGTACGGACCGGGGGTGTTGCCCATGCTGGTCCCGTCGCCGACGTTGCGGTCGATCACGCAGTCGGTCAGCAGGCCGCCGCGGCCGGCGATCCCGGCCGTGCCGTTGGCCGAGACGTCGAAGCCCGCCTCCAGGTTGTTCGTCAGCGTGCAGGCCGAGACGATCAGCCCGTCGGCACCCCAGTCGGAGATGCCGAACCGGTTCGCCTGGCTGTGGCACCCGATGATGCGGAAGCCGCGCGGCGGCGGCCAGTAGTCCTTCTGCAGCTCCAGGAAGATCCCGTTGGTCCCGTTGCCCACGGTGGTGCAGTTGGCGATGGTGAGCCGCTCCACGTCGCCCCAGCCGCCGATGCCGACGCCGATGCCCGCGCCGCCCATCTGCTCGCCGTTGTCCAGCCGGCCGCAGCCCACCACGACCACCCCGTCGATCAGGCTGTCCTGGAGGAAGTCGCAGCCCAGCCCGGTCGCCCCGGTGTGGTGGATGTAGAGGTTCCGGAAGACCCCGCGCACCACGTACTGGAGGCCGAGGCCCTTGGCCAGGTAGTTGTACTGGGCCATGCCGACACCGGAGCCGTCGATCTCGAAGTCGGCGAAGGTGCAGTCGGCGATGTGCCGGTCCCGGTCCGCGCCGTGCTGCACCGTGGTCCAGAACGCCAGCGGGACGGGATCGTTCCGGTTGCCCTCGTTGCTGAGCAAGAACCGGGTCGCGGCCGACCCCGCGCCGATCAGCGACACTCCGCTGCGCCAGACGGTGCCGGCGTCCCGGATCGAGTAGATGCCCGGCGGGCAGTGGATGACCCGGGCCCGGCCGTCGGCGGCGTACCCGTCACCCAGCCGGTCCACCAGGGCGGCCAGCGCCGGCTGGTCGTTGGTCACGCCGTCGCCGGTGAGCCCGAAGTCGAGGGCGTCGCACCACAGCGGCGCGCCGGCCACCGGCGTCAGCCGCTGCGGGACGGTCGTGGACAGGCCCTTGCGCGACACCGGCGGCTCCCCTCGAGCGGATGATCCGTGTCGCGGACCGCATTCCCGCTGTCGGACGGGGGTAACGCCGGGGGAGAGCGCTTCAGGCCGCCCTCAGGCGCCTCAGGCGGCGGCGGTGAGCGGCTGGCCGGCCGGCGCGGCGGTGGCCGGGGCCGGCGGGGCGGCCGGACGCCGCTCCCGGGTGGCCCAGAGCACGCCCAGGGTGGCCAGCAGCACCAGGCAGGAGCCGAGCATGTGTGCGGCGACCAGCACGGCGGGCAGGTGGGTGAAGTACTGCACGAAGCCGATCAGGCCCTGGCCCAGCTCGACCGCGACCAGCACCCCGGCGGCCCGGGCCGCCCGGGCGGCCCCCACCGCGCGGAACGCGAAGAGCAGCGCCACCGAGAGGCCGATCAGCAGGAACACCCCGTCGGCGTGCACCTGGGAGATCGCCTCCGGGTCCAGGCCGTTGCGGGCCGCGCCCTGGTCGCCCGCGTGCGGCCCGCTGCCGGTCACCCAGGTGCCGACCACCAGCACGGCCGCGCTGACCACGGTGGTGAGCCCGGCGAGGGTACGCAGCGGCGCCGGCACGGTGGGGCCGACCGGCCCGTCCGGCTCGACCGTGCGCCGCCAGAGCGCGTACGCGGCGGCGATCACCACCATCGAGGCGAGGAAGTGCAGCCCGACCACCCACGGGTTGAGGTTGGTGAGCACGGTGATGCCGCCGATCACGGCCTGGGCGGGGATGCCGAACAGCACCCCGATGGCCAGCGGCAGCAGCCCGCGCGGGCGGGTCCGCTGGGCCACCACGGCGAGCACCACGGCCAGCGCGATGACCCCCACGGCGAAGGTGAGCAGCCGGTTGCCGAACTCGATCACCCCGTGCACGCCCATCTCGGCCGTCGCGTGGTACGACCCGTCGGTGCACCGGGGCCAGGTGGGGCAGCCGAGACCGGACGCGGTCAGCCGGACGGCCCCGCCGGTGACCACGATCGCCACGTTCGCGATGATCGAGGTGTACGCGAGGCGGCGCAGCAGCGTGGGGGAGACCGGGAACCGGACGGAAGCCTTCACGGAGCGAATCCTACGCACCGTAGTTGATCCCGTTCGGGTGACTCCGCCGCACCGGTGGTGGGGATCACCGGACCCCGGGTTTGCGGGGCCTCGGCGAATTACGTAACGTTGGCGTTGTGAAAAACGCGGCGGCGCTCTCCGGAGACCACCAGGCGACCGCTCCGGTCGCCGGTACTGCCGCGTCCACCGATCTTTCCACCCGTGACCGGGTCACCCAGCTTCTGCTGGAGCAGGGCGCGACGACCGCCGGCCAGCTCGGCTCGGCGCTCGGGCTCAGCCCGGCCGCGATCCGCCGGCACCTCGACGCCATGCTCGCCGACGGCGACGTGGAGGCCCGCGAGCAGGTCGTGCGGGGCAGCCGGGGCCGGGGCCGGCCGGCCAAGGTCTTCGTGCTGACCGAGGCGGCCCGGGTGCGCTGCGGCACCCACCACTACGACAACATCGCCACCGCCGCGCTGCGCTGGATCGCCCGCACCGGCGGCTCGCAGGCCGTCGAGGCGTTCGCCGCCGAGCAGGTGACCGCCCTGGAGGAGCGCTGCCGCGCCGCCATGGAGGACGCCGGCGACGAACCGCTCGCCCGGGCGGAGGCACTCGCCGGGGCGCTGACCGCCGAGGGCTACGCTGCCAACGCGTCCACGATCGCCTCCGGCGGGCAGCTGTGCCAGCACCACTGCCCGGTGGCGCACGTGGCCGCCGAGTTCCCCCAGCTGTGCGAGGCCGAGACCGCGGTGATCTCCCGTCTGGTCGGCACCCACGTGCAGCGCCTGGCCACCATCGCGCACGGCGACGGGGTGTGCACCACGCACATCCCCACCCAGCCGCGTGCCCAGTCCGGTAACACCGTCACCACTGTGAGGACAGATAGATGACCGAGCAGATCGTCCAGCCCCTGACCCAGGAGGAGCAGCTTGCCGCCCTCGGTCGCTACGAGTACGGCTGGGCCGACCCCGACGTCGCGGGGGCGGCTGCCCAGCGCGGCCTCAACGAGGCGGTGGTGCGGGACATCTCGGCCAAGAAGAACGAGCCGGCCTGGATGCTCGACCTGCGCCTGAAGGGCCTGCGGCTGTTCGGCCGCAAGCCGATGCCGGCGTGGGGCGCGGACCTCACCGGGATCGACTTCGACAACATCAAGTACTTCGTGCGGTCCACCGAGAAGCAGGCCACCAGCTGGGAGGACCTGCCCGAGGACATCAAGAACACCTACGACCGGCTGGGCATCCCGGAGGCGGAGAAGCAGCGGCTGGTCGCCGGCGTGGCGGCGCAGTACGAGTCCGAGGTCGTCTACCACAAGATCCGCGAGGACCTTGAGGAGCAGGGCGTTCTCTTCCTGGACACCGACACCGCGCTGCGCGAGCACGAGGACGTCTTCAAGGAGTACTTCGGCACGGTGATCCCGGTCGGCGACAACAAGTTCGCCGCCTTGAACACCTCCGTGTGGTCCGGTGGCTCGTTCATCTACGTGCCGAAGGGCGTGCACGTGGAGATCCCGCTGCAGGCCTACTTCCGGATCAACACGGAGAACATGGGCCAGTTCGAGCGGACGCTGATCATCGTCGACGAGGGCGCGTACGTGCACTACGTCGAGGGCTGCACCGCGCCGCTCTACTCCTCGGACTCGCTGCACAGCGCGGTCGTGGAGATCATCGTCAAGAAGAACGCCCGGTGCCGCTACACGACCATCCAGAACTGGTCGAACAACGTCTACAACCTGGTGACCAAGCGCGCCGTCTGCCACGAGGGCGCGACCATGGAGTGGGTCGACGGCAACATCGGCTCCAAGGTCACCATGAAGTACCCGGCGGTCTACATGACCGGCGAGCACGCCAAGGGCGAGGTGCTCTCGGTGGCCATGGCCGGCGAGGGCCAGCACCAGGACGCGGGCGCCAAGATGGTGCACGCCGCGCCGCACACCTCCTCGACCATCGTGTCGAAGTCGATCGCCCGGGGCGGCGGCCGCACCTCCTACCGGGGCCTGGTGCAGGTGCTGGAGGGCTCGCACAGCAGCCGGAGCACCGTCAAGTGCGACGCGCTGCTGGTGGACACCATCTCCCGCTCCGACACCTACCCCTACGTCGACATCCGTGAGGACGACGTGTCGATGGGGCACGAGGCGACCGTCTCCAAGATCAGCGACGACCAGCTCTTCTATCTGATGAGCCGGGGCCTGAGCGAGGACGAGGCGATGGCCATGATCGTGCGCGGCTTCATCGAGCCGATCGCCAAGGAGCTCCCGATGGAGTACGCCCTGGAGCTCAACCGCCTGATCGAGCTCCAGATGGAGGGCGCGGTCGGCTGACCCGGCCCGCCCTCGCGCGGCCCGGACCCGTCGCGCCGCGTCGCGACCAGCCCGACCGACCCTCCGATCAATCGCTGAACAGACCAAGGAAGAGATGACTACCCAGGCTTCCGCGCCGCCCGCGACCAAGTCGCAGGCGCTCCGCTCGTACGACGTCGCCGACTTCCCGGCCCTCACCGGCCTGGAGGAGGAGTGGCGCTTCACCCCGCTCAAGCGCCTGCGCGGGCTGGCCGGCGGGGCGCAGGCCGCGACCGGCACGGTCCGCCACGAGCACGGCGACCTGCCCGAGGGCGTCACCGTGGGCCGGATCGGCAAGGACGACCCGCGGGTGGGCAGCGTGCTGACCCCGTTCGACCGGGTCAGCGCGCTGGCGTACGGCGGGGCCGACGAGGCGCTGCTGGTGCAGGTCGCCCGGGACGCCGTGGTCGCGGCGCCGGTGAGCCTGCGGGTGGTCGGCGGGGGCGCCGACGCGCTCGCCCTCGGCCACACCTTCGTCGAGGTGGGCCGGTTCGCCGAGGTGACCCTCGTGCTGGAGCACGTCGGGTCGGCCACCCTGGCGGACAACGTCGAGGTCGCGGTGGCCGACGGCGCCAAGCTGACGCTGGTCACCGTCGCCGACTGGGCCGAGGACGCGGTGCAGGCGCAGCACCTCAAGATCAAGCTGGGTCGCGACGCCAAGGTGATCCACGTGCAGGTCAGCCTCGGCGGCGACCTGGTCCGCCAGTACACCTCGGTGGAGTACACCCAGCGTGGCGGCGAGGCGGAACTGTACGGCGTCTACTTCGCCGATTCCGGCCAGCACCTGGAGCACCGGCAGCTGGTCGACCACACCGTGCCGGACTGCCGCAGCTACGTCGGCTACCGGGGCGCCCTGCAGGGCGACAGCGCGCACACCGTCTGGGTCGGTGACGTGCTGATCCGGGCCGAGGCGACCGGCACCGACACGTACGAGATCAACCGGAACCTGCTGCTCAGCGACGGCGCCCGGGCGGACTCGGTGCCCAACCTGGAGATCGAGACCGGCGAGATCGCCGGCGCCGGGCACGCCAGCGCGACCGGCCGCTTCGATGACGAGCAGCTCTTCTACCTGATGGCCCGGGGCATCCCGGAGGGCGAGGCCCGCCGGCTGGTGGTCCGCGGCTTCTTCGCCGAGCTGATCAACAAGATCCCGGTCGAGGAGCTGCGCGAGCGGCTCGGCGACGCGATCGAGGCCCGCCTCACCAAGGCCGGCGCCTGATGATCAAGATCTGCTCCGCCGAGGACGTGCCCAAGGGCACCGCGATCAGCGCCGACGTGGACGGCACGCAGATCGCGATCGTGCACGGCGAGGACGACGCGTTCTACGCCGTGTACGACGAGTGCTCGCACGCCGCCGTGGCCCTCTCCGAGGGCGAGGTCGACGGGTGCACGCTGGAATGCTGGCTGCACGGATCCCGTTTCGACCTACGGACCGGCGAGCCCACCGGGCTGCCCGCCACCGAACCCGTTCCCGTCTACCCCGTCGAAGTCCGCGACGGCGACATCTACGTCAGCCTGACGCCGAGCAATGGAGTGACCCGCTAATGAGCACCCTGGAGATCCGCGACCTGAAGGTGTCGGTCAAGCTGCCCGAGGGTGAGCTCAAGCCGATCCTGGCCGGCGTCGACCTGACCGTGAAGTCGGGCGAGACCCACGCGATCATGGGCCCGAACGGCTCCGGCAAGTCGACCCTGGCGTACTCGATCGCCGGCCACCCCAAGTACGAGATCACCGGCGGTTCGGTGACCCTCGACGGCGAGGACGTGCTGGCCATGTCCGTCGACGAGCGGGCCCGCGCCGGCCTCTTCCTGGCCATGCAGTACCCGGTCGAGGTCCCCGGCGTCTCGGTGGCCAACTTCCTGCGCACCGCCAAGACCGCCATCGACGGCGAGGCGCCGAAGCTGCGCACCTGGGCCGGCGAGCTGCGCGGCGCCATGGAGAAGCTCCACATGGACCCGGCGTTCGCCCAGCGCAACGTCAACGAGGGCTTCTCCGGCGGCGAGAAGAAGCGGCACGAGATCGTGCAGCTGGAGCTGCTCAAGCCGAAGATGGCCATCCTCGACGAGACCGACTCCGGCCTCGACGTGGACGCGCTGCGCGTGGTCAGCGAGGGCGTCAACCGGGTGCGCGACACCGGCGACACCGGCCTGCTGCTGATCACCCACTACACGCGGATCCTGCGCTACATCAAGCCCGACTTCGTGCACGTCTTCGTGGCCGGCCGGATCGTCGAGCAGGGCGGCCCGGAGTTGGCCGACAAGCTCGAGGAGTCCGGCTACGAGCGGTACGTCGCCGGGGCCGGCTCGGCGCGGGCCTGAGCACCGATGACCTCCATCGCGATCCCGTCGGGCATGCCGCAGTACGGCGACGTGCCCCGCTTCGACGTGGCGCGGGTGCGGGCCGATTTCCCGATCCTCGACCGGGAGGTCAACGGGCACCCGCTGGTCTACCTCGACAGCGCCAACACCTCGCACAAGCCACGGCAGGTGCTCGACGTGCTCGCCGAGCACTACGCGCGGCACAACGCCAACGTGTCGCGCTCGGTGCACACGCTGGGCACCGAGGCGACCGAGGCGTACGAGGGGGCCCGGGCGAAGATCGCCGCGTTCATCAACGCGCCCAGCGTGGACGAGGTGGTCTTCACCAAGAACTCCACCGAGGCGATCAACCTGGTGGCGTACGCGTTCTCCAACGCCTCGCTGCGCCCGGACGCCGACCCGCGGTTCCGGATCGGGCCGGGTGACGAGATCGTCATCTCCGAGATGGAGCACCACTCGAACATCGTCCCGTGGCAGCTCCTCGCGGAGCGGACCGGCGCGACCCTGCGCTGGTTCCCGGTCACCGACCACGGCCGGCTCGACGAGTCCGGGCTGGACGACCTGGTCACCGAGCGGACGAAGATCGTCTCGCTGGTGCACATGTCCAACATCCTCGGCACGGTCAACGCCACCTCGCGGATCACCCAGCGGGTCCGTGAGGTGGGCGCCCTGCTGCTGCTCGACTGCTCGCAGTCGGTGCCGCACCTGCCGATGGACGTCGTCGACTACGACGCGGACTTCATCGTCTTCACCGGCCACAAGATGTGCGGCCCGACCGGCATCGGTGTGCTCTGGGGCCGCGGCGAGCTGCTCGCCGCGATGCCCCCGGTGTTCGGCGGCGGCTCGATGATCGAGACCGTGTCGATGGCGCGCTCGACGTTCGCCGCGCCGCCGGCCCGGTTCGAGGCAGGCACCCCGCCGATCGCCGAGGCGGTCGCGCTCGGCGCGGCGGTCGACTACCTCACCGGGATCGGGATGCAGGCGATCCAGTGGCACGAGAAGGAGCTGACGGCGTACGCGCTGGACGCCCTCGCCACCGTGCCCGGGCTGCGCGTCTTCGGCCCGAACGTGCCGGTCGGCCGGGGCGGGACGATCTCCTTCGCGCTCGGCGACGTGCACCCGCACGACGTCGGGCAGGTGCTCGACTCGCTCGGCGTGCAGGTCCGGGTGGGCCACCACTGCGCCAAGCCGGTGTGCACCCGGTTCGGCGTGCCGGCCACGACCCGGGCGTCGTTCTACCTGTACACCACGACCGAGGAGATCGACGCGCTGGTTGCCGGTCTCGAGCAGGTGCGGAAGGTGTTCGACTGATGCAGCTCGACCAGCTCTACCAGGAGATCATCCTGGACCACTACAAGCACCCGCACGGCCGCGGCCTGCGGGACGCGACGGACCCGGCCGCCCGGGTCGGCGAGGCGCACCACGTCAACCCGACCTGCGGCGACGAGATCACCCTGCGGGTGACCACCGACGGCAAGGTGTTCACCGACATCTCGTACGACGGGATGGGCTGCTCGATCAGCCAGGCGTCGGCCAGCGTGCTGCACGAGCTGCTGCGCGGCCGGGCCGCCGACGACGCCGCCACGGTGCACGAGGCGTTCGTGGAGTTGATGTCCGGGCGTGGCCAGGTCACGCCGGACGAAGAGGTGCTCGGAGACGGGGTGGCGTTCGCGGGTGTCGCGCGCTACCCGGCCCGGGTGAAGTGTGCGCTGCTGTCGTGGATGGCGTTCAAGGACGCCGCGGCACGCGCCGGGGTGGGCGTGAGCCCGGAGGTGAAGGCATGAGCAGCGAAGAGACCGCCCAGACGCCGGAGATCGGCGCGGTGGCGACCGACGGCGCGGCCCCGGCCGACGGCGCGACGGCCAACGGCACGGCCCCGGCCAACGGTGCGACGGCCAACGGCGCGGCGGGCGGCGGCAAGGCCGTGCTCGACGACATCGAAGAGGCCATGAAGGACGTCGTCGACCCCGAGCTGGGCATCAACGTGGTCGACCTCGGCCTGGTGTACGGCATCCACGTCGACGACCAGAACGTCGCCACCCTGGACATGACGCTGACCTCGGCGGCGTGCCCGCTCACCGACGTGATCGAGGACCAGGCCCGGCAGGCGCTGACCACCGGCCCGGGCGGCGGCCTGGTCGACGACATCCGGATCAACTGGGTCTGGCTGCCGCCGTGGGGCCCCGACAAGATCACCGACGAGGGCCGCGACCAGCTCCGCTCCCTCGGCTTCAACGTCTGACCGTTCCCCGGTCCCCGTCGAGCGCGACACCCCCTGCGGGTGCCGCGCTCGACCCGTCTCACCCCCCGACCGGGGCGTGACAACGGCTCAGCGGTTGTCGCCGCTGCCACCCAGCACGCCACGGCCCTGACGGCTGGCCAGCTTGGCCAGGTTGGCCGCCGCGATGTCGTCCAGCGACAGATCGAGGTAGTCGGCGAGCACCGCCACGTACCAGAGCACGTCACCGAGTTCCTTGGCGATGTCGGCCCGGTCGATCCGCGACTCGTCGCTGTCGAGGTCTCGGACCCACTTCTTGAACTTCTCGGCGATCTCGCCCGATTCGCCGACCAGTCCGAGCACCAGATGGAGCAGCTCGTTCCTCTTGTCACGTGGAGCGGCAGTACGGAGGGCGCCGCGTTGATAGTCGTCCAGGTCCATGGCGGACCAGTATGGTCTGACCCTCGCCCACCCGACCCGCCGGCTCTCGCCGACAGCTCGACCGGGCTCGCCCCGTGACAACTTGATCGACTTCAGGTCGCCGACAGGGCGGTGGCGTGGGGCGGTGGCGGGGGAAATCGGGTGGCGGGGCGGGGGAGGGGAGTGCAGGATGGGCGCGTGATCGAGGCGTACCCGAAGCAGGTTCCTGTCCGTGCGGCCACCGCCGCGCGTCGACAGCGCACCCTGCCGCCGGCCGCCTCGACCCGCCGCCCACCGTCGTGACCGGGGCGTTCCTCGCCGGTCTGGTGGCCGGCTACGGCGTCGCCGTCCCGGTCGGCGCGATCGCGATCCTCATTCTCGGGCTGAGCGCCCGTACCGGCTTCCGGGTCGGCGCGGCCGCGGCGCTCGCCGTGGCCACCGCCGACGGGCTCTACGCGGCGGTTGCCGCGCTCGGCGGCGCCGGTCTGGCCGGCCTCATCGCGCCGGTCGCGGGGCCGCTGCGGGTGGTGGCCGCGTTGGTCCTGCTCGGCCTCGCCGGCCACGGGCTGTGGCGGACCTGGTCCGCCCGCCGCACGCGGGAGGTCGCGGAGGCGCCGGTGGGGCGGGGGCTGAACAGCCCCGGGCGGGCGTACGCCGTGCTGCTCGGCCTGACGCTGCTGAACCCGGCCACGGTGCTCTACTTCGCCGCGCTGGTGCTCGGCCGCCAGGACACCGCCGACCCGGACGCGGCCACCGCCGCGCTCTTCGTGGCCGGCGCGTTCCTGGCCTCGGCGAGCTGGCAACTGGTCGTCGCCGGCGGCGGCACCATGGTCGGCCGGGCCCTGGCCGGGCCGCGCGGCCGCCTGGTCACCGGCCTGGTCTCCAGCGCCCTGATCGCCGCCCTGGCGATCGCCACCCTGCTGCCCGACTGAGCCGCACCGGGGACGGTGTCGTACGGTCGGGCGGTGACCAGCCGACCCGCAGCCGGGGGCGGCCGGTGGGTCGAGGTCGACCCGGCCCGCGTCGCCCGCTGGGTCGAGGGCTTCGCCGACCGGCACGGCCCGCCCACCACGACCGTCGAGGGGTACGGTCTGCTGCTCGCCGCCCCCGACGGCGCCACCGCCGAGCTGCACACCCCGCCCGGCGCCCCGGCCGTCGCCGACGTGCCCGGGTTCGTGGCCGCGGCCGGCGCGCCCCGCCGGCTCGGTCTGCTGCTGGCCCGCAAGGGCGCGGTGGCGGTCGGCGTCGCCGACGGCCCGGACCTGGTCGTCTCCAAGGTGGACACCCGGTACGTGCAGGGGCGCACCGCCGCCGGCGGCTGGTCGCAGCAGCGGTTCGCCCGGCGGCGCGACAACCAGGCGAAGGCGGCGCTGGGCGACGCGGCCGAGCTGGCCGTACGCCTGCTGTTGCCGGAGGCGGAGAGCCTCGCGGCCGTGGTCGGTGGCGGGGACCGGCGGGCCGTGGACACGGTGCTGGCCGACCGGCGGCTGGCCCCGCTCGCCGCCCTGCGCGCGGAGCGGCTGCTCGACGTGCCCGAGCCCCGGCACGCGGTGCTGGTCGGCGCGGTGGCCGCCGCCCGCGCGGTGCGGATCCTGGTCCGCGACCCGGCACCCGACAAGGCCGGCTGACCTCGGTCATCCCGACATCCTGGGCCGGGCCGGGTGGGCTCGGTGCCCCCGGACACGACCGGACCCCGGCGCCGGGGGCGTCGCCGGGGTCCGGTGCGGTCGGTCGGGCGTTACAGGCTGCCGCCGAAGGTGTCGCAGGCCTTCGGGTCGCCGGTGGAGAAGCCCTTGGTGAACCACTGCTTGCGCTGCTCGGAGGTGCCGTGGGTGAACTCGTCCGGGTTCACCGGCCGGCCGGAGCGCTGCTGGATGGCGTCGTCGCCGATCTTCTCGGCCGTGTCGATCGCCTGCTGGATGTCCTGGTCGGTGATGCTCTTGAAGATCTTCTGGCCCTGCTCGTCGGAGGTGCCGGTGGCGTTCTTCGCCCAGGCGCCGGCGTAGCAGTCGGCCTGGAGCTCCAGCTTCACCGAGAGCGTGTTGGCGTTCTGCGGGTCGCGCTGCTGCTGGCGGCGCATCTGTGCCTCGGTGCCGAGCAGGTCCTGGACGTGGTGCCCGTACTCGTGGGCCAGCACGTACGGCTGGGCGAACTCGCCCTCCGCGCCGAGCTGGTCGGCGAGCAGGCGGTAGAAGGTGAGGTCGATGTAGACCAGGTCGTCGGCCGGGCAGTAGAACGGGCCGACCCCGGCGTCGGCCGCGCCGCAGCCGGTGCTCACGTTCTGGCTGAAGAACACGGTCTTCGACGGCCGGTACTGGTCGCCGAAGACCTGCGGCATGGCGGTCCGCCAGTACGCCTGGATCGAGTTGACGTAGAGCGTGTTGCGGCAGTCGAGCTGCTTCAGCGCGTCCTGCGCCGAGCACTTCTGCTCCAGCGAGGTGTTGTCGCCCTGCTCGGAGCCGCCGCCGTTGGTGGCCGCGTTCAGCCCGAAGCCGCCGCCCACCAGGGCGACCAGGACGGCGATGATGATGCCCACGATTCCGCCCCGGCCACCGCCGATCGGGATCGGAATGCCCATCCCGCCGCCTCCGCCGGACCCTCGCCGGTCCTCCACCTGGCTGGTGTCGACCCGCGCGTTCTCGTTCAGCTCCATGTTGACCCCGATCACCGATTAGTCCGTGTGTGGTGGTTGCGGTACCGGACCGGGTCCGGACGAGGTTTTCGGTACCCGATGATCTTGCGCGGTAATCCGGCGGGCCGGCCGCGGAGCGCCCGGTACAATTGGCGCGTGCTGCGCTGCGAAGGCTGAACGGCCCCGCGCCGACGGGAAACTGATGACCCGCCGGCGCTTTCGCGTGCCCTGAGTCAGCCCTTCGCCGAACCCCGAGAGCGAGTACCCCGACATGATCAACGCCACCGGCCTGGAACTGCGCGCCGGTTCCCGGATCCTGCTGTCCGACACCACGCTGCGGGTGCAGCCGGGTGACCGGATCGGCCTGGTCGGCCGCAACGGCGCCGGCAAGACCACCACCCTCAAGGTGCTGGCGGGGGAGGGGCAGCCGTACGCCGGGCAGATCGACCGGCGCAGCGCGATCGGCTACCTGCCGCAGGACCCGCGGACCGGCGACCTGGAGGTCACCGGGCGGGACCGCGTGCTCTCCGCCCGGGGGCTGGACGTGCTCATGGCGCAGATGAAGGAGCTGGAGGAGAAGCTCGCCGAGGGCGCCGACGACGAGAAGCTGGTCCGCCGCTACGGCGCGCTGGAGGACCAGTTCGCCTCCCTCGGCGGCTACGCGGCCGAGGCCGAGGCGGCCCGGATCTGCGCCAACCTCGGCCTGCCCGACCGGGCCCTGGTGCAGACCATCGGCACCCTCTCCGGCGGCCAGCGCCGTCGCATCGAGCTGGCCCGGATCCTGTTCCGCGACGCCGGCGAGAACGGCGGCGGCATCCTGCTGCTCGACGAGCCGACCAACCACCTCGACGCCGACTCGATCACCTGGCTGCGCAGCTTCCTCGGCAACCACAAGGGCGGCCTCATCGTGATCTCCCACGACGCGTCCCTGCTGGAGGCGGTGGTCAACAAGGTCTGGTTCCTGGACGCCACCCGCTCCGTGGTCGACGTCTACAACCTGGGCTGGAAGGCGTACCTGGAGGCGCGGGAGACCGACGAGCGGCGCCGCCGCCGGGAGCGCGCCAACGCCGAGAAGAAGGCCGGCGCGCTGATGGCCCAGGCGGACAAGATGCGGGCCAAGGCCACCAAGACCGTCGCCGCGCAGAACATGGCCCGCCGGGCCGAGAAGCTGCTGTCCGGCCTGGAGGACGTCCGGGTCGCCGACAAGGTGGCGAAGGTGCGCTTCCCCACTCCCGCGCCGTGCGGCAAGACGCCGCTCACCGCCGCCGGCCTGTCCAAGTCGTACGGGTCGCTGGAGATCTTCACCGACGTGAACGTGGCGGTGGACCGGGGCTCCCGGGTGGCGATCCTGGGCCTCAACGGCGCCGGCAAGACCACCCTGCTGCGGATGCTCGGTGGCCTGCTCGAACCGGACACCGGCGAGGTGCGCCCCGGGCACGGCCTGCGGCTCGGCTACTACGCGCAGGAGCACGAGACGCTGGACGTCGAGCGGACGATCCTGGAGCACATGCGCAGCGCGGCGCCCGAGCAGACCGACACAGACCTGCGCCGGATCCTCGGCGCGTTCCTCTTCTCCGGCGAGGACGTCGACAAGCGGGCCGGGGTGCTCTCCGGCGGCGAGAAGACCCGGCTGGCGCTGGCCACCCTGGTCTGCTCCGGCGCCAACGTGCTGCTGCTGGACGAGCCGACGAACAACCTCGACCCGGTCAGCCGCGAGCAGGTGCTCGACGCGATCGCCCGCTACCCGGGCGCCATCGTGCTGGTCACCCACGACCCGGGCGCCGTCCTGGCTCTCAAGCCCGACCGCGCCATCCTCCTCCCCGACGGCGACGAGGACGCCTGGTCCGACGACCTTCTGGAACTGGTCGAACTGGCCTGACGCCCGTCAGCCGAGCAGGCGGGGGAGGACGCCGGAGGTGGTCAGGATGACCACGCCGAGGGCGATGAAGACGGCCGGGACCAGCCAGTGGCCGGCGCGGCCGACCAGGGACACCACCCGGGGATGGTTGCCGAGCAGGGCGGCGGCCGCGCACCAGACGGCCACCAGGGCGGCGAAGACCAGCAGCCAGACCAGGCCGGTGGCCGGGTCGAGCGAGCGGAACACCGGCACGTAGACGGCGATGTTGTCGGCGCCGTTGGCCACCGTCACCCCGGCCACTCCGAGCAGGCTGCCGACCACGGCCGGCGGCTCGTCGTCGCCCCGGCGGGCCAGCAGGGCGCGCAGACCCAGCGCGGTCGGCAGCAACCCGAGCAGGCCGGTCCACGGGTCGGGCACCACCAGCAGCCCGGCGGCGACCACCACCGCGACCCCGACCAGCGCGCCGATGCCCGCGTACTGGCCGGCGACGATCTGCCACGGGCGGGGCCGGCCGGTGCCCCGGGCCGCCACGAAGAACACGGTGAGGACGACGATGTCGTCGATGTTGGTGGCGGCGAACACGCCCGCGGCGGCGGCCGCCGCGGCCAGCAGGTCGATCACCTGTGGAGCGTACGGGTCGGCCGGCCGGGCGGCCTCTCATGATCCGGCTGGCCGTCGCCGGATGGCCGGTCAGAAGGATCACTCTATCGGGAAGCTGACATTGCATAGCGTGTCGGTTGGCGAATAGTTGATATCTGGCGCATGATCGTCCGAGGCGGTCTAATAGGTGGGACCGTATCCGAACCGCACAGTCTGGGACGTGAGGAATCAGCATGGCAGCCACCGGCACAGCCACCAGCACTGAGAAGGGTCGCCGGATCGTCGGGGCCGAGCGGCAGACGCTCGCCAAGGACCTGGTAAAGCGGTACACCTCGGGTGAGAGCATCCGTGCGCTCGCGGCCTCGACCGGCCGTTCCTACGGGTTCATCCACCGGGTGCTCACCGAGTCCGGGGTGCAGCTGCGGCAGCGTGGCGGCGCCCGGCGCCGCAAGAAGGCGTGACCCGCCCCCCAGCGTCGTCCATCAGCGCTGTGCTCCGGGCGGTCCGGTGACCGCCGAGACGACCGGAGTACGACTCGACTGCGACGGGCCGGTCGCGACGGTGACGTTGTGCCGGCCCGACGTGCTCAACGCCCAGACCCCGGCCATGTGGCGCGCGATGAGCGACTTCTCCCGGGAGCTGCCCGGCGACGTCCGCGTCGTCGTGGTGCGCGGTGAGGGGCGGGCCTTCTCCGCCGGCCTCGACCTCTCGGTCGCCGGCTCCTCCGGCCCGGGTTCGTTCGCCGAGCTGTCCACCCTGTCCGAGCAGGAGTGTGCCGACCGGATCGCCGAATACCAGGGCGGCTTCACGTGGCTGCACCGGCCGGACGTCATCTCGATCGCGGCCGTGCAGGGCCACGCCATCGGCGCCGGCTTCCAGCTCGCCCTCGCCTGCGACCTGCGGGTGCTCGCCGAGGACGCCAGGCTCTCCGTGGCCGAGGTGGCCCTCGGCCTGGTCCCCGACCTGGCCGGCACCAAGCGCCTCGCCGAGCTGGTCGGCTATTCCCGCGCCCTGGAGATCTGCGCCACCGGCCGCCGGATGGACGCCGCCGAGGCGGACCGGATCGGCCTGGCCACCCTCGTCGTGCCCACCGGGGAGCTCGACGGCGCGGTGCGCGACCTGACGGCGGGTCTGCTGGCCAACAACCGCGACGCGATCGTCGAGATCAAGGCGCTGCTCGCCGGTGCGGGCGGGCGCACCCACGCCGAGCAGCAGCGGGCCGAGCGGGAGGCGCAGACCCGCCGGATCCGCGACCTGGCCGGTCGGGGCGAATAGTAAGGACCATTCGGGAAGATCCGGGTTACTGGCGAGGTTGTCGTAGTGGTCGGGAGAATTGATTCCGACGGTCCACGGCTGCCGACGACCCGGAGGTGACGAGTGTCCAACCCGATGGCCGGTGGCGGCATGGGCGGCTGGAGCATGCTCCGGTCGATGCGCAACCGCGACGAGATCTCCAGCCACCAGCTCAAGCGCGGCACCGCCGCGCGGATCGTCGCGTTCGCCCAGCCCTACCGGCGCGACATCATCGTCTTCCTGATCACCGTGGTGATCGCCGCGGTGATCGGAGTGGCCACCCCGCTGCTTGCCGGTGACGTCATCGACGCGATCGCCGGCGGCGGCTCCGACGCGCGCGCCACCGTGGTCCGGCTCGCCCTGATCATCGCCGTGCTGGCCGTGGCCGACGCGCTCTTCTCGCTGGCCCAGCGGTGGTATTCGGCCCGGATCGGCGAGGGCATCATCCTCGACCTGCGGACCCGGGTCTACGACCACGTCCAGCGGATGCCGCTGCAGTTCTTCACCCGCACCCAGACCGGCGCGCTGGTCAGCCGGCTCAACAACGACGTGCTGGGCGCCCAGCGGGCGTTCACCTCGACGCTGTCCGGCGTGGTCAGCAACGTCATCCAGCTCGTGCTCACCGCCGGGGCGATGCTCATCCTGTCCTGGCAGATCACCGTGCTGGCGCTGGTGCTGCTGCCCATCTTCATCATCCCGGCCCGCCGGGTCGGCCGGCGGCTGGCCGAGATCACCCGCGAGTCGTACAACCTCGACGCCAAGATGAACGCGACGATGACCGAGCGGTTCAACGTCTCGGGCGCCCTGCTGGTCAAGCTCTTCGGCTCGCCCGAGGTGGAGGCGACCCGGTTCGCCGGTCGGGCCGAGCGGGTCCGCGACATCGGCATCCAGTCGGCCATGTACTCGCGCACCTTCTTCGTGGCCATGCTGCTGGTCGCCTCCCTCGCCCAGGCGCTCACCTACGGGCTCGGCGGCTGGCTCGCCGTCACCGGCGCGGTCAGCGCCGGCACCGTGGTCAAGCTGGCGCTGCTGCTCACCCGCCTCTACGGCCCGCTCACCGCGCTCTCCAACGTCCGGGTCGACGTGATGAGCGCGCTGGTCTCCTTCGACCGGGTCTTCGAGGTGCTCGACCTGCGCCCCGGCATCGAGGAGAAGCCCGCCGCCGTGCCGGTGCCCCGAGGCAACGGCCGGGTCGAGTTCCGCGACGTGCGGTTCCGCTACCCGAGCGCCGCGGAGGTCTCGCTGGCCTCCCTGGAGGAGGTTGCCGCGCTCGACCGCACGGTCAACGAGCCGGTGCTCAAGGGCGTGTCGTTCGCCGTCGAGCCCGGCCAGATGGTGGCCCTGGTCGGCCCCTCCGGCGCCGGCAAGTCCACGCTCTCCATGCTGATCTCCCGGATCTACGACGTCAGCGAGGGCCAGGTGCTGGTCGGCGGGGTCGACGTCCGGGACGCCACGCTCGCCTCGCTCCGCGACGAGATCGGTGTGGTCACGCAGGACTCGCACCTGTTCCACGAGACCATCCGGGAGAACCTGCGCTACGCCAAGCCGGACGCCACCGACGACGAGATCTGGGCCGCGCTGGCCGGCGCGCAGGTCGCCGACCTGGTCCGCGCCCTGCCCGACGGGCTGGACACCACGGTCGGCGAGCGCGGCTACCGCTTCTCCGGCGGCGAGAAGCAGCGCATCGCCATCGCCCGGCTGCTGCTCAAGGCCCCGTCGATCGTGATTCTCGACGAGGCCACCGCACATCTCGACTCGGAGAGCGAGGCGGCCGTGCAGCGGGCGCTGTCGGTGGCGCTGACCGGGCGTACCGCGCTGGTGATCGCGCACCGGCTCTCCACGGTCCGCGACGCCGACCAGATCCTCGTCCTCGATGAGGGGCGGATCGTCGAGCGGGGCCGGCACGACGAGCTGGTCGCCGTCGGCGGCCTCTACGCCGAGCTTTACCGCACCCAGTTCGCGGTCACCGACTCGCCGGCCCGCTACGCGCAGCCGGCGCAGCCGGAGCCGGTGGTCACCACCGTGCCGGTCGGCACCTACGTCGCCCAGGAGGCCCTCCCGCCGGCCGCTGCCAACTAGTCGGCGACGCCGCCAACTAGCCGCCGGCGGTCACCGCGGCGCGCAGCTCACCGAAGGCGGCCCCGAGCGTCTCCGGGGTGAAGTGCGCGTTCAACCCGCTCGGGTTGGGCAGCACCCAGAGGCGGGCCGCCGCGAGTGGTTCCGGCTGCGGCCCGAAGCCCGCCTTCGGCCGGGCGAACCCGATCCGGTACGCGGTCACCCCGACCACCGCCACCCAGCGCGGCCGGTAGCGTGCCACCTTGGCGGTCAGCTCCCGCGCACCCTCGACCAGTTCCTCGGCGGTCAGCTCGTCGGCGCGGGCGCTGGCCCGGGCCACCATGTTGGTGATGCCCAGCCCGAGGCCGGGCAGCTCGTCCTGCTCGCTGGGGTGCAGCTGGCGCGGGGTGAAGCCGCCCCGGTGCAGTGCCGGCCAGAACCGGTTGCCCGGGCGGGCGAAGTGCCACCCGGTGGCCGCCGACCACAGGCCCGGGTTGATCCCGACGAAGAGCACGTCCAGCCCGGGCGCGATCAGGTCCGGGAGGGTCCGCTCGGCGGCCGCGGCGAGCTGTTCCCGGCTGGGGCGGGGGTAGCGCCGGGCCGGCGATCCGGGTGCGGCGTCCGGGCGGCCGGCGGCGGGGCGGCGTCGGTCGCTCACCGGGGCGCCGTCACAGACCGCGCAGCGCGCCGCCGTCGACCGGCACGGTCACCCCGGTGACGTAGCCGGCGGCGGGGGAGAGCAGGAAGGCGGCCACGCGGCCGAACTCGGCAGGGTCGCCGATCCGGCCCAGCGGGATCGACGCCTCCGCCTCGGTGCGGGCCCGCACCGCGTCGCCGCTGGCGGCCAGGAGTTCGCGGTTGCGATCGGTCATGATCCGCCCCGGCAGCAGGCTGACCACCCGTACGCCGCGGGGGCCGTGCTCGTCGGCCAGGTCCTTGGCCACCCCGGCCAGGCCGGGGCGCAGGCCGTTGGAGATGCCGAGCCCGGGCAGCGGGCTGCGGACCGAGGTGGAGAGCACCAGCCCGATGGCGCCCCCGTCGGTGAGCGCGGCGGCCACCGTGCGCGCGGTGCGGACGCTGCCCAGGAAGACCGTCTCGAAGGACTCCCGCCACTGCTCGTCGGTGATCTGGGCGGCGGTGCCCCGGGGCGGGCCGCCCACCGAGATCAGTGCCCCGTCGAGCCGGCCGAACTGCTCGCGCGCCGCCGCGACGAGACGCTCCGGGGTGCCCGGGTCGGTGAGGTCGGCGGTCAGCCCGATCGCCCGCTCCGGCCCGCCGAGCGCCTCCACGGCGGCGGCGACCCGCTCCGGGGCGCGGGACGAGATCACCACGCGGGCGCCGTCGGCGACGAGCTGCTCGGCGGTGGCGAAGCCGAGGCCGCCCGAGGCGCCGGTCAGCACGTACACCCGGTCGGCGAGTCCGAGATCCATGGAGCCGATCCTGCCGTACCCCGGGGGCGCCTGCCACCCGCTCTCAGCGCCGGGCGGGCCGGAGCAGGCGTACCCGGCCGGCGAGCTGGGCCGCGACGGCGCCGCCGGCCCGGGTGACGGCCGGCAGCCGGCGGGGCCGGGGAGCCGATCGGCCGTTGTAGCGGCTCGCCGCCTCGCGGACGGCCAGCTCCTCCGCGCCCAGCGGCGGCAGCGTGCCCCGGTCGCGCAGCTCCCGGGCCAGGTCCCAGCCGTCGCGCAGGGAGCCGTTCGTGGGGTGGCCGGCCGCCCAGCCGGCGAAGGTGGCCGGCCAGGCGTCGCCGATGCCGGCCGCCAGCAGCGGCCAGTGCCGGGCCACGTCCCCGGCCCGCTTGCGCAGCAGCGCCCGGCGGGCCGCCTCCACCGGCGCGGCGGCGAACCCGGGCGGCAGCGGCCCGCCGGCCACCAGCGCCGCCACCAGCGCCGCCTGCCGTGCGGCCAGGTCCCCGCCGGTCACGTGACCACTGGGTACGAGGAGGCGGCGGCCAGGGCGTCCAGCTCGCCGCGCAGCTCGGCGGCGGGCGGATAGTGGCCGTCGCGTTCCAGCAGCAGCGCCGGGGGCCGGTGCCGGTCGCACAGCTCGCGGACCAGGTCGAGCACCTCGGCGGGGACCGGGTCGGTGTGCGTGTCGTGGTAGAAGCCGCCCTGCTCGGCGCCGCCGGCCACGTGCACGTAGGCGATCCGCTCCAGCGGCAGCCGGTCCAGCAGGGCGGCCGGGGCGCCGCCCCGGTTGCGGGCGTTGGCGTGCACGTTGGCGACGTCGAGCAGCAGCAGCGCCCCGGTGGCGTCGAGGATCTCGGTGAGGAAGTCGGCCTCGTCCAGCTCGTCGTCCGGCCAGTCGAAGAGCGCGGCGATCGGCTCCAGGGCCAGCGGCACCGGCAGCTCCGCCTGGGTCCGGCGCACGTTGGCCACCACCGCGGCCACCGCCTCCCGGCTGCGCGGCAGCGGCAGCAGGTGACCGGCCTCCAGACCGCCGGCCCGGACGAACGCGATGTGCTCGCTGACCAGCGGCGCGTCCAGCGCCGCGGCCACACCGGCCAGGTGCGCCACCCGGGCCGGGTCGACGGGCTCCGCGCCGCCGAGGGAGAGCTTCACCCCGTGGGGTACGACGGTGACGCCCCGCCCGCGCAGCTCGGCCAGGCCGTCGGGGAGCGGTCCGGCCGGGGCGACCGTCTCCGCGACCACCTCGACGAAGCGCAGCCCGGGCAGGCCGGCCACGAAGCCGGCGATCTCCGGCCGCCACCCGATGCCCACCCCGGACGGTCCGGCCGTCATCCGCCGCACCCGCCACCGCCGCCGCAGCCGCCACCGCCCCCGCAGGAGCTGCCTCCGCTGCACGAGCTGCCGCCCCCGCAGGAGCTGCCGCCTCCGCAGGAACTGCCCGAACTGCCGCTCGTCCCCATCGCCTGACGCTGGATCTCGGCCTGCTCGGAAAACCCCGGGTCCATGGACCAGAGGGTGGCGGTGCCGAACAGCGCGACGCCCATCGCCGCGTCGGACGGGCCGTAGGTGGCGTACGCCGGTGCGGCGGCGGGACGCAGCCAGGTGTGCTGGCGGCGCAGCGCGCGCAGCTCCTTGTCGGCCGCCCGCGTGCGCCACGGCACCCGGTTGAGCAGCGGGAACGCGACGAAGAGCGGGACCAGGGTGAGCAGCAGCCAGCCGGCGGGCCGGCCGTTGGAGATGCCGACGAAGGCCCGGACGAAGCCGAGCGCCACCAGGGCCCCGACGAGCAGCGAGCCGCGGCGCAGCGTCGCCCGCCGCTCCTTGTCCAGTGCCAGGCCACGGCGCACGAGCCCGTCGCGCAGTTCGTCGACGGCGCGCCGGACCCATTCGTCCTGGCCCAGTTCCCGGGAGCGCAGGCCGCGGCCGGCCGCGTGGTGGATCGCCTGGTCCAGCGGGGTGACCCCGGCCGGCAGCGGGCCGCCGGCGGTGAGCCGCCGGTCGGGGCGCACGCCGACCGCGCCGGCGCGGCGCAGGCCGCCGAGCGCGGTCCAGACGGCGAGCTGGTCGCCCCCGTTGAGGTACGCGACCTGCTGCGGCCCGAGCGGCTCACCGCTGTGCACCGGGGTGCCGGCCAGCGCGCGGAACCGGTACACCAGGGTGCCGACGACCAGCACGACGGCCGCCACGAGGTACCAGCGGAGGAAGACGGGGCCGGGGATGCCCCAGGTGTCGCCCGCGAGGACTGTCATGCGCTGCTCCTGTCGCGAGGGGTCGCGGCTCATTGTGGAGCAGGTCCGCCAGCGGTGATCTCCCCGAGCGGTCGAGTTATCGGACCGAGACCCGCGGGGCCGTCAGTGCCGGCGGACGGCCTCCTCGACCAGGTCGAGGACCCGGCCCAGGTCACCGGCGGGACGGCCCATCGCCAGGTGCAGCACGAGCCCGTCGTACGCCAGCTCCAGGAACTGGGCCAACACGTCGATCGGCACGTCGTCGCGGAGCACCCCGGCCTCCCGCTGGCGGAGCAGGCGCTCCCGGGTGGCCTCGGCGATCGCCGCCGAGCGTTCCGCCCAGCGCCGGGCGAACGCGGGGTCGGTGCGCAGGCGCCGGGAGACCTCGAGCTGGCTGCCGAGCCAGCCGGTGGTGTCCGGGGAGACCGCCCGGGCCAGCAGGTCGCGCATCACCTGGACCAGGCCGTTGCGGGCCACGGTCTCCACCATGATCGCGGCGTCGTCCTCGGCCACGGCGAGGAAGAGCGAGTCCTTGTCCCGGAAGTGGTGGAAGATCGCGCCCCGGGAGAGCCCTGTGGCCTCCTCCAGCCGGCGGACGGTGGCACCTTCGTAGCCGTGCCGGGCGAAACACGCCCGCGCGGCGCCGAGGATCTCCTGCCGGCGCGCGTCGAGCTGGTCCTGGCTTACTCTGGGCACGTGTCGATCGTTCCAGGTGGAACCGGTCAATGCAAACCGTACGTACGGCTTGAGATGCGGTTTCGCATGATCGGCGGGGTCGGCCGCGCCGGTTAGGATCCTCCGGTGACCCAGGCCGTGCCCCTCCCCACCCGTCCGCTGACCGTGGCCACCATTCAGGCCGAGCCCGTTCCCGGTGACGTCGTCGGCAACGCCGCCACCGCCGCCCGCCTCGTCGGCCGGGCCGCCGGCGCCCGGGTCGTGGTGCTGCCCGAGCTGTTCCTGCCCGCGTACCACCCGCCGACCCTGCGCGCCGACCCGACCGGCACCGACGTGGGCGCCGACCCCGAGGGCCGCGTCGACGACCCGCGGCTGGACCCCCTGCGCGTGGCCGCCCGGGACGGCGGGACGAGCGTGGTGATCGGCGCGGCGGTCCGCCACCCGGACGGGCGGCGCACCATCTCCTCGCTGGTGGTGGACCCGACCGGCACGGTCACCGCCGCGTACGACAAGCAGCAGCTCTGGGGCGGCGAGCGCGAGCTGTTCGACGCCGGCCGGCGGGGCGCCTCACTGCTGGTCGACGGCTGGTTGTTCGGCCTCGGCATCTGCTACGACGGCTGCTTCCCGGAGCACGGCCGGGCGGCCGCCGTCGACGGCGCACACGGCTACCTCTGCCCGAGCGGGTACCTGGCCGGCTCCGAGCACCGCCGCGACCTCTACTACGCCGCGCGTGCCCTGGACAACACCATGTACGTCGTCTTCGCCAACGCCGTCGACGGCGCGGACCCGTGGCGGTTCAACGGTGGCGCCGCCGTCTACGAGCCGGAGGGCCGGCCGCTGGTCCGGGGCGCGGACACCGGCGAGGACGTGCTGGTGGCGACCCTCGACCCGGCCGCCCTCGGCGCCACCCGCGCGGCACACACCATGCTCACCGACCGCCTGACCGACCAGGGGCTCGCCCGAACGACGCTCGTCGGCTGACGGACGGCGTGGTGCCCTCGGGCCTGTCGGTGGCGCACCCCGTCCCGTAAGGTTCGCGAGTGCCGTTGCTCCTGCTCGATCTGGACAACACCCTGCTCGACCGCGAGGGGCCGTTCCGCGCCTGGGGTGAGCGGTTCCTGGACAGCATCGGCGCGCCGCCCACCGACATCGAGTGGTTGCTCTCCGTAGACGCCGACGGGCTGACCGACCGCTGGGACGTGGCGGACGCGATCCGCGACCGGTACGAGGTGCGCATACCCTCCATCGACCTGGTCGAGGAGCTGCACGACGGAGTGGTGGCGTTCACCCGGCTGGACCCTCTGGTGGCCTGCGCGCTGCGGATCGCCGACGACGCCGGCTGGGTGCCGGTGGTGGTCACCAACGGCACGTCCCGCCAGGAGGACGCCAAGATCCGCCGGACCGGGCTGGACCGCTACATCGCCGACTGGGTGATCTCCGAGGAGGCCGGGGTCAGCAAGCCCAACCCGCGGATCTTCGCGCTGGCCGCCCAGCGGGCCCGGATGCCGCTGCGCGGCGCCTGGGTGATCGGCGACAGCCCGGAGGCGGACATCGGCGGCGCGACCGCCGTCGGTCTGCCCAGCGTCTGGCTGCACCGCGGGCGCCGCTGGTCGGACACCCGGTTCGCGCCCACCCGCACGGTGGACGGGCTGATCGCCGGGGTGGCCGCCGTCCTGGCCGGCTGAGCGGTAATTCGGTTGACCCGCCCGGGGCCGCCCGTGACCATGGTGCGGCGCGAGGGCGCAGCCGGGCGGTGCCCGGTCGAGGAGAGGAGGTCGGTCATGGCCGTCTTTGCAGGGTCGCACCACCTGCCTCCACCAGCCTCGATCGAAGGACCGATCCACCCGTGCGCGATCACGACTTCCCGGCGCCGCAGCGCCGTGGCCGCGGCAAGAGCCGCTTCGACGACGACGATCCCTATTTCCTGAAGCGGGGCCGGCACGCCGAGCCGGTCCTCACCGACCCCGACGCCGAGCCGGACGCGGAGGACAGCTGGTCCTCCTGGGACCAGGCCGTGCACGGGCCGGAGCCCCACCCGCAGTGGCTGGTCACCGAGCTGGCCGCGAAGGACACCGAGCTGGGCGTGCTGAAGACCGGCAAGGAGGCGGACGTCCACCTGGTCCGCCGGGCCGTTCCGGACACCGGCCGCGGCTGCCTGCTGGCGGCCAAGCGGTACCGGGACCCCCAGCACCGCCTCTTCCACCGCGACGCCGGCTACCTGGAGGGGCGCCGGGTCCGCCGCTCCCGGGAGATGCGGGCGATGGCCGGCCGGACCTCGTTCGGCCGGCAGATGATCGCCGGGCAGTGGGCGGCGGCCGAGTTTGCCGCGCTCGCCCGGCTCTGGGAGATCGGCGCCGCCTCCGGGCGGATCGCCGTGCCCTACCCGGTGCAGTTGCTCGGCACCGAGCTGATGCTGGAGTTCGTCGGCGACGCCGAGGCGGGCGAGGCCGCGCCCCGGCTGGCCCAGCTCCGGCCCGAGGGCGCCGACCTGCGCGACCTGTGGGAGCAACTGGTCGACGCCCTGGTCGTGCTGGCCCGCGCCGGGTACGCCCACGGCGACCTGTCCCCGTACAACCTGCTGGTGCACGCCGGGCGGCTCGTCATGATCGACCTGCCGCAGGTGGTCGACGTGGTGGCCAACCCGCAGGGGGCGGAGTTCCTGGGCCGGGACGTCCGCGTGGTCGGCACCTGGTTCACCGCCCGCGGCCTGCCCGCCTCGGACACCGACCCGGAGGCGCTGACCGAGGTGCTGCTGCGGGAGGCGGGCCTCCGCTGAGCGTGCCGCGTCCCGGGCGGGTGCCGGCCCGCCCGGGACGCGGCACGGCGGTCCACTGCCGCCCCGGCGTCACTGGAGGTAGCGCTCGACCTCGGTCACCGGGCGCTGGCCCTGGGCGTCGGCGTCACCGTGCGTCCGGCGCGCCGCCCGACGCCGACGGAGCAGGTCCCAGCACTGGTCGAGGGACTCCTCCAGGGCCCGCAGCCGCTCCCGGGCCTCGTCGTCGGTGCCGGCCTCGTGCTCCTGTGCGGCCGCGCGCAGCCGGTGCTCCTCGTCGACGAGTTCGGAGATCCGGCTCAGGATGGTCGTGTCGTCCATGCCCGAAGCTTGGCACAGGGGGCGGGCACGCGCCCGCGTTCTCCCCAGTCGGTCGGCAGGAGTTGATCGCGCCGGCGCGCCGGCGGGTGGCGGGCCGGCTCGGGCCGGTCGCGGCCGGCGGGTGGTGGGCGGGGCCGGGCGGACCTGGGCCGCGAGCCGGTCGCAAAGTCCACTGCGGACGGTCCACCACGCGGGAAGCCTTCCGGCGTGACGCAAATCCCACCGGCTCCATTGTCGACACCGGGATTATTGTGCAGTGAGATATTTTCCTGTCCGCCTTTTTATCCGTCGTTCAGGATGGCATGCTCGCGGGCAAGGTCACGGGTCATGACGACGTCGCGACCCTGGGTAGAACAAAGGGAGCCATTCACGTGGACGAGTCGCCGACCGCGCCCCGGCCCACCGGGCGGCCCCACTCCGTTCCCCTGCGGCAGATCCTGCCCGGCATGCTCCGGGACCCGGCCCGCGCGCTGATCGACGTGGGCAACCGGACCGGGGGCGCGCTCGTCCGGCTGAACCTGGGATCGTTCCGCCCGTACCTGGTCACCCACCCCCGGCACGTCCAGCACGTGCTGCGCGACCGGGCGGACAACTACGAACGGGCCGGCGACGGACTGTTCTGGCGCCCGGTCAAGCGGCTGTTCGGCGAGGGCATCCTCGGCGAGGGGCAGATCTGGTCGGCCAGCCGCCGGATGCTCCAGCCGATGTTCACCGCCAAGCGGGTGGAGGCGCTGATCGACGGCATGGCCGACGCCATCCGGGACGCCGTCGACGAGCTGGACGAGCCGTTCCGGGCCGGGCGCCCCGTCGACATCGGCACCGAGCAGGCCCGGATCGTCAGCCGGGCGATCATGCGGGTGCTCTTCGCCGACAAGATCTCCGTGCCGGACGCGCTGCGGGTGATCGACGCGCAGGACGTCATCGCCTCCGCGGTGATCCCCCGGATCGTCGTGCCGTTCGCCCCGCTCTCCCTGCCGATGCCGGGGGACCGCCCGTTCCGCCGCGCGGTCCGCATCGTCGACGAGGTGCTCGTACCGATCGTCCGGGAGACCCGGGCCGTGGCCGACCAGGGCGACGACATCATCTCCACGCTCTGGCGGGCCCGCACCGACGACGGGCGGCAGCTCGACGAGCGGCAGGTCCGCAACGACACCGTGGCCATGTTCGCGGCCACCACCGAGACCACCATCAACGTGCTCACCTGGGCCTGGCCCCACCTGGAGGAGCGACCCGACGTGGCCGACCGGCTCTACGCCGAGATCGACCGGGTGGTGGGCGACGAACCGGTGCGCCGCGAGCACCTCGCCGACCTCACCTACACCCGGATGGTCCTGGACGAGCTCCTCCGGCTGTATCCGATCGGCTGGATCATCCCGCGCCGCGCGGTCGCCGCCGACGTCATCGACGGCGTGCCGATCGAGGCCGGAGCGACCATGGTGGCCAGCCCGCTGATCACCCAGCGGATGCGCCAGTTCTGGGACCGCCCGGACGAGTTCGACCCGGAACGGTTCCGGCCCGAGCGGGTCCGCGCCCGACACCGGTACGCCCACTTCCCGTTCGGCGGCGGCCCGCACCAGTGCCTCGGGATGTACCTGTTCTACCTGGAGGCGCAGCTCATCCTCGCCACGATGCTGAGCCGCTACCGGTTCCGGCTGCGCCGCCCCGGCGTACCCGGGTTGCGGCTGGCCGCGGCGCTGCGACCGCGCGAGCGGGTCGAACTGACCCTGCTCGCCGCCGACCGGCGGGCGGAGCCGGCATGACCGGCGGGGAGGTACCGGATCCGGTCGCCGCCGCGGCCGAGCAGGGGCGGATCTGCGCGCTCGCCGCCAAGGGCCAGCGCGACCTGCAGCGATCCGCCGCCCGGCACGCCGAGCTGTTCCCCGGCCGGCCGTTCGACGCGGCGCTGTTCAGCAGCATCGCCCTCGCGATGGCGTTCAGTGCGCCGTGGTGCACCGCCGAGGAGCTGGCGCTGACCAACCGCGCCGTGCTCTGGGGCTTCGCGGTCGACTGGCAGGTCGACCACCTGGCGGCCTCCCGGTCGGAGGTCGACCGGATCGCCAAGACCTGCCTCACCGTCGTCGACGGCGCCGAGCCCGACGACCCGCTGGGCCGATTCCTCGCCGAGCTGCGCGACGACCTGGCCGTCACCCCGGCCTACGCCGAGCTGCGCGGGCCGTGGCGGGACGCGATGGCCCGCACCCTGGAGGCGATGGCCCGCGAGTGGGAGTGGAAGCAGGCCGACCACCCCACCCTCGCCGACTATTTGGCGAACGCCGACAACCTCGCCGCCACGGTGGTCAACGTGGCGCACTGGATCCACACCGGAGACGACGAGACGCACCGCGAGCTGCCCCGGCTGATCGCGGTGAGCGACGAGGTCCAGCGGGCCCTGCGGCTGGTCAACGACCTCGGCACCCACCGGCGTGACCGCGAGTGGGGTGACCTCAACGCGCTGATGCTCGTGGACGATCCGGCGGAGATCGAGCGACGCCTGGCGGAGCAGGTCGACCACTGCCGGAGTCTGCTGGCCGACCTTGCCCCCGCCTGCCCCCGGCAGGCCGACTTCCTGGCCCGGCAGCTCGGCTTCACCAGCGGTTTCTACCGGCTCACCGACTTCTGGGGCGCCCAGTGAGTCTCACCGCGGGTCCCGCGCGGGTCACCCACCTCGGCGACGCCCGCGCCGGGCAGGCGCGGGACCTCGTCGAGGCCATGGTGGACAACCCGGCCGGGGAGACCTCCGCGTCGGTCTACGAGACCGGCCGGCTGGTCGGCCTGGCGCCGTGGCTGCCCGGCCACGACGTCCGCGTCTCCTGGCTGCTCGACCGGCAGCGCGCCGACGGTGGGTGGGGCGGCCCCGGCGGGTACGCCCTGGTGCCCACCCTGAGCGCCACGGAGGCCCTGCTGACCGTGCTGCGCCGGGGCGAGCAGGGTCCGGCCGCGGCGCTGGCCCGCGCGGCGCACCAGGGCCTGGCCTTCCTGGCCGGCGCCCTCGACGCCGGCACCCCGCCCGACCTGCCCGCCACCGACCTGATCGTGCCGGCGCTGCGGGAGGCCGTCGACCGGCACCTCGCGCAACCCCCGGCCGGGCTGGCCGACTGGGCCGGGGTCCGCCTGCCGCTGCCGGCCGGTCTCGACCCGGGCCGGCTGACCCGGGTACGCGGCCTGCTGGCCGCCGGCAGGCCGGTCCCGGAGAAGCTGGCGCACGCCCTGGAGGTGGCCGGCGACCGGGCCCGCCGGGCGGCCGGGGTACGGCCCGCCGAGGCGGGGGCGGTCGGCGCCTCACCCGCCGCGACGGCCGCCTGGCTCGGTCGCCCCGATCCCGGCCCCGCCCTGGACTACCTCCGGGCGGTCGGCCGGCGTGGCCCGGTGCCCTGCGCCAGCCCGATCACCGTCTTCGAGCGCGCCTGGGTGCTCGGCATCCTGACCCGGGCCGGCGTGCCGCTGACCGTCCCCGGGTCGCTGGTGGCCGAGCTGCGGGCGGCCGTCGGCGTGTCCGGCGCGGCCACCGGACCCGGGCTGCCCGCCGACGCCGACACCACCTCGGTGACCCTCTACGCGCTCGCCCGGCTGGGCCGGCCGCTCGACGTGTCCCGGCTCGACGCGTACGACACCGGCCGGCATTTCTGCACCTGGCCGGGGGAGGACGGGGCGTCGGTGACCACCAACGCGCACGTGCTCGACGCCCTCGGCCAGCACCCCGCCCACCCCGGCGTGGCGGCCACCGTGGACCGGGTCGCCGGTTGGCTGGTCGAGCGGCAGGAGCCGGACGGGCGGTGGAGCGACCGGTGGCACGCGTCGGCGTACTACGCGACGTACTGCGTGCTGCTCGCGCTCGCCGATCACGCCCCCTGCGTCGCGGCGCGGGCCGCCGTCGAGCGGGGCGCCGGCTGGCTCCTGGACACCCAGCGGGCGGACGGCTCCTGGGGGCGTTGGGGCGGCACCGCCGAGGAGACCGCGTACGCGGTGCTCGCGCTCGCCGGCGCCGGGCGGCCGGGGGACACCCGCGTCGCCGCGGCGCTCGTGCGCGGGCGGCGGCGACTGTCCGAGTGGGACGGACGCGCTGATGGGCCGGCCTTGTGGCACGACAAGGATCTCTACCGGCCGACGCTGATCGTGCGCGCAGCATTGCTGGCCGCGTCGTGGTCTGCCGACCCAACTTCCACCGGGCGGGCAACACCATGATCAGGATCGCTTGAATGGAGTTCACGACGGCTGCTAGCGTGCGCCGGAGTCGATCGGATTTCCGACTGATCGGATACCGGGCCAGGACGGTGTGATGCGTTCCCGCAGTACGAATCTCCGTACGAAGATCATCGCCCTGCTGGCGTCCCTGATCGCACTCTGGGCCTTCGCGGCGTGGGTGACCGTCCGGGACGGGTTCAACCTGCTCGGTGTGCAGGCGCTCAACGCGCGGGTCTTCGAACCGAGCGACCCGCTGCTGCTCCAGCTCCAGAACGAGCGGCGGCTGTCGCTGCTGTACCTCGGACAGTCCGATCCGGACCAGCTCCAGGAACTGGTCGCCCAGCGGCAGCGCACCGACGACAGCGCCGCCGCGCTGTGGCGCTCCGCGCAGGACTGGCGCACCGAGATCCCGGCCAGCGACGAGCTGGAGCAGCGGATCACCGACCTGAAGACCCAGGTCGAGCAGCTCGGTGCGGTCCGCGCGGAGGTCGGCCGCAAGACCATCGACCGCACCGCGACGCTGGCCGCGTACAACGAGGCGGTCGACGCCATCTTCGGTGTCTTCGACGCGCTCGGCGGCCTGGACGACGACGAGATCGCCCGGGACACCGCGGCGCTGATCGACCTGAACCGGGCCCGGGAGCTGCTGTCCCAGCAGGACGCGCTGCTGACCGGCGCGGTGGCGGCCAATCGGATGACCGTGACGGAGCAGGCCGCCTTCGCCCGGCTGGTCGGCGCCCAGTGGTTCCTGTCCGACCGGACCGCCCGCGACCTCGCCGCGACCGACCGGGCCCGCTACCAGCAGATGACCGAGGGTGAGGCGTTCCGCCAGCTGCGCGCCCTCCAGGACCGGGTGCTCGCCGCCAAGGGCAGCGACGTGCGCCCGCCGGTCACCGCCACGGCCTGGCAGGCCGCCGCCAGCCAGTCGATGGAGGACCTGCGCGGCGTGATCCTCGCCGGCGGCGACGACATCGTGGCCCGGGCCACCCCGGTCGCCGTCGGCGTCATCGTCCGGCTGGTGCTCGCCGCCGGCCTCGGCCTCATCGCGGTCGTCGCGTCCGTCGTCGTCTCCATCACCACCGCCCGGGCGCTGGTCCGGCAGCTCGAACGGTTGCGTGAGGCGGCGTTCCGGCTGGCGAACGAGCGGCTGCCCAGCGTGGTGGAGCGGCTGGGCCACGGCGAGGAGGTCGACGTCGCCCGCGAGGCGCCGCCGCTGCAGACCGGTGACGACGAGATCGGGCAGGTCGGCAAGGCGTTCAACGCCGTGCAGGAGACCGCCATCCGGACCGCCGTCGAGCAGGCCGAGCTGCGCCGCAACGTACGCGAGGTCTTCCTCAGCCTGGCCCGGCGCACCCAGGCGCTGGTGCACCGCCAGCTCACCCTGCTCGACGCCATGGAACGCCGGGAGCACGACGCCGAGGAGCTGGAGGACCTGTTCCGCGTCGACCACCTGGCCACCCGGATGCGGCGCAACGCGGAAAACCTCATCGTCCTCTCCGGCTCGACGCCCGGCCGGGCGTGGCGGCGCAACGTGCCGATGGTCGACGTGGTGCGCGGCGCGGTCGCCGAGGTCGAGGACTACACCCGGGTGACCGTGCGGCCGCTCGGACCCGTGTCGCTGACCGGCCGGGCCGTCGGTGACGTCATCCACCTGCTGGCCGAGCTGATCGAGAACGGCCTCTCCTTCTCGCCGCCGCACACCACCGTCGAGGTGCGCGGCATGATGGTGTCCAACGGCTTCGCCATCGAGATCGAGGACCGCGGCCTCGGCATGGGCGCGGAGGAACTGGCCGCCGCGAACCGACGCATCGTCGACCGGTCCGAGCTGAACCTCGCCAACGCCGCCCGGCTCGGCCTCTTCGTGGTCAGCCGGCTCACCGAGCGGCACGGGGTGAAGGTCCAGCTCAAGGAATCGGCGTACGGCGGGACGACCGCCGTGGTGCTGATCCCGCTCGAACTGGTCACGCAGAACGGGCCGGACCCGAGCACCTCCGGCGGCTTCCCGGCCGGCGCGGGGCAGCCCGCTCCGGCGGTGCCCGTCTCCGCGGCAGCGGAGAGCGCGGTGGCCGAGCCCGCCGGCGACCGGCCGGCCGCCAGGGTGGCGGTGGCCGAGAGCGAGGGCCCGACGGAACCGGCCGCGGACGGCACGGAACAACCCGCCCCGGAGCGGGAGGACGATTCGGACGAGCCGCGGCTCACCCCGTCCGGGCTGCCGGCGCGTACCCGGAAACGGCAGCCCGCGCTCGCGGAGCCCACCGTGGCGCTGACCCCGGTGGAGGCCCGGCCCGCCGACGCGCGGCCGGCCGGCGACGCGGCGGCGGACGGCGCGGCGGCGGCCCGCACCGACGGTGGGCTGCCCGTCCGGGTCCGGCAGGCCAACCTGGCGCCGGAGCTGCGGCACGACCAGTCCGCCGCGGACGACGACGGGGACGACGACGACACGGTGCGCCCACCGGAGCAGGTGCGCCGGATGATGAGCTCCTACCAGAGCGGCACCCGACGCGGCCGGACCGACGCGGCCCGGCTGCTCGGCGGGGCGCACGAAGCCGGCGCGCCGGACACCGGCGACGGTCAGGCGACCTAGGGACGCCGATCCGGCGATCCCGGACGAGCACGGCACACCAGCCGGGGGAGAAGAGGACGACGAGTGGCGCAGAAGACGGCTTCGAGCGCAGACCTGACGTGGTTGCTGGATGACCTGGTCGGCCGGGTCAAGCAGGCGGAACACGCCGTGGCGCTCTCCACCGACGGACTGCTGATGGCCTCGTCGCGCGGGTTGAGCCGGGACGACGGCGAGCACCTGGCAGCGATGGCGGCGGGCATCCAGAGCCTGGCCCGGGGCGCGGGGAAGCGGTTCGGCGGTGGTCAGGTGCAGCAGACCATCATCGAGATGCAGTCGTCGTTCCTGTTCGTCACCGCGGCCGGCCGCAACGCCTGCCTGGCCGTGCTGGCGTCCGAGGACGCCGACGTCGGCCTGATCGCGTACGAGATGGCCATGCTGGTCACCCGGGTCGGCCGGTTCGTCGCCTCACCGACACGGGAACAGCCCCTCGGCGAGAATCCGGCGCGATGATCGGCCAGGGGGAGTCCGCGGAGCACGAGTGGGTGGACGACCACGCGGGTCCGGTGGTGCGCCCGTACGCGGTGACCGGTGGCCGGGCCCGCCCGGTGACCGGCACGTTCGACCTGATCTCCCTGGTCACGGCGACCCGGGCGGAGGTGGCGTCGGAATCCGGGCTCGGCCCGGAACACGTGGCGATCGTCGGCCTCTGCCAACGCATCCAGTCCGTGGCCGAGATCGCCGCCCACCTCGACCTCCCGGTGGGCACCGTCCGGGTCCTCCTGGGTGACCTGGCGGCCCGCAGCCTGGTGCAGGTCCGTGAGCCGCGGGCGACCCCCGCCGGCCTTCCCGACGACAGTGTTTTCGAGGCGGTAATCAATGGACTACGGGCGCTCTGAGCGGCCGGCGGATGCGGCGCCGCTGCCCACCGCGATCAAGATCCTGATCGCCGGCGGTTTCGGCGTCGGCAAGACCACCCTGGTCGGCGCGGTCAGCGAGACCCGGCCGCTGCGGACGGAGGAGGTGCTGACCGAGACCGGGATCGGCATCGACGACCTGTCCGGTGTGGAGGAGAAGACCACCACCACCGTGGCGATGGACTTCGGCCGGATCACCCTCAGCGACGACCTGGTGCTCTACCTGTTCGGCACCCCCGGGCAGGACCGGTTCTGGTTCGTCTGGGACGAGTTGGCGCTGGGCGCGATCGGGGCGGTGGTGCTCGCCGACACTCGGCGGCTGGCCGACTGCTTCCCGTCGATCGACTACTTCGAGGGGCGTGGCACGCCGTTCGTGGTGGCGGTGAACTGCTTCGAGGGCGCCAAGCAGTTCCGGCTGGGCGAGGTGCAGGGGGCGCTCGACCTGGACCCCGACGTGCCGGTGGTGCTCTGCGACGCGCGGAACCGGGAGTCGGTCAAGGAGGTGCTGATCACGCTGCTGGAGTACGCCATGAAGCTGCGCGAGGAGCGCCGCCGGGCCGCCGGCGACTGACTCCGGCGGCGCGCGCTGCCATGATGGGGCGATGTCCACGGAATCCCGGCACCTCAGCGTGCACATCGACCGGCCGGTCGCCGACGTCTACGCCTTCGTCGCCGACCCGGCCAACCTGCCCCGCTGGGCGCCCGGCCTGGGAGGCTCGGTGGTGCAGGAGCACGGGGACTGGTTCGTCGAGACGCCGGAGGGCCGTGCGCGGGTCACCTTCGCCCCACGCAACGAGTTCGGCGTGCTCGACCACGACGTGGTGACGCCCTCCGGCGAGACGGTGTACGTGCCGCTGCGGGCCATCGCGGACGGCGACGGCTGTGAGGTGGTCTTCACGCTGCGCCGCTCGCCGGGGATGACCGACGCCGAGTTCGCACGGGACGCCGGGCTCGTCAGCGGCGACCTGGCCCGGCTCAAGAGGGTGCTGGAATCAGCACCAGCGTCACGAAGCCCGGAACGTCGCGGTACCCACGCAACCACTGATCGCGGTGCTCCCGCGCGGCGGTGAGCGCCTCGGCGGCGTCCGGGTGGCCGGGATTGTCCAGCGCCCACTCGGTGAGCGAGCCGATCCACGACCATTCGTAGTCGTCCCACTCGGCGGCGTCGCTGACGTGGGCGTACACCGGCGTCCAGCCCCGTTTCGGACGCGAACCTGACCGGTCAACCCGTCAGTCGGCGAATTCGACGCCGGCCAGGGAGACCGTGCGGTGGGCGGCGAGGCGTTCAGCCTGCTCGACGATGGTGGCGCGGGTGGCGGCGGGCAGCTTCTGCCACGGCTGGATCGCGAGCTTCATCGTCCTGCCGGACTTGCGAGGACGCCACGTGCCGACCAGTTGACCGTCGACCAGGACGGCGCCGGGTCGGCCCAGCACCGGCCACAACTCCTTGGCGCGGGCCGTGTCCGGCACCAGGGTCGCCCGGTCCTTGGCCTGGAGGAAGAGGTCGAACGGGCCGAGCAGGCGGGTTGCCGTGGCGTCGGCCGATTCCAGCGCCTGTTCGTCGGCGGCCAGGAGGGAGCGTGCCTCGCCGTCGACCATCACCTCGATCACATCTTCGGGCCAGCGTGCCTTCACCTCCTTGACCGGGGCGTCGAGGTAGTCGGCCACGTGTTTAGGGGTGGCCGGGCCGAGCAGACGAAGGTACGCGCGGATGAGGTCGAACCTGCCGCCCGAGGTGACGGCCTTCGTGAAGCCCGCGATGCGGTGCAGGACCGGCGGCGAGGTGTCGAGTCGCAGCTCCAGCCCGGCCCGTACGGCGGCCAGCCGGAACGGCATCTCGTAGAGGTGGGTGGCGTCGCAGGGTCGGCAGAACCGCAGATACGGCTCGGGCATCACCTCGGCCAGGCGCCCGGAGACGTCCCCCTTGACCATCGGCCCGGTGACGACGGCCCGCATCTGCGCGGCCACCTCGTCCAGGGCGGCCAGGTTGCCGATGCCCGCGGCCTTCAACGGCCTGGCGGCGTCGTAGATGCGCTTGCCCGCGTCGGCGTCGGAGAACGGCTCGACCGCGGCCGCCACCTTCGCCACGTCCGCGCGGCGGTAGAGGTGGGGAGCGCCGCGTACGGTCCACAGCAGGATCAGCTGCTCCGCTGGCGACGCCGCCACATCGACGCCGCGGATGGCCAGCGCCCACCGGCCGCCGTCCGTGCCGGTGTCCTGCACCCCGATGTCGAGCACGGCGGTGTCTCCGAGCGTGCCCTCGGCCCGGTCGAGCTGCTGGGCCCGCACGCGGAAGTTCATCACCTGGCGCTGATCAACCACCCCTCTACGCTACCCAGCGATCCCGACAAACGTCCCGTGCAGCAGTCGCTCATCCATGAGGCGTCCGGCACCGCCCCGGCCCGGTCACCCCCGATCAGCAGCCTCGGGCGGTCTGGCTTCACGCAGTGGCGAGCGAGGAGCCGCCAGTTGGCGAACGGCCATGACTGCGACGACGAGCGAGACGACGTACAGCACGAGCAGAGGGGCCACGAGGCTCCAGGCCGACGGGCCCCACATCACCATCAGCACGCCACTTACGGTCGCGGTCACCGCGTTCACCGCGACGTAGAACCGGGCCAGCCCCTGCCCCAGCCGGTACGCCCAGGCACGGTCGGCGCGCAGTCCCCCGCAGGCGACGCCCGTCGCGATGGCGCACAGAAGCGACGCGACGTCGTCGCCGACACTGATCGCCGTGGCGAAGGTGTGTCCGACCGCGTCGACGAGCAGCAGGTCGACGGGCCCGAGGAGCGGACCGAGGCTGAAGACGGTGAGCAGCCACAGGGTTCCACGAAGCAGCACCGATCCGACCAGTCCGATCAGCAACCACGTGCCGGCCCAGGCGTTTTTGAACATGTTCAGATTCTGCCTGGCCCGCCTCCGGCGGGCCAGGCGCCCATCGGCCACGATCGCGTCTGGATCTCACGAGGCGGCAGCAACGCGAAGGCCCCCGGCGCGTCGCCGAGGGCCTTGGAGGGGGTACGGGGGTCAGCCGCGCTTGGTCATCTCCACGAAGCGCGTCCAGGCGCTCGGGTCGAAGGTGAGCACCGGCCCGGCCGGGTCCTTGGAGTCCCGGACGCCGACGACGCCCGCGAGATTGTCCGCGACCTCGACGCAGTCACCACCGTTGTTTCCGCTCTTCGTGCTCTTGCGCCACTGCGCGCCGGTCAAGTCCATGATGCCGCCGCTTCTCTGATGAGTTCCAAGGACTGGGCACGCGACAGGGCCACGCCGCGAATGCGTTCCCACCGCCGATCCAGGGTAGCAACGTCGGCGGCCCGGTCGATGATCTGTGCCTGGGCCTGGCTGTCCACGTGGCCGACCCGTGCGCCCTCCGGCATTTCGGCGATCGTGAACGGTCCGCCCAGACCTGGATACATGCCGACGTCGGCAGGTACGACGAAGATGGAGACATTCGACAGCGTGGCTTGCTCGGCAAGCCGCTCGCACTGCTCGCGCATCAGGTTGCGATCGCCGTCCAGACTGCGCCGCAGGACGTTCTCGTCGAGAACCGCCACGAGCAACGGCGGGCGGTCCCGTAGCAGGATCGACTGCCGGCTCAGTCGGGCCTCCGCAAGGCTGTCCGCCTCGGCCACCGTCAGCGCCTCGCCGGCCAGCGTCGCCAGCGCGTAGGCCTTGGTCTGAAGGAGACCGGGAACCCATGTGAGCTGAAACGACCGCAACGAGAGCGCCTCGCGCTCTATCTCGGCCCAGGGTCGAAACCATGCGGGCTCCCGGCGTTTCAGCGCGTCCGGCCACAGCTCCTCTACGTTCCGGCCCAACAGCTGAGCGACTCGCGCCCGATGGCGGGTCTGAGGGATCCGTCCCTTGCTCGCCCACTTCGCTGCCGTCTTCGGATCCACCCCTACCTGAGCTGCGAGACTGTCCGCCGTGTGGCCGCTCTCGGCCATCGCCGCCTGTACGGCTCGATTCATCTCGGGGCCCTCTCGGAACGTTCCAGACGTCAGAAGGAAATACTTCTACGCGGTGTGATCGCTCCGCAACCCTCGGCAGGGTGCTTTGTAGACAGCGTCGAGGAAGGAGCGCATGGTGCCCGAGGACAAGCCGAAGCCGGTTCCGAAACCGAAGAACGAGCCGCCGCCCCGTCCGAGCGTGCCCGGCCCGATCGGGCCGCTTGTTCCTCCGTACCGTGGCCCCGGCAGGGTGACCAACGGCGTTCCCGAAACGCGCTGGCGGAGCCGCGTCGGCCCGCCCGTCGCGCACACCGCCACCGGCCCGTCCTGGCGGTGCGACGCCTGCGGTCGGGACTGGCCGTGCCCGGCGCTGCGCGCGATCCCGACGGACGTTGCGCGGCGCGCGACCCTGATCCCGGAGTTCTCCCGGATCACCCGCCGCGCGATCCGCGACCTGCGCGGCCGGCCCGGCGGGCCGGACCCGGTCGCCATCGTCCGCCGCTTCCTCTGGTTCCTGCCCCTCACCGACGAGGAGGCGCGTGCGGTCGCGTTGAGGCTGCGGTGAGCGGCGTTCGAGATCTTGGACAGTTTCCGTTCGAGGGGAACGGAAAGTGTCCAAGATCCGGCTGGGGCACGCAGAACGCCGAAGGGCCGCTCCCCGCGAGCGCGGGAAGCGGCCCTTCTCAGCCGTGACGCGTCAGCTGGCGATCATGCGGCGCAGCACGTACTGCAGGATGCCGCCGTGCCGGTAGTAGTCGGCCTCACCCGGGGTGTCGATGCGGACCACGGCGTCGAACTCCACGCCGGTGTCGGTGGTGACCTTCACGGTGCGCGGGGTGTCGCCCTCGTTGAGCGCGGTGACGCCGCTGATCGAGAAGGTCTCCGTGCCGGTCAGGCCCAGCGACTCGGCGGTGGTGTCGACCGGGAACTGCAGCGGCAGAACGCCCATGCCGATGAGGTTCGAGCGGTGGATCCGCTCGTACGACTCGGCGATGACCGCCTTCACCCCGAGCAGCATGGTGCCCTTGGCCGCCCAGTCGCGGGACGAGCCGGAGCCGTACTCCTTGCCGGCCAGGATGACCAGCGGGACACCCGCCTCCTGGTACGCCATCGAGGCGTCGTAGATCGAGGTCTGCTCGCCGGTCAGGTGGTTGACCGTGAAGCCGCCCTCGACGCCCGGGACGAGCTGGTTGCGCAGCCGGATGTTGGCGAAGGTGCCCCGGATCATCACCTCGTGGTTGCCGCGGCGGGAGCCGTACGAGTTGAACTCGTGCCGGGCCACGCCGTGCTCGGCGAGGTACGTGCCGGCGGGCGAGTCCGCCTTGATCGAGCCGGCGGGGGAGATGTGGTCGGTGGTCACCGAGTCGCCCAGCTTGGCCAGCACCCGAGCCGCACTGATGTCCTGCACCGGCTGCGGGTCCTTCGCCATGCCCTCGAAGTACGGGGGCTTACGCACATAGGTCGACTCGCCGGCCCAGGCGAAGGTGTCGCCGGTCGGCGTCGGCAGCGACTGCCAGCGCTGGTCACCGGCGAACACGTCCGCGTACGCGGAGCTGAAGCCGGAGGCGCCGATCGCCGAGGCGATGACGTCCTGGATCTCGGCGCTGTTCGGCCAGATCTCCCGCAGGAACACCGGGTTGCCCTGCGCGTCCTCGCCGATCGGCTCGTTCGCCAGGTCGATGTCCATGGTGCCGGCGAGCGCGTACGCGACCACCAGCGGCGGGGACGCCAGGTAGTTCATCTTGACGTCCGGGTTGATCCGGCCCTCGAAGTTGCGGTTGCCGGACAGCACCGAGACGACGGCCAGGTCGCCGTCGTTGACCGCGGCGGAGACCTCCTCCGGCAGGGGGCCGGAGTTGCCGATGCAGGTGGTGCAGCCGTAGCCGACCAGGTTGAAGCCGAGCTTCTCCAGGTAGGGCGTGAGGCCGGCGCGGTCGTAGTAGTCCATGACGACCTTGGAGCCCGGGGCCAGGGTGGTCTTCACCCACGGCTTGCGGGCCAGGCCCTTCTCCACGGCGTTCCGGGCCAGCAGCGCGGCGCCGATCATGACCTGCGGGTTCGAGGTGTTGGTGCAGGAGGTGATCGCGGCGATCACCACGGCGCCGTGGTCCAGCTCGTACTCGACGCCGTCGGCGCCGGTCACCCGGACCGGGTTGCTGGCGCGCCCACCGGCGCCGACCGCGGCGGTCTCCAGGTCCCGCGGGGCGTCAGCCGGGTCGTTGACTCCGTTGGCCGGGGAGTCGCTGGCCGGGAAGGACTCGGCGCTGGCCTCGTCGGCCGGGCCGTCGGTGCCGAACGGCTTCTCCAGCTGCGGCACGCCCGGCTTGCGGCCCGGGTCGCCCCCGGTCTCGTCGGCGGCCACGTAGTCGGCGAGCGCCGAGCGGAACAGGGTCTTGGCGGAGCCCAGCGGCACCCGGTCCTGCGGGCGCTTCGGGCCGGCCAGGGACGGCTCGATGGTGCCGAGGTCCAGCTCCAGGCGCTCGGAGTACTCCGGTTCGCGCTCCGGGTCGTGCCAGAGGCCCTGCTCCTTGGCGTACGCCTCGACGAGCGCGACCTGCTGCGGGTCGCGGCCGGTCAGCTCCAGGTAGCGGACGGTCTCGCCGTCGATCGGGAAGATCGCGACGGTGGAGCCGTACTCCGGGGACATGTTGCCGATGGTCGCCCGGTTGGCCAGCGGCACCGCGCTCACGCCGGGGCCGTAGAACTCGACGAACTTGCCGACCACGCCGTGCTTGCGCAGCATCTCGGTGATCGTGAGCACCAGGTCGGTGGCGGTGGTGCCGGCCGGCATCTCGCCGGAGAGCTTGAAGCCGACGACCCGCGGGATCAGCATGCTGACCGGCTGGCCGAGCATCGCGGCCTCGGCCTCGATGCCGCCGACGCCCCAGCCCAGCACGCCCAGGCCGTTGACCATCGTGGTGTGCGAGTCGGTGCCGACCACGGTGTCCGGGTACGCCTGGCCGTTGCGCTCCATGACCGTGCGGGCCAGGTACTCGATGTTGACCTGGTGCACGATGCCGGTGCCCGGCGGGACGACCTTGAACTCGTTGAACGCGGTCTGGCCCCAGCGCAGGAACTGGTAGCGCTCCTTGTTGCGCTCGTACTCCAGCTCCACGTTGCGCTCGAAGGCGTCCTCGCGGCCGAACAGGTCGGCGATGACCGAGTGGTCGATGACCAGCTCGGCCGGGGCGAGCGGGTTCACCTTGGTGGCGTCGCCGCCGAGGTCGCGGACGGCCTCGCGCATGGTGGCCAGGTCCACGACGCAGGGCACGCCGGTGAAGTCCTGCATCAGCACCCGGGCCGGGGTGAACTGGATCTCGACGCTCGGGTCGGCGGTGGGGTCCCACGCGCCGAGCTGCTGGATGTGGTCGGCGGTGATGTTCGCGCCGTCCTCGGTCCGCAGCAGGTTCTCCAGCAGGATCTTCAAGCTGTAGGGCAGCCGGTCGTGGCCCTCCACCTTGTCGATCCTGAAAATCTCGTAGCTCGCGTCTCCGACGCGTAGCTGGGTCTTCGCACCGAAGGTGTCGAGGCTCGCCACGTCGTACTCCTTCACACCAGCGACCGTGAGTAGTCCTGAGCAGTTTGTCGCACCGGCCGGGGTGCCGCCGTGGTTAGGCGACACTTACCTGCGTCGGTCTCAACAAAACCGTACGTCCGTCTTGCTATTCGCGCAACCTCGTGCCAGGGTTCGGGACGAGGAGGTGCCACATGATCCATCACGTCCTGCTCGCCTGCCCACGCGGCTCCGAGGAAACCTCCCGGTCGTTCTACGCCGGAGTGCTCGGCCTGGTCGAGAAGACCAAACCGCCAGCCCTCGCCGCCCGCGGTGGTTGCTGGTTCACCGGGTACGGCGTGGAGCTGCACCTCGGTGTCGAGGACGACTTCCGGCCCGCCCGCAAGGCGCACCCGGCACTGCTTCGCCCCGACCTGGACCAGCTCGCCGCCCGACTCGACGCCGCCGGCCACCCGGTGACCTGGGGCGACGACGAGATTCCCGGCATGCGGCGGTTCCACACGTTCGACCCGCACGGCAACCGACTGGAGTTCCTGGCCCCCGCCGGCTGAGTCTGCGCGGGTAGGGTTCGGGGGTGGTCGACGTCCAGCACTGGCTCTCCGCGCTGCCCCCGGGCGTGATCTACCTGATCGTCGCCGGGGTCATCGGCGTGGAGAGCATGGGCATCCCGCTCCCCGGCGAGATCGTGCTGGTCAGCACCGCGCTGCTCGCCGCCGCCGGGGCGGTCGAGCCGGAGTGGGTGGCCACCGCCGCCGCCGCCGGCGCCATCATCGGCGACTCCATCGGGTACGCGGTGGGCCGCCGCGGCGGGCGGCCGCTGCTCGAACGGCTGGGTCGGCGCTTCCCGAAACACCTCGGCCCGGCACAGCTCGCCCGCGCCGAGCAGAGCTTCGCCCGGCACGGTGTCTGGGCGGTCTTCTTCGGGCGGTTCGTCGCCCTGCTCCGCATCCTCGCCGGCCCGCTGGCCGGGGCGCTGCACGTGCCGTACCGCCGGTTCCTGCTGGCCAACGCGGCCGGCGGCCTGGTCTGGGCGTTCGGCACCACGTACCTGCTCTTCTCGGTGGGCCGGGCGGCCGAGCACTGGCTCAAGGACATCTCCTGGGCCGGGCTGGTCCTCGCGGTGCTCGCCGGCCTGGCCAGCACCTGGTGGCTGCGGCGCCGCGCCGGGCACCTGGAGCAGGTCGAGGTGCCCGACGAGGCCGACGAGCGGGTGCACGCGGGCGACCGCTGACGAGACGCCGAAAGGGCCCGACCCCTGGTGGGGTCGGGCCCTTTCGTGTTGCTGCCGGTCGGATC
>NZ_JBIAKG010000020.1:0-48340 GCF_042872345.1 Micromonospora sp. NPDC005299
ACGCGGACTTCGGCGGTAGCCAGAGGCGAGGACGGGTCGACACCTTCACAGGTCAAGCCTGCCTCGATCTTGCCCACGACCAACGCAACAGAGCCGGCGAGCACCCCTCTGCGCTCGTCCGGCCTCGGCCGTCACTGTTGATGTCGACCACTGATGTCACGCTGCTTCCCGCGAAGAGCGGAACCGGCCCGCACCAATGCCCGGAGGAAGTGCGCTGGACCCGGAGCGCATGTGATCGCGCACCCCAGACCCGCCCGGTTAGCGTCGATCGGTGCCCGTCAACGTACCGGCGTCCCCTCAACCCACCCATCGTGCCCGCCGCGTGGGCCTGAGACTGGTCTGGCTGGCAACCGCCCTGGCCGGGACAGCGGTGGTGGTGACCGGAGTGCTAGTCGCCCGGATGGACGAGAATCCTCGCCTCGGCGGTGTCGCAGCGCCGCGCGTTCCCATTCACCGGCGAGGCCGGTGACCAGTCCGTGCTGCCGCTCCTGCTCGGGTGCGCCCTGACCGCCCTCTTCCTCACCACCGCGGCGCCGGGCTACCTGCTCAGGGGGTGGGCCTACCACAACGAGCACATCGCGATGGCGCTTCCCGCTGCCGCGCTGACCATCGTGATCGACCTCTGCACGCCGCTCGTCGCGCCGATCGACCTCGCGCACCAGCAGTACACCCGAGACCTCTACGGATGGTGGTACTTCCCCCTCCTCATTGCCACCGTGGTCTGTCACCTGGGCTGCCTTCTCGCTGCGTCGGTGGTCCTGTTTCGCGCCCGCTCAACGTGAACGGGTTGCGGTGACCACGGCGGAACCCTCACCGACCAGACCGACGACCCCCGCCGGGGGAGCCTGGTCGGGCTAACCATCCCGCATCAACGGAGGTCGTCGCGTGCGCTCATGCACCGGCGACCTTGTCACACCTTTCCAGCCGTCATCGACCCGTAGCGAGCCGTTTGCTGACTCTTTGCTGACTCAGCCTGACGGAGGTCATCCACCCGTCTCCGCCGCCTGGTAGGGGCTACGCTCCGGAGCGATCTTGACTCTGAGGAGCGGCCATGAGCGCCAGCGAACCCCCCTTTCCAGCCTGCCCCTGCTGGTGCTGCCTCGGCGGCACAACACCGTTGGCGTGGCTGAACTGCGCACAGGACCTGGCCTCGGCACTGGCCCAGCACCCGCTCACGTTCCTGAATTCGTTGCAATCAGGTGGCGGATCAACGGGGTTGGCCATCGGCCTCATCCGCCGGTACCAGACCGAGGTCTCGGCCCACCTACCGGCGCGTTGCCCCTTCACCCCGAGCTGCAGCGCATGATGATCGGCTACACCGTACCGGAGATCCGCCGACTCATGGTGTCCCTGATCCTCACCGTCCCGCGCTGCCCCGCACGCATCTGGGCCTGGTCAGACTGGCGCCGCCGACGCCAACACCAAGCCCGCACCAGCCACTACCGCCACCGCGGCTACCCGCCATAACTGCCGTTGCAGTATTAGGCGGCCTGGTGGCTGGGGGTGTCGCCATTCAAATGATGTATTACGTAGCGCCTCCACCTCCGGGGTGGCACGGCGAGGCAGCGACGGCTCAGCGTGGGGCACACTCGCTGCGTGGATGAGATCGCGTTTCGGTCCCCGGCTACGACAGCGCGCGTGGCGTTGTGGCGCCGTGGAGGGTGGCACACTGTCCGTAGAGATCGTGGACGGCTCAGTTGAGATCTTCGGCGACCGAGCCGGTCTGCGGGATCTCGCACGATGGTGCCTCGCCCTCTCCGACGAGCGGGCACCGTCTGGGGCCTACATCCACCTCGTCCAGGTCCCCTTGGGCGGCGGCTCGTCGCCCAAGGGGACCTGCCGGTGATGGTCCGAAACCACCAACGGCCGGTCAGCCGCAGCTCGTCAGGCGGCGTCCTGCTGCGCCCCTGGCGCTGGTGCAGCCCGGGGCCGCCCTCAGGACAGCCGCTGCGCCCGGTGCAGGATCCGCTGGGTAACCACCACCAGAGCGAGGAACGCGCCGCTGACGACCTGCTGGAACGACGAGGTGAGCACGCCGATCTGATTGATCAGGCTCTGGATGACCCCGAGCAGGAGCACACCCGCCATCGTGCCGGTGAGACCGCCGGAACCACCGGTGAGTAGCGTGCCGCCGATCACCACGGCGGCGATGATGTCGAGTTCCATGCCGGCACCGAGGATGGTGACCCCGGAGGACAGGCGGGCGGCGTTGAGGGCGCCCGCCAATCCGGCGAGCAGCCCGGAGATGAGATAGACGAGGACCTTGACCCGGGTGACCGGCACGCCCATGAGGACCGCGGCCTCCTCGCTGCCGCCGATCGCGTAGACGTTCTGGCCGAAGCCGGTGCGTTGCAGCAGCACCCCGCCCAGCAGGGCCAGACCCAGCGTGATCCAGACGGGCACGGTGAGGCCCAGGAAGGACGCTTGGCCCAGGGCGCTGAACGCGTCGTTCTGCACCAGGTAGGTGTTCGCCCCCTCGTCGGATACGGCGAGCATGAGGCCCCGCATGCCGAGCAGCCCGGCCAGGGTCACGATGAACGGTGCCATGCCGGTGCGTGCCACGATCAGCCCTTGCACCAGTCCGATCGCGCCGCACACGGTGAGCGGCAGCAGCAGTGCGACGAGCAGCCCGTACCGGGAGCCGTAGGCGGCCAGCACACCGGCGAGCACGAAGGACGAGCCGACGGAGAGGTCGATGCCGCCGCTGATGATGACGAAGGTCATCCCGATCGCGACGATGGCCAGGAACGACGACGACACCGCGATGTTCGCGGTGTTCTGCGGGGTGGCGAACGAATCGAAGGCGACGGCCCCGACCACGACGGTGACCGCCAGCACCATGGGCGCGCCGTGGTGCTGCAGCAGGTGGCCGATCCGTTCGCGGCGCAGCATGCCCGGCCCGCGCCGCGCATCGGTGCCGGGGTCCGCGTCCGCAGCGGTGGTCGTTGTGGTGGTCATGCGCGCCTCCCTCGGGCGGCGTAGACGGCGGCCAGGATGATGACCGCTTGGACCATCTGGGTCCAGGACTGCGGCAGGTTGTGCTTGATGAGCGTGGCCTGGAGGAGCTGGATGAGCAGGGCACCCATCACGGTGCCGAGCACGCGGACCCGGCCGCCGGTGAGCGGGGTGCCCCCGACGACCACGGCGGTGATCGCGGACAGTTCCATGAGCAGGCCCAGCGAGGTGGGGTCGCTGGCCTGCAGCCGGGACGTGGCCAGCACGCCGGCCACCGCGGCGAGCAGGCCGGAGATGATGTAGACCGTGATCAGGACGCGTCGGACCGGCAGGCCGGACAGCCGGCTCGCGGCCCGGTTGCCGCCCACGGCGACCAACTGCCGGCCGAAGGTGGTGCGCTTGATCAGGAACCCGACCAGCACGGTGAGCACCGCCGCGACGATGACCACGAGCGGCAGTCCCAGCACCGACCGGCTGCCCAGGGTGATCAGCGTGGGGTTGCGGAACTCGGTCAGCTGCGGCACCAGCACGTTCGCCACGCCGCGTACGCCGACCAGAAGCGCCAGCGTCGCCACGATCGGCTGCACCCCCACGTACGCCACCAGCGCGCCGCCGGCGGCGCCGGCGGCCGCGCCGGCGATCAGGGCCGCGACGATCGCGACCGGAGCGCCGTAGCCGAGGTAGAGCACCACCATCGCCGAGGCGAGCGCCATGACGGCACCGACGGACAGGTCGATGCCCTCGGTGCCGATCACCAGCGCCATGCCGAGTGAGGTGATCACGACCGGCGCGACCTGGATGAGCTGCGTCCGGAAGTTCGCCACCTCCAGGAAGTGCGGCGTGAACAGCACGTTGAAGAGCAGGAGCGCGAGCACCGAGGCGTAGACGCCGTACTCCTGCAGCCACGCGAGCAGGCGTGCCCGCCCTCCCCACACGTGCGGCGCGGCCGCGAGCTCAGCCATCGGTCTCTCCCGTCCCGGCAATCGTTGCCATGATCGCTTCTTCCGTCACCTGGGCGCCGCTCAGCTCGCCCGCGACCGCGCCGTCGCGCAGGACCACAACCCGGTCCGCCCCTTCGACGAGTTCCTCCAGATCGGATGAGATCAGCAGCACGCCGAGCCCTTCGGCCGCAAGCTCGTCGATGAGCGCCTGCACCTCGGCCTTGGCGCCGACGTCGATGCCCCGGGTGGGTTCGTCGAGCAGCAGGACCTTGGCGCCGGTGGCCAGTGAACGGGCCAGCAGGACCTTCTGCTGGTTGCCGCCGGACAACTCGGAGACCTTCTGGTACGGCGAGGCGGCCTTGATGCGCAGCCGCCGCATGAAGCTGTCGACGATCCGGTCGATCCGGGCGTCGGACACCACTCCGGACCGGGACAGCTGGGGCAGGGCGGCCAGCGCGATGTTGTCCCGTACCGACAGGGTCGGCACGATCCCCTCGGCCTTGCGGTCCTCTGGGACGAGACTGACGCCGGCCCGGATCGCCGCCGCCGGAGAGCCACGACGTACCTGTTGCCCGGCTACCCGCACCGTGCCGGCGTCGACCGGTAGGGCACCGGCGATCGCCTTGGCCGTCTCGCTGCGCCCGGCGCCCAGCAGCCCGCCCAGGCCCACCACCTCGCCGGGACGGACCTGCACGGACACGTCGCGCAGGACCGGTCGGCGGGACACCGAGCGGGCCTCGACGAGCGGCTCGCCGGCCATGGTGGCGTGCTCGCCGGTGAACCTCGTCGCGCCGTCGCGCCGGATCTCGGCGGGGTCGCGGCCGAGCATCAGGGCGACCAGGTCCACCCGGGCCAGCTCGTCGAGCGGCCCGTCGTGCGCGACCCGGCCGTCGCGCAGCACGGTGACCCGGTCACAGATCCGGTACAGCTCGTCGAGGCGGTGGCTCACGTAGATCACCGAGATGCCCTCCGATCGCAGGCCGGCGATGACACCGAAGAGGGTGTCCACCTCCCGCGGTTCCAGGGCCGAGGTCGGCTCATCCATGATCACTACGCGGGCCTCGATCGAGACGGCGCGGGCAAGGGCCACCATCTGCTGGGTGCCCATGCCGAGCGAGCGCAGCGAGCGGCGCACGTCGGTGCGGATGCCGTACCGGGTCATCACCCGCTCGGCCTCGGCGTACAGCTGCGTCGTGTCGATCACCCCGAGCCGGCTGCGCGGTTCCCGCCCGAGCAGCAGGTTGTGCGCGAGGCTCATCTGCGGGACCAGGTTGACCTCCTGGTAGATGGTCGAGATCCCGGCCCGCTGGGCGGCGAGGGGGTTGTCGAAGGTGACCGGCTCGTCGCGCAGCAGCAGCGTCCCACGGTCCGGCCAGTACACGCCGGTGAGGACCTTGATCAGGGTGGACTTGCCGGCGCCGTTCTCGCCGACGAGGGCGTGGACCTGCCCTGCGTCCAGCCGGAAGGACACGTCGTCGAGGGCGAGGACGCCGGGGAATCCCTTCGAGATTCCCCGGGCCTCCAGAACCGCGGTCGCCATCAGTACGCGTTTCCCAGGCTCTCCTTGGCGTTCGCCGTGGTGTACTCCTGGTCACTGATGATCACGGTGGCCGGGATCCCCTCCCCGTCGAGGAACTTCTGGGTGGTGGAGAAGGCGAGCGGGCCGAAGCGCGGGTTCGACTCGACGACTGCGGAGAGCCAGCCGCCGACGATGCCCTGCACGGCGGCGCGGGTGCCGTCCACCGACACGATCTTGACCTGGCCGGGTGACTTGCCGGCGCCCTTGAGCGCCGTCACCGCGCCGAGCGCCATCTCGTCGTTCTCGGCGTAGATGCCCTTGGTGCCGGGTCGGGACTGGATCAGCTGCTCGGTGACCTGCTGACCCTTTTCCCGGGTGAATTCGCCGGTCTGCTCGAACGAGACGGTGATGCCGGGTGCCTTCTCCTGGATGCGGTCCTTGAAGCCCTTGGTCCGGTCGGTGGTGACGTTGTTGCCGGGCGCGCCGAGGAGGATGGCGACCTCACCCTGGCCGCCGAGGGCCTGGATCATCTGGTCGGCCGCCCGCTTGCCCTGCTCGTAGAAGTCCGAGCCGATGAAGGTGAGGTAGTCGGTGCACGGCTGAGCGTTGATCTTGCGGTCGATGGTGATGATCGGGATCTTCTTCTCCGCCGCCTGCTTCAGCACCGGCTCCCAGCCGTCGGAGTTCAACGGCGCGATGACCAGCAGCTTGGCGCCCTGGGCGATGAGTTGCTGAACGTCCGAGATCTGCTTGGAGAACTGGGACTGGGCGTTGGTGACCCGCAAGTTGGCGATGCCGAGCTTGGCGGCCTCGTCCTTGATGGACTTGGTTTCGGCGATGCGGAACGGGTTGGCTTCCTTCTCCGACTGGGAGAAGCCGACCATGTCCTTCTTGAGGTCGAACTTCTGCCCGCCAAAGCTCTGCAGGGTGCAGGTGGGGCCGGTGGCGCCCGCGCTCTGCACGGCCTGCTGGCCCGCGCTGCCGGCTGGTGCGGGCGTGTCGCCGCTGTCCTCGCTCTTGGCGCAGGCCGCGGTGGTGAGCAGGGCGGCCAGCGCGACCGCGGCCAATCCGGAGGTCCTGGACATGAGAGGTCCTTTCGCTAAGGGATTCTTCATCGGATTTGCGGCGTGGAGACCCGGCCGTCCAGGGCCGGGAGGAAACGCCGCTCCCTTCCCTCGATATTTGTCTTATATGGACGGCTGGTGGGGTGTGAGGCGTGGGTGAGGTGGTGAAGCGGGCGTACAGGTACCGCTTTTATCCGTCTCCTGAGCAGGCCGAACAGTTGAGCCGGACGTTCGGGTGCGTGCGCGCTTACCCTCACCGTGCGCGCCTGGATATGCCCGAGTTGCGGGGTTGAGCACGACCGGGACATCAACGCCGCGAAGAACATCCTCGCCGCCGGGCTGGCGGAGAGGTAAAACTCCTGCGGAGCGGATGTAAGACCTCAAGGGAGACCTCCCGGCAAGGCAGTCGGCGATGAAACAGGAAACCTCACGGGTGACCGTGAGAATCCCGGCCCCCTTCAGGGCCGGGAGGATGTCAATCGGCAGGGGGATACAGCGCACAGGTCTCGACGACGCCCTTCGGCTGGCTCGGGCTCTGCCAGCGCAGGTGCAGGTTCGAGCCGCCGTAGTGCTCGAAGTACTCGACCTTGATGTCGTAGCTGGTCCCCGCCCGCAGGGTGATCGGGGCGGCGCTCCGCTCGACGTCCCAGTTGTCCATCCAGTTGTCGATCAACAGTCGCCCGTCGACCCACAGCCGGAAGCCGTTATCGCCGATCATCGAGAAGGTGTAGGTCTGCGAGTACCTGGGCACGATCGAGCCGGTCCACCGGACCGTGACGTCGTCGGACTGGCCGGTGCGCTGCCGCAGGACCGGTTCGAAATCGTCGAAGTCGAGGTTGGGGTCGACCGCGGACGATTTCAGCGCACCGAAGTCGAAGGCCCCCGGTCCCGTACTCACGTAGTAGTCGCCGCGCAGGCCGCGCGGCTGCGCCGGGTCGTAGCCGACCTCGACGGTCGCGCGGGCGTGCGTCGGCTGCCGCACCCCGTCGACGGTGTAGACAGCCTCGCCGGTCAGCGCCGCGTCGTCGCACGGTGCCACACCGTCCGCCGGGTGGACCGACCACCTGGTGGTGATCGTCCCGGCCGGTGGCACGCGCCGGGTGAGCACGGCGTCCAGGGGCGTCACCGTCCAGCCTCGCGGCGCCGCGAGGCTGACCGAGACGTCTTCGGCGGGCCGGTCGGACCGGTTGGTGAACGTGGTGGTCACGGTGGTGGCGTGGCCCGGCCGCACGGACACGTGGCCGCCGTCGCCGACGACGAATCCGGCGGCCGCGCTGGAGGGGCTCCATGCCTGCAGTTCGTTGACGCCGACGAACGCCCCGTCGGGGTTGGTGAAGAGCACCCGGAGCCGGTCGGTCGTCAGCGCCGGGAAGGTGATCCGGTTGAGGCCGTTCCCGATCGGGTGCTGGCTGGAACGGCGTTGCTCCGGGACGTCGACCCAGGCGCCGTCGGTCCAGTACTGCAACCGGTAGTCCGCTGCGGCCTGTACGCCGCCACCGTCGTCGTAGCCGTACCAGCGCACGTCCTGGATCCGGGTCGGGCCGCCGAAGTCGACGCCGTACCAGTCCTGCGCGTTGGGCGACCGGTAGTTGGTCCACCGGGTGTTCTGCGGCACCTCGTTGAACCACACCTTGCCGTCCAGCGCGTTCCAGGGGTTGTCGTACGGCGAGGTGTAGGACGCGATGGGCTTGGGGTAGCCGGTGCGCAGGGGATTCGCCGCGTCGTTGGCCAGGCGTACGGTCTGCGGGGCCGGCTCGGCCGCACCGACCGGCACGGTGAGCGGGCCGGGCTCGGCGGCCATCGTACGCGGCGCGCCGTCGACGTACACGCGCAACCCGGCGCCCTGCCCGTAGTGGGAACCGTCCCGATCCCACAGCACCGTCACGTTGTGCCCGTGGTAGGGCACGTTCTCGATCGCGTAGTGGTCCCAGGCGCTCGGCACCAGCGGCTTCAGCTTCAGCGTGCCGCCGTCCTGTGGGCGCAGGCCGAGCAGACCCGAGATGACCAGGTCGGTGTACGACGAGTGGAGGTAGTCCTCGCTGTGCGAGTGCCCGTCGTAGATCCAGCGTTTCTCGTCCGGGTGGTGTGCCTCGGCGACGTACGGTCGGCCGTCGCGGTACTGGGTGAGCACATAGGTCCGCAGCAGGGCGTAGTAGTCGTCGCGGCCGATGTCGTCCTGCGCCGGCTGGTCGTCGAGCAGGTTCGCCAGGCCGGTCAGCGCCTGTGCGGTGCTGTACGGCCAGGAGGGTCCGTCCCAGTGGCAGCACCCCTGGGCGGCCTCGCTCATGAAGTAGGGGCTGCGCCGTTCGACCGTCGTCGGCCCGTACGTCGAGGCGAAGCCCTGCGGGTCCAGCAGCTGCCGCCAGGCCACCGAGTCGGCCGGCTCGGCCAGGCCGAACTGCCACGGGATGAAGCCGACCTCGGTGCGGACCTGCTGCCGCTCGTGGGTCGGGTTGTTCTCGTCGACGATGTCCAGCCAGAACTTCGCCTCCGGGTCCCACAGCCACCGGTGCGCGTTGGCCTTGAGCGCCGCCGAGCGCCCGGCGTACTCAGCGGCGACCTTCTCGTCGCCGTTGCGCCGGGCGATCGCGCTGATCGCCAGCGCGTCGCCGTACTGGTAGGCGTTGATGGACGGCCGGAAGGTGTGCACGCCGCCGAAGCGGTCGCTGGAGGCGTAGCTCGCCGGGGACAGCTCCTTGGCGTCCCAGACCGGGCGCTGCCAGTAGAGCCCCAGCTCCGGATCGAAGTGGTTGTCCCAATCGCGGTACTGGTCGATCAGGGCGTCCTGCAGGCGCTGGAGGAAGGCGAAGTCGCCGGTCACCTGCGCGCGTTGGTAGGCGGCCGTCGCGGCCCAGAAGCTGTACTCGTGCGCCCAGTCGGGCGCCTCCGGGTTGACCGTCTGCGGCCGCTGCCCCGGACCGGTAAGCCAGAAGGTCAGATAGTCGTTCAGGTAGCTCCCGTCGCGCACCCAGCGACCCTCGGTGATGTGGTGCCCGGCTGCGGCATTGATGGCCTGGTACGGCGCCGAGTACCCGCAGCAGTCAAGGAACTCGGTCAGCACCCAGCCGTCGGTCGGGCCGGTGTAGCGCAGGTGCTCCTTCCACACCCGCCAGCGGTAGTAGTAGACGTCCTGGATCTGCTGGTCGGGCAGGTCCACGAAGGGGATGTTCGCCTCGTACCAGGCCGGCTCGGCGTACCCGGTCAGGTAGCGCCGGTGATCGAGGAAGTGGGTGCCCGCGCCGACGGTGGGATACGGCGACGCGGCAGCCGGCGGGGGGCCCTCCGGCGGTGCGGCGGCGCCGGGGGCGGCCGTCGCCGCCGCGGTCAACACCGCGGCGACGACGGCGACGAAGCGGATCCGCCTCACTTGCTGGCTCCCGCTGCGTAGAGCTGGGCGACCTCGGCGGCGGACAGGGCGCGGTCGTAGACCTGCACCTGGTCGATCGCGCCGCGCCAGTAGTCGACCGGGCCGCTGTTGTACCAGGCCCGCCCGATGACGGTCGGTCCGCTGGACGCCTCGCCCAGGCAGGAGCTGGCCGTGCCGGCCCGTTGCCCGTCGACGTAGAGCGTCAGCGTGCCGGTGGCGGCGTCCCGCACGCCGACCAGGTGGTACCAGCGGCCGGTCTGCGGTGCGGTCGGCGCGAGCGCCCGGACCCCGGCGAAGCTGAACGCGAACCGGTTGTCCGCGCCCGAGTACTGCAGGAAGAAGGCGCTGTGGTTGCTGCCGTCCTGGCTAACCGCGGTGGCGAACCCGCCGAGGCTGTCCAACTTCACCCAGGCCGACGCGGTGTAGTTGCCGGTGGTGTCGAGGATCGCGGCGCCGGTGTCGACGTACTGGTTCACGCCGTTGAGCTGCACCGCGCTGCCGGAGTGGCCGGTGGTCCACGTCGCGCCGTTCATCAGCGTCCCGTCGTGGTTGCCGGCCTTGTCGTCGGTCACTGTGCCGGTGCCCTCGTCCAGCGGCCACCAGCCCACCCCGGTCAGCCCGGGCGTGCCCGGCGGGAGCTGCGGTGCGTTCGCGCCGGTGCCGTCGACCGAGCGGACGATGGCGCGGTTGACGTCCCGGACCCGGTCGAAGTCCATCTTCTGGATCTGGCGGTCGTAGGTGTAGAACCCGTTGACCTCGTGCTCCACGTCGGTGGTCTGGGTGTAGACACCGCCGGAGAGCCCGCACCGGTTGGCCACGGTCAGCAGGTCGCGCTGGTTCTCCACGTAGCGCCGGGTGAGGGTGGTGCTGTCCGGCGTCATCTCGTAGCCGTGCCCGTCGCCGAACCACATGTGGCCGGGCACCTCCAGCCCGAGGCCGCCGTGCTCGCCGTCCACGGCGACCCGGTCCCCGCTGGGGATCGGTGAGGCCGGGCCGAGGTATTGGTGAAAGTCAATGATGTCGCCGCGCCCCGAGTCGCCCTTGGAGGCGCAGCAGTTCACGCCGCTGTGCGCGTTGACCATCCGGCTGGTGTCCTGGGCGCGCAGCTCGTCGGCGATCCGTCCGGTAGCGGTGCGGTCCCACTCGCCCCAGCCCTCGTTGAACGGCACCCACACCGTGATGGACGTCCAGCTCTGGTGCTCGTCGACGATCTCCTTCAGCTGCCGCTCGAACTCCTGCTGCGCGTCGACCGGCGGGATACCGCCGGTACGCATGGCGGGCATGTCCTGCCACACCATGAGGCCCAGGCGGTCGGCCCAGTAATACCACCGGTCCGGCTCCACCTTGATGTGCTTGCGTATCGTGTTGAAGCCGAGCCGCTTGGTCTCGGCGATGTCGAAGCGCAACGCCTCGTCGGTCGGCGCGGTGTAGATGCCGTCCGGCCAGTAACCCTGGTCGAGGGTGGACAGATTGAACAGGATCTTGCCGTTGAGGGCCAGGTGGAGCTTCCCGTCCGCGCCCTTGACCTTGGTCACCTCGCGCATGCCGAAGTAGGACTCGACCCGGTCGACCTCCTTCGGGCCGTCCAGCACCCGCACCGTCAGGTCGTAGAGGTACGGCGAGTCGGGCGACCAGAGCTGCGGGTTTGGCACCGGGACGCGCAGCTCGGCGCCGGCCGGTCCCGAGGCGCGGCCGACGACCTTGTTGCCGGCGTACGCGACGGCCTCGACCGTACGGCCGTCGCCCTCGGCGACCTGCGCGGTGAGCCGGAGGCTGGCATCGTCCGCGTCGGGCGTCATCCGTAGCCGGTCGACGTGGCTCGCCGGCACCGGCTCCATCCAGACGCTCTGCCAGATGCCGGACGACGAGGTGTAGAAGATCCCCCGGTCCGGCACGTTGCGCTGCTTGCCGATCGGCTGCCAGGTCTTGTCGGTGCGGTCCTCGACGCCGACCACCAACTCCTGGGCGCCCCGACCGCGCAGGGCGTCGGTGACGTCGACGCTGAAGCTGTCGTAGCCGCCACGGTGGGTGGCGACCTGGACGCCGTTGACCCAGACCGTGGCGTCGTAGTCGACGGCGCCGAAGTTGAGGCGCAGCCGCTCGTCGCCGCCGATCCGCCAGTTCGCCGGCACCTGGAAGGAGCGCCGGTACCACATGCGGTCCTCGTGCCGCTGAATGCCGGACAGCGCCGACTCGATCGGGTACGGCACGAGCACCCGCTCGCTGAGCTGCTCGCCGATCGGCGGGGCTTCGCCTTCCTGTGCCCCCGCGAACTGCCAGACTCCGTTCAGGCTCTCCCACCTCTTACGGACCAGCTGAGGGCGGGGGTAGTCGGGAAGCGCATTGTCGGGCGACACCTGGCCGGTCCACGGCGTGGCGATCGGTGGTGTGCCCGGATGCCAGGTCGCCTCGGCGCGCGCGACCCCTGGCACGCCGCCGATCACGCAGGCCGCGGCGATCAGCGCGGTGGCTGCTCTTCTCATCGTTCAGGGCCCCTTTCTCACGAGCATGGCGTGAGAGGGCAGGCCGCAGCGCCCGGGCCAGGGCCGGCGGTGGAGCCGGCCGGGCCGGGTGCAGGCCTGCCTGAAATCGTTGAGAAACAATCAATCACCGTCACGATCCCAAGTCAATACCATTCGATCAGATCCGATCAGAAACGATCCGGGAGCGCTCTCACGGGGGTGGGGGAGGTGCAGAGTACGATCAGAACCAGACCGACCCGTTCACGAAGAGAGGACAACGTGGCACCTGGCGACGACTCGCGGACGGCGACCGAGGGCCGGCGAAGCATGTTCGCCGCCGAGCGCCGGCAACGCATCCTCGAACTGATGCACGCCAACGGCGCGGTCTCCCTGCGGGACATCGCCCAGGCCGTCCAGTCCTCAGAGGTCACCGTGCGACGTGACCTGCGGATCCTGGAGGCCGACGGGCTGCTCAACCGCCATCACGGCGGGGCGACCCTGCCAGGCGCGCTGGCCACCCCGCCCGGCGCGCTGTCCCGGGAACCCACCTACGCCCAGAAGGCCCAGGTCGCCGCCGCCGAGAAGGCCGCCATCGCCGAGCTCGCCGCCTCGCTCGTCGAGGACGGCGACGCCATCGTCATCGGCGCCGGCACCACCACGCAACTCTTCGCCCAGCAGCTCACCCGGTACGCCGAGCTTGCCGTCGTGACCAACTCGCTGCTGGTGGCCCAGGCGCTCGCTAACGCGCCGCGGGTCGAGGTTGTCCTCACCGGCGGCACGCTGCGCGGCGCCATCCTCGCGCTGGTGGGCAGCGCCGCCGAGCGCTCGCTCGCCGGGCTACGGGTCCGCCGGGCCTTCGTCTCGGGCAACGGCCTCACCCCCGAACGGGGCGTCTCCACGCCGAACATGCAGGTCGCCAGCGTCGACCGGGCGCTCGCCGCGGCCGCCGAGGAGATCGTCGTACTCGCCGACCACACCAAGATCGGAGTGGACACCATGGTGCAGACCATCCCCACGGACGAGATCGACCACCTCGTGACCGACGACGCGGCCCCCCGCGACGTGCTCGACGAATTGGCCAACCGGGCCGTCCGACTACACGTCGCCCGCCCCTGACGTCTTTACCTTTGCACCCACCGTGCGCAATCATTCGCCTCAGCCGACTCGCCGGCCGCTACGAGGAGGCGCCGTGGCAGGCAGCAGCACTGTGATCGAAGCCGGGGGCGTGGTCCGCGACTTCCCCGGCACACGCGCCCTCGACCACATCTCGTTCACGCTCCGGCGGGGCGAGGTGCACGCCATCCTCGGCGAGAACGGCGCCGGCAAGTCGACGCTGGTCAAGGTGCTCTGCGGCATCGACCGACCGGACGCCGGGGTGCTGCGGCTGCACGGCACGCCGGTACGGTTCTCCTCCCCCCGCGACGCCGAGCGCGCCGGGATCGGCGCGGTCCACCAGGAGGCCAATCTCGTCCCCCAGATGAGCGTCGCCCGCAACCTGTTCCTCGGCCGCGAACCGCGCCACCGGCTCGGCCTCATCAACGTCGCGCGGATGAACGCCCGGGCGCGCGACGTCATGGCCGACTGCGGCCTGCGGATCGACGTACGACAGCCCCTCGAGGCGTTCGACGCCGGAATCCAGCAGTTGGTCGCCGTGGCCCGCGCGATCGCCACCGGCACCTTGGTGATCGTCCTCGACGAACCCACCGCCGGCCTGGACGACGAACAGGCCGAACGACTGCTCAGCATGCTCGACACGCTGCGCGACCAGGGCCGTTCGATCGTCTACGTCAGCCACCGTCTCACTGAGATCGAGCGGATCTGCGACCGGGCCACCGTGCTGCGCGACGGCCGAGTGGTACACACCGGCCCGCTCGCCGGCCTCGACCGGATGCGACTCGTGTCGCTGATGCTCGGCCACCGGGTGACGCTCGGGACGACCACGAGCGGCGGCGCATCAGCCGTCGAGCCCGCCGACCCGCCGATCCTGCAGGCCACCGGCCTCACCCGCCGCCACGTGCTCGGCGGCGTGTCGATCAACCTCCGACCGGGCGAGGTCGTCGGCCTCAGCGGCCTGCTGGGCGCCGGTCGCAGCGAGACGGCGAAGGCGATCGCCGGCGCGATGCCGCTGGACGCCGGGCAGGTGACCGTCTCCGGCGCCCGCCTGCGCCAGCGCTCGATCGCCGGCGCCGTCCGAGCCGGAGTGGGACTGCTGCCGCAGAACCGTACGACCGAGGGCATCATCGCCTCACTGTCGGTCCGCGACAACATCGCGCTCGCCGCACTCCCCCGACTCTCCCGCGCCGGCATCGTCTCCGAGGCCCGGCTCGACCGGATCGTCGAGACCTTCATGCGGCGGCTACGGATCAAGGCGACCAGCCCGCACCAGCCGGTCGGGGAACTCTCCGGCGGCAACCAGCAGAAGGTGCTGCTGGCACGCTGGCTCGCCACCCACCCCCGGGTCCTGATGCTCGACGAACCCACCCGCGGCATCGACATCGGCACCAAGTCCGAAGTGCAGGCCCTCATCGACGATCTCGCGGTGGACGGGCTGGCGGTCATGCTGATCTCCTCCGACCTGGAGGAACTCGTCGGTTCCTGCGACCGCGTCCTGGTGCTGCGCGACGGCGCCGTCGCCGGTCAGCTGACCGGCCCGAACGTCAGCGAGAAGAACATCATGGCGCTGCTCGCGGCGACGTGACCGCCGACGACGACGCCGAGACTCAGGCCGAGACTCTCTCGCAGTGATTGCGGGGCAGGACGAACACAGCCGGCCGGGCGGGGCCGGCGAACCTCTGTCGATCCCCGGCTTTCGTACGCGCGGCTCTCCAAGCGAAACACCAGCGGCGGGCCGCTGCGGACGCACGGCTCACCGGCCGGGCACCAGCGGCGGCACATCCCCAGACGGCCCCGGGAAGACCGCACGACCACACCGACGGCCGCGAGGGCTGGCGACCGGGCAGGCGTACGCGCCGCACCGGCGGCCGGCGCCGACCGGGAAACTCATGCGCGGCGGGGCCCAGGCCGTGACTGGCGGCCCGGCCAGGGGCGCACCGCCGGCGAGCGGTCAGGGTCGGGACTCCTGACAAATTCGAGCCGAATTTTGTCGGAAGGTTGACGGAATAATTCGCCGCTGTAACGGTCGTCACCGTGCCGTCATCAAACGGAGTACACGCCCTCGTGCGGCTGACGCACGAGGAGCGCGTGTTACGCACCCTGCGGGAGCAGGGAGCGTTGAGCCGGAGCCAGATCGCCCGCGCCGTCGGGCTCTCGCGCTCTACGCTTTCCGAGATCACCGCGAGCCTCCTGCAGCGCGGCGCCATCGTGGTGGTGGATACCGACGCGGCGAAGCGCGAGGGCAGTGGACGCCCGGCCGAACGGCTCGCCCTGGACCCCTCCTCCGGGCAGTTCATGGGGGTCGACTTCGGCCACCGGCGGGTCTGCGTTGCGGTTGCCGACGCGTCGCACGAGATCATCGCGTCCGGCTCTGAACGCTATGAGGACGACGCGCCGTGGCCGGAACGGCTGGACGCCGCCTTCCGGCTGATCGACCGGCTCACCGACGAGACGGACGTGCACTACGGCGCGCTGCAGGGCGTCGGTATCGGGGTGCCCGGACCGCATCCGGTTCCGCCGGCTGCGCACCCCGCACCACGGCAGGTCCCGGCACTGGGCCTGCTCGACACCGTCGAGGACGTCGGCGCCGCGTTCGCGAGCCGGTTCGACGCCTCGGTGCTGGTGGACAACAACACCCGCTTCGCCGCTCTCGCCGAGGCGATCAGTGGTAGCGGCACCGTCGACGACCTGATCTACGTACGGGTTTCCGACGGAGTGGGTGGTGGCCTGGTCGTGGGCGGCCGCCTCGTCACGGGATCGACCGGACTCGCCGGCGAGTTCGGCCACGTCAGGGTCAACGTGCACGGCGGGTCGTGCCGGTGCGGTAAGAACGGCTGCCTGGAGACCGTCGCGTCGGTACCGGCGATCCTGGCGAACTGCCGGACCCGCGGCGTCGCGGTCGACGACCTCGACGGACTCCGCGCGGCGGTCGAACGGTCACACCCGATCGTCGAGCAGGTGTTGCGTGCGGCGGCCGCCGCCATCGGCCGGGTCGTCGGCACGGCGGCGATGGCGCTGAACCCTGCCGAGATCGTCATCGGCGGCGAGATCGTGCGCGTCGCCCCCGTCATCGTCCAGCAGGTCCGCGCCACCATCGCCTACGAGCTCCTGCCGGATGCCGCCAGCATTCCGGTCGTCCGCGCGGCGGAGCTCTCGGACGACGACGGCGCGCTGGGCGGCCTGGCCGCGCTGTTTCACAGTTCGCCGCTGCTGGCGGCCTACCCCGAGCCCCCGAAGGCAGGCGCCGCCTGCAGCGGGGGCGGTATCCGCGTCCCGCAGACCACGATCGAAAGGGTGTCCCATGGCCGTCATCATTGAACCGGCTGCGCACACCGGACGTGACAACCGGCTCGCGTCATCGCAGACGCGCCGCGGCCGTCCACGCGGACTGCCGCTGGCGTTGAACGCTGTGTCCATAGCGCTCGGCATCGGCGTCTGGTGGGCCCTCGCGGCCCTCGGCGTGAAGGTGCCACAGCCGACCGAGGTCGTCTCGCGGGCCGGGGATTTGCTCGCCGACGGCACGCTGGAGAACGACATCCTGGTCAGTCTCGGTCGGGTGCTGGCCGGTTTCGTCCTCGGTACGGCGGCGGCCATCCCGATCGGTTTCCTCATGGGGTGGTACGGCGTCGTGCGCGGCCTGGTCGAGCCGTGGATCCAGTTCTTCCGCACCATCCCGCCGCTGGCCATCATCCCGCTCGCAATCGTGCTGATGGGTATCGACGAGGCGCCGAAGATCTTCGTCATCTTCCTGGCGGCCTTTCTGGCCTGCGTCATCTCTACGTTTCAGGGCGTGGTGAGCGTCGACCGTACGCTGATCAACGCGGCGCGGGTGCTCGGCACGCGGGATGCCGGAATCTTCGCCCGGGTGGTGGTGCCCGCCTCCACTCCGTTCATCCTCGTGGGCATGCGGGTCGGCCTCGGCTCGGCGTGGGCCACCCTGGTTGCCGCCGAGCTGATCGCTGCCCAGCAGGGCCTGGGCTACCGCATGCAGAACGCCCAGCTCTACTACGACCTCCCGACGATCTTCGTCGGTCTGATCTCGATCGGGATCCTCGGCCTGCTGATGGACCGCGTGCTGCTCGTGGCCGAACGCAGGCTGACCGGATGGCAGGAGCGCCGATGACCACCTCGAATTCGCCACGTCCCGGCACGCAGGCCGCCAAGATTTCGGTACAGGCGGTCACCAAGACGTTCTCGCTGGGCCGGCAGACGTTCACCGCACTCGACCAGGTGTCTCTCGACATCGCTGACAACGAGTTCGTCACCGTGGTCGGGCCGTCGGGTTGCGGCAAGAGCACCCTGCTCAACATCCTCGCCGGGCTGGAGGAGCCGACCGATGGCCGAGCGATCGTGGATGGGACACCCGTGTCTGGCCCGGGTCCCGAGCGGGGGGTCATCTTCCAGCAGTACGCGCTCTTCCCCTGGCTGACTGTACGCAAGAACGTGGAGTTCGGCCTGAAGACCGCCCGCGTGCCGAAGGCGGAGCGCCGCGAGCGGGCCGAGTACTTCATCCGGATGGTCGGCCTGGAGGACTTCGCCGACGCCCTGCCGAAGATGCTCTCGGGCGGCATGCGGCAGCGCTGTGCCATCGCCCGCGCGTACGCGGTGAACCCGTCGATCTTGTTGATGGACGAGCCCTTCGGCGCGCTCGACGCCCTCACCCGGGTCAAGCTCCAGGAACAACTGCTCGACACGTGGAGCAAGGAGCAACGCACGGTCATGTTCATCACGCACGACGTGGACGAGGCCGTGTTCCTCGCCAACCGCGTCGTCGTCATGGCGGCACGGCCCGGACGCATCTACGACGTCATCGACGTCGACCTCCCGTATCCCCGATCGGAGGAGTTTCGGCTGAGCCCGGAGTTCGCCGCGCTCCGCAACCGGGTCTGGCACTCGGTCTACCACCAGGACGGCACCACCCCTTCCTCACCCCCCGCACCGTCACTCACGACGGCCTGATCCGAAGGATGTTTTGATCATGAGAGTCTCCCGCAGACTCATCGCCGCCGCCGCCGGTGCCATCGTCGCCGCGCTGCTCACCGGCTGTGAGAGTGACTCCGGCTCCGGCGGCAAGGCGGAGGAGGTCACGTTCGGATACATCGGCGATTTCAACGGCACCAGCCTGCTCGCCATCGCCAACGACCAGAAGCTCTGGGCGAAGCACGGGCTCAAGGCCGACGCCAAGGTGTTCACGAACGGTCCGCTGCAGATCCAGGCCCTCGGTGCCGGCGACCTCGACTTCGGCTACATCGGGCCCGGCGCCATGTGGCTGCCCGCCTCCGGTCAGGCCAAGGTCGTCGCGATCAACACCCTGGGCAACGCCGACCGGGTCATCGCCCAGCCCGGTATCACGTCCATCCAGCAGCTGAAGGGCAAGACCGTCGGCGTCCCGGAGGGCACGTCGGGTGACATGATCCTCACGCTCGCGTTGAAGAAGGCGGGCATGACGAAACAGGACGTCAAGGTCGTCCCGATGGACCCCTCCACGATCGTCTCGGCGTTCTCGTCCAAGAAGATCGACGCCGCCGGCTTCTGGTATCCGGCGACCGCGACGATCAAGAAGCAGGTACCGGACCTGGTCGAGCTCGCCAAGAACGACGACTTCGCCTCCGAGGTCTCCTTCCCCACCGCGTTCGTCGCCGGCAACCAGGTCGTCGCCAACGAGAAGGCGAAGACCGAGAAGGTGCTCGCCGTGCTGCGCGACGCGATGCGCTACCGCTCCGAGAACATGGACCAGAGCATCGCGCTGACCGCGAAGATGCTCAAAATCCCGGTGGACCAGGTCAAGGCCGACGCGGCCAACGTCAAGGTCCTCTCAGTCGACGAGCTGGACACGATGACCAAGGACGGCACCATCGACAAGTGGCTCACCGGGATGAGCGACTACTTCGTCCAGGCGGGCAAGCTGAAGTCTCCGGCGGACCCGAAGAGCTACTACACCGGCGACCTGTTCATGGCGGCAGCTCAGTGACCGGACCGAAGAACATCCTCTTCCTGATGACCGACCAGCACCGGGCGGACACGCTCGGGGTGTACGGCAGCCCCCGGGCGACGCCCGTCCTGGACGAGCTGGCACGGACCGGAACCCGGTTCGACCGGTGGTACACGCCCACCGCGATCTGCACTCCGGCCAGAGCCAGCCTGCTCACCGGTCAGGCGCCCTTCCGCCACAAACTGCTGGCCAACAACGAACGCAACGTGGGCTACATCGAGGACCTGCCGGACGGGCAGTTCACCTTCTCGGCGGCGTTGCGGCAAGCGGGCTACAACTGCGGCCTCATCGGCAAGTGGCATGTGGGCACGGAGAAGACAGCGCGCGACTTCGGCTTCGACGGGCCGGAGCTGCCGGGCTGGCACAACCCCGTGGACAACCCCGACTACCTGGCCTATCTCGCCGAGCGGGACCTCCCGCCCTACGAGATCTCCGACCGGATCCGCGGCACGCTGCCCAACGGCGGCCCCGGCAACCTGCTGGCCGCACGCCTGCACCAACCGGTGGAGGCGACCTTCGAGCACTACCTGGCCACCCGCACCATCGAACTCCTCGAACGGTACGCGGAGGCCGCCCGGGACCGCGACCAGCCGTTTTTCCTCGCCCTACACTTCTTCGGCCCGCACCTGCCGTACATCCTCCCGGACGAGTACTTCGACCTCGTCGACCCCGAGGACGTCGAACTGCCCCGCTCGGTCGCCGAGACCTTCCACGGCAAACCCCCGGTGCAGAAGAACTACAGCGCACACTGGACCTTCGACACCATGCCGATCGAGACCACCCGCAAACTCATCGCCGTGTATCACGGTTACGTGGCGCTCATCGACCGGCAGATCGGGCGCGTGCTGGACGCCCTGCAACGCCTCGGTCTCGTCGAGGACACCTCGGTGTTCTTCACCTGCGACCACGGAGAGTTCACCGGCGCGCACCGACTGCACGACAAGGGGCCGGCGATGTACGAGGACATCTACCGCACCCCGGGCCTGCTCCGGGTGCCGGGCGAGCCGGGCGGCGTGGTTCGCACCGAGTTCGTGAGCCTGCTGGACTGCACGGCGACGATCCTCGAACTCGCCGGTCTCGACCCGAAGTCGGCGGTCGACTCGCGCAGCCTGCTGCCGCTGGTCGGCGGCGGTGAGGCGCGCTGGGAGGAGGACCTCGTGTGCGAGTTCCACGGCCACCACTTCCCGTATGCGCAGCGGATGCTGCGGACGGACCGCTACAAGCTCGTGGTCAACCCCGACTCGGTGAACGAGCTGTACGACCTGCAGCTCGACCCGGACGAGTTGCTCAACCTCTACGAGCACCCTGAGATGGCGGAGATCCGGACGCGGATGATGCACCGGCTGTACCAGCTCCTGCAGGAACGGGGCGACAAGTTCTACCACTGGATGACGTCCATGTACGACGTCGGGGAGACCCGCTACGACCCGACGCTGAGCGGCCTGGACGAGGCGACCTACCAGGGGTCGAAGCCGTGACCTCGGCTGGGTTGAACGGCCGACCGCGACGGCCCGACATCGTCATGGTCCTCACCGACGATCACGCCGCGCACGCGGTCAGCGCCTACGGGTCGGCCGTCAACCGCACCCCGCGGATCGACGAGATCGGCGAGCACGGGGTCCGCTTCGAAAACTGCTTCGTCACCAACTCGCTGTGTTCGCCGAGTCGCGCCACGATCCTCACCGGCACGTACAGCCATGTGAACGGCGTGAAGACCCTCGTCACGCCGATCGACGCGGCCCAGCCGACGTTCGTCTCCCAGCTCCGCGACGCCGGCTACCGCACCGCGATCGTCGGCAAGTGGCACCTGGGCGACGGCGCGGGACACGACCCGCAGAACTTCGACTACTGGGACGTGCTCATCGAACAGGGCGAGTACTTCGATCCCCGGTTCCTCTCCGCCGAGGGCCTGCGTACCGAGGGCGGCTACGCCACGGACCTGATCACCGACCTGTCCCTGCGGTGGCTCGACTCGCTGTTCGGGGACGACCCGTGGTGCGTTCTGATCTGCCACAAGGCGCCGCACCGCTCGTGGGAGCCCGACGAGGCGCACGCCGGGATGTACGCGGGGCACATCCCGGTGCCCGCCACCTTCGCCGACGACTACGCCACGCGCACCTCGTCGGCGCGACGGGCGGCCATGCGGATCGCGGACCACCTGACGGTGGAGGACCTCAAACAGCCGGTCCCCGACGGGATGTCGTACGAGGAGCAGGCCCGCTGGAAGTACCAGCGGTACATGGAGGACTACCTGGCCTGCGTCGCCTCCGTCGACGACAGCGTCGGCCGGGTCATCGACTGGCTCCGACAGCGGGGCCAGTTCGACGACACCGTCCTGATCTACTCCTCCGACCAGGGTTTCTTTCTTGGTGAGCACGGGTGGTTCGACAAGCGCTTCATGTATGAACAGTCGCTGCGTATGCCCCTGCTGCTGAGCTATCCACGGGCGGTTGCCGCCGGCCAGGTTCACGACGGGATCGTCACCAACGTCGACTTCGCGCAGTCGATCCTGGACGCCGCCGGGGTGCCGCACCACGAGCGGATGCAGGGCCGCAGTTTCTGGCCCGACCTCACCGGCGCCCGCGGCGAGCCTCCGGCGGAGGGGATGTACTACCGGTACTGGGAACATGACGACAGCAACCACCGGACACCGGCCCACTACGGGTACCGTACGGCCCGCCACAAGCTCATCTACTTCTACAACGACGGCCTCGGCGTCCCCGGCAGCTCATCCCGAACCTATCCACCCGAGTGGGAACTCTACGACCTGCTCGAGGATCCGGACGAGGTGCGCAACGTCTACAACGACTCGGCTTACGCCGCGGTACGCGAGGACCTCAAGGCGCGGATGTGGCTGGCCCAGGCGGCCGTCTGCGACGAACCGCACCCGAGCCACCCGGTGCCCGAGCGCCTCCGCCCGGACCGCCCGGTCGCGAGCTGATCGGAGTGCCGATGAACCAACGGCACGACGATCCGCGAGAGCACGGCTCCGCCTGCTGCGCACCCGGCATACGGGCCCTCCGGGCGGCGCTTGGCCCCGGTGATTCCCCGATCGCGACCCCCGAGCCCGAACCGGGCGTCACCGCCCCCTCCCCCACCGGAACTGCGACCGCACGATTGGCCACCAGCCGGCACACTGTTGCACAGGCGGACGTGCCGGGAGGCCGGTTTCGGATGGGCGACGCGAGCGGCGACGGCAACCCCGGCGACGGTGAGGGCCCCGTCCACCCGGTCGTCCTCTCGCCGTTCGCCATCGACACCACGCCGGTCACCAACGCCGACTTCGCGCGCTTCGTGGCCGCGACGGGCTACCGCACCGAGGCCGAGACGTTCGGCTTCTCCGCCGTGTTCCATCTGGCCGTCCGGGCCGCCCCCGACGAGGTGATGGGCCCGGCGGCCGGCACCCCGTGGTGGCTCGGCGTACGCGGGGCCGACTGGCAGCATCCGCACGGCCCGCGCTCCGACCTGGACGGGCTGGACGACCACCCGGTCGTCCACGTGAGCTGGAACGACGCGATGGCCTACTGCCGGTGGGCCGGCCGCCGGCTGCCCACCGAGGCCGAGTGGGAGTACGCTTCCCGCGGCCGCCTTGACGGCGCCCGGTACCCCTGGGGAGATCGCCTCCTCGACGACGACGGCAGGTGGCGCTGCAACATCTGGCAGGGCCGCTTCCCGACCCGCAACGACCTCGACGACGGATACCTGACCACGGCGCCGGTCCGCACGTTCGCACCGAACGGCTTCGGCCTGTGGCAGACCGTCGGCAACGTCTGGGAATGGTGTTCCGACTGGTACGACCCCGGTTACTACCCGCACTCCCCTGAGCGTGACCCGCAGGGCCCGCTGTCCGGGAATTCGCGGGTGCTGCGCGGGGGCTCCTACCTCTGCCACGACTCCTACTGCAACCGGTACCGCAACTCCGCCCGCTCCGCGAACACACCCGACTCGTCCATGGGCAACGCTGGCTTCCGCACGGTCGCCCTGGGACCGGTCACCTGACGGGCGGCCCGGGCACGGAAAGGCCGGCCCGCCACTGGCGCACCGGCCTTTCCGGCTGCTGCCCGGTCAGCGGGACACAATCCCGTAGGTGCGCACGTAGTCGAAGCTGGCGACTGCCCCGGCACCGCCCATCGAGACGAGCCCGATCCGCAGCTTGCCCTGAACCGGAAGCGACCAGGTGCCACCCCACACCCAGTGCGTCCCATCGGTGCTGGACGCCATCCGCACGTCGTGCTCCTGGCGCGCGGCGTCGTAGTGGTAAACCAGGCGCAGCCACGTCGTCCCGGCCGGCGGACCGCCGAACATCGGCCCGTTGAACACCGGCATCGGGGGCGTGGTGGTAGGTCGCTCACCCTCCTTGCCGAACTCGGTCTGGTGCGTCACCGCAGCGGGGATCCGGTTGATCGGTAGCACCGAGTGGACCAGCTTGAGGTAGCGGTCGTCGTTCTCGTACAGCACGATCCCCGCCTGCTGGGCCGGGTTCGTGCCGGTGAAGTCCAGCTTCGTCTCCACCGCGAAGTCCCCCTCAGGCGTGTCGCGCAGCAGCACGGATGCGGTGTTGTTGGCGTTGTACAGGTCGGCGCTCTGGCTGGACCACGTGAGGGCGCCACCACTCTCGCCGGCGACGGCCGACGTCCCGCGGACCCAGCCCCATGACGGATCGGACGACTCGGGGCGGCCTGTTGCGTTGAACTCGTCCGAGTAGGCCGGCTTGAGATCGCCCAGCACCGGGTCGGGCACCCGCTCGGTGACCGGCTGGTAGAGGGGTGCCGCGCTGATGTTGTCAGCCTGTCCGGGCGCGTTGAGCGACGCCGCGCCGATTCGACCGGGTGCCGGGGTGTCCGGGAGCGAGGTACGCACGACCGCCTGGGCGTCGCGCAGCCGGTCCGCCGAGACGTCGACGCTCAGGCTGGTACCCCTGAGTTCAGCGGAAACCGTGTGCCAGCTGCCCAGGTTGAAGGACGCGGGCAGCGGAGCGCTGGTCTCGGTGGTGTCCCCGCGGTCCGTCACCGACACCACCAGTGCCCGGCGGCCACGGTCGAGCCACGCGACGACACGATTCTGCGGGCCACGGTCGGAGATCACCAGCCCGACCGAACCGGCGTCACCGGCCTGGGGCAGGCGCAGGTCGCCCTCGATCCGCCGGTCGCCGCTGACGGGGCTGGCCTGGACGAACAGCGACGGCTGCGCCGGGGAGCCGGCCTGGGACAGCACACCCTGCGCGTCGGGCACCTGCGTGACGGTCCACCGGCCCACGCCGGCTCCCGCGGGAACCCACTCGGGCGGGATTCCCTCGTTGAAGGTGCTGCCCGCGACGGCCTGCGTGACCGGCGCCGGCTGCTCACCGCTCGACGGCCCGGCCCCGGCGCGCAGCACCGGCCACCCGTCGATCCAGTCGAGGCGGTCGATCATCAGCGGCCGCTTTGACAGCGCGGCCAACCGCCCGCCGCCGCCGTTCACCGGCGGGAAGTCCGGATCGTCGGCCGGAATCGCGTGGTAGACGAGCCAGTCCTGGCCGGAGAGGTCGGTCTGGATCGCATTGTGGCCCGGTCCGACGAACCCGTTGCCGTTGGCGGCGGCGACGATGCCGCCCTTGCTCCGCCGGTCCATGAGGAACTGCCCCTCCTGGTTGACGAACGGCCCGCGCGGGTCGTCGGCGCGTCCCACCTTCACGGTGTAACCGCTGAATGCGCCGTCGCAACAGCCGGCGTCGGAGAAGAACAGGTAGTAGTGGCCGTCGCGCTTGACGACGAAGCCGCCCTCGGCACGCCGTCCCTGCGCCACCTGGGTCACCGGGCCGGCCAGGGCGGTCGCGTCCGGAGTCATCGCCGAGACGCAGATGGTGTCGTAGCTGCCCCAGTAGAGGTAGTGCGTGCCGTCGGAGTCGGTGAACATCGCCTGGTCGATGCTGCCCGTCGGGCAGCCACTGTTGTTCGCCGGGAGGAGCAGGCCGTGGTCGGTCCACGGCCCGGTGGGACCGTCGCTGGTCAGCAACGCGACTCCGCCGCCGGAGAGGCTGTAGGTCAGGTGGTAGGTGCCGTCGACATATCTGATGTCCGGCGCCCAAGGTCGCGTCCGGGCCGGCCACCAGGAGGGGGTCGCGTCGGCGGCGATCGCGTCTCCCGCGTACTGCCACGACACCAGGTCGGTCGACCGCAGCATCGGCAGGATGTGCTCACCCGCCTCGCCCTTGCTGTTGAAGATCGGGTTGGTGGTGCCGTAGGCGTACCACGCGCCGTCCTTGCCGCGGATCATGGTCGGATCGGGGAAGGTGTCGACAACGTGCTGGCTCACCGGATTCGCGTACGTCCTGACCTGACCGGCGGTCGCTGGCGGGGGCGAGGCGGTCGCTGCGGAAGCCGCGTGGGGGAACGCGATGCCGGCGACGAACAACGGCACCGCGAGGACCACGCCGACGAGCGGCCGAGGGGTGGAAAGAATTGTCATCTACGCATCTCCTTCTGCCCGGGAAACTGGTGCTAATCGCCCTGGCTGTGCTCAGGAGCCAGCTGCAGGTCGCGGAAGTCATCGATCCACGGGTAACCTCGTCCGGCCAGCCCGTTCGGCGCCGACTGCACCGTGTACGGCGCGAACACGCTGTTGAGCAACCACGGCACCTTGTCCGGGCCGAAGTTCTGCACCATGAGGGTGTCCTGCCTGAAGCCGTAGCCGGCCATGGCCAACCGCCCGGTGGCCCGGAGCGTTTCCATCTGGTCGCGCAGGTAGTGTCGCTGGCTCTCGAACCAGGGGCTGCTGGACAGGAAGTCGTCCCACTGCTGCTGCGGGAACGGGTGCGCGATGGCCGCCTGGATCACCTGCCAGACCTTCGCGTCGGCAGGGAATCCGTAGCGCTCGGCGAAGCCGGCCGAGATCGGGTCGCTCATGTGCTCCTTCCAGTACCAGACGAGGGAGAACTCCGTGGCCAGGAACGTCTGGTCGGGTCGCAGCCGAGGAAGTACGTAGTCGAGGAACGGCTGGGCCGCTTCCCGGCTCGGCACGTGCGGATGGATGTCGACGCCCTGGATGTCGGGGGTCTCCCGGACGAACCGCATCCAGCGTTCAGCGGCCGGTGTGTGGCGGTCCGGCAGGTCGAGGCGGTTGAGCGCGCCCATGTAGAGCCGGGTCTTGCAGGCCGGCGGGCACTGCGCCCGGCGGTAGGCGATGACCCGCTGGGCCACAGCCTCGTAGAAGTCGTTCAGGACGTCGGTGCGGTCCTGCGGGCGGCTCTCGATGAACGGCTCGTTACCGATCACCAGGAGGTCCACCCGTCCCATGACGACCGGAAGAACTTTGTCCAGGCGGGCCAGCTCGCCGGCCATCGCGTCGGTGCCCGCCGCCGGCATCTCCGTCTCGGCCAGGGGGAACTTCAGGCTGAGTGCGGTGCCGTAGCCCCGCCGCGAGGCGTCCAGCACGGTATGGAGCGTGGTCGTGTCCGCGGGGTCGCCGTGGTCCGCGTCCGGCATCGTGAAGAATCCCCGGATCCAGGTGGCCCGGGCGGCCTGCAGTTCCCGGTAGTTGAGGCTCCCGAGATTCTGGTTGAAGTTGGCACCGAGAACACCGTCGGCGGCGTGTGCGCGGGTCATCGAACCGTCGGGCGTCGTACCGCGGGCAACACCGGCCTGCGCGCTCACGGCCGATGCACCCGACACGAGTCCAGCTGTCACGGCGATTACCGACAACAGTCGACGTAACATTCCATTCCTTCCGAGAGGCATTTGGATTGCGCTGCCGACGTTAGGAGGGCCACATTTTTCCGGCAATGACGCGGCACAATCCAATGTGGCGTGGCCCGGGCTGGCCGGACACCTCGACGCCATTTCCATGCCGGGTGGCCGGGACAGGGGCTGAAGCACAGCGCGGCGGCCGATTTTCCGGGTAGAAGAAACGGCCGCCGCGCGGGTGAGTCAGGCGGTTGTCGTCCGGCCCGGGTTCCGGCGCTCGACGTACAGGTGGCCGCCCTCCGGGCCGGTCCATTCGACGCGCACGACACCGGGCACAGCGGCGTCGGCGAGGCGCGACGGGTCGGACCAGTAGCCGAAGTTGGGATTACGGAAGAACGTCGCCCACAGTTGGCCGCTGCGATCCACGAAGAAGTTGTTGTGGCCAGCGCCGACACCCGCGGTCCACCGCTTGGAATACGGTCCCTCGAAATTGTCCGACACAGCGACTATCGCGTCGTACTGATACTGCGTGCGGCCGGGGCCGGGCGGGTCGTAGGCGTACCGGGTGCTGCCGTCGGGATTGATCGACGTGCGGTCCCACGCGGCCTGGAGGAGGTAGTACCGCCCCTCGTACTTGAACACGTACGCGCCTTCGAGATACGGCTCGGGTGAGTAGGGCATCTGCTGGAATCTCGGGAGGTTCGTCGTCGGGATGACGTCCTCCATGTCGTCCCGGAACTTTGCGTACAGGTCGTTGTGCAGCACGAGCCACGCGTCGTCGCCCTCGGTGTACAGGCTGCCGTCGATGTGGTGGTAGGCGCCGGGCTGGATGAACTTGGGTCCCCCGATGAACGAGTCACCGAAGGGCTTCTCGAGGTTGCCCTCGATGAGCCGGTACGGGCCCTCGACCCCGCCCTCGCTCACGAGCAGGAAGGACCCGACCTTCCGGGAATGGTCCCCCATGCAGGCGACGATGTACCACGTGCCGCGGAAGTAGTGCACCTCCGGCGCCCAGGCCTGGCCGCGCTTGCCGAACTGGTCGTCGTACCAGTACTCCTGCCAGGGAGCGACGACGGTGCGTCCCGGCCGGTTCTCGCCGGCGAACTCGGGCGACCACACCTTGCCCCGCTCGGCGTCGGGCCGGATGCCGGTGGTGTCGGCCAACCTCCACGGTCCCCGCAGGGACGGGGACACCCACACGAAGATGCCGTCGTTCCACGGGCCGGCCGCGTCGAGCCCTGGCACCCGGGTGGTGCCCGTGGCGACGTACATCGGACGACCGTCGACGACGAAGCAGTTGACGTAGGTGTCCCGCATCCAGACCTGGCCGCGCTCCTCGTCCCGCGGACGCAGCTCGAGCGGGAGGATGAAGGAGTTGTCCTGACGCGGCCACAGGTCCAGCCGGTTGTCCGCGAGCCCGTAGGGCTGGGGGTCGGGCCAGTTCGACGGGTACGGCCGCGTCGACGTGACCTCCGCCGACGCCGCCTGCGCCGCGGTAGCGGGAAGTGTCGCCACTCCGAGGAAGCCAGCGACACCGGCCAACAAGGACCTCCGGTCGACGTGCAACCCGTTGTCGGAACTGCTCATCAGTCACGTCCTCCAGTCATGCAGGACGTCTGCCCTGCCTGCGAGGCAGGTTAGTGAGCCTGATTTCGACAGTGAATAGATGACAAAATGGTTTTTGATGCGCCCCCGCCGCCGCCTGGCACCGACATCAGGGGCTTCTCTCCCCAGGCGTCGGCCAACTCCATGAAGCGGTCGGTCGCGGCGTCCTCGGTCGCCGCAGCGTAGACCGGTTTGAGCGCCTTGGCGATCTTGTCCCAGTCCTGCCGGGCCGCGTACCAGAATGAGTTGCGCAGCAGGTGCGCCACACACGTCTGCACGGTCGTGCGCGGCCAGGTCGCCTCCACCGCCTCCGGCAGGCCCTTCCTCGACCGGCCCGACGTCGCTGATCACGTCTCGGCCGGCTGCCGTTACGCCTGTATCCGCTGCCCCGAATGGAAGACCTCACTCTTGCCGAGATCTACTGGGCAAGGACTGCTTGATCCTCTCGATCAATATCGGCCAGATGCCTGCGGCATCGATGCAGCTGGATCAAGAGGTCGCACGATGCTGCCGGGTTCGATCGCCACCTTCTTGACGCCGTCGATACCCAGCCCGGCCTTCCCCAGCGCGGGGCCCGAGATCATATGGCCGAAGATGACCGGCCTCGCCAGCGCCGGCACCGCCGCCGCGGGCCAGAACCATGCCAAGGGCCAGCAAACAACGAGAATCAGTAATGTTTCAATCCTGGGTCCTCGCAGGTCTAGATCGCATGCCGAACACATTTACGAATTTGAGCGAACCCCGCCGGGAGGCGCGGGGCTGCCGCTCCTGCCGTAGGGCAGGTTCAACACAATAACCTCGTCGAGCAGCGTCTCGGCCGAGCCCCATCACCAGTTTCGTGCGATCGATCCGATGGTCTCCCACTCGATGGTGAGGCCGCCGTTGTGCTCCAGCCAGATGTACCGCCCGCTCCCGAAGGTCTCGGATACTACTTCGGCATGGTGGTGAGGTCAGTGTGAGGCGTGCAGTACAGCGAGCGCCACGCTGAGACCGCCGGCGGCGGTGGCGAGGGTGACCGCCGCCAGCCAGGGACCGGGCGCGCGGGCCGAACTCAGCACGGCCGGAGCGGCAGAGGGCGGGAGACGGCGTCGCAGCGCCGCTGCGGCGACGATGATCACTGTCGCCGCGCTGCCGATGGGGGCCAGGAACGCCCAGCCGCCGAGGTGCGGCAGGAGGAACCGACCGGCCACGGCCGCCGCGACGACAAAGGCGGTTGCGGTGCGGCGCCACGCCAGCACTGTCCGTTCAATCTGCAACCCCTGATCAGCCGACGCGTCCGATCCCGGGGAGGGGCGTGAGGGCAGCGAGTGACCAGGGCCGGTCACAGGATGAGCCCCAGCAGGACCAGGATGCCGACGAGCAGGAGGCCCGCACCGACCGGTACGGCCATCAGCGGCGGTGGGAGGCCTCTCCCCCGTCTCAGGGCGAGCTCGGTGCGGACCCAGCCGAACCAGGCCTGGGCCGGGGAGGCGGCACCCAGCAGGATCAGCACGATCGCCGCCGCTCGGCGCAGCCCGGGCACGATGGGCAGGTTCACCGCCTCCAATGCCACGCCTGCGGCGAAGAGCGCCAGGGAGGTGCGGATCCACGCCAGGAACGTGCGTTCGTTGGCCAGGCTGAACCGTGGATCGGGGTCGCTGCCCTGGCTGAAGACGCGGCGAGGCCACCGGGTCGAGGCGCCCGGAGACGCCTGGCTGTCGGCGTGCGGGGCGGTGGAGTGGGGTTTCACCACGCCGAGAGCCCCTTGACGATCGCGATGACGCTTCCGGTGAGGGCGAGCGCCAGGACCCAGCGCCGGGTGGCGGTCTCCGGCAACCACCGCTCCAGATAGTGCCCGCCGCCGATCCCGGCCAGCATCGCCGCGCCGCAGGCCAGCAGCAGTCGCCACGACAGGACCGGGGCGCCCTTCGCCGCGAGCGACAGCAGGTTCGTCACCAGGCCGACGAGCTGCACGGTCGGGACGAAGCTCCGGTGCTCCCAGCCGGTGCTGGCGGCGTAGACGGCGAGCGGCGGTCCGCCGGTGCCCGCCGTGGTGTTGAAGAAGCCGGACGCGAACCCGGAGGCCACCGCCCCGCCCCCACGCCGGAGGAACGGCATGCTCCGGCCCGCCGCCACCCAGGTCACCGATCCCGCCGTGATCAGGCCGATGCCGACGAGCAGGACCGGGCCCGGCAGCTCCCGGACCACCCAGACGCCCAGCGGCAGGGCCAGAACCACACCGGCGATCATCTGGACGGCCACGCGGCGGTGCAGCGCCCGGGCGGTCACGCACAGCACGATCAGGTTGATCACGGCGGAGAGCAGGTTGGCCAGCGTCACCCCTGAGAAGGGGCCGAGGATCACGACCAGGAACGGGGCGGCGACCAGGGCGAAGCCCAGGCCGGTCGCTCTCTGCATGGTGGCGCCGAGCGCGACCGCGCCGACCGCGAGCACGTCGCCGACGGGCGGCATGTCAGCGCGACACGGCGTCGTCAACCACGTCGGCGAGGCGCCGCAGCCGGTCGACCGAGATCGTGCGCAGGTCGTCGGCCATGGTCGGGCTGCCGACCACGGACGCCCAGACGGCCCGACCGGCGAGGAAGCCCGAAGCGCCGGCCCGGCAGGCGAGCCGCACGGCGTCGGGGAAGACCTCCGCGGGCACGCCGGAGGACAGCACCACCCACGGGCTGCTGATGACCGACGACAGCGCGGCGCACCCGGCGGTGATCTCGTCCGGGGCCCCCTTGCCGTGGGTCGGCACCTCCGACTTGTAGAGGTCGGCACCGAGGGCGCCCAGCTCGCGGGCCGCCGCATGGATTCCCGCTTCGTGGTCGTACGCGCCCCCGTCTCGCGGGCCACGGGACACGGGCTCGATGATGCTCACCAGCCCGGCCTCGCGGCAGCGCGCGACGAAGTCGGTGACCATGGTGATCCGCGGCTCCGGCGCCTCGTCCGGCCGGTAGAGCACCAGGAGCTTGAGGGCCTTCGCGCCCTCCTTCCGCACGGTCGCGGGGTCGACCTCCGGGTCGATCGCCACGTCCGCGACGAACTCGGTGGCGCTCGGGGTGAACGCGTCGGCCGCCGCGATCAGGGCGCACGACGGGTCGACCGCGTTCTGTGCGATCACGGCGTTCCAGCCGAACTGCTTGTCGACGAGGATCGCGGACGCGTACGGGCTGAGCGCCCGGGCCGCGTCGACCTTGAAGGCGGTCAGCTGCGCGTCGGTCACCGGCTCCGGCTGGCGCGCGGCGAACATGGCGCGTAGCGCCTCGCGCTGGTCGACGGCGAGCATGGCGTAGCCGCCGGACGGGCGGGCGAGGATCGAGGGGTCGGCGGTCACTGTTCCTCCAGCGCGGGAGCGGCCGGTCCGCCGCCGCAGTCGGCGACGTCGAGGCGCTGAGATCAAAAGATGTTAGAAAACTACCATCCCCTGTTAGCCAAAGAACAAGGGCTAGACTACCGACGTGTCAGTGGAAGCCATGCGCTACGACGGCGCCCCGCAGCGGCGGACGCACATCATGGCCGCGCTCCGCCGGGCCGGCTTCCTCTCGGTCGCCGACATCAGCGCCCAGCTCGGCGTCTCCCAGATGACGACCCGCCGCGACCTCCGCCGGCTCGCTCAGACCGGCGAGGTGCTGCTGGTTCATGGCGGTGTCAGCCTTCCGCCGGGCGGCGTCGGCGGTCCCGGCTACGCGTCCCGCGCGCTCAGCCACGCCGGCGCCAAGCGGGCGATCGGCGCCGCGGCGGCCCGCCTGGTCCAGGCCGGCGACACGATCGGCGTCGACAGTGGCACGACCACGGCCGAGGTGGCCCACGCGCTGCCCGAGGACTTCGACGGCTGTGTGATCACCCATTCCGTTCCCGTGCTGGCCCATATGCTGTCCCGGCCCAGGTCACGGGTCATCGGGATCGGTGGCGAGCTGCTGCACGACAACCAGGCGATGGTGGGTTTCGCCGCGCTGGACCTGGTCCGGCGCATGCGCGTGCGCCTGCTGTTCCTCGGCGCGAGCGCGGTCGACGAGCGCGGCGCGTACGTGCGCTCGGAGGTCGAGCTGAGCGCCAAGCACGCCCTCATGGACATCGCCGACGAGGTCGTGCTGCTCGTCGACGCGAGCAAGCTGACGGCCACCGCCCCGGTCCAGGTGTGCGGGTTCGACCGCATCGACACCCTGGTCGTCGACGGTCCGCTGCCCGACGCGGTGGCCGCGGCCGCGCGCCGCACGGGCACCCGCGTCGTGACCGCGTAGGTCGACCGGGACCCCCCGCTCGGGAACCGTCCGCTGCAGGGGCGACTCCCGCACTTAAAGCTGCCCGAGGGAGGCCTAAGTCCCTTTCGCGCCATCTCAACTCGCGGTCTTTCTTGTTTCGTGGTCTTGACGTCTCGGTGAACTGCGTTCAACACTGCATGCAGATCCTGTCGACGTGAGAGAAGGCACATGGACCTCAAGGCCGCACCCTCTGCCGCGGAGACCCGCGCGGCCGCGCTGCCGGACGCCGCGCTGCCGGACGCCGCGGTGACGGATGTGCGGTGCCGGGTCTTCCGGGCCCGCCCCACCGAGCCGATCGCCATGTCCTTCGCGCCGCTGACCCACCGCGTGATGATCCTGGTCGAGGTCGAGCTGGCCGACGGTTCGGTCGGCGTCGGCGAGAGCTGGGCGAACTACCCGGCCTGGGCGTGGCGCGAGCGGATCGCCACGATCCACGACGGCGTCGCGCCGCTCCTGACGGGCCGCCGCTTCCCCGACCCGGCCACCGCCCAGCGGGCGCTGCTCGCGGAGCTGGCGCCACTGGGCCGGCAGTGGGGTGCCCCCGGTCCGGTCCACCAGGCGATCAGCGGTGTCGACATGGCGCTGTGGGACCTGGCCGCCCGCCGCGCCGGCACCAGCCTGGCCCGGCTGCTCAGCGCCGCCCCCCGCACGGAGCTGCCGGTGTACGGCTCCAGCCTCGGGCCCACCGGGGTCGCCGAGGTCGCTTACCGCTGCGCCGCGCTGGGGCTCACCGCGGTCAAGGTCAAGGTCGGGTTCGGCGCGGACACCGACCTCGCCAACGTCCGGACCGCCCGGCGGATCCTCGGCGACCAGGTGCAGGTCTTCGCCGACGCCAACCAGGCGTGGCGGCTGACCGAGGCGCTGGAGATGGTTCCCGCGCTGGCCGACCTCGGCGTCGCGTGGGTCGAGGAGCCGCTGGCCGGCGACCGCCCCGCCGAGCTGGCCGAGCTGACCCGCCGTACCGGCATGCCGCTGGCGACCGGGGAGAACCTCTACGGCGCCGCGGCGTTCGAGCCCTACCTGGACGCGGTCGAGATCCTGCAGCCCGACCTCGGCAAGGTCGGCGGCGTCACCGAGTACCTGGACGTGCTGGCCGCCGCGACGGCAGCCGGGCGGACCGTGAACCCGCACCTCTACAACGGCGCGGTCGCCACCGCCATGACCGTCCAGGCCGGCGCGATCTCGCCCGCGACCCGCCTCATCGAGTGGGACATCCGCTCCAACCCGCTGCGGCAGGCCGCCGACGGCCTGCTCACCACCCACGGCACGGTCCGCGTGCCGGACGGGCCCGGATTCGGCATCGATCTCGACCAGGACCAGCTCGACGCGTACGAGGAGCAGCTACCGTGACCGACCCCATCGTCAACGACATCCTCTCGGCCGCCACCGCCGTACGCGTGGCCGGCCGGGTGGCGGGCGGACCGCGGCTCGCGGTGCTCGACCCGGCCACCGGCGAGCCGTTCACCGAGGTCAGCACGGGTAACAGTGCCGACGCGGCCGCGGCCCTCGGCCTGGCCCAGCAGGCCCTGCCGGCCTGGGCGGGCACGCCGAGCGACGCACGGTCGGCGGCGCTGCGGGCCATCGCCGCGGACGTCGAGGCCCTTGCGGCACAGCCCGAGTGGCCCGCGCTGATCACTCGGGAGAGCGGCAAGCGGCTCGCCGAGTCGGCGGCCGAGCTGGGGCTGACGGTCGCCTACTTCCGGATCATGGCCGACCTGCTGGACCGGCAGGAGGCCGAGCAGCTCGCCGTCGTACCCGGGATCGGGCACCGCGTGACCGCGCGGCCCGCCGGTGTCGCCGCGGTCCTGACCCCCTGGAACTTCCCGGTCTCCATCCCGGCACGAAAGATCGCGCCGGCGCTGGCGGCGGGGTGTCCGGTGCTGTTCAAGCCCTCCGAGCTGACGCCGCTGTCGTCGATGGTGCTGGCCGCGGTCGTCGAACGGCACGTGCCCGCGGGGGTCCTGTCGACGGTGCTCGGCACACCCGCCGACGTCGTCGATCCGTGGCTCGCCGACCGGAGCGTCGGCGTCGTGTCCTTCACCGGGTCGACCCGGGTGGGGCGGCTGGTCGCCGCGGCCGCGGCGCCGCGCTTCCTGCGTACGGTGATGGAGCTCGGTGGTTGCGCGCCCTTCCTCGTGCTGCCCGACGCGGATCCGCAGGCGGCCGCGCAGACGCTGCTGGTGGCGAAGTACCGCAACAACGGCCAGTCCTGCATCGCCGCCAACCAGATCTTCGTGGCCCGCGAGGTGGCGGCCGAGTTCACCGAGGCGTTCGTCGCGGCGACCGAGAAGATGGTCGTCGGCCTCCCCACGGACCCGGCCACCGACCTCGGTCCCCTCGCGCCGGCCTCGGACCCGGCCCGGATGGCCGCGCTCGTCGAGGAGGCGGTGAGCAAGGGCGCGCGGAAGGTCACGAGTGGGGCCGTCCCGGAGAAGGGCCACTTCGCCCCGGCAACTGTGCTGCTGGACGCGCCCGCCGGCAGCCAGGTGATGACCGATGAGATCTTCGGGCCGATCGCGCCGATCCACGTCTACGACGACCTCGACGACGCGCTGGCCCTGCACCAGGCGACCGGGTACGGCCTGGCCGGCTACGTGTGCAGCGCGGATCTCGACCGCGCCCACGCCGTCGCCGACCGGCTCTCCGCCGGGATCGTCGGCATCAACACCGGCACCCCGAACACGCCGTGGATCCCGTTCGGCGGCGTGCGGGACTCGGGCCTGGGGTACGAGGGCGGCCGCCCCGGCCTGGAAGCCTTCCAGACCTTCCTGTCCGTCGGTTCGAAGGCGCAGGGGTGACGATGCGCCTGCTCATCGGACAGACCGGCGCACCGACCAGCGTCGTCAACGCCAGCCTCCGCGGCTTCCTCGAGGCGGCTGCGGATCACGACGTGCTGGCGCTGCGGGGCGGCCCGGACGGCCTGGTCGAGGGCCGGCTGACTCCGGTCACCGCCGCCGACGTGCCGGCCGCCGCGACCCGGCACGGCGGATCCTGGCTCGGCGCCGGCCGGCGGGCGGTCACGGAGGCGGACCTCGACCGCACGCTCGACGTGCTGGCCGCCAACGGTGTCGAGGGCCTGGCCCTGATCGGCGGCAACGGGACGATGGCGCTGCTGCACGCCCTCGCGCAGCGCGCCGCCGCGACCGGGCGCGAGCTGAACGTCGTCGGCATCCCGAAGACCGTGGACAACGACCTGGTCGGCATCGACCACTGTCCCGGGTACGGCTCCGCCGCCCGCTACCTCACGACCGTCGTCCCGGACCTGGCCCGCGACCACGCGGCGATGGCGGGCATCGAACCGGTCCGCATCGTGGAGACCCTCGGCCGCTCGGTGGGCTGGCTGGCCCTCGCCGCGACGTGGCACCGCGACGATCCGGCGCACGCGCCGCACCTGGTGCTGATTCCGGAGCTCGCCTTCGACCGGGCGGCGTTCCTCACCGCCGTGCAGGACGCTCTGCACGCGCACGGGCGGGCGTTCGTGGTCGTCAGCGAAGGCGCGGCGAGCGAGATGACCGACGACCCCTTCCAGGCCGTCAACCACACGCGGATCATCCTCGGCGGCGTCTCCCGGGCGCTCGCCGGGCTGGTGAGCACCGAGCTGAATGTCGCCGCCCGCGGCGAGGTGCTCGGCATGGTGCAGCGCAGCAGCGGCGCGCTCGCCAGCGATGTCGACCGGGCGGAGGCGGCGGAGGCCGGGCGGCACGCGGCGAAGCTGCTGGCCGACCGCGCCAGCGGACTGATGGTCGGCCTGCACCGCAGTGCCGGAGAGACCGTGTACGACCCGGTGCCGCTCACGGAGGTGGCCGGCCGGACCCGGCCCGTACCCCCGCGGTGGCGCACCACCGACCCCGCCGACCTCGGCGACTTCTACGACTGGCTCTTCCCACTCCTCGGTCAGAACGGAAAGGCATAAAGATGCGGCACAAGTTCTTGAGCGCCGGGTTCGCCCTGGCCCTCGTCGGCGGGCTCGCCGCCGGCTGCGGCGGCGGCGACTCGGGCGGCAGCGCCAACGAGATCTCCATCGTCATGTCCAACCACCCGTGGCAGAAGGCCATCGAGCCGCTGATCCCCGAGTTCGAGAAGGCCTCCGGCGTCAGGGTGAAGGTGCAGACCTTCGCCGAGCAGCAGGCCCGTGACAAGATTTCGCTGACGCTGCAGTCGCGCAGCTCGTCGATGGACGTCTTCATGACCCTGCCGTCGCGCGAGGGCCTCCAGTTTAGCAAGGCCGGCTACTACGCCGCGCTCGACGACTACATGAGCAAGTCCGCCGCGTACGACGCCGCTGACTTCCCGGCCGCCGTCAAGACGGGCATGACGATCCGGGACAAGATGATCGCCGCGCCGGTGAACGTCGAGGGTGTCGTCCTCTACTACCGGACCGATTTGTTCAAGCAGTACGGGATCACGCCGCCGAAGACCCTCGACGAGCTGCCCACGGTGGCCGCCGCGATCAAGCAGAAGTCCGGTGGCAAGGTGACGCCGATCGCGCTGCGCGGGCAGTCCGCCGCCCTGCCGTTCACCTTCGGGCCGTTCCTGCACTCCCAGGGCGTGGAGTGGACCAAGCCGGACGGCACTCCGAACTTCGACGCGCCGGGCGCTGTAGACGCGATCAAGCGGTACGCGACCCTCGCCAAGGAGTACGGCCCGCCCGGCGTGGTCAACAACACCTTTACCCAGTCCTCGGCGCTCTTCGCGGCGGGCAACGCGGCCATGGAGCTGGAGTCCAGCAACGAGATCAGCAGCATCAACGACCCGAAGACCTCGAAGGTGGTCGGCAAGATCGGCGTGCTGGACTTCCCGGCCGGCTCGGCGGGCTCGAAGTCGACCGTCCTGAACTGGGGCATCGCGATGTCCTCCTACTCGAAGCACAAGGACGCGGCCTGGAAGTTCATCGAGTGGGCGACCGGCAAGGCCACCCAGCTCAAGCTGACCGAGGGTGGTATCGCGCCGCCGCGCACCTCGGTGGCGCAGGACAAGGCGTACACCGACACGTTGAACACCGACACGCTGAAGCAGTGGAGCCAGGCGCTCGCCAACGTGCAGACGAACGGCTCCACCGAGGTCGGTCCGGTCGGTGTCGCCGCCCCCGAGATGCGCAAGCTCGTCGGGGACGCGGTCGGCAAGGTGATCCTCGGCCAGGCGGACGCCGGCGCCGCCGCCAAGGAGATCCAGGACGGCCTGACCCCGCTGCTGGCGAAGAACGCCGGATAAGTCATGAGTGACCTGATGACGAAGCCGCCCACCGCCTCCGGATCCGCGAGCGCGGCGCCGGGGGCGGGGGCGCCGCCCCGGCGTCGCCGCCGGGTCGACCCGACCGCCCGGGGCGTGTGGCCGTTCGCGCTGCCGGCCGTGCTGGTCACCGCCGTGCTCGTGCTGGTGCCGGTGGCGTACACGATCTGGCTCTCGGTCAGCGACCGGCAGTCCGACGGGACCAACACGGGGTTCCTCGGGTTCGCCAACTACGCCGAGATGTTGGGCAACCCGGAGTTCTGGAACTCGCTGAAGGTCACGCTGTTCCTCTTCGTGGTCTGCCTCCTGGTGGAGACCGTCCTCGGGCTGGCCCTGGGGTACGTCATGAGCCTCGACGTGCCGGGCCGGCGGATCTTCCAGGGCATGATGCTGATCCCGGCGATCACGGCGTCGGTCGCGGTCGGCCTGGTCTGGCTGCTGATCATGGACCCGTCGCTCGGCGCGGCCAACCAGATCCTCGCCAAGGTCGGCATCGACCCCGTGGTGTGGCTCGGCGACCCGGACATCGCGCCCTGGTCCATCGCCCTGGTCGACATCTGGCAGTGGACGCCGTTCATGGCACTAATCATCTCGGCCGGGATCCGGTCGCTGCCCGAGGAGCCGTTCGAGGCCGCCGCGATCGACGGCGCGAGCGGTTGGCGCACGGCCTGGAACATCGGCCTGCCGCTCCTGCGCCCGGTGCTCACGGTGGCGATGCTGCTGCGCACCGTGGATCTCGTGCGCTTCTTCGACACGATCTACATCATGACCCAGGGGGGTCCGGTGAACTCCACGAACACCCTCAATGTGTACGGCTACAACGCCGGCTTCGTCGACCACGAGCCGAGCTACGCGGCCACCCTGCAGATCGCCCTGCTCGCCCTGGTGATCGTGATCGCGGGCGGGTTCACCTGGTTCCGGCAGCGGGCCGCGCGATGACCAAGCGACTCGGCGGCGTGTACGCCGCATACCTCGTCTTCGCGGTCATCTTCTTCGGCCCGGTGCTCTTCATGCTCTGGTCGTCGCTGCGCAACAACGTCGACATCACCGGCTCGCTGTTCAACGTCGGGTCGCCGCTGACGCTGGAGAACTTCACCAACCTCTTCGAGCGCTTCGAGTTCGGCCGCTACATCGCCAACAGCTTCATCGTTGCCGGCGGGTCGACGATCCTCGGGCTCGTCCTCGGCGCGCCCGCCGCGTACGTGATCGTGCGCCGCAAGCTGGCCACGCTGGGCTTCGTCACGCTGCTGGCCCGCATGGCCCCCGGCGTGCTGTTCGTGCTGCCGCTGTTCGTGCTCTCGATCCGCGTCGGCGGCCCGGACAGCGTGGCGCTCAACTACACGCTGCTGATCGTCGCGCACCTGATCATCACGCTGCCGCTGTGCATCTGGCTGCTGGTGCCGTTCTTCGAGGAGATCCCGATCAGCATTGAGGAGTCGACGCTGATCGACGGCGCGAACGCCTGGCAGCGGTTCCGCCGGATCGCCCTGCCGCTGGCCCTGCCCGGGCTGTCGGTCGCGCTGACGCTCAGCTTCATCTTCAGCTGGAACTACTTCCTGTTCGCGCTGGCCCTGGCGAACGAGCGGACCCTGCCGCTGACCGTCATCGCGTTCAACTTCATCGGCCAGGGCTCCAACGACTTCGGCGGCCTGATGGCCGCGAGCACGCTCATCTCCGCGCCCGCCCTGCTGCTGACGCTTTTCGCGCAGCGCTGGCTGGTCCGCGGCATCACCGGAGGAGCCGTCAAGTGACGTCCATGCGGGCCCGCTTCCAGGGCAACGGCGAGATCACCTTCGAGAAGACCACGCTCGGCGACGTCGCCGAGGGCGACGTTCGCCTGCGGGTCGACGTCTGCGCGCTCTGCGGGTCGGACAAGCGGCTGCTGCAGAGCGGCTCCCCCGTCGTCCCGGGCCACGAGATCGGCGGCACGGTCGTCGGTGGTGCGCTGCCCGAGGGCACGCGCGGCATCGTCTACATCCCGGTCTTCTGCGGTACGTGCGCGCGCTGCGCCGCCGGCCGCACCAACCAGTGCCTGCACCTGTCGCAGCTGATCGGCTGGCAACGGGACGGCGGTTTCGCCGAGCACGTGGACGTCCCGGCACGGTGCGTCCTGCCGGTGCCCGACGACATCCCGCTGTCCGTCGCGGTACTCGGGCTCGACACGGTCGGCACCGCCGCGCACGCCCTGCGGTTGGCACTGCGAACCCAGGACTCGGTGGATCGCGCGCTGGTCGTCGGCGCCGGGCCGCTCGGCCTCGGTGTCGTCGCGGTCACCCGGGCCATGGGGATCGCGGTGGACGCCTTCGACCCCAATCCCACCCGTCTCGACGCCGCGACGACGCTCGGCGCGACGCCCGCCGGCGACCTGTCCGCCGAGAACCAGTACGACATGGTCGTCGAGGTCAGCGGCGCGAACGCAGCCCGGGAGACGGCACAGCGGGTGGTCCGGCCCGGCGGCACGGTCGTCGCACTCGGCGAGTCGAACGAGCCGTACACCATGCCCGCCACGCCGCGCTGGCGGCGGACCGACTGCTACACCGTCCGGTCCTTCTACTTCCCGGTCAACGAGGTCGAGGCGAACTGGGACCTGCTGCGCGTCATGGGCGCGTCGCTGCGCGACCTCATCGTCAAGCCCCTCACCCTACCCGAGCTGCCCGAGGCGTTCGCCCGCTTCGTGGCCGGCGACTACGTCAAGCCCTGCATCGTGTCGGCGGACGCCCATCCCGTGTCGGAGGTAACCCGATGAGCCTGTTGATCCTCGCCGTCGACCAGCGTCCCTGGCTCACCCAGGCCCTCTACGGGCACACCGCCACCGCGCTGCCCGGCGAGCGCGCGGCGATCACCGACGGCAAGCACATGGTCCTCGAAGGACTTCTCGCCGCCCTCGACGCCGAGCCGCGCCTGGCCGCGCACGCCGGCCTCCTGGTCGACGACCAGCTCGGCGCGGGGGTGCCCGAGCGGGCGCGCGCCCACCGGGTGACGCTGAGCATGCCCGTCGAACGCGGCGGCTGCGACGTGTACGAGACCGAGCCGGCCGACCTGCCGGGGTTCCTCGCCCACTTCCGCCCCGAGTTCCCCAAGGTGCTGGTCCGCTACAACGTCGAGGGGTCGGCGTCGGACAACCGCGAGCAGCGGTCCCGGCTGGCCAAGGTGTCGCAAGCGGTCCGGGACTCCGGCGGCCGGTTCCTCTTCGAGCTGCTCGTGCCGCCGACGCCGGAGCAGCGGAGCATCCCGAGCGAGGCGTTCGACACCGAGGTGCGGCCGGGGCTCATCCACCGGGCGATGGCGGAGATCGTCGAGGAGGTGCCCGTCGACGTCTGGAAGCTGGAGCACCTCGGCGCGCCGGAGCACTACCGGACGGCCGCCGACCTCGCCGCGCAGACCGGCGGCGAGTGCATCCTGCTGGGCGCGAACGCCCCGCGAGCCACAGTCGACGGTTGGCTCACCGATGCCGCCGCCAACGGGTTCACGGGCTTCGCGATCGGCCGTAGCATCTGGTGGGACTCGCTGCGCGGACTCTTGGCCGGCGACCTGACGCGGCCCGAGGCGATCGCGGCGGTCGCTGCCAACTACCGCCACTTCGCAGGGACGTTCCTCCAGTGACCAGCTCTCTTCAGGCCGACCAGCGCGTCGGTGAGGTGCTCTACAAGACCCTCCGCGACCGGATCATCTCCGGCGAACTGCGGCCGGGCGCGCGTCTGAGCGTCCCGGCCCTCGCCGAGGAGTTCCACGTCAGCCGCAGCCCGGTCCGGGACGCGGTGATCCGCCTCGTGCAGGAGAACCTGGTCGCCGAGACGATGAACCGCGGCGCGGAGGTCGCCCGCATCTCCCGCGCCGAACTGGTGAGCCTCTACGAGGCCCGCGAGGTCCTGGAAGGAGCAGTGGCCCGGCTGGCGACGGAGAAGTACGACGCCTCGCTACGGCGTAGCCTGCTCGCGCTGCTCACCGAGCACCGCACCGTCGCGGAGCAAGGCGACTTCGCCCGCCACATCGAACTGGACGCGGCGTTCCACCGGGAGATCCGGCAGGCGGCGCAAAGCCCGGTGCTGGCCCGGATGCTCGACAGCGTCCAGAGCCGGGTGCTGGTGGCGATGCGCTCCACCAGCCTGACCGGTGGCATGGTCCAGGCCGTCCACGACCACCAGGCCATCTTCGAGGCCATCGGTTCCGGTGACGCGGAGGCCGCCGAGGAGGCCGCGCGCTCCCACATCCGCCGACTGAAGGAGTTGCTGCGTGCTGCTGACTGAGGCCCGTTTCTTCGGCACCGGCGACGTACGGCTGCTGAAGTCCGAACCGGCGCCGCTCGGCCCGCGGGAGGTGGCGATCGCACCCCTCGCGGTCGGCGTCTGCGGTACCGACAGCCACATCGTCGCCGGCAGCTTCGCCGCCGCGCCGCAGGTCGTGCTCGGCCACGAGGTGTGCGGTCGGATCACCGAGCTGGGTCCGGCGGTCGACGGGTTGGCCGTGGGCGACCTGGTCACCGTCGAGCCGCACGACTACTGCACCCGGTGCACGTACTGCCGGCTCGGCCAGGAGCACCTCTGCGACAGCAAGCGGGGGTACGGCGTGAAGCTCGACGGCGGCATGACCGAGCGGATGGTGGTGCCGGCCCGGATCGCGTACCGGCTGCCGGACGCGACGCCGCCGTGGATCGGGGCGCTGACCGAGCCGCTCGCCTGTTGCCTGCACGGTATGGACCAGCTGAACCCGCGCTCGGGGCTGCCGATCCTCATCTTCGGCGCCGGGCCGGCCGGGGCCATGATGGTGGCCCTCGCCAAGGCCCGCGGCCTCGCGCCGGTCGTGGTGCTGGACCCGCGCGCCGACCGGCGGGCCGCCGCGCTGCGCATGGGTGCCGACGCCGCCCTCGACCCGGCGTCCATGGACGAGGCCACCGCGCTGACCGGCGGGCTCGGCTTCCCGCACGTGATCGACGCGGTCGGCTCCGGCCGGATCCTGGAATCGGCGATCGCCGTGTCGTCGCGGGGCGGCCGGATCCTCGTCTTCGGGGTGGCCCGGCCCGACGACGAGGCCCGGGTACGCCCCAACGAGATCTTCGCGCGGGAGCTGACGCTCGTCGGTGCGGTGATCAACCCGTACACGCACCACCGCGCGGTGCAGATGCTGCCGACCCTGGGCCTGGACCGGCTGCGTCCGGCCTTCTACGGCCTGGACCAGCTACCGGAGGCCCTCGAGGCGCAGCAGACAGGCACGGCCGACAAGGTGTTCATCGCCCCGCACGGCATCGCCGCCGCACAGGGCTGACTGTGAGCATGGCGGCATCGGTTCCGCAATCGTGAGCCGATAGCCGGCAGCGGCAGGCGTGATTCTAGGTCTGACTGGCATGGTGCCTTTGAGACGACTTGTCCGCCTGCTGCTGCCGGCGCCGGCGCCGGCGCCCAAGGCAAAACCGACCGCGAGATCAAACGCTGCCTCACTGGGGGAGTATCGGTTCCGCGATCGATCCCGTTGGCGACGCGGCCCGCGCACCCCATGTACTGCCGTTTTGCCCCACAGGTCGCCTCGCCCTGCTTCTGCTGGCCGGTCTCGTTCAACGCCCCGACCACCAAGCCACGATGCCGACCGCGGCGGGCCGCCGCATCCAGCCCGCCGGCGGCGAACCGGCGCACCACACCCATCGCCGCCCGGGTGTCCCAGACCGCCCGGTTCGGCGGGCGGCTGAGCGGTTCCAGGTCAGCCCAACCACGGCGAAGCGGTGGGCCGACCGCTACCGGTCGGACGGGGTCGCGGGGATGGTCGACCGGTCCAGCCGTCCCCGCCGCTGTCCGCGACGTACTCCGGCGCCGGTCGAGCGGAAGGTGCTGCACCTGCGGGCGAAGCGGCGGTGGGGACCGGCCCGGATCGCCGGCCGGCTCGGCATGCCCGCCTCAACATGCCACGCGGTACTGCGCCGGGCGGGGGTGGCCCGGCTGGCCCACCTGGATCGGGCCACCGCAGCACCGGTCCGCCGCTACGAGCATGCCGCGCCCGGCGACCTGGTCCACGTCGACATCAAGAAACTGGGCAGCGATCAGTTCGGCGTTGGCCGCCGGCCCATATCGGCTGCTTGCGGTCTCGTACGAGGCGTTCAGTCAGGCGTACGCCTTCCGCAGCGTGCGCCTCGCCGTCCGTCTCAGGCCTCTCGGCTTCTCGTGATGACTCACCTGCCGCTGGCGGCGTCGTGCTCGCAGCTGCGGCCGCGGCCGACACACTGCGGGCGCGGGGCCTGTCGTGACAGGCACCGCGGGACGAGGCGCGGCAGTGTTTCCCCTTTGCCTTGGACGCCACACCCCGGGGACCAGCACCTTACACAGGCTCGTGTTTGACGGCTTGGCGGACGAGACGGTTGGCGTCTGCGCGGGGGATTGTGGTGGCGCGTAGCAGGTCGCCGGCGATCGTGGCTACGTGTGCCATGACGACGGCGCCGGACAGGTCTAGTCCGTCGCGTCCGGCTTGCCCTGCCTGGGAGACAGCGGTGAGTGTCGTCCGGCGGGCGATTGTGGGTTTGCGGCCGTTGACGAAGTCGGTGTGCAGTTTGCTGACGGCCGCGCTGAGGGTGGTGACGGCGCCGCCAAGGACATCGAGGTTCCGTTCGTGGTCTTCGATCGCGCTCTGGGCGCGGCGGGCAATGCCCCGACTGGCCTGGATCGCCCGGCCGAGGTGTTCGGCGGCGTCGACGTACTGCCTCAATGTGTTGCGCCAGCGGCGCCGCTGCGGGGAGTAGTGGACCACCTCGCTGGCCCCCTGCAGCGCCTCGGACAGCTGTTGCAGCTGCCCATCCATGGCCCGCAGCCGCTGCAGCGCCGACTGCGCCACGTCCGCCTCACGTCGGCGCAAGGCACGGCCCGTGGCGGCGAGTTCTTCCGACAGGGTGGCCAGGGCCGGGCCGGCGGCCCGCTCGACGGTGCGCAACGGGTTCAGCGGCAGCAGGAGAATCACGACGGTGAGCGCGGTGAGCCCGCCGATAACCGCGTTGACGATCTGTGGGGCCTCGACACGCGCTCCGGTGGGCGCCACCGTCGACACCAGCACGGCGGTGCCTCCAGCCTGCGTGATCAGCCCGCCGCGCCCGGATACCGCGATGGCCAGCAGGATGGTGGCGGTAACGATTCCCCCGGTCTGCCACGTCCCACGTCCCGTGAACCTGATCAGCACGTCGGCGACACCGATGCCCAACGCCACCCCAAGGACCAGCTCGACCGTACGGCGCAGCCGCTGACCAACCGCGGCGGCCACGGTGCTCACGGCGGCGATCGGCGCGAACACCGGATTCGTGCTCACACCCACTCTCCGCGCCACCGCCCATGCCAAACCCGCGGCCAGCCCCGCCTGCACCGCCACGATGCAGTACATCCGCAGCTGCCGCCACCGGTCACGCTCGGTGGCCCTGCTCCGCTCCTCCCACCGTCGCACCAGCGCATCCGCGCGAGCAGCATGAAGGTTCCCGTCCCGCGGATACGTCCGTGTCGAAAACCACGCCATTGCTGGCCATCGCATGCGTGCTTCTACCCGGCGGACAGACTGGCTATGACTCGACGAGCAAACACCTTCGTCCTCGTGCTGCGCACGGCCGCCCCCGCGCGGCCATCCTTGGGCGGGCGCTGGTGCAAACGCTGCTTGCGCCAGCCGCTCTGCTCACGCCATGCCGCACCCTCGCCCACGACACCGCGGTGACCGGCCACCGCAGACCGGGACCGCGTCCGGATGCGTCGGTTATGGGCTAGTACTCCAACGTCACTTGGTTTCGGCGTTGGGCGTGGCGCGGGCATGAAGACGGCCACCGCGTTGATCATCGATGGTTTGTGAGGACAACCGAAGATCGTGCGGTGGCCGCGTGCCACAGCGTAGACCCCGCCGGATGGCGGGTCATCCTCGACGAGGCGGTGACGCGTGTCGCTGACCGGTTCGTGCGGGCGGAGCCACGTCGGACCGCCGGGCAGTTCGTGGAAGGACTGCTGTCGGGCGTGGAACGCAAGACCTGCTGGTCGCTTGCAGAACGGGCGGGTCACGACGATCCACAGGCGATGCAGCGGCTGCTGCGCACGGCGGTGTGGGACGCCGACGCCGTTCGCGACGACGTTCGGGCCTGGCTGATCGAACAGCTCGGGCACCCCGACGCGGTGCTGGCCTGCGACGAGACCGGCTTCCTGAAGAAGGGCCTGTGCTCGGTCGGGGTCCAGCGGCAGTACACCGGCACCGCCGGCCGTGTCGAGAACAGCCAGGTCGGGGTGTTCCTGGCCTACGTGTCGCCCGAGGGGCGGGCGATGATCGACCGTCGGCTCTACCTACCCGAGACGACCTGGTGTCAGCAGCCCGACCGCCTCGCCGCCGCCGGCGTCCCCGACCAGGTCGGGTTCGCCACGAAGCCTGCCCTCGCCCGGCAGATGATCGCCGCCGCCCTGGATGCCGGAGTCCCGTTCGGGTGGGTGACCGGCGACGAGGTCTACGGCGCCGACCCCGGCCTACGCGCTGACCTGGAACACCGCGGGATCGGCTACGTCCTGGCCGTCGGCTGCGACCGACGCGTGCACATCAACGACGGCCGCACCCTCATCCGCGTCGACGAACTCGCCGAGCGGATACCCAGGCGTGAGTGGCAGCAGCACAGCTGCGGACTCGGGGCGAAAGGACCCCGCGACTACCTGTGGGCCTGGATCACCACCGCCACCCAGCCAGGTGAGCATCGGTGGCTGCTGATCCGCCGCAACCGAACCACCGGCGAGCTGGCCTTCTACCTGTGCTGGTCACCCCGACCGGTGCCACTGCACACCCTCGTAACCGTCGCCGGCTCCCGTTGGAGCATCGAGGAGCTGTTCCAGACCGGTAAAGGCCAGGTCGGCCTGGACCACTACCAGGTCCGCGGCTGGACCGGCTGGCACCGCTTCATCACCCTGGCCATGCTCGCCCTGGCCGTCCTAACCATCCTCGCCGCGCAGCAGCCCGCCGCCGACCCGGAGATCATCGCGCTGACCGTCGCCGAGATCCGCCGAATCCTCAACGCCTTCGTCCTCGCCGTGACGCTCCCACCAGAGCACATCCTGCACTGGTCGACCTGGCGATGAACATCCCAAGCCAGAGCCCGACGAGCCCACTACCAGCGCAGACAGGCGAAGTGACGTTGGAGTACTAGCCGCTGGAGCCCCCGACGCTCCCCCGGCCATCCCGAACTGTCCCCTTGCGTCACTAGTTCGACGTTGTGCGTCCCCCTCCGGCGATCGGATGTCGGTGTCCGCCCCTCCATCTGGACCACCGGGACCTGGCCTGCCTCGCTCTCGAGGTGCCCCGCGCAGTCGTGGACCTCGACACGGAAGGCGGCCGTGCGGGCCGGTGCCGGCGCCCGGCGGCCGCGCCTAGGCTGCTGCCCATGATCGTGTGGGTGTCCTCGTTTCCACGCTCGGGAAACACGTTCCTCCGCATCCTGCTGCGCCGTCTATACGGCGTACGGACGTCCGTCGTATACGACGTCGACGGCGTCGCCACACGCTTGGGCGCGGCCCTGGTCGGGTTCGAGGAGCGGCCTGCGGCAATCCGCGCGATGCGGACTGACGAGCAGGTGCACTTTGTCAAGACGCACAGGCAGCGCGATGACGACGTCGACGAGTCGGACCGAGCCATCTGCCTCGTCCGCGACGGCAGAGACTCGCTGGTCTCATGGGCTCGGCTCAACAGCGAAGGGAAAGGTCGCGAGTTCGAGACCGAACTGAGAGCGATGATCAACCGAGAAGACACGGTCGGGACCGGGAGTTGGGGGCAGAACGCGCTTAGCTGGCTGCTGCCACCAGCACCCCATCGGGTCATGCTCAGGTACGAAGACCTCGTACGTGAGCCGCGAGCATCCGTCCAGCGGGTGATGGCGGAACTACTGTTGTCCGGGATCACGCCGCGGGTCGACGTGGGCATTCCGTCGTTCGAGGAGTTACACGCAATCGATCCGGGGTTTTTTCGACGAGGACAGGCGGGCACCCATCTCGACGAACTTTCGGACGATCTTCATCAGCTCTTCTGGTCCCGGCCCGACAATTGCGCCGCGATGACGCTCCTGGGCTACCGCTAAGGGACGTCTCGTAACTGGGTGAAGGTGTTGCCCGGGGCCGGGCCGGTGGTCAGCCGGTGAGGATGATGTTGTGGAGGTTGGCGATGCCGGAAGCGGCGTCGGCCAATGTGTGGGCGGCGCGGCGGTAGTCGCGC
>NZ_JBIAKG010000021.1:0-44631 GCF_042872345.1 Micromonospora sp. NPDC005299
ACACCTGCCGATGCCCGAACGTCAACACACCCGGCCTCGCCACCAGCACCTCCAGCCCAACCAAGATCAGTTGCACTGAAGCCTAGAAACCGCCCCGGTGCGGACGGCAATAACTTCATGATCAACGCGGTGAGGAGGCCCGGCCGGACGGTTGCCTTGACGTCGGCGGCAAGGTTTAGCGTGAGGGCGGTCAGAGGGCGAGCGCCAGGTGGGGGTGGGTGGATGCGGATCGGCGAGTTGGCGGAGCGGGCCGGGACCAGCACCCGGACCCTGCGCTACTACGAGTCCCAGGGCCTGGTGTGCCCGCGCCGGTCGGCGAACGGCTACCGGGTCTACGACGAGGCGGAACTGCGCGTCGTGCACGAGATCCGGGCGCTGCTGGCGGTCGGCTTCGGGCTGGACGACATCCGGCCGTTCGTGGCCTGCCTGCGGGCCGGCAACAGCTCCGGCGACGTCTGCCCCGACTCGGTGGCGGTGCTGCGGCGCAAGCTCGCCGAGGTGGACGACTACCTCGACCGGCTCGGCGTGGTGCGCCACCAGTTGCACGACCAGCTCGCCCGCGCGATCGCCCATCGGGAGGAAACATGCCTCAGGACACGCAACAGGGCCGATTGACCCCGGTCACCGACGAGACCTTCGCGGCCACCGTGCTGGCCGCCGACCGGCCGGTGGTGGTCGACTTCTGGGCGGAGTGGTGCCCGCCCTGCCGTCCGGTCTCGAAGCACCTGGCGGAGCTGGCCGAGGAGTTCGGCGACGCGCTGCGCTTCGTCACCGTGAACTCGGACGAGAACCCGCAGAGCACGCGGGCGTACCAGGTGATGTCGATGCCGACGATGCTGGTGTTCCGGGACGGCCAGGTCGTCGGGTCGATCGTCGGCGCACGGCCGAAGAACCACCTGCGGCTGAGCTTCGCCCGGCACCTCGACGGTTGAGCCGGCCAGGATCGGGAAGGCGCGGGGTGACCACGGACCCCGACGGATCGCGAGGATCGTCATGGCCAAACAGGACAGGTCCCGAGAGCAGGAGCTCACCGACCAGGAAAACCGTAAACAGGAGCTGAAGGGCTCGCCGGACTGGGCGGACCGCGCCTCCGTGGCACGCACCGCCGACGACGCGCGGGCGACGGCGCCGCGTGACGCCGGCGGCCGGCCGTCCAACGGTCGCCAGTTCTGACGTACGCCGACGAAGCCCCGACCCGCGGCCACGTGGGTCGGGGCTTCGTTCAGCTCATGTTCTCGGGCAGGTGCAGCAGGGGCGCCCGGCCCGGCGGCTGCTCCGGCTGCGGCCCGGACGGGTGCGCCGGCGGCACCGGCACGGTGACCGGCTGGGCGGCGGTGACCCGCAGCGGCTCGCCGTGGTGCCGCAGCTCCAGCACGGTGTCCGACCCCCCGTTGCGCAGCGAGTACGTCGTCTGGTGCGGCCGGACGTCGACCCGCAGTCGCATGGATCGCCACTGGAGGGAGAACTCCAGTCGGCCCAGCCGGCTGGAGAGGCGGGGCGAGAAGGAGAGCGTCCCGTCGTGGTCGCGCAGGCCGCCGAAGCCGGCGACCAGGGCGATCCAGGCCCCGGCGAGCGAGGCCATGTGCACGCCGTCCCGGGTGTTCTCGTTCAGGTCGTGCAGGTCCATGAGCGCGGCCTCGCGCAGGTAGCGGTGCGCCAGCTCGGGGTGACCCACCTCGGCCGCCATCACCGCCTGGGTGCAGGCGCTCAGCGAGGAGTCCCGCACGGTGCGCCGCTCGTAGTAGAGGAAGTTCCGCAACTTCTCCGCACTGCTGAACGCGTCGCCCCGCCAGTGCATGGCGAGCACCAGGTCCGCCTGCTTGACGACCTGCTTCCGGTACAGGTCGAAGTACGGGTAGTGCAGCAGCAGCGGGTACTTCTCCGGCGGCGTGTGCTCGAAGTCCCACTCCTGCAACCGGGTGAAGCCCTCCACCTGCCCGTGCACTTCGAACTCCGCGTCGTACGGGACGTGCATGGCGTTCGCCGCGTCCCGCCAGGCGGCCGCCTCCTCCTCGGTGACGCCGAGGTCCTGGGCCTGGTCGCGATGGCGCATCGCACAGTCGGCGGCGGTGAACAGGTTCCGCTGCGCCATCAGGTTGGTGTAGACGTTGTCGTTCTTCACGGCGGTGTACTCGTCCGGGCCGGTCACCCCGTCGATGTGGAACCGCCCGGTGCGGTCGTGGTGGCCGAGCGAGCGCCACAGCCGGGCGGTCTCGACCAGAAGTTCCAGCCCGATCTCCTCCTCCAGCGCCCGGTCGCCGGTGACCAGCACGTAGCGGCGGAGCGCGTCGGCGATGTCGGCGGCGATGTGGAACGCGGCCGTCCCGGCCGGCCAGTACGCCGACGACTCCGGCCCCTCGATGGTCCGCCAGGGAAACGCGGCCCCGGCCAGGTTCAACGTGCGGGCCCGCTCCTGCGCCTGGCCGAGCGTCGAGTAGCGCCAGTGCAGCGCGTCCCGCACCGCGCCCGGCTGGGTGTAGGTGAGCACCGGCAGCACGAACATCTCGGTGTCCCAGAAGGCGTGCCCGTCGTACCCCGGGCCGGTGAGGCCCTTGGCGGCGATGGGCCGGCGTTCCGCGCGGGCGCCGGCCTGGAGCACGTGGAAGAGGCCGAACCGGACCGCCTGCTGCACCTCCGGGTCGCCCTCCACCCGCACGTCGGCGGCGTCCCAGAACTCGTCGAGGTATTCCCGCTGCTCCCGGCGCAGCCCGTCCCAGCCGTCCAGCCGGGCCGCGGCCAGCGCCGCCCCGACCTGGTCGCGCAGCGCCGGCAGCGACCGCCGGCTGGACCAGCCGTACGTCAGGTACTTGACCACCCGCAGCTTCTGGCCGGGCTTGAGCACGCAGCCGATGGTGGTGCGGACCCAGTCCTCGTAGCCCTCGGACTCGATGGTGACGCGCTCCGGGGCTTCCACGTCGTGGGCCATGGCGGCGGCGACCCGCAGGCCGCTGACCTTGGTGCGGTGGATGAGCAGGCCGCCGTCGTCGGTGGTCAGCTCCTCCTCGGCCTGCAACGGCGATTCGAGTACGGCGGCGACGCGGGGATCCTTGCTCTGCGGCGGCAGGGTCTCGTTGGCCACCAGCTCGGACTGGACGATGAGCCGCAGTGGCCCGTCCAGCGCCTCGACCTCGTAGAGGATCGCGGCCACCGCCCGCTGGGTGAACGACACTAGCCGGGTGCTGCGGACCTTCACGTCCCGGCCGGCGGGCGAGCGCCAGTGCAACTCGCGGTGCAGGGTGCCGGCGCGCAGGTCGAGGACCCGCTCGTGGGCGATGAGTTCGCCGTACCGGACGTCGAGCGGCTCGTCGTCGACCAGCAGCCGGAGGAGCTTGCCGTTGGTGACGTTGACGACGGTCTGCCCGGACTCCGGGAAGCCGAAGCCGGCCTCCGCGTACGGCAGGGGGCGCAGCTCGTAGAAGGAGTTCAGGTAGGTGCCGGGCAAACCGTGCGGCTCACCCTCGTCGAGGTTGCCGCGCAGCCCCACGTGGCCGTTGGAGAGCGCGAAGACCGACTCGGACTGGGCCAGCACATCCGTGTCGAGCCGCGTCTCCCGGACGTGCCACGGCTCGACCGGGTACGCCCGTTCCCGGATCACGCGTGCGCCCCGGTCAGCAGCTCCGACAGGTCGGTGACGACCACGTCGGCGCCGTGCGCACGCAGGTCGTCGGCCTGGCCGACCCGGTCGACGCCAACCACGTACCCGAAGCCGCCGGCCTTCCCGGCGGCGACGCCGGCCAGCGCGTCCTCGAAGACCGCCGCGTTCTCCGGGTTCACGCCGAGCAGTTGCGCGCCGGCGAGGAACGTGTCCGGGTGCGGCTTGCCGCGCAGCCCGCGCTCGCGGGCGACCACCCCGTCCACCCGGGCCTCCAGCAGCGGGTCCAGCCCCGCGGCGGCGACCACGTCCCGGCAGTTGGCGCTGGCGGAGACCACCGCCCGGCGCAGCCCGGACTTCGCGGCGGCCTCCAGGTAGCGCACCGAGCCCTCGTAGACCTCGACGCCGTCGGTGTGGATCCGCTTGAGCAGGATGACGTTCTTCCGGTTGCCCACCCCGTTGACGGTGTCCGCCTCGGGCGGGTCGTCCGGCGATCCCTCGGGCAGGGTGATGCCGCGCGAGGCCAGGAAGGAGCGCACCCCGTCGGCCCGCGGCTTTCCGTCCACGTACCGGTTGTAGTCCGGGCCGGGGTCGAACGGACGGAACGGCTCGCCGGTAGCCACGGCGCGCGCCTTCAGGAACGCGTTGAACGTCTCGGTCCAGGCGGCGTTGTGCACCTTGGCGGTCTGCGTCAGCACACCGTCCAGATCGAAGAGACAGGCGGTCACCTGCGCGGGTAGGCCCAGCATTGCCTGAATCTATCCAGGGCACCGGCCGGGCAAACCCGATTCGGACCTCAGCGGTTCGGGCGAAGTGTCCAGATCACCGTGAGCGCCGAGGTCACGGTGCCGTCCTCGGTGCCGATCTCCACCTCGACCGGGAACTCGGGCCGCTGGCCGGCGTCCAGCTCGGCGATCACCTCGGCCGGGGTGCGTCCCAGCCGCGCGGTGGCCAGCACCGGCCCCAGGGCGACCTTCTGGTAGCGGATGGTGGCGGTCACGGCCAGCGGTACGGCCCGGTCGAGCACCTGCCCGAACGCGGCGAGCACCACCGCCCCGGAGGCGGTCTCCCCGAGGGTGAACATGGCCCCGGCGTGCGGGCCGCCGACGTGGTTGTGGTGCTCCGGGACGTCGGGGAGCCGGACCACGGCCCGGACGCCGCCCTCGGCCTCGGGGGCGACCTCGACGAATTCGATACCGAGCGTGCGGGCGAACGGCACGGCCTCCAGCAGGCCGGCCGCCACCTGGCGAGAGTCGATGGACATGCCCAGACGCTACTCGGCAGTAACTTGCCGGGCAAGGGCCGATCGGTGGGCTTGCCGGACGAAGGCGGCCCAGCTCAGCGGGGTGAAGGTCAGCACGGGACCGCCCCGGTCCTTGCTGTCCCGCACGGCCACCATGCCGGGCAGATTGTCGGCCACCTCCACACAGTCGCCCTGGTTGCCGCTGCTGCGCGTGCTCTTGCGCCAGATCGCGCCGGTCAGGTCCATTGCTCTGCCGCCTCCGAGATCGCCGCCAGGGTCGCACCGTGCGGCATCGCCTCCGCGCGCACGGACTCCCAGATCTGCCGCAGGGAGTTTACGTCCACGGTCCGCTCGACGATGGTGCCCTGCAACTGGTTATCGAGGTAGCCGACGTCGTCGCCGTCCGGCGGAGTGGCGAGCACGAAGGCCCCGTTCAGACCCGGGTAGGCGCCGACGTCGCGGGGCACCAGGTGCAGGTGGACCCGGGGGCGCCGACCTACCTCGACCAGATGCCGCAGCTGTTCCCGCATGACCTTGGGACCGCCGACCGGGCGTTCCAGGACGGTGTGGTCGAGCACCGCCACGAACTGCGGCGGACCGGGCCGGTTCAGCACCTCCTGCCGGGCCAGGCGCGCGGCGAGGGGCTGCTCGATCTCCTCCCCGACGAGCTGCGCCGCCCCCTCGTAGAGCGCCCGGGCGTAGTCCTCGGTCTGGAGCAGCCCCGGCACCACCAGCGGCTGGAAGCTGCGCAAGGTAGTCGCCTCCTGCTCGATGGTCACCCATTCGCGGAACCACGGCATCAGGCTCTCCCGGATCAGGGCGTCCCGGATGCGCACCAGCAGGCCGCCCGCGCGCAGCGCCTCGTCGCAGCGCTGGGCGAACTCCTCCCGGGGCGGGCGGCGGCACTGCTCGACTGCCGCCACCAGCGAGGCCGAGTAGTTGACCCGCTCACCGAGCGCCTCCTGGGACAGCCCGGCGTCGCCGCGCAGCCGGCGCAACTCCCCGGCGAACAGTTCCAGCATCGGCATCCGGCTCATCTGCACACCTCTGCACAACGGGGGACGGCCGATCGCACGGCCGGGCTGGTGGGGGCGGATCGGCTTCCGACCCTAGACCCATGGTCACCAGACTGTCACCCAGCGGAGCCGCCCACACCCGTCAAGGGCCGCTCCGGGGCCCGCCCCAATCCCCCGAACCGGGGCGGGCCCACCCACGACTCAAGGAGGCCCCATGGACGATCGAGCAGATCTTGGTACGAAGGGGCCCTCGGAGTGGCCGCTTCGTACCAAGATCTCGCCGGTAACGACCACAGGGGAACGGTCGAGGCCCTGTCCGGCGCACACGCCGCTGCGGCCGATGTGGTGCTGCCGGGCCTGCGGGCAGCCGTGGCCCTGCGCGCAGGCGCGCCTGTTGCTCAAGGCCGAGTACGCGGACGACCAGATCGGGCTCTCGCTCTACCTGTGCGGGCTGCTCCACGAGGCGGCCCGGGACCTCTACCGCCTGAACCCGGACGCGGGCCCGTCCCCCGCCGACCTGTTCCGGCGCTTCGTGGCGTGGGGCCCCTACCGCCGGCCGGTCGTGGACCCCCCGTAGCTGTCAGGCGGGCCCCCCTTCGCCACCGGGGGCCCTTCCCTGCACCTCAGCGCCAGCCGACGTCGATCCGGTCGCCGCGCTCGTCGAAGAAGTGCAGCGCGTCCATCCGCACCTGGACGGCGAGCGCATGCCCGGCCGACACCGCCGGATACGGGGCCAGCCGCACGGCCAGCTCCGCCGGGCGGCGGTGGTGCCGGCCCGGGTCCGGGAGCACGCTGGTCCGGTTCCCGCCGCCGCTCGGCGCGGCGGAGACCGGTTCGTCCGCCGGCCGCCCGGCGAGCCGCTGCATCACCTGACCGAACCGGCGCAGGCCGCGCTGGCCGCTGGCGCTGTTCTCCGCCCGGCTGCCCATCTCGTCCACCACGATGGCCGTGGCGCCGATGTCGAGGAAGGCCAGCGACTCGTGGCCGTGGTGCTCCAGGTAGCGGATCCGGCCGTGCAGCACGTCGCCGACGGTGTCCGGGGCGACCGGGGTGAGCGCCTCGGCCCGCATGCCGACCACGATCCGCTCACCGTGGTAGTGCGCCACGGCCCGGCTGCGGATGTCGTCCCAGGGCAGGTAGAGCGACTGCTCGCCGAGGTTCAGCGTGACGTACCGGTCGAGGTGGACGTAGACCGACGCCTCCAGCAGGTTCATCCGCGGGCTGCCGAGGAACGCGGCGACGTAGAGGGTGGCCGGGCGGCCGTACACCTGGGTGGGGGTGCCCACGTCCTGCAGCACGCCCTTGCGCATGATGGCGACCCGGTCGGCCATGGTCAGCGCCTCGGCCTGGTCGTGCGTGACGTAGATGGTGGTGACGCCCAGCTCGCGGGTCAGCCCGGAGATCTCGGCGCGCAGCTCGGCGCGAAGGCCGCTGTCCAGGTTGGAGAGCGGCTCGTCCATGAGGAACAGGCCGGGCCGGCGCACTATCGCCCGCCCCATCGCCACCCGCTGCCGCTGGCCGCCGGAGAGCTGGCTGGGCTTGCGCGCGAGCACGTCGCCGATGCCCAGCGCGCTCGCCACGTCCTGGATGCGCTCGCCGCGCGGCACGGGCTCGACGCCGGAGAGCCGGAGCGGGAAGCCGATGTTGTCGCCGACGGTCATGTGCGGGTAGAGCGCGAAGTCCTGGAAGACCATGGCGATCTTCCGCTCGCGGGGCGGCAGGTCGTTGGCCACCTCACCGCCGAGCATCACCGCGCCCGAGGTGGGATCCTCCAGCCCGGCGACCATCCGCAGAACGGTGGACTTGCCGCAGCCCGAGGGGCCGAGCAGCACCATGAACTCGCCGTCGTTGACGTCCAGATTGATGGTGTCGACGGCGACTGTCCCGTCCTGGAACACCTTGGTGACATCCTTGAGCGCGACGGTGGTCACCGTCTGCCTCCCCAGTTCTCGGCCGAACCCGGGAATGACTGTGGCCAGGATCATGCCGTTCGCGCATCGGGTAAACGTGCCATGTTCGACTCGTGAAAGAACCATTAACGAGATTGGCGGGTTTCCATCAGTAAAGCGACCGCTCAGTAACCACTTTTCAGGCCGGCTCGTCGAAAAAGACCCGGCCGACCACCCGCTCGGCGGCGTGCCCGTCGTCCAGCGCGCAGAACCGGGCTCGGAACCGCTGCCGGGCCTCCTCGGCCGCCGGCCCGCGTACCGCGCCGCTCCGGAACACGTCGAGCAGCCCGGGGAAGTCGACGGCGACCGCGCCCGGCGGCTCGGCCAGCAGGTCGAAGTAGACGCCCCGGGACACCCGGTACGCGTCCCAGTCCGGCGCGTAGACCACGATCGGCCGGTCGAGCACCCCGTAGTCGAACATCGCCGAGGAATAGTCCGTGACCAGCACGTCCGCGGCGAGGTACAGATCCTCCACCCGGTCGTACGCGCTCACGTCCAGCACCGCGCCGTCGGACGCGCCCCGGAGCTGCCGCTCCCGATCGTGGAAGTAGTGGCTGCGCATCAGCAGCCGCCCGGCCGGGCCGAGCACGTCGCGCAGCCGGTCCGGGTCGAACGGCGGCCGCCAGCCGGGCAGGTGCTCCCGGTGGGTCGGCGCGTAGAGCACCACGTACTCGTCGGGGCCGATGCCCAGCGCGGCGCGGGCCTGGCGGCACTCCTCGGCGGTGGCCAGCGCCAGCCGGTCGTTGCGCGGATAGCCGACCTCCAGGGTGGTGTAGTCGGCCGGGTAGGCCCGCTCCCACATCTGGGTGGAGAAGCTGTTCGAGCTGACGCTGTAGTCCCAGCGGTCCACCCGGCGCAGCAGGTTCGCGAAGTTCATGCCCCCCGCGCCGACCGGATAGCGCTGCTGGTCCAGCCCCATCACCTTGACCGGGGTGCCGTGGTGGGTCTGGACGTGCACCGAGCCGGGTCGCTTGCGGACGAAGTCCGGGAAGTTGACGTTGTTGACCAGCCAGCGGGCCCGGGCCAGCACGCGGTAGTAGTCCGGGGTGCCGGCCACCACGTACTCGACGCCCGGCGGCAGCCCGGCCACCCGGTCCCGGCGGACGATCCAGACGCCGCGCACCTGCGGGGCGAGCCGGCGGGCGGCCGTGTAGATGGCGGCCGGGTTGCAGGAGTAGCCCCGGTACCAGTACGCGGCGTAGACGGCGAGCGTCGGGTCGAGCGGACGGTGCAGCTCGGCGCGGTAGTACTCGCGCAGCGCCGCGTCCCGGGCCCGGCGGGCGTTGCGCCGGGCCACCGGCAGCACCCGCCGCTTGACCCGCCGGGCCGAGCGCCGGGCCCGCTCCTCGGCCTGGTGGGCGGCCCGGAGCGCGCTGAACGTCCGCCACCGGCCGGCCGCCACGAGCCGGTGCTTCACCCCCTCCAGGCCGGGCGGGACCGGGTAGCCCTCGGGCGGCAGGAACCGGGCGTGGTCGGCGTGGATCTGTTCGAAGAACGGCGGCCGCAGCTCGGGGGCGATCCGCTCGCCGTTGCCCAGCACGGTCAGGTAGTGCCAGATCATCCGCTCGAAGACGGCCGGACGCAGCCCGTCCACCACCGCCGGCCCCCACTGGTCCATCAGCCGGAACACCCGGTGCCACTGGGCGAAGACCTCGAAGTGCCGGTCGCCCCGGGTCCGGGTGATCGCCCCGGTGCGGCGCTGCCGGTAGTTGAGGCAGACCCGGTCCAGCACACCGATCCGCTCGGCGGCCATCAGCACGGGATAGCTGAACGAGACGTCCTCGTACCAGCCGGGCGCGAAGCGCAGCCCCTGCTCGACCAGGAACTCCCGGCGGACCAGCCGGTTCCAGGCGGTGTGCAGCAGCCGCAGGGTCTCCGGCCGCTCCCGCAGCCGGAAGGTCGCCTCGCCGGGCGACTCGGGGAACACGTCCCGCATGGCGCTGCGCGTGCCGACGTTGTTCCAGTGCGCCCGGACGTGGTCGACGATCAGCACGTCCGGTCGGGTGGCGCGGAGCCGGTCGGCCACGTGCGGCAGGCAGCCGGGGACCAGCCAGTCGTCGCCGTCGACGAACCAGACGTAGTCGCCGACGGCCCGGTCCAGCCCGATGTTGCGGGCCGGACCGAGCCCGACGTTCTCGGTGAGCCGGACCGGGTGGACCCGGGGGTCGCGGGCCGCGTACTCGTCCAGGATCTCGCCGCTGTCGTCCGGGGAGGCGTCGTCGATCCCGATGACCTCGACGTCCTCGAACGGCTGGTCGAGGATCGAGTCGAGACACTCCCGCAGGTAGCCCTGCACCTTGAAGGCCGGTACGACGAAGCTGATCAGGGTCATCCCGGCCGGCCCTCCGTCAGCCCGGCGAGCGGTCACCCCCACGGGCGCGGGCCGGCAGGACCACCCAGGCGAGGACCACGCTCGCGACAAAAACCATGAGAAGGTACGTACCGAGTGTAGCTAGAGCGATGCTCGCGATTCCGGCGATTGACCCGATGGTCAGCAGCGCCGAACGTCCCTCCCAGCCGAGCGTGGCGCCGTGCAGCGGCGGTGCGGCCTGCCGCTTCTCCAGCCGGGCGGTCAGGTCGTAGTGGTGCAGGGTCAGCACGAAGACGTACCCGAAGATGAGCCACGGCGGCACCCGCCCGGCCACCCCGACGGCGATCGCGAAGAGATACTCGCCGGCCCGCAGCGCCGCCGGGACCAGCCAGTCCAGCGGCCCGCCGTGCGCCGCCCGCGCGCCCAGCGCCCCGCCCAGCAGCACCAGCAGCCCGAGCGGCACCACCCAGCCGCGCGGGTCGGCACCGGCGTGCACCACCCGCAGCGCGACGACCAGCAGGGCCGCCGCGCCCAGCGCCCCGAGCGCCGCCAGCGCCAGCGGTTGCCGGGCCGCCGGCAGCGTCCGGGCCAGCGGCCCGTCGTCGCGGTGCAGGCCGGTGTCGACCGTGCTCATCACCGGCACCCGCATCCACCGCGCCCGCAGGGTGCGCAGCGCCCCGGTGTACGCGAACGCCAGCACCCCCCACACGAGCACCGCGCAGAGCGCCACCAGCGGTCCGAACAGCGCCGCGGCCACCGCCATGAGCGCCCACCGCTCGCCGATCGGGAAGACCACGGTCCGCTTCAGCCAGTAGGACACCGAGCCGGTGTCCGCCTGCACCTTGGTCGAGGCGGCGTTCAGCTTCCCGCCGATGCCGCCCCCGTCCCCGGTCGCCGCGCGCGGGCGGCGGGCCGCCTCGTCGTGCAGCACCCCGTACCAGGTGTCGGTCATGTGGCGCACGGTCTGCAGGGTCATGGCGGCGATCGCCAGGGCCCAGCCGTAGCGGAAGCCGGCGTGCGTGACGCCGTAGCCGAGACCGGCGTAGACCAGGTATTCCTTCGCCCGGTCGGCCATCGTGTCGAGCCAGCCGCCCCAGGCGCTGAAGTGCCGGGTGTAGCGGGCCAACTGGCCGTCCACGCAGTCCAGCACGAAGCCCAGGTAGAGCAGCACGCCACCGGCCACCAGCGCGGGCCGCCCGCCGACGCCGAAGAGCACCGCGGCGGCCACCGCGAAGGCCACCGAGATCATGGTGACCGCGGTCGGGCCCAGGCCGATCCGGGCGGCGGCCTTCGTCACGTACGGGGACCAGGTGCTGACGAAGAACGTGGTGAAGAAGTCGTCCCGCTCCTTCACCGACAGCTTCAGCTCGGCCCGGTCCTCGTCCACCGCGGCCACGGCCGCCTGCGCCGCAGCCAGTTCCGCCGGGTCGCCGACCCGGTGCGCCACGAGCAGGCGTACCCGGTGGGCGAAGGTCAGCGTGCCGCACCCGGCCAGGTCGGCGAAGAGCCGGTCCACCCCGCCCCCGGCCGCCGTGCGTGCGGCGGCGGCGAGCGCCGGCAGGTCGGCCGGGCCGACCCGCAGCGCCCCGCCGAACACACCGGTCGCGCCCGCCGGGTCGTCCACCGCGACCACCTGGCCGCGCTCCTCGCGGACCGTCACCTGCCCGGCGGCCGGCGGATCGGTGAGCACCAGGGCCACCGTCGGCCCCACCGGGCTGGTCGCCAGATGCTTGAGTACGGCGGTGTGCGCCACCAGGTCGGCCCCGCTGACCAGCACCGGCCCCGTGGCGGCCGCCACCAGGTCGGCCAGCTCGGACAGGTCGGCGGCCACCCGCACCTCGTCCGCCCCGGCCCGCCGCCACTGCCCGGCGAGCCGGTCGGCCAGGCGCTCCCCGGCCTCGGTGGTCAGGCCCGCCGCCGGTCCGGCGGCGAGCACGATCGCGAGCGTCACCGCTGCGTCGCGCTGGCGTACGCCTGCAACGCCTCGTCGATCGTCCCGTCGACGGTCAGCCGCCCGGCGTCGAGATAGAGCCCCCGACGACAGAACCGGGTGAGGTCCTTTTCGTTGTGTGACACCAGCACCAGCGTGCGCCCTTCCGCGAGAAGTCGCTCGATGGTCGCATAGCACTTCGCGCGGAACTCCGCGTCCCCGACCGCGGTCACCTCGTCCACCAGCAGCACGGGGTGCGGCAGGTGGGCGATCACCGCGAAGCCCAGCCGCACCTTCATCCCGGACGAGTAGTGCCGGACCGAGGTGTCGATGGCGCGTTCCACCTGCTCACCCGCGAACGAGACGATCTCGTCGAAGTGCTTCCGCAGGTAGGCCGACGACAGCCCGTGCAGCCCGCCCACCAGGTAGAGGTTCTCCCGGCCGGTCAGGTCGCCGGAGAAGCCGGCGGAGAGTTCCAGCAGCGGGGCCACCCGGCCGTGTACCCGGATCGCGCCCTCGTCGGGGATCAGCACCCCGGCGATCAGCCGCAGCAGGGTGCTCTTGCCGGTGCCGTTGCGCCCCACCACGCCGACCGTCTCGCCCGGCTCGATCCGGAACGACACGTCCCGCAGCGGCCAGAACCGGCCGGCGTCCGGGTCCCGGGAGCCCCGATGGATGAGCAGTTCCCGCAGCCGGAGCTGGCGGCGGCGGTTGCGGACGAACCGGATGCCGAGCCCGTCCGCCTCGATGATCGCCGCCATTCACAGTTCCTTGAGCACGGCGGGTTCGAGGCGGCGGAACGACCACCAGCCGACCGCGAACACCAGCAGGCTGCCCGCCACGGTGACGGTGAGCAGCCGGGCGTCGGGGAACTCGTCCGGGAACCAGATCGCGTGGTGCAGCTGGAAGATGCCGACCAGCGGGTTCAGCTCGTACGCGATCTTCAGCCAGCCCGGCATGCCCGAGTCCCGAACCAGGTTCAGCGGATAGATGATCGGGGTGGCGTAGAAGAGCAACCGGATGATCAACCGCATGAAGCGCTCGATGTCGCGCATCAGCACGTTGCCCGCCGACAGCAGCAGCGCCAGCCCCACCAGCAGGACGAACTGCACCGCCACGGCCAGCGGCAGGGCGAGCAGGGTCCAGCCGAGGTGGATCCGGCCGTGGGCGGCGTACAGGGCCGCGATGGCGGCCAGGATGGGCAGGCCGGCGGCGTACTCGGCGAACCGGCCGGTGACCCGGCCGATCGGGAAGACCTGCCGGGGCAGGTTCATCGTGGTGATCAGCCGGGCCTGCCCGGTCAGCGCGTTGGTCGCCTCGGTCAGCGCCGAGCTGGCCCACATCCAGGCGAAGATCCCGGTGATCAGGAACAGCGGGTACGACCCCGCCGCGTCGCCCAGGTGCCGCCGGGTGGCGCCGGAGTAGAGCACGCCGAAGACGAACCAGTAGATCAGGCCCATGCCGAGGGGCTCGATGAGCGACCAGAGGTAGCCCAGCACGGACTGCTGGTATTTCACCGCGAGATCACGCCGGACCAGGATGCGCAGCGAGGTGCGGGCGGACCAGAGCGCGGCGACGCCGGACGTCACCGTCCCATCCTCGCCCCGGCCGCCCAAGCGGGGCGTACGGACGCGCCGGGTCACCCCTTCGGGTTCAACACTCGATCACGTTGACCGCGAGGCCGCCCCGCGCCGTCTCCTTGTACTTGATCTTCATGTCGGCCCCGGTCTCCCGCATGGTCTTGATGACCTTGTCCAGCGACACGGCGTGCACCCCGTCGCCGCGCAGCGCCAGCCGGGCCGCGGTGATCGCCTTGATGCTGGCCACCGCGTTCCGCTCGATGCACGGGATCTGCACCAGACCGCCGACCGGATCGCACGTGAGCCCCAGGTTGTGCTCCATGCCGATCTCGGCCGCGTTCTCCACCTGCTCGGGCGTGCCGCCCAGCGCCTCGGCCAGCCCCGCCGCCGCCATCGAGCAGGCCGAGCCGACCTCGCCCTGGCAGCCGACCTCGGCCCCGGAGATCGAGGCGTTCTCCTTGAACAGCACCCCGATCGCGCCGGCCGCGAGGAGGAAGCGGACCACGCCCTCCTCGGAGGCGCCCGGCACGAACCGGGTGTAGTAGTGCAGCACGGCCGGGATGATCCCGGCGGCGCCGTTGGTCGGCGCGGTCACCACCCGCCCGCCGGCCGCGTTCTCCTCGTTGACCGCGAGCGCGAAGAGGGTGACCCAGTCCATGGCGTGCAGCGGGTCGGTGGCGCCGGCCTCCGCCTCCAGGCTGCGGCGCAGCTCGGCCGCCCGGCGGCGCACCTTCAGCCCGCCCGGCAGCACACCGTCGCGGGCGCAGCCGCTCTCGACGCACTCCCGCATCACCCGCCAGATCTCCAGCAGCCCGGCCCGCACGTCCGCCTCGCTGCGCCAGGACAGCTCGTTGGCGAGCATCACCTCGCTGATCGACAGGCCGGTGGCGGTGGTCACCGACAGCAGCTCCGCGCCGGTGAGGAACGGGTGGCGGACCCGGGTGCTGTCCGGCTTGATCCGGTCCGCCCCGGCGGCCGCCTCGTCCACCACGAACCCGCCGCCGACGGAGTAGTAGGTGCGCGCCCGGACCTCCTGCCCGGCCGCGTCGAAGGCCGCGAAGGTCATCCCGTTCGGGTGGTACGGCAGGGAGCGGCGGCGGTGCAGCACCAGGTCCCGGTCCGGGTCGAAGTCGATCTCCTGGCTGCCCATCAGGCTGAGCCGCCGGTCGGCGCGGATCCGCTCCACCCGCGGCCCGACCGAGTCGGTGTCGACCGTCTCCGGGACCTCCCCCTCCAGCCCGAGCAGCACGGCGCGGTCGCTGCCGTGCCCGTGGCCGGTGGCGCCCAGCGAGCCGAACAGCTCGGCCTGCACGCGCACGACGTCGGCGAGCTGGCCGTCGGCCTTGAGCCCGGCCACGAACGTCCGCGCGGCCCGCATCGGCCCCACGGTGTGCGAGCTGGACGGCCCGATACCGACGCTGAAGAGATCGAAAACACTGATCATGGCTGCACTTTCCTCGCCGTCGTCCCCGTCGTGCGGGTCCGGCCCGGTGTGTGCCGCTCCCCGGTGCGGAGGCGGCGGGCGGCACCCGGGGTGTGGGCGCCCGACCGGCGAGCCTACCCTCCGCGCCTGCCGTCAACCCACCGTCACCAGCTGACCGGTCGGTGAATCGGTCATGGCCCGCCGGGGTAAAGCACCTACGGGTTCCCGGGTCGCCGATCCTCCTCGGGACCGAGGGCGGGAGGCGCGACCGTTCCTACCGTGGAATCAGCGCGGCGGATCGCCGCAGAAGTGGGAGTTCGACGATGAGTCGCAAACTGGTCCGGCCCCGCCAGGGGCGCATGTTCGCCGGCGTCTGCGCCGGCCTGGCCCGGCGGTTCGGCATGTCGGCCGGCATGGTCCGGCTGCTGTTCCTGCTGTCGCTGCTGCTGCCCGGCACGCAGGTGATCGTCTACCTGATCCTCTGGGTCCTCATGCCGAACGAGGACCGCTACCTCGCCACCAGCCACTGACCCCCGTGCCGCCCGCCCCGGGGACCACCCGGGGCGGGCGCCGTCGGCGTCAGGGCGCCGTGTAGGTGACGGTCACCTTCTGGTAGCCGAGGGAGCGGAGCAGCCCCTCCAGCATCTTGCGGGTGTTCTCCTGGGCCCGGGCGGTGAGCCCGCTGTCGCGGGCCGCCGCGGTGATCCGGTCCTCGGCGAGCTGGTAGACCTGCTGCTGCCGGTTGGGGTCGCCGCCGACCAGGTCGTTCAGCCGGTTGATCAGGCCGCGCTGCTCGGCGAAGACGTAGCTCTTGTCCATGTCCAGGTCGGTTTCGCCGAGCTGTGGCGCGGGCAGCTTGATCTCCACGGACTTGCCGTCGTCGGAGACCACCACGGCCCCGTCGGCGATCTTCGCGAAGTCGACGTACGCCTCGATCCGGCCCGCCCCGACGAAGAGCGTGCGCTCGTTGAGCAGGAAGTCGGGCACGTTGCGCCGGTCCTTCTGCACGTCGACGACCACCTGGAAGTTTCCCTCGGCGGCCACGTAGCGGCTCAGGTCGCGGATCGACTTGAGCAGCGGCGGCTGGCTGCGGTCGGTCTGCTCCTTGGCGAACGGGTTGCGGAAGTCCGGCAGCAGGCCGGTCGCCTGCACGCCGAGCAGCACCACCACGGCCAGCGCGGCCGCGCCGAGCACCCAGAGCAGGCCGCGCACCGGGCCGCCGGACGAAGCCGGGGCACCGGGCCGGGGGTCGGACGGGTCGTCCGACCGGGCCCGGAGGGACTCGCCGGTCGGATATTCCGGGAACTCCCTGGTGGGCTCGTTGATCTCACCGTCGCGGGCCATCGCCCCTCACCGTCCTCGTCAGACACATCGACTGACAATGACGGTACGGCCACCGTGCGACAGTCGCTCGCCGAGCGACCCGAATGGGTGAATCCGCAGCTCAGGCGAACGCGGAGAGCCCGGTCAGGCGCTGCCCGATGACCAGCTGGTGAATCTCCGAGGTGCCCTCGTAGGTCAGCACGCTCTCCAGGTTGTTGGCGTGCCGCATCACCGGGTACTCGCCGGAGACCCCGTTCGCGCCCAGGATGGTCCGGCACTCCCGGGCGATGGCCAGCGCCTCCCGGACGTTGTTCAGCTTGCCCACGCTGACCTGCTCCGGGCGCAGCTTCCCGGCGTCGGCCAGCCGGCCCAGGTGCAGCGCCAGCAGCAGCCCCTTGTTCCACTCGACCGCCATGTCGGCGAGCTTGGCCTGGGTGAGCTGGAAGCCGGCCAGCGGCCGACCGAACTGGGTGCGGGTGGTCGCGTAGGACAGCGCCGTCTCCAGGCAGTCCCGGGCCGCGCCGAGCGCGCCCCAGACGATGCCGTGCCGGGCCTCGGTGAGGCAGCTCAGCGGCGCCTTGAGCCCGATCGCCTCGGGCAGCCGGGCGTCCGCCGGCAGCCGCACGTCGTCGAGGGCGATCTCGCCGGTCAGCGACGCGCGCAGCGACATCTTGTGCCGGATCTCCCGCGCCGTCACCCCCGGAGTGTCCATGGGTACGGCGAAGCCTCGGACGCCCTCGTCGGTGCGCGCCCAGATCACCCCGACGTCGGCGATCGGCGCGTTGGTGATCCACAGCTTGCTGCCGCTGAGGATCCAGTCGTCGCCGTCACGGCGGGCACGGGTGGCCATCGAGGCCGGGTCGGAGCCGTGGTCCGGTTCGGTCAACCCGAAGCAGCCGATCGCCTCGCCGGCCGCCATGGCGGGCAGCCAGCGCTGCTTCTGCTCCTCGCTGCCGTAACGCCAGATGGCGTACATGGCCAGCGAACCCTGCACCGAGACCAGCGAGCGGAGGCCGGAGTCGCCGGCCTCCAGCTCCAGGCAGGCCAGCCCGTACGCGACGGCCGACGCGCCGGCGCAGCCGTAGCCGGTGAGGTGCATGCCGAGCAGGCCGAGCTTGCCGAACTCGCGGGCCAGCTCGCGGGCCGGGACGTGGCCGTCCTCGTACCAGCCGGCGACGTGCGGGCGGACCCGCTCGTCGATCAGCTGGCGCACGACGGCGCGGATCTGCCGCTCCTCCTCGCCCAGCGACGCGTCGATGTCCAGCAGGTCGAGAGGGGTCATGGCGTCACCTTAACGAAGACTCAGGGGCGCGTCACTCGGGCTGACCGCTGAGCACCAGCACCCGGGCGTGGATCTGGTTGCGCTGCTGGAGCGCCGCGCGCAGCGCGCGGTGCAGGCCGTCCTCCAGGTAGAGGCCACCGTTCCACTGCACCACGTGCGGGAACAGGTCGCCGTAGAAGGTGGAGTCCTCGGCGAGGAGCTTGTCGAGCGCCAGCTCCCGCTTCGTGGTGATGAGCTGGTCCAGCCGCAGCGGGCGCGGCGGGATCTCGGCCCACTGCTTGAGCGTGAGGTTGTGCTCCGGGTAGGGACGCCCGTCCCGGACCGCCCTGAAGATCACGGCACGCTCCCCTCCCCCCGGCCGGGCTGATGATGTCGGTGCCAGCCTAGCCGCACCCGCCACACCGCGTTTTACTCCCTCATGTCGGTTTCGCTACCGCCGATACCCCGGCCGGACACGCTGAACCACCCTCAATTCCAGCGGCCCCGCCGGACCACCTCGTCCACCGGACGACGATCCCGCCGCAGCGACGGTGACCGGTGGTCGGATGCCCGGTAACCTACCGTGACCGCGCCGATCGGATGGAACTCCGCCGGCACACCGAACGCCTCCCGGTACGCCTCGATCCGCTGCGGCGGGATGCCGAAGAAACAGGCGCCCAGCCCCTCGTCCACGGCGGTGAGCAGCATCAGCAGGGCGGCGAAGCCGGTGTCGACGTACCAGTAGGGCACCGGCCAGCGGTCCTCGGAGCGGTCCGCCCAACCCTTGTCCGGCTCGGCGTAGCGGTCGAGGTACGCGGAGCGGTTGGCGTGCGGCACCACGATCAGCGGGGCCTTGCGCATCCCGGCCAGCCAGCGCTCCCGGCCGCCGCCGCCCGGGGTGGCCGCCGCCCAGAACCGCTCCCGGTCCGCCGGCTCCTCCAGCACCAGGAAGCCCCAGCCCTGGGCGAACCCGGCCGACGGGGCCCGGACGGCGTGGTCGAGCAGCCGGTCCACCACGTCGGGCGGGACCGCGCGGTCCGGGTCGTAGTTGCGGACCATCCGACGACGCCGGACGACCTCGGCGAACTCCATGCTCAGGCCCCGGGCCGGATGCCCCAGGTGCCCCGCCAGGTCTGCCCGGGGGCCAGCGTGATCAGGTCCTTGCCGGAGCGGAACGCGTCGGCCGGGCAGGTCATCGGCTCGACCGCCACCGAGCGCCGGTGCCGCTCCCCGGTGAGGGTGTCGCCGGTGAAGACCTGCCACCAGCCGAACTCGCCGTCGGCCCAGATGTGCACCGCGGTCGAGCCGTCCGGCGCGGCCAGGGTCACCGACGAGCCGCCGTCGGCGTCCCGCGCCACGTCGCCGAAGGCCAGGTCGAGCACCGCGTCACCGATGGCCCGGGGCTCGGTGTAGTCGTATTCCGAGCCGGCCACCTCGGTCGCGGCCACCGGCAGCAGCCGGTTGTCCAGCAGCACCCGGGTCCGCCCTGGCACCCGCAGGGTCAGCTCGTCCACGCCGACCTTCGGCAGTTGCAGGTAGGGGTGCACGGAGAAGCCGAACGGGGCCGGCTCCCCGGACAGGTTCGTCACCTCGTGGTCGGCGCGCAACCCGTCCGCACCGACGCTCCACCGGCTCCGCAGGCGCAGCGCCCACGGGTAGCCGGGGCTGGGCGGCAGCTCGTAGCCGAGCGTCACGCTCTCCGGCGACTGCTCGACGAGCTGCCACCGCACCCAGTTGACCAGGCCGTGAATGGCGTTGTGCCGGGCCGGCTCGGTCAGGTCGAGCTGCAACGACCGGTCACCGAAGGTGTACGCGCCGTCCCGGATCCGGTTCGGCCAGGGGGCCAGCACGTGACCGGCCGAACCGGGGCAGAGCTCGTCCGCCTCGTACCCGTCGAGGTAGTCGATCCCGTCGTGCCGGTAGCTCCGCAGGCCACCGCCGACCTCGACCACGACGGCCTCGTGGCCGCCGGCCGCGATGGTCCACTGTGCTCCGGACGGGGACGGGCGCGCGTCGGTCTCCATGCCGGCGACCTTAGTCCGTCTCCCCCGCCCGCCGCCGGGCGCGGCCGGCGACGTCCCAGCGTGCGGCCGGTCCGGCCCGGGGCGGCGGTCCGCCCCGGGGCCCCCGGTCAGGTCCGCTCGCCCGCCCCGGCGGCCCGGTAGCGGAGCAGGGCCGGGAAGACCGCCACCAGCAGCACCGCGAGCACGGCCGAGGCGAGACCGCCGCCCACCATGGCGATGGTCGTGCCGGACGCGGCGGCCATCGCGCCGGCCCGCAGGTCACCCAGGCGCGGGCCACCGGCGACCACTACCGTGTTGACGCCCTGGAGCCGGCCGCGCATCCGGTCCGGCGCGTAGATCAGCAGCATCGACTGCCGCAGGGTCGCGCTCACCAGGTCGGCGGCGCCGGCCAGGCCGAGCAGCACCACCACCAGCCAGAGCTGGCGGGCCAGCCCGGCGGCGGCGATCGCCACGCCCCAGCCGACGACGGCCACCACCAGCACGACCCCCTGCCGGCGCACCCGGCCGATCCAGCCCGAGGTGAGGCCGCCCAGCATCGCGCCGATCGCGATGGCGCTGTAGAGCCAGCCGACCGCCGCACCACCGCCGAAGCGCTCGTGCGCCAGCTCGGGGAAGAGCGCCCGGGGCATGGCCAGGATCATCGCGATCAGGTCGATGGCGAAGGAGAGCAGGAGCACGGGCGTGGTGGCCAGGTAGCGGAGCCCGTCGACGATGCTGGCCAGCCCCGCCCGGCGCGGGGTGCCGTCGCCCTCCGGGTCCGGTTCGGGCGGCATGGCCGGCAGCCGCAGGGTGGCCCAGAGCGACACGGTGAACAGCAGCCCGTCCACCCCGTACGCGATCGGCAGCCCCACGTCGGTGTGCCAGGTGGCGAAGATCAGGCCGGCGGCGAGCGGCCCGAAGACCGAGGTCGCGGTGAACGTGGTGAAGTTCAGCGTGCTGGCCGCCGGCACCAGCTCGGCCGGCACCAGGCGGGGCAGGATCGCGCTGCGGGTCGGCGATGTGATCGCGAACGCGATCGACTGCACCGCGACCAGGACCAGCAGCAGCACCGGGCTGCCCACCCGCAGCAGCGACTGGAGCAGCAGGGCCAGGGTCGACGCCCAGAGCAGGGCGCCCCCGCCCAGCAGCACCCGCCGCCGGTCCCGGGCGTCGGCGACCGCCCCGCCCCACAGCCCGAAGACCAGCAGCGGCAGGAAGCCGGCGATCCCGAGCAGGCCGACCCAGAACGAGCCGCCGGTCAGGTCGAACATCTCCACCGGCACCGCCACGGCGGTGAACTGGAAACCGAACATCGCCACGGCGTTGCCGAGCCACACCCGGCGGTACGCGGGCACGCCCAGCGGACGCAGGTCGATGGCCCAGCGGCGCGCTCCGCGCGGCCGGGCCTCCTTCACCCCCGTCACGGGGCCAGCCGCTCGATGACCCAGGCGCCGTCCCCGGTACGCCGGAACCGCAGCCGGTCGTGCAGCCGGCTGGCCCGGCCCTGCCAGAACTCCACCGTCTCCGGCCGCACCCGGAACCCGCCCCAGTGCGGCGGCGCGGGGATCTCGTCCACGTCGGCGAAGCGCTCGGCCGCCGCCCGGTACGCCGCGTCCAGCGCCGCCCGGTCCGGCACCACCCGGGACTGGGTGCTGGCCCAGGCGCCGAGCTGGGAGCCGCGCGGCCGGGCGGCGAAGTACGCCTCGGTCTCCGCCCGGTCGACCCGGGTCACCGGACCGGTGACCGTCACCTGGCGGTGCATCGGGAACCAGGGGAAGACCAGGCTGGCCCACGGGTTGGCGGTCGCCTCGCCGCCCTTGCGGGAGCCGTAGTTGGTGTAGAAGACGAACCCGTCCGGGTCGTACCCCTTGAGCAGCACGGTGCGGCCGCTCGGCCGCCCCTCGGCGTCGGCCGTGCCGACCACCATGGCGTTCGGTTCGGGCAGCGGATGCGCCACCGCGTCGGCGAACCAGCGGGCGAACTGGGTGTGCCAGTCCGGCGCGAGATCCGATTCGGAAAGGCCCAGGTCGGCGGCGTACTCGTTACGCATGCCGGCCGGGGCAGGTGTGTCGCCCGTCACTCTCGTCGTCCCTCTCCCGGGGATGCCGGCGTCCCCCGACGCTGGCCAGGCCCCGCCACCCAGTCTTCTCCAGCCCGGGAGCTTGTCCACCGGCGGGGATGTCATGTGACGCACACTCGCCGCGGGTCGCGGAGCCGTTGCCGAGCAGGCAAGATGTTCCGAACACACCCCTGAGGGTCGCCCAAGCCGCGGGCCCGTCAGCCCGCGCGGCCACCACCACCGCCGGAAGCCAGGAGACGACATGGCCGACTTCAAACCGGGCCTGGAGGGCGTCGTAGCCTTCGAGACCCAGATCGCCGAACCGGACCGCGAGGGCGGCGCGCTGCGCTACCGCGGCGTGGACATCGAGGATCTGATCGGTCAGGTCTCCTTCGGCAACGTCTGGGCGCTGCTGGTCGACGGGCGCTTCGGTCCGGGCCTGCCGCCGGCCGAGCCGTTCCCGGTGCCGGTGCACTCCGGCGACATCCGCGTCGACGTGCAGTCCGCGGTCGCCATGCTCGCCCCGTACTGGGGGCTCAGCCAGCTCCTCGACATCTCCGACGAGCAGGCCCGCGAGGACCTGGCCCGGGTGTCGGTCACCGCGCTGTCCTTCGTCGCCCAGTCCGCCCGCGGCCTCGGGCTGCCGGCCGTGCCGCAGAAGGAGATCGACAAGGCGGAGACCATCGTCGAGCGGTTCATGAAGCGCTGGCGGGGTGAGCCCGACCCGCGGCACGTCAAGGCCGTCGACGCCTACTTCATCTCGGCCGCCGAGCACGGTCTGAACGCCTCCACCTTCACCGCCCGGATCGTCGCCTCCACCGGCGCCGACGCCGCCGCCTGCATCTCCTCCGGCATCGGCGCGCTCTCCGGCCCGCTGCACGGCGGCGCGCCGTCCCGGGTGCTCAGCATGCTGGAGGCCGTCGAGCGCAGCGGCGACGCCGAGGGCTACGTCAAGGGCGTCCTCGACCGGGGCGAGCGGCTGATGGGCTTCGGCCACCGGGTCTACCGGGCCGAGGACCCCCGCGCCCGGGTGCTCCGCCGCACCGCCAAGGAGCTGGGTGCGCCGCGCTTCGAGATCGCCGAGGCGCTGGAGAAGGCCGCCCTGGCCGAGCTCCAGGCCCGCCGCCCGGACCGGGTCCTCGCCACCAACGTCGAGTTCTGGTCGGCCGTGGTGCTGGACTTCGCCGAGGTGCCGGCGCACATGTTCACCTCGATGTTCACCTGCGCCCGGATGGGCGGCTGGTCCGCGCACATCCTGGAGCAGAAGAAGCTCCAGCGGCTGGTCCGCCCGTCGGCCCGCTACATGGGGCCGGGCAGCCGCAAGCCGCAGCAGGTCGAGGGCTGGGACGCCATCCCGCACGGCGTCTGATCCTTCCCGCGTACCCCTCGCCAGGGCTCGGTCCGTCGCGGACCGGGCCCTGGCGCCTGTGGCGCATCCCTCAGCACCGGGAGTGGGACCAGCCGTCGGGCCGGGCCACCCGGGTGCGAGGATGAAGGCCGGCAGCGCCGCCGGACCGGGCTCGGACCCGGCTCCGCCGCGCGCCCGCGCGTGGCCGTCGTCGCTCCGCGCCCGCTGAAGGGCCCGCCCTCGCCCACGCGGAAGGATCGAGAACACCGTGGCTGACGCACCGACCATCCGGATTCCCGACGACATCAAGCCCGCCGACGGCCGCTTCGGCTGCGGGCCGTCCAAGGTCCGTCCCGCGGCGGTCTCCGCACTCGCCGACGTCGCCACCAGCTACCTGGGCACCTCGCACCGGCAGAAGACGGTCCGCGACCAGGTGGCCCGGCTGCGCCGCGGCATCGCCGAGTTCTTCTCCCTCCCGGAGGGCTACGAGGTGGTGCTCGGCAACGGCGGCACCACGGCCTTCTGGGAGGTCGCCGCCTTCGGCCTGGTGCGCGACCGGGCCCAGTTCGCCAGCTTCGGCGAGTTCGGCGCCAAGTTCGCCAAGTCGGTCAAGGACGCGCCGTTCCTGGGCGAGCCGACCGTGCGCAAGTCCGAGGCGGGCAAGGCGCCGACCCTGGTCGCCGAGGCGGGCGTGGACGTCTACGCCACCCCGCACAACGAGACCTCCACCGGCGTGGCGGTGCCGATCAGCCGGGTGCCGGGCGCCGACGAGGGCTCGCTGCTGCTGGTCGACGCCACCTCCGGCGCCGGCGGCCTGGAGGTCAACGTCGGCGAGACCGACGTCTACTACTTCGCCCCGCAGAAGTGCTTCGGCTCCGACGGTGGTCTCTGGCTGGCCCTCATGTCGCCGGCCGCGCTCGCCCGGGCCACCGAGATCAAGGAGTCGGGCCGCTACATCCCGGCGTTCCTGGACCTGGTCACCGCGATCGACAACTCGCGGCTGGAGCAGACCTACAACACGCCCGCGCTGGCCACCATCTTCCTGGCCGCCGAGCAGACAGACTGGATGAACTCGCAGGGTGGGCTGGCCTGGGCGGCCAAGCGCACCGCCGAGAGCGCCGGCATCGTCTACGGCTGGGCGGAGCGTTCGTCGTTCGCGACCCCGTTCGTGACCGACCCGGCGCTGCGTTCCAACGTGGTCGCCACCGTCGACTTCGCCGACGGGGTGGACGCCTCGGCGATCGCCAAGGCGCTGCGCGCCAACGGCATCGTGGACACCGAGCCCTACCGGAAGCTCGGCCGCAACCAGCTCCGCGTCGCGCTCTTCCCGGCGGTCGAGCCGGCCGACGTGGAGGCGCTCACCGCGTCCATCGACTACGTGGTCGAGCGACTCTGATCGTCTGGTGACGGTGGGTGGCCGTCGGGGCTCCGGCGACCACCCACCGTGATCATCGCCGCAGCTCAGTCGCAACATGCCGAGTGTCGCTTCCCCAAGCTCGGGGTAGATGAGCGTACGGTGGTCCGAGACGCCCGGGTGGCCGGCTCGTGGCGTGACGGCCAGCGAAGCGGGACGGAGGCAAGCCCATGCGCCCAGTACGCTTCGTCGCCCTCTCGGAGGACGGCCAGGCTCTGGTGCTCGCCGACGAGGTCGGACGCCTGCTCGCCCTGCCGATCGACGAACGCATCGCCTCGGCGCTGCACGCCGAGCCGGGCGCGGCCCCGCTCGCGGTGGTGCCCAGTGCCGCCGACCCGACGCCGTCGCTGTCCCCGCGGGACATCCAGGCCCGGATCCGCTCCGGCGAGTCCGCCGAGGACGTCGCCCGGATCGCCGGCGTCCCGGTCGACCGCGTCCTGCGCTACGCCGGCCCGGTGCTCCAGGAGCGGGCCATGCTCGCCCAGCACGCCCGGCGCACCCGGCTCAAGGGCGCCGAGAAGCCCACCCCGCTGGCCGAGGTGGTCAACGGCCGGCTGGCCCAGCACGGGATCGACACCGAGAAGATCTCCTGGGACGCCTACCGGCGCGACGACGGCACCTGGCGGATCATCGCCACCTGGCCGTCCGGCAAGGCCACCGCGCAGGCGGTCTGGGACCTCGACAAGCTTCGGCAGAACGTCACGCCCCACGACGACATGGCGCAGTACCTGTGCGCCGAGCGTCCCACGCCGATCCTCGGCCAGGAGCCGGCTCCGGAGCGGGGCGGCCACGCGCTGCCCGGCCCGTCGCGCGGCGAGCCGAGCCGGGGCGGGCACGGCCTGCCGTCGCCCGCCGAGCACGCCCGTCCGGGCCGGGACCCGATCCGCGCCGGCCGGGACGCGCTGCTCGCCTCGCTGGACCGGCCGCTCGGCGGCACGTCCGGTCGCGGTCTGGACACCCGCTCCCCGGCCGCGCTGGCCGGGTCCGACGCCCCCCGCCAGCGGGCGGTCACCGGAGGCGCTGCCGCGCTGCTCGGCGGCGGCCAGGGCTCCGCGTTCGACGACGACTCGGACGCGCCGAAGGAGATCCCGGCCGTGCCGTCGCTGGCCGTGCTCCGGCCGCGGCGCACCGGCCCCGCGGCGGCGACCGGCGGCACCGGCACCGAGTCCACCGAGGCCGGTGGCAAGCCGCGCAAGCGCCTGCCGAGCTGGGACGACGTCCTCTTCGGCACCGGCCCGGCGGCCCGCGAGTCCTCCTGACCACGGTCCACCCTGGCGAGCTTGAGGCACTCTAAGTGCCCGCGTGCCAGGGTGGACCCATGGAGTACACGAACCTGGGACGCACCGGCCTGTCGGTGAGCCGGCTCTGCCTCGGCACCATGAACTTCGGGCCGCAGACCGACGAGCCGGACAGCTTCGCCATCATGGACCGGGCACTGGAACACGGCATCAACTTCTTCGACACCGCGAACGTCTACGGCTGGAAACTCGGTGAGGGCGTCACCGAGCAGATCATCGGCCGCTGGTTCGCCCAGGGCGGCGGGCGCCGCGACAAGGTCGTCCTGGCCACCAAGGTCTACGGCAAGATGGGCGAGTGGCCCAACGAGCAGGGCCTGAGCGCCCGGCACATCATCCGGGCCTGCGAGGACTCGCTGCGCCGGCTGCAGACCGACACCATCGACCTCTACCAGATGCACCACATCTCCCGGACCACGCCGTGGGAGGAGATCTGGCAGGCCATGGAGACCCTTGTCGCCCAGGGCAAGGTCCTCTACGTCGGCTCGTCCAACTTCGCCGGCTGGCACATCGCCCAGGCGCAGGCCGCGGCCGGCCGCCGCAACTTCCTCGGCCTCGTCTCCGAGCAGTGCATCTACAACCTGATGACCCGGCACGTCGAGCTGGAGGTGGTCCCGGCCGCGCAGCACTACGGGCTGGGCATCATCCCCTGGTCGCCGCTGCACGGCGGGCTGCTCTCCGGGGTCATCCGCAAGATGGCCGAGGGCGGCGCGGCCCGCGGCGCCACCGGCCGGTCGGCCGACGCGCTCGCCGAGCACCGGTCCACCATCGAGGCGTACGAGAAGCTCTGCGCCGACCTCGGCCACGACCCGGCCGACGTGGCGCTGGCCTGGCTGCTCTCCCGCCCGGGCGTGACCGCCCCGATCGTCGGCCCGCGCACCATGGACCAGCTCGACCGCAACCTGGGCGCGCTGGCCGTGCGGCTCGACGAGGCCACGCTGGAGAAGCTCGACGAGCTCTTCCCGCCGGTCGGCAACGGCGGCCCGGGCCCCGAAGCCTGGGCCTGGTAGTTCCCCGCGCCGGGGCGGGCCGTCCGCCCGCCCCGGCGAGCCAGGGGAGGGCCGGTCAGACGGGCCAGGCGGCCAGGCGGTCGTAGGTGGGGCGCGGGCCCGGGTGGCTGCGCACCAGGACCAGCTCGTCGGCGCTCCACTCCGGGCCGAGGTAGTCGTGCAGGGTCTCCCGGTCGGCGAGCACGTCGGCGCGGTCGATCCGGTCGCCGGGGCGGGCGATGGTCAGGTGGGCCCGGAACGGCTTCTCGTCGTGCGGCAGCCGGGCCCGGCGCAGCCCGGACCGGATCAGCCGGGCGAGCACGGTCAACCCGTCGACCTCGCCGCGGAGGTCCACCCAGAGCACCGTGAACCGGCCGCGTCCGAAGCTGCCCCCGCCGCCGAGCCGCAGCAGCGGGGAGCTGCCCCGGGCGTCCCGGAACGTCTGCGCGGCGAGGCCGAGCGCGCTCTCCACGTCGACCAGCCGGTCGTCGGGAGTGTCGCCGAGGAAGGCCAGGGTGAGGTGCACGTTGGCCGGGTCGGCCAGCCGGACGTTGGTGCCGGCGGCCGCGGCGGCTCCGGTGCGCAGCCGGGCCACCTGGGCGCTCAGGTCGTCGACCGCCGGCTTCGGCGGGTAGACGGCGACGAAGAGCCGCACCGGTCAGCGGTGCCGCTGGTGGTGGCCCGGACGGGCGGCGGGCAGGGTGAGCCCGGCCGCGTGCAGGAGGCCCTCGACGCGTACCCGTTCGATCTCCCGGTCGACGCCCTCCAGCTCGGCCAGGTGCTCGGCGATGCCCAGCGCCCCGCAGGCGGCCCGCAGCCGCTCGTCGTACGCGTCGATGACCGCGCCGTGCCACACCACCGAACGGTCGGCGGCGGCGAGCCGGTGGCCGCCGAGGCGGCGCAGGTCGACGGCGAGCTGTTCCAGCGGGCGGCGGTCCGCCCGGTCGAACTCGGTGAGGTCGATGTCGCGGGTGAGCGACTCGGCCTCGATGGCCCGGTCCAGCCGGGCGATGGTGCGGCGTTCCCGGCGCTGTTCGCGCCACTCCGCCCAGCCGCAGGCCACCCGGTCGAGGATCTCGTCGGCGCAGAAGACCAGCGCGAAGAGGGCCGGCAGGCAGCAGACGGCGAGGATCGCCAGCATCAGCAGCAGTCCTCGCACCACTCCCACGTATCGACGCTATGCCGCGTCGTCCCGGCCCGCCACCCGATTGGCGAGATCCGGACGCGAATGAATGAGGAAGGACCGGTACCCGCGGGCGGGAACCGGTCCTTCGGGTGGTCGACGGGTCACTCCGCCCCGGGCGACACCACGTAGAAGCGCGGCATGGGCAGCACCCGCATCCGCAGCCGGGCGCCGGAGCGGCGCAGCTGCCAGGTGAGCGCCAGCAGGGCGGCGGCCAGCGAGATCAGGCCACCGATCCAGATGCTCGCGCCGGCGCCGTAGGTCTCGGCCACCCAGCCGATGAGCGGCGCGCCCACCGGGTTGGTGCCCAGGAAGACGAGCACCCAGAGCGCCATCACCCGGCCCCGGAAGGCGGCGTCGACGCCGAGCTGGACCCGCTGGTTGGCGGCCTGGGCGAAGAAGACCATGAAGAACCCGGTGGGCAGCAGCAGCGCCACCACCAGCCAGTACGTCGGGGCGAGCCCGACCAGGGTGCCGAAGCTGGCACAGCCGACCGCCGCGCCGAGCACCAGCCAGACCGAGGGCCGGCTGCGCCGCCCGGTGCCGGACAGGGCGCCGGTGAGCGCGCCGACCGCCAGCGCGGTGCTGAACAGGCCGAAGGAGGCGGCGCCGGTGTGGAACACGGTCTTGGCCAGTGCGGCGAGGGTGAGCTGGAAGTTGAACAGGCTCATCCCGATCACCGACATGACGAACATCGGCAGCAGGAGGTCGGGGCGACGGGCGACGTACCGGAGGCCGTCCACGACCTTGGCCTGGTCGCGCTGGCCGGCCGGCGGCAGGTCCTTGCGGTGCAGCTCCGCGGCGCGCATGCGGACCACGTTGACCAGCGGGGCGATCGAGCTGAGCGCGCTGAACATGAAGACCGGGCCGACGTCGAAGGCGGCGATGGCCAGGCCGGCGACGGCCGGGCCGACGATCCGGGCCGAGTTGAAGGTGGCCGCGTTGAGCGAGAGCGCGTTCGGCAGCAGCGGCACGCCGACCAGCTCGGAGACGAACGCCTGCCGGACCGGGGTCTCCACGGCGTTGGCGACGCCGAGCAGGGCGGCGAACGCGAAGACGTGCCAGAGCTGCACCAGCCCGGTGACCACCAGGATGCTCATCACCAGCGCCAGCACGGTCCAGAACGCGTTGGCGACGAAGAGCAGCAGCCGCTTGTCGTAGCGGTCGGCGAGGCGGCCGGAGAGCAGGGTCAGCAGGAGGACGGGGGTGAACTGCATCGCGGTGACCACACCGAGCGCGGTCGCCGAGTTGTCGCTGAGCTCGAGGACGAGCCAGTCCTGGGCGATGAACATCATCCAGACGCCGATCAACTTGATCAACTGTCCGGTGGTGAAGAGTCGGTAGTTACGGACTCGTAGGGACTGGAACATCGTGCTCAGCTTGGCCTGCACTCTAGGTGCGCCTCCTCGCGATCATGTACGCCTCATCCACAACGGACGAAGCGGACCGCGGGACGCGGGTACCCGCTCAGGCGCGAGCGATGCCCTGGAGGATCTCGGCGGCACGCCGCAGCGTGTCGCGTTCCTCCTCGGTCAGGGCAGCCAACCGGCTGGCCAGCCACTCGTTGCGGGCCCGCTCGAACTGGTCGAGCACGGCCCGTCCTCCCTCGGTCGCCGCCAGGATGACCTGCCGTCCGTCGGTCGGGTGGGGGGTGCGCTGCACAAGGCCGCGCTCCTCCAGCTTCGCGACGATCTTCGTCATCGTGGGCGGCTGCACCCGCTCGACGTCGGCCAGCTCCCGGGGTGTCAGGGCGCCCGCCAGGTTGAGGCTGGTGAGCGCCGAGAGCTGGGTGACCGTGAGGTCGCCGACCGGCCGGGCCTGTCGGACCCGCCGGTTGAGTCGAGTGATCGCATCACGCAGCTGAGGGGCCAGCTGCGCCGGTGGCACGCGTTTCGCCGTCACCGTCCGCTCCGTCACGTTAGTTAGCTTAACTAATGAGCCTGGCTAACGACATGCGATATGACCAGGCTCACCAGGAGGTCAGAGCACCACGGACTCGATCGGCCCGCGCAGGAAATAGAGGATGAACAGCGCGGCCACCCCGTACAGCAGGGGGTGGACGTCGCGGGCCCGGCCCTTCGCCAGCTTCAGCAGCACGTAAGTGATCACACCCGCGCCGATGCCGTTCGAGATCGAGTAGGTGAAGGGCATCAGCACGATGGTCAGGAACGCGGGGATGGCGATCTCGTAGTCGGTCCAGTCGATCGTGCGCACCGCGGTCATCATCAGGAAGCCGACCACCACCAGCGCCGTCGACGCGGCCTCGAAGGGCACCACCACCGCCAGCGGCGCCAGGAACATGGCCAGCAGGAACAGGCTGCCGGTGACCAGGTTGGCCACCCCGGTCCGGGCGCCCTCCGCGACCCCGGCGGCACTCTCGATGTACGACGTGTTGCTCGACACCGAGGCCGCGCCACCCGCCGCGGCGGCGATCGAGTCGACCAGCAGGATCTCCCGCGCCCGCGGCGGAGTGCCCCGCTCGTCGAGCATGTCGCCCTCCTGGCCGATCGCGACCATCGTGCCCATGGTGTCGAAGAAGTCCGTGATCAGCAGGGTGAAGACGAACATCAGCGGGACCAGCCAGCCGACCCGGGTCCACGAGTCCAGCACGTTGAAGTTGCCGAGCAGCGAGAGGTCGGGGATGTCCACCACCTTCTCCGGCAACTCGGGCACGTTCAACGCCCAGCCCTTGGGGTTCGGCTTCCCGTCGACGAAGGACGGCCCGATGTTGCCGACCGCCTCCACGACGATCGCCAGCACGGTGGACGCCAGGATGCCGATGAGGATCGCGCCGCGGACCCGGCGTACCACCAGCACCAGGGTCAACAGCAGACCCACCACGAAGACCAGCAGGGGCCAGCTGACGATCCTGCCGCCGATGCCCAGCCCGACCGGGACCGTGGTGTGCGCCGCGTCCGGCACCCGCCGGACGAAGCCGGCGTCGACCAGGCCGATGATGGTCAGAAAGAGGCCGATGCCGACGCCGATCGCCGTCTTGAGCTGGGTCGGCACCGAGCGGAACACCGCCGTACGCAACCCGGTGAGCACGAGGATGCCGATCAGCACACCCTCGATCACCACGAGGCCCATGGCGTCCGCCCAGGACATCTGCGGCGCGATCTCGAACGCGACCAGCGCGTTCACGCCCAGCCCGGCGGCCAGCGCGATCGGGAACCGGGCCACCACCCCCATCAGGATGGTCATCACGCCGGCGACCAGGGCGGTGGCCGCCGCCAGCGCCGGGATGGCGAGCTTGCGCCCGTCGCCGTCGACCGCACTGCCCAGGATCAGCGGGTTCAACACCACGATGTACGCCATCGTGAAGAACGTGGCCAGCCCGCCCCGGACCTCCCGGCCCGGCGTGGACCGGCGGGCGGAGATCTCGAAGAAGCGGTCGAAGGCGTTGCGCGGGTGCGCGGGATCAGGTGGGGTGCCGTGGTCCGGCGGCGGCGCAATGGCCATCGGGTCCTCACATATCGATCAACCGGTTGTCGCGCGCATCGTCCCAGATCACCGACGGGGCAGGGAAGAACGGTCGCGTACGCTGGGCCGGTGCCCCAGGAGCAACCGCCGCGGCCCGAGCCGCTCGACCCGCCGATGGTGCCGTTCGCCCTCGCCGGGCTGGCCGCCTGGGCGGTGGCCGGGCTGGTGCTGCTGATCTTCTTCCGCGACTGGCTCACCGCGCACGGGCACCAGAACTGGCTCTGGACCTGCCTGGCCGGTTTCCTGTGGGGCTTTCCCGGGCTGGCCGTGATGATGCGGCACGACGCCAACCGGCGCCGCCGCCGAGGTGCCACCGCCCGTCAGGGCTGAACGGTCAGGGGTGGCCGTACGGCTCCGCCGGCTCGGCCGCCTCCACCGAACCCGGTGCCCGGCTCACCGACATCGCCTCCACCGCGCTGTCGTCGTAGACCGTGGGCAGTTCGTCCACCGGGGTCTCGGCCGCCGCCTCGATCAGCGTCTCGGAGTGGGCGCCGCAGCCGTGGTCGGCGCTGACCACCCGACCGTCGTCGGGGGCGTAGAAGTTGCCGCAGGCGCCGAAGGACTGCCGCAGCGCGCCGGCGAGCGGCAGGTAGAAGCCGCAGGTGCCGCAGCGGGCGGCGGCCGGCGCGGCCACCGAGATCGCGGCGTTGGGGCCGTGGTCGCCGTCGTACCAGCGCTGAGCGGCGTCGGTGCGGCCCTCGCGGGACAGCACCCGGGGCCGGCCGAGGCCCAGTTCCCAGGCGGTCTCCTCCACGGCGGGGTCGTCGGAGAGCAGGTAGCCGGGGGCGAGCCGCTCGTCGTCCGCCGGGGTCGGGAGCAGGTCACCCGGGCCCAGGTCGCCCGGCTTGAGCCGCTCCTGCCAGGGCAGCCAGCCCGGGGCGAGCAGCGCGTCGGCACCCGGCAGCAGCACCGTCTCGCAGATCGTGACCGTGCGGCTGCGCGGCACCCGGGTCACCGTGACGGCCCAGCGCCAGCCCCGGTAGCCGGCCAGGCGGCACTCGAAGTAGTGGGTGACGAGCCGTTCGCCCTCGGCGACGGCCTGGAGGTGCTCGCCGACGTCGGCGGGGTCCACCTCGGTGATGGCGGCGCGGGCCACATCGACGGCAGCGGCGCACAGCTGGTCGAGCCGGGGAGCGCGGGCGGAGGCGGGCCTGGTCACCGGACCATTGTTCCCCATGCCTGCCGTCGGATGACAGGCACTCCCCGGAGTCGTTCTCTCCGGGTGGTGCGGCGCGCGTGGATCAGATGGGCGAGGATGGGACACATGCCGCTGTCCTCCCGCTCCGGCCGGTCCGTCCTCGGGCGGACCGTCGGCACCGGCATCCGTGCCACCCGCCTGCTGCTCCGGGGCTCGCTGCACGGCGGGCGGTGGATGACCCGGCGGGCCGGGACGGCCCGGGCCCGCAGCGCCGGCAACGAGGTCGGCATGGTCCGCCTCTTCGACCTGCACGCGCTCTCCTGCGCCGGGGACACCCTGATCGCCATCGGCCTGGCCGGCACGATCTTCTTCGACGTCCCGCTGGGCGAGGCGCGCAACAAGGTCGCGCTCTACCTGCTGGTGACCATGGTCCCGTTCGCCATGCTGGCCCCCGTGGTCGGTCCGCTGCTGGACCACTTCCGGCACGGCCGCCGCTACGCGCTCGCCGCCACCATGCTGGGCCGGGCCTTCCTGGCCTGGCTGATCTCCGACTACATCGGCGGCTTCGGTCTCTACCCGGCCGCGTTCGGGGTGCTCGCCCTCTCCCGCGCGTACGGGGTGGCCCGCTCGGCCGCGGTGCCCCGGCTGCTGCCCGAGGGAATCGGGCTGTCCCAGGTGGGCGCCCGGGCGAGCGTCTACGGCACGGTGGCCGGCGCGCTGGTCGCCCCGATCGGGCTGGCCGCGTTCTGGTTCGGGCCGCAGTGGCCACTCCGGGTCGCCTCGCTCATCTTCCTGATCGGCATGGTGATCTCGCTGCGGCTGCCGCCGCGGGCCGACTCGGAGCCACCGGAGCGCGTGCCGCGGCCGCTGCGGGCGCTGCGCCGGCGGGACGGGGAACGCCCACTGGGCCGGGGTCGGCCGGCCGGCCGGCTGGTGATCGCCACCCTGATCGGCGCGGCGGCGCTGCGCGGGCTCTACGGCTTCCTGCTGCTCTTCCTGGCCTTCGCGATCAAGGCCGGCGACCTGACCACCGACTTCTTCGGCCGGAACCTGGGCGCCCAGGGCGCGCTGGGCCTGGTCGGTGGCGCACTGGCGGTGGGCACCTTCCTGGCCACCGCGATCGGCACCCGGCTGCGCATCCACCGCCCGGCGGCGATCCAGTCCAGCGGCACGGTCGTCGTGGCCGGGGTGGCGGTGCTCGCCGCGCTGAAGTTCTCGCTGCCCATGGTGGCGCTGCTCTGCCTGGTCACCTCACTGTTCAGCGGGATCGCCAAGCTGGCGGTCGACGCCTCGATCCAGGAGCGGATCCCGGAGCGGCTGCGGGCCAGTTCCTTCGCCCACTCGGAGACGGCGCTGATGCTGGCCTTCGTGGCCGGCGGCGGGCTCGGGTTGGTCCCGTTCACCGGCCCGGTCGGCGTGGCGGTCGCCGCCTGCGTGGCCGCGCTGGTGGCCGCCCGCGGTGTGCTGGTGGCCACCCGGCTGCGCGGCGAGCACCTGGTCGGCCGCCCGCTCGGCGACGACGAACTGGCCACCGAGCCCGGTACGGAGTTCGACGATCCCGCCCCCACCTCGCCGGCCCCGCCCCCGGCCGACCGGCCGCTCCCCGCCGATGACGACGAGCTGGCACCGCCCGGGTTCCACATCTACCGCCCCTCGTCCTCCGTGGGCGGGCCGGGCGGCAGCGAGGAGGAGAACCGGCGGGAGCCCCGGGGACCGGTGGCGTGACCGGGTTGCTGGTGGTGACCGCGGTGCCCGCCGAGGCGGACGCGGTCCGGGCGGGCCTCACCGATCCCACGGTCACCGTCGCGCCGGTCGGGGTCGGACCCGCCGTCGCCGGCGCCGCCACCGCGCGGCTGCTGGCGCTCGCCGAGGCGGCCGGACGGCCGTACCGGGCGGTGGTCAGCGCGGGCATCGCGGGCGGCTTCGTCGGCCGCGTGCCGGTCGGCGGCACCGTGCTGGCCACCCGCAGCGTCGCCGCCGACCTGGGTGCCGAGTCCCCCACCGGCTTCATCCCGCTGGAGGAGCTGGGCATGCCGCCGGAGCTGCTGGGCGGCGGCAGCGTCGTACCCGCCGATCCGGGCCTGCTGGGCGCCCTGCGGACCGCCCTGCCGGCGGCCACCGTGGGCGCGGTGCTCACGGTCAACACGGTGACCGGCACCGCCGCGAGCACCGCCGCCCTCGCCGACCGTCACCCCGACGCCGTGGCGGAGGCCATGGAGGGGTACGGCGTCGCCGTCGCCGCCACCCAGGCCGGCCTCCCCTTCGCCGAGCTGCGCACGGTGTCCAACCCGATCGGCCCCCGCGACCGCGGATCCTGGCGCATGCGCGAGGCGTTCGCCGCACTCACCGCGGCGGCAGCCGCCCTCCGCTGACCGGCCGGTCGAACCGCAGCGCCGCCGGTCGGCTCGCCTTCAGCTCGAACCCGCACGCGAGCAGGAACCTTGCGCCGCCGCTCTCGGCGATCGCGTGCGCTGACTGCACGCCGGCCGCGTCCATCTCCGCCACGAGCGCGGCGACCAGCCGCCGCCCGATGCCCAGCAACCGGTACGCCGGCGCGACGAGCACGCCGTCCAGCACCACCTGCCGCTGGCCCAGCTCGGGATGCCCGATGAGCAGGTCGCTGCTGCGTTCGTGCGCGCGCAGCTCACCGACGAGATCGCCGTCGGGCAGCTCGGCGACGAACCGCCAGGACGTCGACGGCAGCGCCGGGTCGACGTAGCGGCGGACCAGGTGATCGCGGCGCACCCGCTCGCGCAGCCGCTCCCGGTCCCGCACGGTGCGATCGAGCCGGAACGTCACGGCTGGCAACGCGGGCCAACGGTGGGGTGGAACGTTGAACCAGTGCGCCCACCAGGCGCCGGGCCAGTCCTTCGGCTCGCGCACCTCGCGGGCGTCCAGGTGGGCGGGGCAGTGCCGCCCCGCCGCGTCCCGCAACTCCTCTTGCGGCACCGCCGCCAGCTCACCGGTCTCCGGCCCTTGGAGCACGATCCGACCGGCCACGGCACCGACGAGCCGCTCGACGGTGCGGAAGCTCGGATCCGCTGACCGGCCCGACTCGATGCGGGCGATCGTGGCCTGCGGCACCCCGGACCTACCGGCCAGCTCCCGCTGGCTCAGATCAGCCGCGCGGCGCAGCGCCCGCAGCGTCGCAGGCAGATCAGTCACGGACTCGGCGTCGGTCACCGAGCCATGTTCGGGCGGCCTCCCGGTCGCCCTCAACCCCGACGTATCCACCTGTGGACAACCATGTGGAAAACCCCGCCGGCTGGGGATGAATGGGGTCGCTGGCGGCTACGAACTTGATGACGTAGGTGATTCAGGACTCAGACGGAGGCGGCTGTGGGCATCAGAGGTCGCTCCCGGCGTCAGAGGTGGCGGCGGAGGTCATTCGTAGGCGGTTGGCGGCGGCAGGCGGCCGGTGCCGGTGGCAGGCGGCCGGTGCCGGTGGCAGGCGGCCGGTGCCGGTGGCAGTGCCGGGTCGGTGTGGGTGGTCAAGCATGCGACGCCCGGAGATCCGGACCTCAACGCCGGTGCCCTGCATCGGGCGCACGTTGTCAACGGCGTGCCGCGATCCACTCACGTCATCAAGCTCCTAGCGACTGGACAAGTGGCACGAGGCTGAGCCGGGGAGTCACAACTCAACGCCGGCACCCTCCGCCGGGCGCACGTTGTCAACGGTCCACCGCGATCCACTCACGTCATCAAGTTCGTAGCGGCTGAGCAGGAGGCGCCGGGGCTGACGGGCAGGCACGACAGGTCGCCCGTCACACCTGGCGGGGCCGGGGTGGTGGGCACCGGATCGGGCGGGGTTACGGTGGGGGCGTGGCGCTCTCCCTGGCGATCTCGCCCTGCCCCAACGACACCTTCGTCTTCGACGCTCTCGTGCACGGCCGGGTGCCCGGCGCGCCGGCCGTGCACGTGACCTACGCCGACGTGGACGTCACCAACACGGCCGCCGAGCGTGGGGCGTTCGACTTGGTGAAGGTGAGCTACGCGGCGTTGCCGTGGCTGCTCGACGACTACCACCTGCTGCCCTGCGGGGGCGCGCTGGGCCGGGGTTGCGGTCCGCTCGTGCTCACCCGGGGCGACCGGACCGACCTCTCCGGCGCGACGGTGGCGGTGCCGGGCGAGCGGACCACGGCGTACCTGCTGTTCCGGCTCTGGGCGGCGGAGCAGCCGCCGGCGCGGATCGAGGTGGTGCCGTTCCACGAGATCATGCCGGGGGTGGCAGCCGGGCGGTACGACGCCGGGCTGGTGATCCACGAGGCGCGCTTCACCTACCCGCGGCACGGGCTGACCGCCCTGGTCGACCTGGGCGAGTGGTGGGAGGGCGACACCGGGCTGCCGATCCCGCTCGGCGCGATCCTGGCCCGCAAGGGCGCGGTGGACCCGGTCGAGGCGGCCGCCTGGATCCGCGAGTCGGTCCGGCAGGCGTGGGCCGACCCGGAGGCCAGCCGGGAGTACGTCCTCGCGCACGCGCAGGAGATGGAGCCCGACGTGGTGGACCGGCACATCGGCCTCTACGTCAACGAGTTCACCGCCGACCTGGGAGAGGCCGGCTTCGCCGCCGTGGAGGCGCTGCTGGGCCGGGCCGCCGACGCCGGGCTCGTCCCTCAGACCTCCAGCTCGCGCGCCACCGCGTGGACCAGCTGAGCGATCTTCTGCGCGGTCTTCCGGTCCGGGAAGCGGCCCCGGCGCAGGTCCGGCTGGACCTTCGCCTCCAGCACCTTGATCATGTCTTCGACCAGGCCGTGCAGCTCCTCGGCCGGCCGGCGGCGCAGCTCCGCCACCGAAGGTGGCGCCTCCAGCAGCTTGACCCCCATCGCCTGGGCGCCCCGCCGGCTGTCCACCACGCTGAAATCGACCCGCTGGCCGCCCTTCAGGTCGGTGACACCCGCCGGCAGCGCGCCCTTCGGCAGGAACACGTCGCCACCCTCGTCGCTGGTGACGAACCCGTATCCCTTGGCCGCGTCATACCACTTCACTCGACCCGTCGGCACCTGAAACCCCTGCTTCGCTCGGAACCTCTACCCCTCCAAGGCTAGCCCGATGATCCGGTCGAGCGCCGCCGGGAATCCGGCGAGATCATCCAGCACCACGTGTGCTCCGGCCGCGCTCAGCTCCTCCCTTGAGCAGGGGCCGGTCGCCACTCCCACGCCCGGGATTCCCGCAGCTTGTGCGGCGGCCATGTCGGCCACGTGGTCGCCGACGTAGAGGGTCGCGCCGTGCTCCCCCAGCGCGGTCCCCTTCTGCTCGGCGAACAGGTCACCGGCCAGCTCGTCGACGGCCAGGCCGAGGTGGTCCAGGTGCAGCTTCGCCAGCCGGCCCATCTTCGCGGTGACCACCATGACGCGGCCGCCGCGCGCGTGCACCGCCGCGATCGCGGCCTCCGCGCCGGGCATCGGCAGGGCCGGGGTGATCGCGTACGCCGGGTAGAGCTCCCGGTACGCGGTCACCGCCTCCTCGACCCGCTCCGGCGGGAACCAGTGCGCGATCTCGGTGCGCAGCGGCGGCCCGAGGCGGGAGACCGCCAGCTCCGCGTCGACGGGCACGCCGGTGCGCGCGGTCAGCGCCCGGAAGGCGGCCGCGATGCCGGGGCGCGAGTCGACCAGGGTCATGTCGAGGTCGAATCCGACCATCAGTGGGGGCATGTCGAGAACGTACCCGCCCAAGCCGGACCGAGCCGGACGTCCGAGGGGCGCGACGGCCCCCGGCCGGGCTAGCGTGGAACGACGATGACCACCTCATTCGCCGACCATCTGCGGACCCTTCCCGACGAGTCCCTGGCCGCCCTCCTCCAACTGCGGCCGGACCTCGTCGTACCGGTGCCGGCAGACGTCTCCGCCCTCGCCATCCGCGCCCAGTCGCGGGTCTCCGTGGCGCGGGCGCTCGACGGGCTGGACCAGTTCACCCTCCAGATCCTGGACGCCGCCCGGCTCACCCGGGACCCGGAGAGCGGCGGCACCGCCACCGAGGCCATCCTGGCCCTGGCCACCTCCGGCCCGCACCCGCCCGCCCCGACCGCGGTCCGCGGCGCCGTGAACCGACTCCGCGCGCTCTTCCTGCTGTACGGGCCGGAGCACGACCTGCACGTGGTGGGCGGCGTCGACGAGGTGTCCCCGTACCTGGCGGGCCTGGGCCGGCCGGCCGCGGAGCTGGACCCGCGGGCGGCGGCCGTCTGCACGGACCCGGCGAAGCTGCGGCGGACGCTGCTGGCCGCGCCGCCCTCGGCCCGGGCGATCCTGGACCGGCTCGCCGCCGGCCCGCCGGTCGGCACCGTGCCCCCGGGCGCGCTGGAGGCCCCCGCCACCGGCGAGGAGGACATCCTCCCGCCGGACCTGGTCAACGGCGGGGCGGCCACCGGCTCCCCGATCCGCTGGCTGGTGGAGCACCGGCTGCTCGTGCGGATGTCGGCCGTCAAGGGCGGCGGCACCGTCGAACTGCCCCGCGAGGTGGGGTTGCTGCTGCGGCGGGACACCGGCCCGCTCGGTCCGCTGCGCACCAGCCTGCCGGAGGTGTCGAGCCCGCCCCGGGAGGCCAAGGCCGTCGACTCGGCCGGCGCCGGGCAGACCATGGAGGTGGTCCGGCACACCGAGGCGCTGCTGGAGGCCCTGGCCGCCGAGCCGGCCCCGGTGCTGCGCTCCGGCGGCGTGGGCGTCCGCGACCTGCGCCGGCTCGCCCGCGGCCTCGGGCTGGACGATCCGACGACCGCGCTGCTCTTCGAGGTGGCGTACGCGGCCGGGCTGGTCGGCGAGCTGGACCTGACCGGGGCGGCCACCAGCCGGTACGGGGGCGACCAGCAGATCCTGCCCACCGGCGGGTACGAGGTGTGGCGGGCCGCCTCGCTGGCCCAGCGCTGGGAGCAGCTGGCCCGGGCCTGGCTGACCATGACCCGCCAGGTGGGCCTGGTCGGCCAGCGCGACGACCGGGACCGGCCCATCTCGGTGCTCTCCGCCGAGGCGGAACGGGCCGGCGCGCCGGCCGCCCGGCGTTCGGTGCTCGCCGTGCTGGCCGACCTGCCTCCGGCGACCGCCCCGACGCCCGACGAGGTGCTGGAACTGCTGGACTGGCGGGCGCCGCGCCGCGCCCGGGGCCGGGAGGGTGCGCACCGCGAGGTGCTGGCCGAGGCGGCCCAGCTCGGGGTGACCGGACTCGGGGCGCTGACCTCGTACGGGCGGCTGCTGCTGGCCGAGTTGAACGACGCCGACGAGCGGGCCGACGACCCGCTCGGGCTGCGCTCCGAGGCCGAGTCGGGCGAGCCGTCCACCGCCGTCCGCGCGCTGGACGCGCTGCTTCCCGCCCCGGTCGACCACTTCCTCGTGCAGGCCGACCTGACCGTCGTGGTGCCCGGCCCGCCCGACCCGGCGCTCGCCGCCGAACTGGACGTGGTGGCGGAGCACGAGTCGGCCGGCGGGGCGAGCGTGTACCGGGTCACCACGGCCAGCGTGCGGCGGGCCCTGGACGCCGGCTACTCGGCCGACGACCTGCACGCGCTGTTCCGCCGCCGGTCGCGTACCCCGGTGCCGCAGGGGATGAGCTACCTGGTGGACGACGTGGCGCGCAAGCACGGCGGGCTGCGGCTCGGCTCGGCCGGCGGCTACGTGCGCAGCGACGACGAGGCGCTGCTCACCGAGGTGCTGTCCGACAAGCGGCTGGAGGCGCTCGCGTTGCGCCGGCTGGCCCCGACGGTGCTGATCACCCCGTACCAGGTGAACCGGATGCTGATCGCGCTGCGCGACGCCGGTTACGCGCCGGTGGCCGAGGACGCCGGCGGCGCGACCGTGCTCGCCCGGCCGAAGACCCGGCGGGCGCCGGCCCGGGTACCGTCGGCCAGCCGCAGCCTGGACCCCCTGGCGGCGCCGCGGCTGCCGATGCCCCGGCTGCTCGGCGTGGTCGACCAGATCCGCCGGGGCGACGCGGCGGCCCGGGCGGCGCGGCGGGCTCCGGCGGTGGTCCGCGGCGGGTCGGCGCGCACCGGCCCGGGGCCGGCACACACCCACAGCGATGCCCTCGCAGTGCTCCAGCAGGCGGTGCGGGACAAGGCGCTGGTCTGGGTCGGCTACGTCGACGCGCATGGGGCGACCGCGTCCCGGCTGGTCCGGCCGGTGTCGATCGGGGCCGGCTACCTGCGCGCCGAGGACGAGCGCACCGAGATGCTGCACACGTTCGCGCTGCACCGGATCACCGCGGCGGTGCTGGAGGACTGACCGCCGTTTTAGTCCCCGTTGCGGCGCAGGGTGCCGACCACCGAGACGGTGAGCAGCAGCGCGAACGCCGCACCGGCCGACTCGCCGACCGAGTCCACGAAGCCCTGCCGCTGGACCAGCAGCCCGAACAGGAACCAGCCGAAGACGCCGGTGGCGGCGGCCGCGTAGCCGACCAAGGCTGCCGGTGAGACCTCCTGCTGGCGCGCCCGGTCGTCCTCGGGAAGCACGTCGTGATTGACGGTCATCTCCAGTCCCTCCCGCCCCGTGGTGGACCCGGCCTCCAGCGTGGCACCGGAGGGGGTCACCCGGACAGGGGATAAAACCCTGATCCGGGCGGGAGGTCACGCCCGGTCGGGTATCAGGTGCCGGGGCGGCGGCCGAAGACGACCACCCGGGTGCCGACCGAGCCCAGCTCCCAGAGCCGGACCGCGTCGCGGTGCAGCAGGTTCACGCAGCCGTGCGAGCCGATCGAGGAGTTGTGCAGGTAGGTCGTGGTCTCGTGGAACCCGATCCCGCCGTTGAACCGCTGCCAGTAGGGCAGCCACACCTCGTACGGGTTGGACCACTCCCGCATGTTCTTCCCACCCACCGAGTAGGTGCCGGCCGGGGTGGCGTAGCCGGCCATGCCGGTGCGGGTCACGGTCGGGCCCATGACCACCTTCCCGCCGCGCATGGCCCAGACGGTCTGCCGGGTCAGGTCGACGCAGAAGGTGGTGCCGGAGCCGGCGCGGCAGCGCCCGGTGTCGGTGCCGGCCAGCCGCTTCGCCACGTCGTACGTGGTGGCGCCGGCGCGACCGGCGGCCGGGCTGATCCCGTACCGGCGCTGGAACTTCTTGATGGCGGCGCAGTCGGCGGCCGACTGCTTGCCGTCCACGGTCAGCGTCCCGAAGCCGCCCAGCCGGGTCAGGTACGTCTCCACGGCCCGCTGCTGCTCCCCCTGGGGGCAGCCCGTCGAACGAGACGGGGTCGGCTTCGGCGTGGTGCTGCGGCTGGGCTTCGGCGTGGCCGTCCGGCTCGGCTGCGCCGACGGGGACGCGGTCGGCTGCTCCGGCGCGGGCGGCGCGCTCGCCCCCGATGCCTGTTCCGTCACGCCGACGGGGGCCGGGGCGGCCGCCCCGGATCCGTCGCCCTGCGGATCGAGCGCGCACGCACCGACGCCGACCAGCACGACCGCTGCCAGGCCGATGGCCCGGGCGGCGAAACGGACACGCTTCATGGGCCCTCCCCCTGGACAGTTGTCCCGCTTGCTAGACGTCTGGGAGGAGTGTGCCGTTGCCTGTCCAACGAGACTTTTTCCGGACACCCGTCGGCGTGCAACACTGGATGGTCCGCCTTCGGCAGGTCAGCCGCCGTGCGGGCGAGAATTTCCGGCATAGGGAGAGGACGCTGGCGTGAGCGGTGGACCACTGATCGTGCAGTCGGACAAGACCCTGCTGCTGGAGATCGACCACCCCGACGCGCAGGCGTGCCGGATGGCCATCGCGCCCTTCGCTGAGCTGGAGCGCTCCCCCGAGCACGTGCACACCTACCGGCTCACCCCGCTGGGGCTGTGGAACGCCCGAGCCGCCGGCCACGACGCCGAGGGCGTGGTGGACACGCTGATCAAGTACTCCCGCTACCCGGTGCCGCACGCGCTGCTGGTCGACGTGGCCGAGACGATGGACCGCTACGGCCGGCTCCAGCTCGCCAACGACCCGGCGCACGGCCTGGTGCTCCGCGCGCTGGACCGGGTGGTGCTGATCGAGGTCGCCAAGAGCAAGAAGCTCGCCGGCATGCTCGGCCCGAAGCTCGACGACGACACCATCCAGGTGCACCCCTCCGAGCGGGGCCGGCTCAAGCAGGCGCTGCTCAAGCTCGGCTGGCCCGCCGAGGACCTGGCCGGCTACGTGAACGGCGAGGCGCACCCGATCGAGCTGGCCGAAGCCGGCAAGGACGGCGGCAAGCCGTGGACGCTGCGGTCGTACCAGCGGGAGGCCGTCGAGGCGTTCTGGGCCGGCGGCTCCGGCGTGGTGGTGCTCCCCTGCGGCGCCGGCAAGACCCTCGTCGGGGCGGCGGCCATGGCCGAGGCCAAGGCCACCACGCTGATCCTCGTCACCAACACGGTCGCCGGCCGGCAGTGGAAGCGCGAGCTGATCGCCCGCACGTCGCTCACCGAGGAGGAGATCGGCGAGTACTCGGGCGAGCGCAAGGAGATCCGCCCGGTCACCATCGCCACGTACCAGGTGCTCACCTCGCGGCGCGGCGGCGCGTTCACCCACCTCGACCTGTTCGGCGCCCGCGACTGGGGCCTGGTCGTCTACGACGAGGTGCACCTGCTGCCCGCGCCGATCTTCCGCTTCACCGCGGACCTCCAGGCCCGCCGCCGGCTCGGCCTCACGGCGACCCTGGTACGCGAGGACGGCCGCGAGGGCGACGTCTTCAGCCTGATCGGCCCGAAGCGGTACGACGCGCCGTGGAAGGACATCGAGTCGCAGGGCTGGATCGCCCCGGCCGAGTGCACCGAGGTACGGGTCACGCTGACCGACGCCGAACGGATGGCGTACGCGACGGCCGAGGCCGAGGAGCGCTACCGGATGGCGGCGACGGCGCGGACGAAGCTGCCGGTGGTGCGGGCGCTGGTGCAGCGGCACCCGGACGAGCAGGTGCTGGTCATCGGCGGGTACATCGACCAGTTGCACCAGCTCGGGGAGTATCTCGACGCGCCGATCGTGCAGGGGTCGACGACGAACCGCGAGCGGGAGCGGTTGTTCGACGCGTTCCGGTCCGGTGAGGTGAAGACGCTGGTCATCTCCAAGGTCGGGAACTTTTCCATCGACCTGCCGGAGGCTGCCGTCGCTATTCAGGTGTCGGGGACGTTTGGGTCTCGGCAGGAGGAGGCGCAGCGGTTGGGGCGCGTGCTCCGGCCGAAGGCCGATGGGCGGCAGGCGCACTTCTACACGGTGGTGTCGCGGGACACGATCGACACCGAGTACGCGGCGCACCGGCAGCGCTTCCTGGCGGAGCAGGGGTACGCGTACACCATCGTGGACGCGGACGATGTGCTGGGACCGAAGCTGCCCAGCGTGGAGTGACGATTGGCCGGCTCCACCTTGTTGCCCAGCTCGTGAAAGGCCTTCTCTGCATTCGTCTAACCAGCCTGATCGGGCGGCTTGCTGCCTCATCGCTACCTGAGGCCCGGCTTGGTCTCGCAGGTCCTGATTTGGGGACCGTCCGCCTTAGATGGATGCTGAGTGAGTTCAGTTCCTCGATGGCGGCGATGTCCATACGACAGCATCCATTCGGACCAGCGGATTAACAACGAGGCTGGCGTTGGACGGTGTCCGTTGGCTGAGGGAGCCGCACCTAAGGGACGTCTCGTAATTCGGTGAAGGCGTTGTCCGTGACCGCGTTGGTGCTCACCCGGTGAGGGCGATGTTGTGCAGGTGGGCGATGGCGGATGCGGTGTCGGTCAATGTGCTGCCGGCGCGGCGGTAGTCACGCAGGATTTTCCAGCATTTGAGCCTGGCCAGGGCGTGTTCGACCTGTGCGCGGACGGTGCGGTGCTGGGCGTTGAGGTCTTCCTTCCACGCCGGTAGCGGGCTGCCGTCGCGGTTCTTGCGGTACGGGATGATGACCTCCGGGTTGCCGCGGTAGCCGCCGTCGGCCATGACGGGCCGTCCGGCCAGCTTCTGGTCGATGCCGGAGGTGCGGTAGACGATGGTGTCGTTGCGGTTGCCGGGCTGTGGGTCGCCGACGGCGATGACGAGGCGGGTGCTGGCGTCGATGGCGACCTGCAGGTTCGTCGAGTAGCGGTCCTACCTTCTTTCAAGGTTGAGCGGGCCAGTCGTAGGGTCCGGGAGATCCAGGGGCGTCGGGTGTGGCTCAGTATCGGTTGCCGTACGCAT
>NZ_JBIAKG010000022.1:0-44412 GCF_042872345.1 Micromonospora sp. NPDC005299
TAGCGAGTCACCCGACAACACCGGCACTGATCCTGACGGCAGTCCACCCAGAACCGCCAGACGTGACACTCACAGATCCGTAGATTCCCAAGACCATGTCAAGGCCGTCCGGTGCGGTTCCGCCTCGCCCTGGTCCTCGGCGGCTCGGCAACTCCATCGGTTCGGTCCCGTCCGGTCCAGTCCGCCCCGGTGGCTCCCATCTGTGGCTCCCATCTGGCTTGATCGGGAACTATGCAACATCGCCAGTACGATCGCGGCCATGAGCGGCGGAGGGCAGCCAGACCTAGACGAGATCGAAGAGCGTTTTGCTGCTGTTGTGGAAGGTCGCATTAGTCGAGATGACGCTGATCGGTGGGCTGCGCGATGGGTCACCGATGGCGAGCTCCATTGGGATGACCTGAGCTGGTGGGCACTGAACAAGTTGTTCGGCATCGACCTACCTGCAGCGCCGAACAGTGACTACCTTCACGACGACGACCAGATACGCGAGTGGCTCCAGGAGCTGCGGCGGCGGCGCGCGACGCAGTCGCCGATGACCTGACCCCTGCTTTGCAAAGATCGCGCTGGCTGTCGGCCGGCGTCGGACAGCGTCGCTGACCTGTACGGCACGTCGGCCCGTGCCGCTCTCTCCCGGCGCGTGTCGGCCAGCTTGGCTGTATGGGTGGCTGTACAGAAGCCCCGCACATAGCCGTCCACCAATTAGTGAGAGCGGCGGGCACTTGGCCAATCCCACATACTGTCACCCATGACGCTGGATGCTCACCAACCTGAGCGACCGAAACGACCGAGTCTCGCCGCCCGAATCGGGCTCGTTCTCCTTGCGGTAGCAGTATCGGCCATGATCGCACAGTCGATCTTTCAGCAGCGCGGTCCTGTGCTCGGCGTGGCGGCCCTGCTGCTCCTCGGACCGGTCTTCGTCTGGTCGGCCGCATCGCCGGCAGGAGTTGGGCGCTGGTCTTCTGAGCACATCGTGGCCGACTCGGCCATGTTCATTCCGCTGATCTTTTTCGCGCTCCTGCTGATCGAGCCCTTGCGCTGGTGGCTGGCAGCACTTATCGCGCTCGGGGTGGGGGCGGTGGTGGTGCCGTTGATGGCACGCCGACGCCGGTCCGTACTCGCCAAGCGGTCCACCAGTTACGAAACTCCATGACCCAGCCACCGATCGAAGGTGCGCCCGCACCGTCAGTTTGGAAGGACGAGGATCACCGCCCCGAGATGCCCGAAGCGCCTGCTCCTGGCCGGGGAGTGGGTGACAGTTCGTGCCCGCTCCTGCCCCCTCCGGACACCGGCTACTGGCACGTGGTTGGCACGCCGCGGTGGGTGGCCCGCCTCGTCGCCCATGTGCCACCATCACTCAATGGCCGACCCCGGTGCCTGTTCCCGATTACCTGAGACCCGGCCTGCCCGGGAGTACTTCCTGCGCCCCCTGCTTGTCTTCGCTGCGGCCCTCGCAGTGTTGGCGTGGCTGGTTGTCGGTCTTCTCGTCTTCCTGGCGGCGGGTGCCTACTTCGCTGGCGGTTCCGAGAACATGACGGGCTTAGCCGTTGCCGTCCTGCTCCCGCCGACGCTGGCGCCTGCTCTTGGCCTCACTTCCGCTTCGGCATGGTGCTATCGCGGGATCCGGGGTGGCCGGGCATCTTTGGTGATCGCGATCGCGACAGCGGTCGCGGCAGTTGTCGCGGTATGTGTCTGGCGTTGGGCCACTGCTACTGGAATCGTCCCCTAAGGTGGTGCCCGCCGTGCCGGCCGGCGGTCGCCAGCAGGCCAGCGAGAGTGGGCGGTGGGCTGCGCCCGCTCGGCGGCCTTGACGGGAATCGACAAGGCGCTGATCTGCGGTGACGGTGGTGTACCCGGCAGGATTCGATCCTGCGGCCTTGGGGTTAGAAGAAGATCGCGGATGGCTGGTCAGGTGGTTTGCTCCTGGTCAGCCCGTCCGTGGTTGTCGGGCAGCGTCGGCGTCAGCGGGCGGGCTTGGCTGTACGGATGGCTGTACAGCGACAGGGCGAGCGGGAGTCCGTCCTAGCTCCTTTAGTCCTCGAACTCCCACAGCCCGAGTCGGCCGACCTTCTCTACAAACTCAGCCCGGCTGGCCGCCTCGACGTTCCCGATCAGCTTGCGTAGCGCCGCCTCAACAGCTGTGGTCGAGAACTCTTCTACGAACAGCCAATGGCGCCCTACCAGGAAGGGCTGCCGCCGCAGTAGGTCCGCCAGGGCGGCAGGCGTGCAGGCAGTCACCTGGTACTGCTCCTCGCCTGCCTCCGCAACAGCCCCGACGTACACCTCCACCAGCTGGAAGGTGTTCGAAGGATCGAAGGGCTCCCCTGATTCCACGTCTGGGAAACGCACCTGCCGGACCTCTGCGCGCATGGTGGCAAGGTACCGCCAACGTTCTAGCGACTCACGCGGTGGGAGCACGCCGTTCGGAACAGCGGATCTCCTCGTCGGGCAGTCGTAGACCGTCCAGCCTTCTCGGACGGGGACAAGGTGGAGCGCCCTACCGGACGAGTCTCAATGGCGGTTGTCAAGCGGGCGTGCGGTGGGCAAGGGTCTCCTCGGTCGGGCAGGCGTGTTCCTGCCCGGGGTTCCCGGTCGGGTCAAGGCTCGTCGAAGGCGATCGCGTAGCGGCTTGGCCGTGACCTGGCCGGGGTTCTCGGGCAGCCCTTGTGGTGCCCGGACGTGGAGACCTGTTGCGGTCTCTGAGGGATGGTCGGGGTGCGGGGCAGCGCCCCGCTTCCGGAAGGGCAGGGTTGGTGGCGTCGACCGTGGTGCCGGTCTGGGTCAGGGTTGAGTACCGCGCCGTGCTACGAAATCCAGGAAGTCTGGTGCCTCCAGCGTTGGGTCGTCGCCGTCGTGGTACTGGAACCACACCTCGTCGCTGCATCCGCCGTCGAGGACGGGGAAGCACCAGTAGTCGCCTGTGCCGACGGGTGCCACCGCGACGAAGGACCCATCCGGGAACTCGGCCTGGCTGACGGAGACGACGTCGTCGACGTGGTGCGCGGACGCTGCTGTGGGTATGGGCAGCAGGTCGAGGAATCCGAACTGCCCGCCGCCGTAGCGCAGCATGAATGCCTTGTACTGCTCGGGCAGGGTCGCGCCCAGCGCTCGCTCCGCCTCGGTGATGTCCTCCGCCGATGCGGTCAGCCCTTCGATCACCTTGAAGTCTTCGATTTCCTCGAAGCCGGACCTGGCCGCCCGGGCGCGGAGTGATTGAACGTGCTGGTCGAACTCCTCGAGGTCCATGCCGTCGATCATCTCCGACTACGAGGACTGGGTGGTACACGTCAGCAACGGCCAGGTCGAGCCTGACCAGTTCATCCACGGCGCACCGGACCGCGACGTCGACGACCGCGTGCATCTCTACGGCGGAACGACACGGCCAGGAGGCTAGAGCCATCGCCAACAGGCCCGGCTGACGCGCTGACAGCGGCTGATGAGCGGATGCCCCCTTCGGTCAGAATCCGATCGAGTTGAAAGGCTCGGGATCGGTGCGGAAGAGTCGTGAAAGGGTGGCGACGGCATCCGCTTCCTGTGGGCGGATCTTGCCGGCGCGGGCCAGGGCGGCGGCGGACATTCCCCCGAGGTAGAGCGATCCGAGTGCCTGTATGTCCAGGGCCAGGTCCGCAGCGCGATCAACCCGCCGACATTCGGCTTCACCCTCGCTGATCTCGAGTTCCCACGTACCGATGTTGTGGGGGCACTCGGGGTCTTTCTCGACGGCGATCCTGAGGTGACCGTCGGTGTCGTAGCCGCGGCTGATCAGGGCGTTGGGCAGGTCGAGGACTCGCACCCAGAGGTTGTCCGACTGCCGTGTGACGCGCATGGCTCGCGGGTTGTGTAGCATCCAGCGCAGAGGCTCGTCGCCTGGTCGTGCCGGGGCGACGACCTTGCGCGTGAGGTCGAAGTCCAGCAGCAGGGACCACATGGCTCGGTAGGCCTCATCGGTGAGCGCCTCCAGCGCTTCGACCACCAGCACGCCGACCCCATCGGGGCTCGTCGAGCACGGCAGACGGTAGTTCGCGATGCCGTCCACCTGCCCTGCCGCGTCGCGGTGGACGAGGTACCGCAGCGGCCCGTCGGTGCCCTTGGCCTCATCGGACAGGTCCGACCAGCGGCCCTTGCGTGCCGTGATCTCGCCGACCCGTGCCCGTCGCACCCGGTCAAAGATCACGGGCCACACCTCTCGCGCTGTCGCTGCATCGACCAGCTCAAGGCTGCCCGGGTCAGGATCGGCGTCGACAAGCCGGGCGTCCCAGCGTTCGATCTCCCATCGGATGCGCAGCGTCGCTGGGGAGAATCCGAACCGCCCATAGATGCTGCCCTCGCTCGCGCTGAGCTCGGCGATCGCCTCACCACGCTCCAAGGCGTCGGTGAACATCGCCTGCATCATGCCCCGCAGCAGCCCCTGCCGTCGATGAGTGGCTATGACTCCGGTGCCGGTGACGCCACCGAAGGGCACCACGCGCAGTCCTGGAGCGGTCACCTCGAGCGACAGCATCGCCGTGGCCCCCACCACCTTGCCGTCCACGATCGCCGCTTGTGGTCGGAAGGTGTCGTCCTCCATCAACTCATCGACCCACGACTCCAGCTGCTCGCGAGTCGCTGGCGGGCGCGGGCACGGCCAAGCCTCCGCGCCGCCGTGCCACGCTGCCGGGTACGGCTCCCAGCTCGGTAGCCCATTCGCGAAGGGCAGCGCCCGCAAATACTCGACGACCTCGTGACGCTTGACAGGACGAATCTCAGTCACCACATCCCCCATTCCTCCGTATAGGAGGCCAAGCACGCAACCCAGTTACGGAGACCAACCTCACCAACGTCCCCTCATCGGCAAAGTCGGACGTTGCGGGAGCGGGGCTGAACGCGCGCATCGCAGATGCGGATGCAGCCGCAGGTTCATCACGGTCTGGCACTGGCGTGGGTGCGGAATCTCGGTGGAGCAGTCGAGGCCCGATCGGTGAAGATCGGGTTGTGTCCGTTCCCGCCCGTCAGATCCATGCCCGCTACTCGGCCGACACGATCACCGTGTACCAGGCGTATCCCCCGCAGGTTGCGCTGCCGGCGGTGGCGGCCGGCCGCTTCGTGGCCCCCTTCAAGCGGGACCGGATGACGTGGATCAAGCCGTCCTTCCTATGGATGATGTACCGCTGCGGCTGGGCCACCAAGCCGGGGCAGGAGCGCGTGCTGTCCATCGACATCACGCGGGAGGGCTTCGAGTGGGCGCTGGCGCGAGCCTGCCTGAGTCACTACGACCGAGACGTGCATGGCGACAAGACAACGTGGTCGCGGCAACTTAAAACCAGCCCGGTACGAGTGCAGTGGGATCCGGAACGGACACTGCATCTGGAGGCGCTGCCGTACCGGTCGCTGCAGGTTGGGTTGTCCGGCGAGGCTGTCGACCGGTACGTCGACGACTGGATAGTCGCAGTCACGGACATCACCCCCACCGTTCACCGCGTCCGGGAACTTCTACGCATCAACGACGAACAATCGGCAGCAGCCCACCTTCCTGTCGAACATGTCTACCCACTGCCGGCTCAGATCGGCGTCCGCCTCGACGCCAGCCAGGATGTCACCGCCGAAGAGGCACCCGGACAGCGCCACGAACAGTGACGAACGCCCGGCAGGCCGCGCCCGCTCGGCGGCAGATGCGGATGGGCGGCGGCAGCTCGCGCTGGACGTGGCGGATTGTGCTGCTCGTGCTCGGCACCACCCCACGCACCGTCGACAGCGACCTCATCGAAGGTGTGGTACGCAAAATGGGCCAGCACGGTTTCTGGACGTCGACGTCGAGGCTCTGCGCCAGGAGGTGGCCGTCTCTCACGACTGAATCATGGCTGCGGCGGGCAGCTGCGGCGGGCCGGGCCGGGCCCTCCCAACCGGGTCGCTGCAAAAGCGGGAATTCCGGTATAACGAGCATGCTGTTCCGCTGGCCGACATCGCCCCTCGGAGTGCCCATGACGACGCAGTTGCGTGACCGTCTCGACGAAATACTCCAAGCTGGCCAGGTCGGCGGTCTGCACGCCGTCGCGGCGGTTCGCGGTGGTCAAACCGTGCTGGAGTACTACAGGGCCGGCGAGGACTTCGCCTGGGGCGACTCGCTGGGCGTCGTCGAGTTCGGGCCCGGGGTCCTACACGACATCCGGTCCGTCACCAAGAGCGTGACCGTCCTGTTGTACGGCATCGCGCTCGGCGAAGGGCTGGTCCCGCCGCCGGCGGAGCCGCTCCTGCAGCGGTTCCCGCAGTACCCCGACCTGGCGGCCGACCCCCGGCGTGCCCGGCTCACCGTCGAGCACACATTGACAATGTCGTTGGGCGTGGAATGGCGCGAAGATCTCCCGTACAACAGCCCGGCCAACGCCGAGATCGCGATGGAGCTGGCGCCGGACCGATACCGATACATCCTGGAGCGGCCGATCCTCGAGCCGCCCGGCACCCGATGGACCTACTGCGGCGGTGCCACGGCGCTGCTCGGCCGACTGATCGCCGACGGCACCGGGCAGTCGCTGCCGCAGTACGCGCAGGCCGTGCTGTTCGCGCCGCTGGGCATCGGCAGCTTCGAGTGGATGACCGGCGCGGACGGAGTGGCCTCCGCCGCGTCCGGGCTGCGACTCGCGCCCCGCGAACTGGCCAGGCTCGGCGAGCTGGTGCTGGCCGAGGGAACCTGGGACGGTCAGCGGATCGTCCCCGCCGACTGGATCCGCACGATGCTCCAGCCACGCCTGCAGACCAGCTGGGGCGCGCAGTACGGCTACCAGTGGTACATCGAATCCATCGAGGGCCATCGGCTGGTGGCCGGCATGGGCAACGGCGGCCAGCGCCTGTTCGTCCTGCCCGACCTGGACCTCACCGTGGCCATCACCGCCGGCAACTACGACGACCCCGACCAGTGGCGCACCCCGCTCACGGTGCTGGAACGGGTCATCCTTCCCGCAATGGCTTGACGGCACCGCGCCCGCCGGTCAGCCCATCGGCAGGGCACACATCTGGGCCGGACGTCACCTCGCGCATGCGGTTGGGACAGTTTCTGCGTTCGCCGGAAAGGCACCCGCGTCGCGCGGCACCCGATCGACATCCGGTCATCGGCATGAGCGCGCGCAGTGCCAGATGCGTGCGGTTGATGTTGTGGCCCGGACGAGTCGCCAGTGTGATCGGCGGGCTGTATCCGTGGCGGAATGATGGCCGGGGTGGCGAGGGCCGGGCCGCTGTGCTGAGGTGGTGGTCCTGGTCGGCGACGCCGTGCTCGGCGGTGGCAAGCCGCCGTGGGAGGGGAACGGATGGATCGAGTGCTGTCGGGGCTGACAGCGGATCTGGTGGTGGACGGTCGGGTGCCCTCGTCACCGGTGTTGTCCCCGGATGGCCGCTGGGTGGTGTACGTGCTGGCACCGATCGGGCTGGCCGATGACCGCCCGGTCAGCGAGCTGTGGGTCACCGCTGCCGACGGGAGCGTGGCGCCGTGGCGGCTGGACATCCCGCCGGGGCGTCTGTCCTGTCCGCGTTGGGCACCCGATTCGGAATCGATCCTCTTTCTTTCGGACCGGTCCACGAGCGGAACAGCACAGCTGCATCGGATTCTGCCGGGCGGTGGCGGGGCCCAGACACTGACGGACTGGGCGGGTGGAGTCCAGGCTTACCGCCCGCTGATCGACTCCGCGCTGGTCGCGATCATCGCCCATGACGAGCCGCCGGACGATGAACGCCGCCGGGAACAACAAGGCGATGACGCGCATGTACGCGGCTGCGCACGTCCGGCGCGGTTGCGGTTGCTGGATCTGCCGTCGGGACGGATCCGCACTCCCGCCCGCATCGACGATCGGCACGTGGTCGACGTGGTCCAGCGCCCCGACGGGGGACCGCTGGCCGTGCTCACCTGGTCGACGCCCGACCTGGATCCCGGTTCCCTCGAACCCGCCATGTATCTACTCGACCTGCACACCGGACAGGTCAGCGACATTGGCCCGGTCCCGGCCGACGCGCACTCGCCGGTGTGGTGGTGCGCAGCCGACTGGCACCTGACGTACCTGGCGCTCACCCCGCCCGGGCTTCAGGCGGGAACCGCCGTGTTCGACGTCGTGGTGCCCGATACCGGGCCGCCCGGGCAACATCGCAACCTCACCGCAGGCTTGGGGGCGTGTCCGGCGGAGTTGGTGCAAGCCGACCGGGGCGCCCCGCTGGTGCTGGTGGCCGACGGGCTGGACACCGCGATCTACCGACTCATGCCCGACGAGCCGCATCTGGTGGAAACTTCCCGCATCGACGGCCTGGCGAAGCAGCTCAGCACGGATCGGGACGGTGACGTGGTCGCGGCCGTCATCAGCAGATCCGACCGGCCGCATGACGTCCACGCTGGCCTGGCCAGTGGCCCACTCGAGCGCCGCACCGACACCCGGCCCGAGCTCCGCGACATCCGGTGGGGCGCCCAGCAGCGCCTGTCGTACCGTGCACCGGACGGACTGGCCCTGGACGGGCTGCTGGTCCTGCCGCCGGGCAGCTCCCGGCCGGACGGCCCGTTCCCATTGGTGACCATCGTTCACGGTGGCCCGTACGACCGGTACGCCGATGAATTCATGCTGCACTGGGCGCCGTCCGGGCAATGGCTGGCGCACGCGGGCTACGCGGTGTTCCTGCCGAATCCCCGCGGTGGTCAGGGCCACGGGCACGACTTCGCCGCCAGCGTTGCCGGCGCGGTCGGCCAGGAAGAGTGGACCGACATTTCGACCGGAATCGACCTGTTGATCGCGGAAGGCGTCGCCGACCCGAATCGGCTGGGCATCGCCGGCTGGAGCCACGGCGGGTTCATGGCCGCATGGGCGGTCGGGCAGACCGACCGCTTCAACGCCGCGTTGATGGGGGCCGGGATCAGCGACTGGGGCATGCAGGCCGCGACCGGCGAATGGGGCGCATACGAGGCCGCACTCGGCGGAAGTGTCGGGTGGGAGGGCCCCGGCCCGCACCCGCACGACCGGCTCAGCCCGATCTCCTACGCGTCGGCGATCCGAACCCCGGTACTGATCGTCCACGGAGCCGACGACACCAATGTCCCGCTGTCCCAGGCGGAGTACTTCCACCGCGCCCTGCGCCGGTACGGCATCGAACACGAGTACGTCGTATACCCCCGGGAAAACCACTCCCTCCGAGAACGCAACCACCAGATCGACCTCCTCCACCGCACCCGAGCCTGGTTCGACAGATGGCTCATGCCATCCACACAATCGACATGACCGCACATCGGCACGAGCGGGCACGGGGAGAGCATGCGGGCAATTACGCCGAGTGGCGAGCGCTCAGCGGCTACTTAGAGACTTGGTCCAGGATCGGTGTCCGGCCAGACTCGGTCCAGGTGCCCGGCGAGACGCTCCCACATTGCGGCTGCCCACCGGTGTCATTGGTGTGGCTCTCTCATGGCCTGCGGTCTCGCCGGGCACCGCGCGAGGAGTGGCTGGAAAGGGGTTTGTTCTGCTCGAAGTAGCGGTGCCCTCCTTGCTGACAACTCCATCCAGCTCAGCCAAGGGAGGCGCCGATGAGCGTGATCATCGGGATGGACCCGCACAAGCGTTCAGCCACCATCGAGGTCGTCGACGAACGCGGCCGGGTCCTCGCGGTGGGCCGCTTTGGCACTGACAAGGCCGGCTACGCCGATATGCTCGCCGCCGGCCGTAAGCACGCCCACCGGGTGTGGGCGGTGGAAGGCTGCAACGGCATCGGCAAACACATCGCCCACCGCCTGGTCCACGACGGCGAGACGGTGCTCGACGTGCCCGCGAAACTGTCGGCGCAGGTGCGGGTGTTCGCCACCGGCAACGGCCGCAAAACCGACCCGGTCGACGCCCACTCGGTGGCGATGGTGGCACTACGCAGCCCGAATCTGGTGCAGGTTCAGGTCGACGCGGACCTGCAGGTGATGGGCATGCTCGCCGACCGGCGTGACGAGCTGGGCCGCGCCCGCACCCAGACCATCAACCGGCTGCACCGGTTGCTGTTGGAGCTGTTGCCCGGCGGGGCGAAGAAGTTCCTGTCCGCGCCACAGGCCCGCGCGTTGATCGCGACGGTCAAACCCCGCGACATCGTGGGCAAGACCAGACGCCGCCTCGCCGTCGAGCTGATCAGTGAACTCGAGGGCATCGACAAGAAGATCAAAGCCGCGGAAAAGGACCTCAAGGAGCTGGTGGCCGCCCGCGGCTCCACCCTGATGGAGCTGCACGGCATCGGCCCCTCAGGCGCAGCCCGCCTACTGGCAGACGTCGGCGACATCAGCCGGTTCGCCGACCGCGACCGGTTCGCCTCCTGGAACGGCACCGCCCCGCTGGACGCCTCCTCCGGCGACCAGAAGCGCCACCGGCTCTCCCGCGCCGGCAACCGGCGGATCAACCGCACGCTGCACATCATGGCCGTGGTCCAGCTGCGCAACCGCACGCAAGGCCGCGCCTACTTCGATGCGAAGAAAGCCGCCGGGAAGACCGCCATGGAAGCCATGCGCGCGCTGAAACGACGACTCTCCAACGTCGTCTACGCCCGCATGGTCGAAGACCAGAAACGCGGGCAGGTGGCAGGCCCGGGAGGGCACTCGGGGACGACTCTGCAATCCAGCGTGACCGACCTGACCCCGGACATCGGCCCTTCGGACAAGCCACTTCCCGGACCCGCCACCAACCACCCTAAGCCCTTGGTGTCAGCGGCGCCTTGACATAAAGGGGTGCCATGAGCGGATGTCAGCATTGATGAGGCGTTCGGTCGGAAGCGGGTGATGATGAGGCAACCAACACTGTTCCTGACTGTGGGACTCCCATGCACCGGGAAGACCACTGCTGCTCGGCGCATCGAGATCGAGCAGAGAGCACTTCGCCTCACAAAGGACGAATGGGTGAAGGCTCTCTACGGGCAGGACAATCCGTCATCGGCTCAGGACGTGATCGAAGGACGGCTCATCCAGATCGGGCTGCGCGCCCTCGAACTCGGCAACAACGTCGTGATCGACTACGGCCTCTGGGGTCGAGACGAGCGCTCCGCTCTACGGCAGGCAGCAGCAGACCTAGGCGCGATGGTGGAGATGCGCTACTTCGAACTCACCCCGGCCGAGCAGCGGAGACGACTTGATCAGCGCCAAGCCGAAGCGCCGCACACGACTTGGCCTATGTCCGACGAGGAACTCGCTGAGTGGGCTGCCAACATCGACATCCCAACGCCAGGCGAACTCGACGGCAGTGAACCCATCGATGACCCACCGGCTGGATTCGCGACATGGGACGAGTGGCGCAGACATCGCTGGCCGCCGTCGGTCTCCTGACGCCTGCTCCTCGCAGCGCTGCCACGACCGCTCATCGGCAGATCCGGATGTTTCACGGCCAGCGCCCCACAGGCGAGCGGGTAGCCCATCGCGCCGATTTCACCCGAGTCGGCTGTGACGCCAGCTGCTACCGTGTGCGGGTGATCATGGGGCAGACGGTTCTGGGTGCCTACTTTCCCGGACTGGACGCGCACGAGTACCCGATCGAGCATCTTCCCGCCGACCTGTTGACCCACCTGTTCTACGCATTCGCCACGATCGAGGACGGCCGCCTGATGCTTCCGTCCGCGGCGCCGGCGCAGCTCGCCGGGATCAGGCAGGCGTATCCGCACCTGCGCATCGTGATCTCGATCGGCGGCTGGGGTGCCGGCGGGTTCTCCGATGCCGCCCTGACCCCGCGCACGCGCGCCGACCTGGTCGCCGAATGCGTCGAGCTCGCCGCCGGCTTCGACGGCGTGGATCTGGATTGGGAGTTTCCCGTATCGGGCGGCCCTGCCGAAGTCACCCGACGGCCCGAGGATCGGCGCAACTGCACGCTGCTCGTCCAGGATCTGCGTGACCGTCTCGGCCCGGACCGTCTGCTGACCGCCGCCCTACCGGCCGGGCGGCTGCAGTCGGCCGGCCCTTATGACCCGGCGGACAGCTTCGAACTCGCGGAACTCGCCGATGTCCTCGACTTCGTCAACCTCATGACCTACGACTTCGGTACGGGCTTCTCCCCGATCGCTACGTTCAACGCGCCGCTGGCGGAAGTCGCCGACGACCCGCTCGAACCCGGCCTGCGGCGGTGGAACAACGTCACCGGTGCGGTCGACTACTACGAGCGTCACGGCGTACCACGGGACAAGCTCGTGCTCGGCGTGCCGTTCTACGGCCGCGGATTCCGCGTCACCTCGCCCGGCGAGCAAGCCGGCCTGTTCCAGCCCCAGATCGATACCGTCGATGTCGGCAACTGGCGCGACATCAGCCGGGACCTGCTGCCCGACCCGGCATGGCAGCGCCACCGCCATCCGGTCGCCCGCACACCGTGGCTCTACCACCCTGGTACGCAGACGTTCGTGAGCTACGAGGACGCCGACTCCATCCAGGAGCGAGCAGCGTTCGCGGCGAGCCACGGGCTGCGCGGCGCGTTCACATGGCAGCTCGCCGGTGACGACAGCGAGCATTCCCTCCTCGCAGCCATGACCCGCCCGTTCCGTCAGTAGCCCGTCGTGGGCCACCTGGCCGCCGTTGAGCAAGGACACTGCGGGGGTCACAGCAGGCCCGGCAGATCGGCGGAGCCAGCGGCGAGCGGTACGCCGCACCTTCTCTCGGCAGACGCGGATGCGTTACGCCGTCGATGCCGCGTCGCTGGTGATGGCGCCTTCAATACCGCCGATGGTTGGGCCCGGTACTTGCCTCCGCTCATCGCCGTCGTCGGCGGGAGGCTTTGCGCGTTGGACTCTGGGCGGAATATGCGGAGAGCCGTGCGCGGACAGGTGTCAGCGAGGTGCCCGTTGACGTGTGCCGACACCGTTACCTGCCGGTGATGGCCAGTGGCGGCGGACGGTGCGTTCGGACCTGCCGATTCGGGCGGCGATTTCGGCCGGGTGCAGGGTGGGGTCGCGTCGGCACCAGTAGGCGACCGCTGGGGCGGTGCCGGCCGGCACGTCGTCTGGGCTCGTGTCGCGTTACACGGTCACCACCGCGATCCACGCACAACTCGTTTGACTCATAATCGATCCAATAGGTCTGCCCGGCGTCGATAAAGGTCGGCTCTTGCAGGTAGAACCAGTGATCCACCACGTTGACGAGCATCAGCAGTTCTGCAGTCACGGCGTTGGCCATGTCACCTCATGGAGCAGACATCGCACTGCGGGTACCTGGTGATCATATGCCAGCCGAGGAGCCCACAGATGCGCCCTCGTCGGCACGAGGCCACAGGGTCCCGAGGCCAGACGTCGATGCAGCGCGGCGTCTCTCTACGGGCATCAGAAGCTCGAGACGACAGCCGGCGCCAGCCAGGCATGGGTCAGTGCAGTGTGACCACCTCGGTCTTCCCTGGGAGGTCACGCCGCGCCCGGCAGCGCTAGGCGCCGAAGCGGGCGGCTGGAAGACCGGCTACGCCGACGTCCGCGGTGAACACGGCTCCGGACAGCTCAACGCCGTCCGACCGGGCGGTCGTGACGAACATCCACCGATAGCCAGGACCGCCGAACGACACGCTGGTGACCAGCGGCGCGGGCATGCACAGCGCGCGGTCCGGAGCGAGGTCTGGCGTATAGCGGAACAGCATGCCGGATCCCCACGACGCCACCCAGACTCCGCCGTCGGCGTCGACGGCAATCCCGTCGGGGTGCGCAACCCGCACGGCGTAAGCGGATCGGCCGTGCTTGTCGTAGGCGGTGACCGTGTCGGCGAAGCTGTCGGCGTGGTAGAGGAGGCTCCCGTCCGGGCTGGTGTCGACGCCGTTGGATGCCCCCACGTGCCCGGCAAGGACGTGGTGGTTCAGGTCCGGCTCCACCAGATACAAGTCGGCGCGTTCGGCCCGGGTCCGGTCGATCGAACCGACGTAGAGGTTGCCGTCGCGCCCGCACACCGCGTCGTTCAGTGCTAGGTCGGACGGCCCGGGTAGGGACAGCAGCGGTTGGAAGGCTCCGTTGTCGGGGTCGAGGGCGCCGACGTCCCGCCCGGAGACGCCGAGCCATCCCCCGCCGGCCCGCGGCACCAGGGCGGTGATCGGCCGGTCGCAGGTCGCGCCGGAGGCGGTGCCGGTGGTGGGATCGAGGGTCCAGAGCCGTTGGCCGTCGATATCCACCAGATGCAGGCGGGCGGAGGCCTCGTCCCAGACCGGGCACTCCCCCAGCTCACAGCGCAGGTCGCCCAGCACCGACCAGTCCTCAGTAGTCACAGCCATCTCGCTCGCAGGTCGGGGCGGAGCCACGCCGCCGGTGAGGCGATCGACAGGCCACCGTCGACGGGCAGGACGACGCCGGTGATGAAGTCCGCCGCCGGAGAGGCGAGGAATGTCACGGCGGCGGCGACATCGTCGGGTCGGCCGACCCGCCGCAGTGGGTAGCCTTCGGTGACCGAGGGCAGGTCGACCTTTCCGATCATGCCGGGGGCGACGGCGTTGACGCGGATGCCGGCGGGCCCGTACTCGAGGGCGAGCTGGCGGACGAGTCCTTCCACGCCGGCCTTCGCGGCCGCGTAGCCCGGCAGGCCGGGCGCGGCGAGGGTGGCGTTGACGGAGCTAACTGCGACGACGGCGCCGCCGCGCGGCAGCAGAGGCAGGGCCGCGCGGACGACGTAGAACATCGAGCCGAGGGTCGCGTCGAGGGCCGCCCGCCACTGCGCGTCGGTGGTCCGCGTCGCCGCGGCGACGGGCATGACCGCGGCGGCGGGCACCACCACGTCGAGCTGTCCGAGGGTGCGGTGGGCATCGGCGACGGCGCGGGCCGCAGCCTGCGGGTCGGCGCAGTCGGCCATCAGCTCGGCCGCGAAGGCGGGGTCGCTGTGCTGTTCAAGGGAGACGCCCACCACGCGATCGCCGGATTCGGTGAAGGCGCGGGCGATCGCGGTGCCGATCGGCGAGGAGGCACCGATGATGAGGATGCCGCGTCCGCTCACCGGGCAAGTCCGAGGTCGGCGAGGATCGTGGCGAGCGAGTCGCGGCTGGCCGGGTCGAGCGGGCGGGCCGGCGAGCGTACGGTGGCGTCGGCGATGAGGCCACGCCGCACCAGCACCTCCTTGTGCACCGCCCAGGCGATGCCCTGCTGGAGGCCGAACAGGATCAGCGGCAGCAGCCGGGCGAACTCGGCGCGGCCGTCGGCGTGCCGGCCGGCCTGCCAGGCTGCGAGTACCGGGCCGAGCAGGTCGGGGAACTCGCAGGCGGGCATGGTGCCGATCGCTCCGCGGGCGTACTCCTCCAGGCAGAACTGGGCGTTCTGGCCGCCGAGCACGGCGAAGCGGTCGTCGGCCCGGGCGGCGACCACCGCGGCCACCTTGGGCGCGGTGGGCGGCGATTCCACCTTGACGGAGGTGATGCCGTCGAGCTTGCCGAGCTCGGCGATGAGGGTGGGCGGCATCGTGACGCCGGTGGCACCGGGCGCGTCCTGGACCATGACCTCGACCCCGGCGGAGGCGGCCACGTCGCCGTAGAAGGTGAGCAGTTGGTCGGAGGTCGGCTTCACCATGAATGGAGGAAGCACCATCAGCGCGGACGCGCCGCCGGCCACCGCGGCGTCGGCCTGTTCGATCGCGGTCACCGTCGAAGTGCCGTTGATCCCGGCGACGACGGGGACCGCGCCGGCGACCACCTCGGTGACGGTGGTGAGAATCCGGGCCCGCTCCTCGGTGGTGAGTGCGAAGCCTTCGCTGGCCATGCCGAAGACGGCGACACCGGTGACGCCGCTGGCGAGCTGGAACTCGGTGAGTCGGCGCAGGCTGGGTAGGTCGAGGGCGCCGTCGGGCCCGAACGGGGTGGCGAGGATCGGCACGAGGCCGTGCACGGTGTGGGGCACTCAGGACTCCTTGGCCAGGGCGCGAACCGTCTCGGCGTCGACGTCGACGCCGAGACCGGGTCCCGCGGGCAGATCGAACGCGGCCGGGTGCACGGGCACCGGCCCGGTGAGGATGCGGGATCCGACCTCGGTGGAGGTCGGCTGGTACTCGAACGCGGCGAGGTCGGCGACCGCCGCGGCGACTTGTAGGCCGGCGGCGAGGGAGACACCCATGCCGACCGAGTGGTGCGGCGCGACGGGCACGTGCCGGGCGGCGCACAGTTCGGCGATCGCCATGGCCTCGGTGATGCCGGTGCGGGCCACGTCCGGCTGGGCGATCCGCAGCGCCCGGGCGTCCAGCCACTGCGCGAACTCGTATCGGTTGCGAAGCGCCTCACCGACCGCGATCGGCAGCGTGCCGCGGGCAGTCAGCTCTGCGTGCCCGGCGATGTCCTCCGGTGCCAGGGGTGCCTCCAGGAACCAGGCACCGCGCTCGGCGAGCCCCCGGGCCAGCGCGACGGCGTCGTCAACCCCGTACGCCCAGTGTCCGTCGACCGCGACCCGCAGGTCGGGGGCGGCGTCGCGGACCGCGTCGACGGTGGCGAGGTCGGCGGTGACGCCGTGACCGAGGTGCAGCTTGACCGCCGTCGCGCCCCGGTCGGCCCAGTCGCGGGCCAACGCCGCCCGTTCCGGGTCGGTGGGCCGGGGCAGCCCGGAGACGTACGTGGGCAGCCGGGTGCGGAACGCGCCGCCGAGGAGTTGGGCGACGCCGACCCCGGTGAGCCGGCCGGCGAGGTCCCAGAGCGCGATGTCGACGGCGGCGAGCGCGTCGGCTTGGTGGCCGACCAGGTGCCCGCGCTCGCGCATCAGGTCGCGCAGCCGGTGCCAGGCCGGCCGCGGGGCGGTGGCGTCCATGCCGAGCAGCACCGGCGAGAGCAGCAGGTCGACGATCGCGGCGGGCACCTCGGGCGCCACCGGTGCCAAGGCCTCGCCCCACCCGGTGGTGCCGTCGGCGGCGATCACCTCCACCAGCAGCGTCTCGTATCGCGACGAGTACAGGCTGCGCCACGGCTCGCGGACCTGGTATCCGTCCGCGATGGCGCTTCCGTCGCGTAGCGGCCCGAGGTACGCCTCGTCGGCGCGCACTTTCAGCACATGGGTGTGCACCTCGCGGATGCGCATCACACTTCCTTCCCGCAGGCCAGCCGGATCGGTGGGCTCCACCGTTCACCGACCTGCACTCGGTAGGTGAATGGGGCGGTGAGATCGTCCACTGCCGCGGTCCATTCGTTCGGACCGGTCGCCCGGTGCTGGTGCTGCCAGGTGGCACCGCCATCCAGGGACCAGTGCAATGTCGCGGGGTCGCGGGTGGCCGCCTGCACGTAGGCGTGGTAGCGGCTGCCATCGGGCTTGGGGATCAGGATTCCCCGCACCGGACCGACGGGGCCGTCGCCGAAATGGTGCGCGCCGACCGGGGCGGCGGCGGAGTGCAGCGGTACGTCGAGTGGGCCGACGCCGTGGATGACGACAGCGGTGATGCCGTGCCCGGAGACGTCGACGGTGAGCCGATGGTCCACCATGCTGGCCTGCTCCGCGGCGCCACCGTCGCGGAACACGGTCGCCCGGTACGGCACGGCGGGGCGCATCGGCACCTGTGCTGCGTCGAGCGTCACGGTCACCGTGGTCGCGGTCGAGGTGGCGTTGGTGAGGCTGAGACACAGTCGGTCACGGCCCTCGGCGGCGATCCAGTTGACCTGCTCCGTGTCCAGCCGCACCAGGCCCTTCGGCAGCCACAGCCACACGCCGTCCTCGCCGTAGAAGCGGCCGGGTGCGTGGCCGTAGACGCGGTAGGCGAACCAGACGTAGTTCTGCTCGAACTCGGCCGGGAACCGGATCGCGCCGCCGGAGCGGGTCTCGTGCTCGGTGATCAGGTAGTCGATGGCCATGCCGAGTTGGGCCGGCGCGTGGTGGTAGTAGATGGTGGTGTTGCCGAACGGCCCGGTGTAGGGGAAGTCGGGACGCAGGTGGTGCACGGTGAACTGCCGGTAGTAGTAGCCGGGGTAGTTCGTGAACCGGCCGATCAGCGCGTTGTGCGCCACGTCCCGCAGCAGGTCGTCGCCGGTGTGCGTGGCGAGCCGGAGCAGGAACGGCGCCCACGCCGGGTTGAGCGTGAACCCGTTGAACCGGTAAGTGTTGAGAGCCTCGATGCTCAGCCCAGTCGGCGACACCTGCCAGGCCGGTACCTCCTCGTCGGGCACGTCGGTGACCGGGTACGGATACAGGGCGGCGGGATCCCACCAGCCGGTGAGTTCGATCTGCCGATCGACGAAGAGGGGCCGCTGCGGCACGGTCACGGTGGCGTCGGGCACCGGTCGGGCGAAGACCATGGTGACGAACCGTTTCGCCTCGGCGTACGCGGCGTCCAGGTAGCGGCGTCGGCCCGTCTCCTCGTACATCTCCAGCAGGTCGACCCAGGCGCGGCAGTAGTAGATGGCGAAGTCGTGCGGGTCGGCCTCGCCGTCGTACGGCTGGTCGAGTTCCTCGGCGACGTACCGGTCGGCGGCCTCCTCGGCCTGCTGCCGCCACTTCGCGTCGCGGGTCATCCGGTACGCGGCCAGCGGCGCGCTCATCGGGGTGCGCTTGAGCCAGTAGTCCTGTGCGTCCAGGGCGGACAGCGCCAGATCCCATGCGGCGGTGAGGGTACCCCGGGACAGCGTGTGCAGCGGGGCGAGGGCGGGCGCACCGAACGGGGTGCCGCAGAGCATGTTCTTCGTCGGGTCGCCGTAGACCGTGGCGTCCTCACGCGGCGTCCAGCCGTACCCGTTGCGCGACAGGTGGAACTCGGCCGTCGGCAGCGCTCTCGTCTCGTACAGCTCGTCGTCGCCGGTCAGTAGATAGGCGCCGAGCAGCACTGAGGTGGTGGTGGCTCGGACGGCCTGGTCGTTCTCGATGTCGATGAACCCCTTGGCGTGGCTCCACCAGCCACTCGGCGAGCCCTGGTAGTTGACCCGGTCGTCGGTGGTCGGGCCGGCCTTCATCAGGTCGATGAGGTGGTGAACCGTGTCGGTGAGCGAGGCGTGGACGTTGCGCCGGTATGCGGCGTAGCGATACTCGCCGCGCAGCAGGTCGCGGTAGGCGTCGTACAGCTCCGTGCGGGCGGCGTACACGCCGACGGTGAAGCGGTACGGCTCGCCGGCGCGCAGGTCGGCCCGCCGCCCGTACTGCGGAGCGTAGAGGGTCGGCTGGACCCGGCCGTCGGGGGTGCGCAAGGTCATCCCGAACGGCTGGTCGTCGTCGCCGCGGGCCGACTCGTACTCGAACGGCAGCTCGGCGGCGGGGGCGAACAGGCCGGTGGTGACGGGGCCGCGTTGCGCCAGGCACATCGGCGCGAACAGCTCGTCGCGGCCGACGGAGGCCCGCCCGCCGATCATCCGGGCGTGCCGCAACGGCCCGCACAGCACCTCGTCGATGTCGTCCTCCGGCGCGGCGGCGAACGCTCGGTAGGCGACCACGAACCGGCCGTCGACCCGCGGGTTCAGCGCGATGTCGACCAGGGGGCGCGGCCCGGCCAACCGCCAGGTGACCGTGAGGGTGAACATCTCGCCGCCGCCGCGCAGCCGCACCGCGTCCTCGCCGAGCGGTTCGACCGCGTCGAACCACACGGGGTGCGCGTCGAGGGTCCGCTGAAGATCGCGTCGGCTGCCGCCGTCGCCGTGCAGTACCAGCCACCGCTCGCCGAGCGGCTCACCGACGCGTTCCCAGCCGTGCTCGCCCCGGATGAGCAGCTGCGTGGCGTACCCCGACCGGTCGTCGCACCGCACGGTCGCGACCTCCAGGCGGTACGCAGCGCCTTCGATGGCGGTGTAGGGCTCGACCACTGCGGCGGCCAGGTCGACATCGGTGGCCGGACGTCCCGTGGCGGGTGTCGTGCGGGGGCCCAGCTCGATCACCTGGACCGGGCCGAAGCCGGCGACGGTCGCGGTGGCCCCGATCCCGACCGCGCCCCCCTCGAGCGGGTCGGGGTCGGTGGTCGTCGCCGCGGTCCGTCCGTCGACCGTGACGGTGATCCGGCCGTCGACGACGGTCACCTCGACCGGGAGCCACCGGTCGAAGTCGAAGGCCAGGATGTCGTCGGCGAGCAGCTCGTCGCGGCCGCCGGCGTGGCGGAGCACCGACAGGTACCGCACGCCGGTGCGTACCCGCAGGCGGACCGCGTACCACTGGGCGGCGTCCGCGTTGATCCGCAGTTCGGCGGTGCTGACGTCGGCGCCGTGCCGCGGCTCGGGCAGTCGCACCGCGGTCCGGACCGCGTGGTTGCCGATCGTCGGCGGCAGCGGCGCGCCGAGCAGGTGCTGCCCGTCCGGGTGGCCGCGACCGTCGAGCTCGATGGTGCGGTGAAACGGCTCGACGGTCCGATCTACGGGTGATTGTGCATAGTCAGATGCCATGGGAGCGCCCCTGCGACACGCTTCTGCAACTCGTATGCAATCGGCGGTTGACACGATGCAACATGAGGGCCACTCTGACACAGCAATGGATGGGACGTCCAGAAGGAGATGCCGGATGGCGAGTGATCAGGGCACCAACCAGAGCGTCGAGAAGGCGGCCGCCGTGCTGAACGCCTTCCTCGCCGGCCAGCCCGCGCTGCGGGTCTCCGACGTCGCCCGTCACGCCGGCCTCGGCCAGTCGACCGCGTCCCGCCTGCTGGCCACACTGGAGGCCTGCGACCTCGTGCAGCGCGACCAGGTCAGCGGCCTCTACCAGCTCGGCCCCGCTCTCATCACGATGGCCGGCGTCGCCCTCAACAGCCACCCGGTGCACCGCGAGGCTCGCCAGCGGGCGCAGAATCTCGCCGCCGAGCTCGGCCTCGGTGCCAACGTGGCCATCCGCAGCGGCGCGACGCTGTTCTACCTGTGCAACTTCGAGGGTGCCCTCGCCCCGCGGTCGTTCGTCCTCATCGGCCAGCACAACCCGCTGCACGCCACGGGGATCGGGAAGTGCCTGCTCGTCGGCACCGACCCCGAACAGCGCCGGGCGCTCCTGCCCGAGCTGCGCGCGTACACCCCGTCCACCATCACCGACCACGCCGCCCTGGACGAGGCCGTCGCTCAAGCCGCCCAGCGCCGCTACGCCACTGAGGTCGAGGAGCTGTCGCTGGGCCGCGCCTGCATCGCGTCACCGATCCTCGACCACACCGGCACTGTCTGCGCAGCACTGTCGGTCTCTGGACCGCTCTCCGCGATCGCCCTGGACACCCGGGAGGCCGAGTTGTCCCGCATGGTCATTGAAGCCGCCGATGCCATCAGCACCGGCCTGGGTTACCTCGGCCCCGCCGACCGTGTCCTCACCCGGATGCAGGCCGTGCGATGAGCACCGAGACAGCCCGTCCCGGAACCACCGGTCGCGCGCCGGCGTCCCCGCCGGCCGGCGACCGGCCGCCGCGGCGGCTCGGCGACGGCGCGTTCGCCGCGCTGCTCATGCTTCCCGCCCTGGCGATGCTCGCCGCGATCGTCGTCTACCCGCTGGTCGCATCCCTGGTCACCGCGTTCTTCGAGCAGAGCCTGGTGGAACCCGGCCGCACGTTCGTCGGCCTGCAGAACATCACCGACCTGCTCGGCGGCGACTTCTGGCGGCTGCTGCGGCAGACCCTGGTCTTCACCGTCGGCGCCACCGTCGCACCGTTCCTCATCGGCCTGGCCCTCGCGCTCGCCCTGAACACCCGCATCCGGGGCCGCGCCACTCTCCGCGGCCTGCTGCTCATCCCGTGGCTGGTGCCCAGCGTTGTCGTGTCGTTCCTCTGGATGTGGATCTTCAACGCGAACTACGGCGTCGCCAACGGCGCGCTGGAGACGCTCGGCCTGATCGACGCCCCGCAGGCCTGGCTCGCCGGATCGGGCACCGCGATGACGGCGGTCATCGTCGCCAAGACCTGGGCCAGCTTCCCGTGGATCATGGTGATGCTCCTCGCCGGGCTGCAGACCGTACCCGTCGAGTTGCACGAGGCGGCCGAGACCGACGGCGCCGGCGCGGTGCAGCGGTTCTTCGCCGTCACCCTGCCACACCTGCGCGGCATCATCGGCATCGTCCTGCTGCTGGAACTGATCTGGAACTTCCAGCACTTCGACCTGATCTACGTGATGACCGGCGGCGGCCCCGCCGGCGCCACCGAAACCTTCGCCACCGCGGTCTACGAGACCGCCTTCCAGGGCTTCGACCTCGGCCGCGCCGGCGCGCTCGGCCTGCTCTGGATGGTGCTGCTGCTCGCCATGGTCGCGCTCTACATCCGCCGGTCCGAGCGGGAGGGAAAGCTGTGAGCAAGCGCTCCGCACGGGAGAGCCGCGGTTCCCGCGCCGCGGCTTGGACCGCCGTCGTCATCCTCGGCGGCTTCGGGCTGCTGCCGGTGTACTGGATGCTCGCCACCGCGTTCACCCCAGCCCAGCAGACCTTCCGCTACCCGCCGTCGTTCTTCCCCACCGAGCCCACCCTGGACAACTTCGCCCGCCTCGCCGACGAACCCGACCTGGCCCGCTACCTGGCCAACAGCCTGGTCGTCTCCATCGTCACCGCGGTGCTGAGCGTCATCGTCTCCGCGTACATGGGCTACGCCTTCTCCAAGTTCCGCTTCCGCGGCCGGCGCAGCCTCATGTACTTCGTGCTCTCCTCGCAGATGTTCCCCCAGGCGCTGCTGCTGGTCACCCTGTACGCCCTGTTCAGCGCCTACCACCTGCTCGACACCTACGCCGCGCTGGTGCTGTCGTTCACCACCTTCACGCTGCCGCTCTGCGTCTGGATGCTCAAGGGCTTCTTCGACACCATCCCCGACACCCTCGTCGAGGCCGCCCTCGTCGACGGCGCTTCGCGGCTGCGTACCATCCACTCGGTCATCCTGCCGCTGTCGGCGCCCGGCCTCATCGCCGCCGGACTGTTCGCGTTCGTCCGCGGCTGGAACGACTTCATCTTCGCCCTCACTCTGGCCGGACGCGAGAAGACGACGCTGCCACCCGGCCTGGTCAACGCGTTCCTCGGCGAGGCGACCGCGCAGTGGGCCGAACTCATGGCCGCCTCGCTGCTCGCGTCGCTGCCCGTCGTGGTCGCGTTCATCGCGCTGCAACGGTTCCTGGTCGGCGGCATCACCGCCGGCGCCATCAAGGGATAAACACACCCGTCCCGGAGGTACAGCAAATGAACAGCAACCTGTCCCGCAGGGACATGCTCCGCCTCGTCGGACTCGGCGCCGGCGCCCTCGGCCTCGGCGGCATGGCCTCCTGCGCACCGAGCGCGGAAGGCCCGAAGGAGGACACCGCCAAGTCCGCCACCAACTTCTCCTTCGCGTCCTGGAGCCTGGCCGACAACGCCTCGAAGGCCAAGATCGAACAACTGATGAGCGGGTACGGCAGCAAGGCGAAAGTCACCGTCAACGGCGTGCCACTGGCGTACAACACCTACCTCAACCAGCTCACGCTCCAGGTGCGCGGCGGCCAGTTCACCGGCGCCGCGCAGATGGACATCGCCTGGCTCGCCGGCCTCGCCGCGCTCGGCAAGCTCCGCGACCTCGGCAACGTGACCAAGGACGCCGGCTACACGCAGGCCGCCCTCACCTCGGGGCAGGTCGAGGGCACGCAGATCGGCCTGCCCTGGACCACCGCCGCCATCGGCCTGATCGCCAACCGGGACCTGATGCAGAAAGCCGGCATCACCACCGCCCCGGCCACCATCGCCGACTTCGAGGCCGCGCTGCGGGCGCTCAAGGGCACTGGCGTCATCCCGTACGCCGCGTCCACCAAGGTCGCCCAGCTCAAAGACATCCTCATCTGGATGCAGACCTTCGGCAGCCCGCTGCTGGAGGGCGGCAAAGTCACCGTCGGCGACGACGCCAGCATCGAGGCGGTCACCTGGTACAAGAAGCTGTACGACGAGAAGCTGATCGCCCCGGACGTGGAACGGGTCGACGCGCGCACCCTGTTCGCTCAGGGCAAGACCGCCATGTACGACGACGCCATCGTCGGCCGCGACTTCGTCGTCAAGGGCTCCCCGGACAAGTCCATCGCGGACAAGCTCGACCCGATCGCCCGACCGGTGAAGAACGCCGGCGACAAGCCGCGGGCCGTGCAGTGGGGCCACGCCGTCGTCGTGGTCGAGGGCGAGGGCGCCAACACCGCCACCGACTTCGCGAAGTGGCTCACGTCCGACGAGCAGACCGTCCTCGGCTACTTCAAGGACCTCTCGCTGCCGCCCACCACCACGACGGCACTCGCCTCCGAGCAGGTGAAGAGCGACGCCTTCACCTCCCGGTTCAGCGAGCGGATCACCGCCACCGCCACCCCGAACCCGTTCTGGAAGTACCCCCAGTACGCCCAGATGGAGACCGCCATTTCCGAGCAGGTCCAGGCCGTCTTGGTCGGCAAGAGCAAGCCGGCGGACGCGATGCGCGAGGCCGGCCGGGCGGTGCAGGCCCTCATCAAGTGAGCACCCCGTACGGCACCCGGCTGGTGGCGGCGATCGCGGAGGCGACCGCCGCCACCACGCCGCGGATCTGGGGCTTCGGCGTCGGCGGTACGCTCACCGCCCTGCTCCGTGCCGGCGACGCGCTGCACCGCCCCGACCTCACCCGGCGGGTGGTCGACCTCGTCACGCCGTCGCTGACCGCACCGCCGGACCCCACCGACCACCTCATCGCGGTCGACGCGCTGCTCGCCCTCACCGACCGCCGACCCGACATCGACGTGACGGACGCCTGCCGCCGCTGGCTCACCGCCGTCCGGCACGCCCGACCGGCCCGTCCGGGCGGGCCCCGCCTGCACCGCCCGGACCTGCCACCCTGGTCGTCGACGGTCTGGGTCGACTGCATGCACACCGACGGACCCGGCCTGGCCGCGCTGGGCCACCCCGACGAGGCCGTCACCTACGCCACCGAGTACGCCGGCGCGCTGCAACTGCCCCACGGCCTGTTCCAGCACGGCTACGACGCCCAGGCCGAACGGGGCAACGACGTCGCCTGGGGGCGCGGGCAGGCGTGGGCGCTGCTCGGCCTCACCGACACCCTGATCCACGCCCCCGACGACGGGCTCGCCGAGCGGCTCACCCGCCTCGTCGACGCGCTGGCCGCGCACGAGCGCGACGGCGAGTGGCCCACCGTGGTCGACGACCCGGACGCCCCGGTCGAGGCGAGCACCTCCGCGTACCTAGCCTGGGTCGTGCCGCACGCGATCGACGCCGGGCTGGTCGACCCCGCCCACCGGGCGATGGCCGACCGCGCCTGGCATGCCACCCTCCGCCGGCTCACCAGCGGGGCACTCGCCGTGTCCGACGCGACGCCCGTCGGCGCCGCCCGCGACTACCACTACCGCGCCCTCGGCGTCTTCCCCTGGGGCCAGGCCCCGCTCCTGCACGCCGCCCTGGACCGCACCACCGCTGAGGAGAACGAATGAAGGTCGTCGACGTCCGCAGCTACGCGGTACGCGCCAAGCCGGCCGAGACGTACTGGGGCGCCCGCGCGTGGAGCGCCGACCACGGCAGCGCCTTGGTGGATTACCCGCCGATGGAACGCCGCCGCTACGTCTACAGCGACACCATCGACGCCGTGCTGGTGCGGGTCGAGACCGCCGACGGGATTGTCGGCTGGGGCGAGGCCAAGGCACCCGTCGGGGCCCGCGCCACCGCCGCGATCCTCGATGACCTGATCGCACCGCTCGCCGTCGGCTCCCGCCTCGACGAGATCGGCCGCACCTGGGACCGCGTCTACACCGGCATGCGGGTCCGCGGCCACGACAGCGGCTTCTGGCTGGAAGCCCTCGCCGGCCTCGACATCGCCCTGTGGGACGCGTTCGCCCGCACCCTCGGCCAGCCCCTGCACACCCTGCTCGGCGGCCGCTACCGCAGCACCCTGCGGCTGTACGCCTCCGGCGTACCCGCCGCACCCGCCGGCTCCGGCGTCGAGGGCCAGCGCAGGGTGCGCCAGGAAGCCGAACGACTGCGCGACCTGGGGTACGACGCGGTCAAGGTGGCGATCGGCGCCCGTCCCGAGGACGACATCGCGTCCGTGCAGACCGTCCGCGAGGTGTTCGGCGACCAGGCGGGCGTCTACGCCGACGCCGCCGGCCAGTACGAGGTGCCGCAGGCGTTGCGGGTCGGCCGCGCCCTCCAGGAGGCCGGTGTCGGGTTCTTCGAGATGCCGCTGCCGCCGGAGGACCTCGACGGGTACGTCGCCCTCGCCGCTCGCCTGGACATCCCCCTTGCCCTGGACTCCCTGGCCACGAGGCACCGGGCGCTGGAGTTCCTCCGCGCCGGCGCACTGCGCGTACTCCAGCCCGACGTGTGCCGGGCAGGCGGCATCACCGAGACGATGCGCATCGCCGCGCTCGCCGACTCGTTCGGCGCGCAGGCCACCCCCCACGTCAGCATCGGCTCGGCCGTGCACTGGTACGCCAGCGTGCAGTGCGCCGCCGCGATGCCGAACTTCGCGGTGCTCGAACACTGGATCGGCACCAACCCGCTCACCGCCGTCGCCCCGGACGCGGTCACGCCGGTCGGTGGGAGATGCGACGTGCCGGGCGGCGCCGGCCTCGGCATCACCGTCGATGAGAGGGTCGTAAGGGCCTTGGCGCGCGCCTGACGAGGAGCCGTTGTCCACGCGGTCCCGTTGATAGCCGACAGGGAGACGGCATCCGGCCGGCGGCAGCACCGGCCGCCGGCCGGGATCTCACCTGGGCCAGGGTGCCGCTGCGGCGGCGTCCAGGAAGGCACGGGCGCGGCGCCGCAGCGCCGGCCAGTCCCCGGCGGCCACGTCGCTCGGGTTAACCAGTGCGCTGCCGGCGCCGACAGCGACCGCGCCGGCCGCGGCCCACTCCCCCACCGACCCGGGCGTGACTCCGCCGGTCGGCGCCAGCCGCACGTCGGGCAGTGGGGCACGCAGTTCCCGCAGGTACGCCGGGCCGACGTGGCTGGCGGGGAAGAGCTTGACCAGGGTGGCTCCCGACGACCAGGCGACGTCGACCTCCGTCGGTGTGAACGCGCCGCAGACCACGGGCAGGTCCGCGGCCGCCGCCTCGGTGAGAACCTCGACGCGGGTGGTGGGGGTGACGAGGAACTGGGCCCCGGCGTCACGGGCGGCGCTCACGTCGCCGGGGGTACGGACGCTGCCGGCGCCGACGGCGCAGGTGCCGGCCAGGGCGTTCCGCAGTTCGGCGATGGCTTCCAGCGCCGTGGGCGTGGTCAGGGTGACCTCGATGCTGTCCAGGCCCGCCTCGGCGAGTTCGCGGCCGGCGCGGACGACGACCTCGGGGCCGGGGAGCCGGATGATGGCGATGACGCGGCCGAGCTGGATGGTCATGACATGACGCCGGGGGCGACGGCCTGTTGGGGTACGACGTGGGCAGGCCCGACGTACCCGAGGTTGATGCTGACGGAGTCGGCCGCCTCGATCACCGACCGGACGAGTTCGATTTCGCGGACGGGCAGGTCGATGGCGGAGAGCGCGCCGGACACCGACAGGGCGGCCACCACGGCGCCCGAGCCGTCGCGGATAGCGGCGGCGACGCAGGCACGGCCGAGGGCGAGTTCCTCGATCTCGGTGGCATAGCCCCGGGCGAAGGTGCGGGCGAGTTCCTCGTCGAGCTGTTCGTGGCTGGTGATGGTGTGGTGGGTGTAGGCACGCAGGGTCGCATCGGGGAGCAGGGCGCGCCGCTCGTCCCCGTTCAGTCCGGTCAGGAGTGCCTTGCCGAGCCCGGTGGCGTGGAGTGGGTTGTACTGTCCGGCGAGGACGAACGGGCGGGGTGCCTGCCGGCCTTCGAAGTTGAGCAGGTAGAAGAGCCGGTCGCCGCGGCGTACCGCGACGTTGACGCCGAGACCGAGTTCCGCGGCGAGGTCCTGGGCGGTCTGCCGGGCCTCGCGGTGGACGGGGTGGCTGTTGAGCACCGCGCCGCCGAACGAGACCATGTCGAGTCCGAGTCGGTACAGGCCGCTGACGGGGTCGCGGTCGGCGAAGCCCATCCCTTCGAGGGTGGCGAGGAGCCGAGAGGCGGTGGAGAGGCCGAGTCCGGTGGCTCGGGCGACGTCGGAGACGCGGAGTTCGGTGCGGCCGGCCGCGAGGGCGCGAAGCACCGTCAGGGCCCGTTCGACGCTCTGGTTACTGCCCGGTTCGGCCGCCATGTTGCCCCTTCCTGGAAGCTACTTGCGATATGTGGCATCTTATTCTGCACTGTGCACGAGTTTGACCATGCTGCAGGGTGGTACGGGTGACGCGAGACGAGCATGATGAGCTGGCCCTGGAGGTCGTCGGGCTCGGCGAGGCAATGGCGTTGTTCCAGCCGCCGCCCGGCCAGCTGCTCGCCGAAACGGCAAGCGTCGAGGTGCACATCGCGGGCGCCGAGCTGAATCTGTGCGCGGCCGCCGCGCAGCTCGGCGTGCGTGCCGGGTTCTGCAGCCGAGTGGGCGGGGATCCGCTCGGCGTCCGGGTCCTGGCGGCGGCGCGGGCGGCCGGCGTGGACACCTCGCTGGTGACGGTCGATGTCGCCTACCCGACCGGCCTCTTCCTCAAGGACGTGCTGCCGGACGGGCAGCGTCGGGTCCACTACTACCGGGCGGGGTCGGCGGCCGCGCACCTGGACGCGTCCGACGCGGCCCGGTTGCTCGCCGCACGGCCGCGGCTGGTCGCCCTCTCCGGCATCACGGTCGCGCTGGGCGCCGGCCCACGGGCGGCGGTGGACGCCGTGCTGCGGGCGGCTCGGGCGGCCAGCATCACCGTGGCGTTGGATCCGAACCTGCGTCCCGCGCTCGGCGACGTCGACCGGCAGGCCGCGGACGTGCGGGCGCGGCTGGCGTACGTGGATGTGCTGCTGCTCGGCACCGACGAGGCCGGTCCAGTCCTCGGCGTACGCGATCCGGACGACCCGGAGGAGGTGTTCGCCGCCGCGGCCGACGCGGGGGTGCGGGAGACGGTGCTGAAGGCCGGCGCGGACGGTTGCTACCACGCCGGGGCCGACGGCACGGCGGTGCACCTGCCGAGCGCGGCGACGACGGTGGTGGACCCGGTAGGCGCGGGCGACGCGTTCGCCGGCGGCTACCTGGTCGGCCGGCTGCGGGGCGCCTCACCGGCGGGCGCCGCCGGCCTGGGAAGTGCGCTCGCCGCCGGCGTGGTCGCCGCCCCCGGCGACACCACCGGCCTCCCCGACCGCGCGACCGCGACCGCGCTGCTGGCGCGGGCCGTCGGCGGCTGACGGGCGACCCCACGGCGGCACGGATCGGTACGGTGCCGGGCGGCCCAGCCGCCCGGCACCGTACCGGGTCAGGCGTCCGGGCCGTCCTGGTCGATCAGGTCGGTCCCGCCGCCGCCGACGACCACATCCCGGTCGGCGCCGCCGTGGAGCCGATCGTCGCCGGGGCCGCCGACGACGACGTCCGTGCCGGGCCCGCCGAACAGGGTGCCGCCGCCGGGTCCGCCGACCAGCCGGTCCGCGCCCGCACCGCCGCAGATCACGTCATCGCCGCCGAGGCCGACGATCACGTCGTCGCCGCCCCGGCCGACGATCACGTCGGCCCCGGCCGTGCCCACGAGTCGGTCCGGGCCGTCGGCGCCGACGATGGTGGGCTCCCGGCCGGCGCACAGCGGCGCAGCGACGCTCACGGTGGCCTGACGGGCGAAGTAGCCCAGCCCGTAGGAGACGGTCACCGTGTCGCCGAGCGTCGCGCCGAGCGCGGCCAGGTCCAGCTCCGCTGAGTACGTGGTGGCGTTCGGCCCGTCCTGCACGGCGGTCAGCCGCTGCGATGCGCGGTCGCCGACCCGGACCTGAAGGTCGGCCCGGTCGAGTGCTGCCGCGTCGAGGTTCAGCGGCGCGGTCAGGCGTACGCTCACGCGGCCGCCCTCCGGTACCCGGTGCACCGGCGTGCCGGCAGCGTCGACCACCCGTACAGCAGTGGTGTCGACGGCCCGCCAGGCCAACGTCTCATTCCAGGCGGTGTTGAAGGTGACCCAACCCTCGGAGTGGCCGATGTTGCCGCCGCCCGGGTTGTACGGGTAGTGGGCGTTCTTGGGGCTACCGTCGAGCACCCCGCGGGCGCCCTGGAGGCGACCCGCCCCGCCCTGGAACTCCGAGTACCAGCCGCGTTCCACGCCTTCGAAGCCCCACTGCTCCGTCGGCCCACGGTACGAGGCGTGCCGTCCGGTCGGGTTACGGCCGAAGATGTTGTCCACCTGGGCCACCGCGACCTGCCGCAGCCGCGCGGCGAGCGGATCGTCGCCGAGCACCCGCGCGGCGGCCAGCGCCGGGGCGGCGAAGCCGGCCACATTGCCTGTCTCGTTGGGATCGCTGGCGGACCCACCGCCGGTGAAGGGCGGAATGGTCCACCGGTCCGCGGAGTACCTGCGGAAGTCCCACAGGTTCTCCGAGCGATCCGCCGCCACCTCGGCCCACCGGTGGATGAAGTCCCGGGTGCCGGGCGGCGCCTGGTCGGGGTAGGTCAGCAGCAGCCGGGCAAGGCCGGTGACCAGGTGATACTCGCCCTGGCGCTGTCCCTTGGTGACGCTCGGGTCGGCGACGTCGAGATTGCCGACCAGCCAGGTGGCCTGGGCCTTCGCCGCGGTCAGGTACCGGTCCGCGTCAGCGCGACCCTCCCGCTTGGCGACCTCGTACATCATCACGTTCGGCCACACCGAGTGGCCGGGCGGCAGCTCCCCCTTGCCGGAACCCACCTGGGTGTACACCTGCAGCAGGTCGGCGGTGTGGGGAGTGGTGTCATACCAGGCGAAGCGGTCCTTCGCCGCATCGTCCCAGATCGGGAAGAGGTAGTCGCGCGCCCGCTCGTAGACGCTGCGGGGAATGTAGTCCGCCAGGTACGGATAGGCGTAGAGGAAGGAGGCAAGCTGCTCCTTGAGCAGCGTGTGGTTCACCCGCCCGCCCAGGTACACCTCGACGGCCCAGTGGATCAGCCGGACGATCTCCGGGGTGTCCGCCGACAGCTGCACCGGCAGCCCCACGTACCGTGCCTGCGGGTCCTTGATCTGCGTGAACGCCGAAGGGTTGGCCAGGTACATGTCGATCAGCGACGGCAGCTCGAAGGACATCTGGTGTGAGTCGCGCCAGCCGACGCCGAGGTAGCAGTTCTGCGGATCGGTGCCGCCGTAGACCATCCTGCTGAAGTCGCCGTAGTAGCAGCGCACGTCGGTCATGAACTGCACCGCCCGGCGGTAGGAGACGCGCTCGATCCAGTCGGCGCCGATTCCGAACGGGACGGACCGGCCGGTCCCGGCCGCGCCCCGCACCTCCACCGTGTACGGTCCGAGCTCGGCCGGGTCGAAGTCGGTGAAGTCGCCGATCTGGCCGCGGACGGTGCCATCGTGGCGGACGGTGCCGGCGGCGTCGGTGATCCGGAACTGGTCGCCGTCGGCGGCGCGGGGTGCGGTGAACCGCTTGGCCTGGCCGAGGTTGTAGCCGCTCTGGTTGACCAGGATCGGCTGATCGGCATCGGGCTCGCCAGGTTCGCTCCAGGAACAGCCCGACGCGGTGGTGGGGTGGTCGGCGGGAACGGTGGTCAGCGCGGTGACCGCGACGGCGGCGAACGACGCCTGGGCGTGATAGACGCCGAGGCCAATGGTGCCACCGGACGCGGGTGCGTCCACCACGGCGACCCGTTGGGCGTCGATCTCCACGACGGAGATGTTGTTGGCCCGGCGGATGACCAGCTCGTGCCACTCGCCCTGACGCAGCGGGGCGGGGCCGCGGCACACGGTCTGCGTCACCGGACGGGAGACCTGGACTCCGGACCAGCCGGTCAGCTGCGCCGCGAGATTGTTCTGGGTGACGGCGTACGGTTCCCGGAGGTCGGTGAGCACGGAGACTGCGGGTGAGTCACTGGCCGCATCGACGCGGACCCTGGTGCGCAGCTCGTACGCGTCGGGCAGGCCCACCGGCGTCACCGGGGCGATGTACCGGCCCGACGACTGGGTACGGGTGTCGATCGAGGCGTAGGGGAACTCGGCGGTGGTCGCCGTCCACTCCGCGAGCGACCCGGTCAGCGCCCGCCACCGGCTGAGCCCGGCGGTGAAGTCGTCGGTGAACATCGGTGCCGCTGCCGCTGTCGGGGACGGGGCGGCGACCGCGGCGGACGTCGCCGTCAGGCCAACGGTCGCCATCAGGATCGACGCCAGTGCAGCACCGGCCCACGCTCGTGCAGGTGTCGTCAACAGGATCTCCTTGTCAGCGTGTCAGGTGACCTTCACGGTGAAGTGCGCCAACCGGCGCCCGTTCGTCGCCTTCACGACGACGACGTAGGCTCCCGCGATGCCGGCCTGCGTCTTCAGGACGGTGTGGACCCGGTTCTGGTCGTCCGTCTCGAACTCCAGTTGCCGTTCGGCGCCGTCCGGTGCCGCCTGCACCACCTCGGTGACGACGCGGCCGGCGGGGGACCCGGTCTGATCGACCAGTTCGAATTGCACGGGCAGCGCCCGGCCGGTGACAACCGGTCCGGCCGGCCGGACGTTCACGACCTTGAGGCCCCACTCCGGAGAATCAGCGTCTGAGACCACGTAGTCCATCCCCGCCTTTACGGAGAACTCGATCGCACCGGTGACCGGGTTCCTGCTGAAGGCGATGTCGGCGCCCGACGAGTCCCGGACGACGATGTCCTCCGCCGACCACGAGGTGTTCTTCGCGGTGATCCGGCTTCGGGTGTGTCCGTCGCTGCTGCTGTAGGTGAGGGTGGCGCCGGGTGCGGCGACGGGGTAGACGCTGGCCCGCAGGTCTCCGGCGGCGACGGTGTCGCCCGGATCTCGCGCTCCGGGGTCGTGGACGAGGATGCCGGTACCGCCGACGAAGGCGGGAATCTTGCCAAACGGCTGCTGGTAGGCGGTGAGGGTGGTGGGGCCGGAAAACCGCTGCCCGGTCTCGATGTCCATCCATTCGCCGGCCGGAAGGTAGACGTCACGGGACATCGCCGTGTCGGTGTCGCCGCCGTACAGCGGTGCGACCAGCAGTGACGGGCCGAGCATCCACTCGTACTGTTTCCTGGCCGCGGACGCCAGGTCGCGGACTCGGGGGTCGTCGGGGAACGCCACGGGAAGCGGCGTCGCCGTCGAGGGGAATCCCGTCTCGTACGCGGTGATGGCCGCCGAGTAGATGTAGGGCTGATACTCGGCGTGCCACTGTGCGGCCTTCCGGGTCGCCGCCACCAGAACGGGGTCGTTCATCCGCCACGGCTCGTTGCCGAAGGACATCGCCGGCGACATGGCGGCCATCATGGCGTTCCGGGTCAGGTACCGCTGCTTCGAGGTGTTGGTCTCCAGGTCGCCGATGATCCGACCGCCGACGATGTCCGGATAGAAGTTGGGTTGACCGCTGGCCGCGTAGGCGAGCCCGTTGACGACCGTGCGGTCGCGGTCCCCCGGCCCTTGGTTGTAGTCGGTGTCGTTGATCCGCAGGATGGAGCCCGCCACCGAGAAGGCGCTGTTGCGCACCATCATGAGCTTGCCGTCGTCGTCGAGGCCCTCGTTGATCGGGTTCACCAGCGCGTTGTTGACGTATCGGTTCGCGGTGCCGTCGAACATGTGGTCTTCCTTGTACCCGTCCGCTCCCCACTCCCGGCTGCGGGCCACGAACCACCGGACAGCGTCCTCGTTGTCCGGATCGATCAGGTACATCGCGGTGTTGGGAAACGACACCGGCCGGAACACCCGCGGCTTGCCGTTGGGGTCCTTGATGAAGTAGCCCCGTTCGATGCCCACGGCGGTGCCGTCGCCGTCCATAGCGGGGTCGTACGTGCCGCCGTCGGCCGGCAGCGCGCGAAAGGACTGCCGGGCTCCGAGCAGCAGCTTGATCCCGTTGTCGTGCAGGAACCTCTTGTAGCCGTCGGAATCCGGGTACTTCCCGCCCCAGAGGCCGAAGCTCGAGGTCGTGCCCTGGGCGCTCCCCGAACCGTACGGCCAGAACCCCGAGCCGGTCACCACCCAGCTGAGGGGGAAGCCCTTGTCCAGGTACGTCGTCACCGAGTCGGTGATGGTCTGCTGGTTGGTGTTGTAGCCGAGCGCCCCGTAGGACTCGTAGCCGACGCCGAAGAGCGTGTAGTCCGGCTTCGCGTCGACATAGCCCGCGCCCCGCCGGACCTCGGCGTAGCGCCGGTAGATCGTCTGCATGTCCCCGAAGAAGTAGTGCAGCCCGGACATCTGCGGGCCGTTGACACCGAGCAGGGTGGCGGCACTGTCGACCTGCACGGCCAGGCTCTCGTCCGAGAGCACGACCTGGGCGAGCTTCCGGCCGGGGAAGACGGTGAACGTCGAGACGAAGCGCTGGTCCGTCGTGCCCGCGCTGTTCTGGGCGTAGTAGTCGAGGTTGCGGATGCCGTAGACGTTCAGGTCGGTCCGGAATCCGCCCAGGTCACCGAGCCCGTACGCGGGGTTCATGCCGCCGGCCACCTGCGCCCGCACGCTGCCGGTGCTCGCGTCGGCGGCGGTGACCCGCAGGTTCACGGAATTGTCTGCCGGCACCACCGTGACGTCTGCCCGGCGGCCGTTGGAGAAGGTCACGGAGAACCGCGCGCTCGACGCATCCGCCGTCGTGAGCGTCGCCGCGACGGCGTCGCACGGCGCACGATTCGGGACGGCCAGCTGCAACCCGGCTGTCGGGTGCGGCGCCGCGGCCGGCGCGCCGTCGACCACGAGTCCGTAGCGAAAGCCTCGACGGTCGATCGACATGGTCCAGCCGTCGCCGGCCAGCGAGACCATGGTGCCGTATTGCGACAGCCGGTAGGAGGGGAAGGACTGCTCCGGCGCATCGACGATCGGTGCCGCAGCGTCGTCTGTACCGCAGTCGGCAACCGGTTCCTCGTCGCCGGCCACCTCGAGCAACCGCACGGCGTTGGCCCGGGTGATGACGTTGAGGTTGGGGGTCGTCACCGCCGGACCCGCGGTAGCGGTGACGGTCAGGGTGAGGGTCTGCCCCTCGTCTAGGTAGGTGGAGCCGATCTGGCGCCAGGCGTTGCCGCCGACGGCCTGGTTAACCACAGTCGGGGTGTCCGGTCCTCCGGTCCAGTCGTACTCCGCCTTGGCGTTGTCGACGCTCGCGGTGTAGTAGACGGCAAGGTCGTACTTGGCGGAGGCGGGTGCCACGACGGTCCAGGTGGCCGTGGAACCGGGGGTCCGGCTGTACCGCGAGGGAGAGCCGTCGTAGCCGGGGTCCCGGGCGTTCGCCCAGGTGCCGGTCTCGGAGTAGGCGCCGGGAGTCGAGGGGGTGATGACGACTGCCTCGGCGGCCGCTGCCGGCGACGACGGAACGACGACTGCGAACGGCACCAGGAGCGCCGTGATCATCGTGAGAAGGACACGAAGTGGTGGACGGGCGAACATCTGCTTACTCCATCCTCAGGCGATGGGCTACCGCCGGGCGCGCCGCATCGCCCGTTGATCGAACGGCCGCGGCAAGAAGGTCATCCGGTCGGCGTGAAGCGGACCGCATCGGCGCGGGTGGTGCCCGAGCCGGACGTCAGGGTGACCGGCGTGATTCCCTCGCCCAGCTGATGCGTGCCGATTGGATGCCATCCGCCGCCGGTGGCGCACTGGTCGACGAGGACGCTTGTGCCGGCGACGGTGTACGTCGTGCCGGTACTGCAGCTGGTGTGCTTCGGGGACCAGACGTCGACCTGGTAGGTCCCCGCAGGCAGGTCGGCCCGCCAGGTCACGGTCAGGCCGGCGGTCGAGGTGTAGCGGGTGCCGGAGCCGTCGAAACCCTTCAAGCTGCTTGACAGCCAGCGTCCCTCCTCGCTGTAGGCGGGATTGCCGGCATCGCAGGTTGGCGGGGTGCCTTCGTTCGTCACGACGACCGCCGCGGCGCCGCCACCACCGGTCGTCGGTGCGATCACGTGGGGCGCGGACGGCGGTCCGCTGCCCGCGCTGTTCGTTGCCGTCACCCGGTACGTGCCCGCGACACCGTCGCTGCCCATTACCAGGCTCGTTCCGGTCGAGGAGCCGATGATCCGTTCCGGGGCGACGATGCACGCCTGCTTCAGCGACGCCGTCACGACGTAGGCCCGGGCGTTGTCGGTGGCGTCCCAGGTCAGTGTCGTGATGCCGTCGACCGTGCGGTGCCCGAGTCCGGTGACCTGCCCGGGAGCGGTGGTGTCCAGCCCGACGGTGTGCTCAGCGGTCCCACCGCCGACAAGGCGGTAGGTGTGGCCCACGGTCACCGGGAACCGCAACGCGCCGGTGACCCGGTCGACCCGGTACGCGACCGCCTCCCCGCTCGTGCGGTCGACGACGGCGAGGGAGTCGGTGTCCCAGCCGGTGTTGGCATTCTCGATGGTGATCGCGTCAGCCCCACGCCCGGCCGTGTAGCGGGATCCGGTCGACACCGGGTAGACCTCGGCCGTCAGCGCTCCAGCCTGCGTGGTCAACAGAACGCCCTTGCCGCCGGCGAACCCTGGGATCTGGTCGGTGCCGATCGCGTAGTTCCGCAGCGTCGTCGGCCCGTGGAACACCGCGCCGCTCTGGACGTCGATCCACTTTCCGGCCGGCAGATACACGTCCCGGGCCTGCGCTGTTTCGAAGTCAGCGCCGAACACCGGCACGGCTAGCAGGGACTCGCCGAACATCCACTCGTACTGGCGGATGGTGTCGTTCGCCAGCCCGTAGGTGTTCGGATCGTCGGGATAAGCCAGTGGCAGCGGGGTCACGGCGGTGGGAAATCCGCTCTCGTACCCGTCCAGCACCGCGTCGTAGATGTACGGGCGCAGCGCCTCGTGCCAGAGCGCCATCTTCTTCACTGCTGCCGCGTAGTCGCTGCGGCCGAGTCCCCACGGGCCCTTGCCGAACGCCATCACCGGCAACATGGCGCTGAACTGTGCGTTGCGGACGAAGTACTGCTGGTACGCCGGGTCCTGCATCGACGGCCCGGGCGTGCCACCCACGTAGTCGCCGTACAGGTTGCCGGCACCGGATGCGGCGTAGTTGAGGAGGTTGACAGGCATCCTGTCCGGGTCCTCGTGGTAGACCTCGCCGGTGCCATAGATGGTGTCGTTGATCCGGATGATGTCGCCCGGCACGGAGTACCCGGCGTTCCGCACCATCACCAGGTCACCGGCATCGTGCATCGCGGTCTGCACCGGGTTCCAGTTGCCGTCGAGGTGGAGGTTCGGGTCGTAGAGCATCGTGTCCTCCTTCCACCCGTCCACACCCCAGGCGCGCAGCCGGTCGACGAACCAGCGCACCGCCTCCGGGTTGGATCCATCCAGCACGTAGCTGGCGCCGGCCGGGAACTGCGCCCGCGTCACGACGCGGGGTGTGCCGTCGCCGTCGCGTAGCAGGAAGCCGCGCTCCAGCGCCTCCTGCAGGAACGGCCCGTCGTACCGCAGGTTGTAGTTTCCGCCGTCGGCTGGCAGGGCCTTGAAGTTGTTTCGCGCCCCCAGCAGCAGCTTGATGTCGTTTTCGGCGAAGAGCCGCTTCACCGCGTCGGGATCCGGGTATCGCGGGTTCGGCAGTCCGTCCGCGCGCCCGTCCTCGGCGGTGTTGTCCCACATGCCAAAGCTGTTCGTGGTGCCCTCGACCTTGTTCCCGCGGGGGCCGGGCCAGAAGCCGGATCCGACCACGCCCCAACTGAGCGGATAGCCGTGCGCGAGGAAGTTCTGCACCGTCTCGACGACCGACGACTGGTAGGTGTCCCAACCGAGTGCGCCGTATGCCTCCCAGCCGAGTCCGAAGAACGACTCGTCTGGTCGGGAGTCCAGGTACCCGTGCCGGTTGCGGACCTGCTTGTAGTCGGCGTACACCTGCGGCAGATCACGGCCGACGAAGTAGTAGAGGCTGTCGACGGAGTCCACGTCGGCGGCGCCGAGCCGGTTCTCTGTCCCGGTGAGGCCGACTCGCTTCCGCCCGTCCTCGAACCACACCTGAGCGAACCGCTGCTTCGGGAACACGGTGAAGTTGCTGACGAAGCGCTTGCAACTGCCCTCGTTCGTCAGGTTGTCCAGCACCAGCCCCGTCAACTCGGTGTTCGGCCTGGCCTCGACGTTTCCACTGCACGGCGTCCCCTGCTCGGGTTGGCCGTCGGCGAACGACCCGTAGTCCCCGAGCCCGTACGCCGGGGCGACCGCACCGGTACGGAAGTCGATCGTGTTGCTGGACCCGGGCAGGTTCGGCACCAGGATGCGCGCGTAGCTGTCGGATGGAAGTACATGCACTTTGACCTGAGAACCGTCCGTCATCGTCACGTCCAGCACCGCCGTGCCGGACGTCGGACCGGAGACGAGCCGAGTGTCCTCGGCGTCGCTGACGTCCTGCCCGCCGGCGTACCTGATCCGCAGACCCGAGTCCGGATGGGCAGGTGCAATCGTGGCGCCGGAGGCACTGTCGAACGAGTACCGGAAGCCGTCTTTGATGATCCGCATCCGGTAGGTCTCACCGGTGATCACGATGCTGTCACCCTCGTCCACCACTCGCCGGTGCGGCGGGTCGCCGCCGGTCCGGCCGGCAGCGGGGACCGCCCCGACCAGGCCCGATGCGACGGTGACCGCGGCGACGAGGAGAACCGACAGTGCGGGGCGTTTCAGCATGGTGGCTCCTAGCTGAGAGCGTCGCGATGCGGCCGGGGGTTCAACGCCAGACGTGGCGCGAAGTGGGCTGTCGTAGGCGACGACGGTGGGCCGTGCCGTCGCATGGGGACGAAACTTTCGGTGCAAGGAACCGGCAGCATCCAATCTGGAACTCGCTTGCTTGCTACGGGAAGATATCCCGCATGCTGCATGCGGTCAACCACGCAGTGAGAGTCGTGTGACGTTGAGCGCGTCGAGACGTAGCTCGTGGAGCTACGGCCATCCGCTGACGCACGGGACTGCAGATCAGAACCCCGGCCGTACAGGTCGACTCGTCCGTCGCTCACCGGGGGTGAGCCGCCGGGGTCGGCCGATGAAGTCACCGAACAGAAGGCCCTGGTCGGAAGATTGCCGGTGGGATCCGGTGTAGCCCGTCCCAAGACGACGGCCGGCACCAGCCCGACGGAGCAGCCCCCGATGAGCAGCCCGCTGGTCTGCGCCTTGCGAGGGACACTGCCAAGCGCTCTGTCCTGCCGGCGATGCCGGCTACGGCTACTGCGCCTCCCACTCTCACTTCTTCTGAGGATCCTGACATCTCTGAGACCTCACACAGGGATGTGTCAACCGGCGGCTCCGTCGAGGGCATCGCGCCAACCGTGGGGCGTTGCCCCGCGGTTGGCGCGGCGGTGGCTGTCTCGGGGCTTTGCGCCGTGTGAATTGCTTGTCCCGCCGGGTGGTCGCTCCCCCGCGGATCGGCCAGCCGATTACCGGGTTGCGTTCACGGGTCGCCGGTCGGGCCTCGGCGTAGGTCGCCGGTGATGATCCAGAGATGGCCGAACGGATCCCGGATGCGACCCGAGCGCTTGCCGTAGGGCTGGTTTTCGATGGGCACGATCACTTCAACGCCGTGGGCGATCATGCGGTCGCCGACTCCGTCCGGGTCCATCGACCTCAACCTCGAGAAGGACTGCGGACCCACCGAGATCACCCGGTGAGAGCCACATGACGAGACGGCGGGCGAAATCAGGAAAGACCAATGACCGATACGGTGATCGACGACGGTGGGTCCCCGGCCGCAGGCCACCGACACCGGGTCCCCGCTGCGGGAACATCACGCTGCGGGGACCCTCTCCTTCTCGAGCCCGGTCCAAGGCGGCGGAGGTGATCGGACGAGTTCGGGCCCGGCCCTCACCAATCACCTACGGTCGGAGGGTGGAGGTGCTGCTGCGCAGCGGGCCGGGTGACGGCCAGGTGGTCTCCGGCGGCGGCAAGAACGTCGTGTGGCAGGCCTGCTTGTACGAGATCACGCCGGAGTTCGCCCACCGGGGCGGGCGTGATCTTCGGGTGTACCGGCACCGCCCAGACTGCTGCGAGCCCTACGGCCGGGGCGCCGAGGACTGCTGCGAGTGATCCTTCGCTACGGGCGCGCGAGACACGCTCGCCATCCGAGCCGCCTACCGAATCGAACGTATGTACGATCACGGGGTGCAGGAGGTGGTACGGCGGTGGTGGAACGGGATCTGGGGGCGCCTGACCCGGCGCGACGTGTGGCTGGTCCGCGAAACGCGCTGGACGGTGATCGCCCGCGCCGGCGACACCGAGACGGGCAAGGTCCTGCGCTGGGAGTTCGCCACGGAGCCGGATGCCGCGCAGATGGTTGATCGTCTGCTGCGCGCCGACAGCGCTGGTCAGTGGCGGGCGCAAGACGGTGGCACTCCCCCGCGGGCGGCCAGCGCGGACTGAGGCCCGGCGAGTCGCGGAATGACGATGATGGGACGGTGAGCCGATAAGAGCGGGTGTCGTCCGACTCATTCGGCCTGCTGCCGCTCGTCCCGGTTCGGTTCGCCTGGCGCGGTTGCTGGTGCTCTGCTGCTGTACTGCCGGCATCAGATGAGACGCTGAATGCGGACCTTCGGGCGATCGTTTCTCAGGTGCCCTCGTTGTGCTGGCGGACCTGCCCGTCCCAGACCTCCTGGTCGTAGTCGGGTCCCGGTGCGATCCACCGGTGCGAGCCGTCGCTGATATGAAACTGGGCTTGAGGTGCTCGCGGCAGCATCGGACCGGAGCTGCGATGCTGATCCTGTTCGGCGGCCGGGTGTTACGCCGCAGGGCGAAGGTCGACGGTGTAGCCCAGAGACTCGATCTTCTGCTTCAGTTTGGCGGCAAGGGCTTCGGGATCTTCTTCGCGGCGGGTGTAGTAGTCGGCGCCGAGTTCTTGGTAGGCGCCCCCGTGGGCGAGCAGGTGCCAGACAATGGTCAGGATCGTGTGGGCGACCGCGACCGCGGCCTTGGGTCCGGATTTGGTGCCCATGCGTCGCTCGAGGCGGCGTAGACGGGAGCCGAGTCGGCTATGGGTGCGCTCGGTGGCCCAGGCGGCTTCGACGAGGATGGTGCACAGGTGGGCGTTGCCGTGCCGGGTCCGGCCGCTCTTGCGTTTGCCGGCGGATTCGTGGTTGCCGGGGCACAGCCCCGCCCAGGACGCCAGGTGTGCTGGGGTCGGGAAGCGCGACATGTCGGTGCCGATCTCGCCGATGATGGCCCGGGCTGCGAACTCGCCGATCCCGGGGATGGTCGCCAGCCGCTGGCAAGCGTCGGCGAACGGGGTGGTGACCTGCTCGATGCGTTCGTCGAGCTTGCCGATCATCACGTTGAGGTGGTCGATCTGTTCCAGGTGCAGGTCACACAGTGCCCCGTGGTGGGCGGTGAATCGTCCGGCTAGGGCGAGGGTCAGATCCGGGATCTAGCGTCGCAGCGCCCGTTGAGCCAGGTCCGCCAAGACCGCGGGGTCACGTTCCCCGTCGATCAACGCCCGGATCATTGCTCTGGCTGACACCCCGAGCACGTCGGACGCCACGGAGTCGAGCTTGATCCCGGCATCTTCCAGGACCTTGCACAGCCGCTGGTTCTCCCGAGTGCGTTCCTCAACGAGGGTGCGTCGGTAGCGACATAGCTCCCGGATCATCGCGACCTCGGCTGAGGGGATAAAGCTGCCGCGCAGCAGCCCCACCTCACACAACTGTGCTAGCCACACGGCGTCACCAACGTCTGTCTTGCGGCCAGGGACGTTCTTGACGTGCTGGGCGTTGCACAACAAGACCTGCAAGACGTCCGGCTCGGCCAGGGCATGGAACACCGGCTTCCAATAGATGCCGGTGGACTCCATGGCCACGTGCGTAACGCCTTCGCTGATCAGCCAGGCAACCATCTCCCGCAATGCCGAGTAGAACGTGGCGTAGCGACGCACCTGCTGACGACGCTTGCCCGGCTGCTTCCCCGGAGCACGGACCGCGACGGTGATCTGCCTTTTGTGGACATCAATCCCTGCAACCCGCTCGTAGACGATCTCCACGGCGTCCTCCCGGTAGCGCACGCGTCAACCACACCAGCGCGTCACCCGCAGAGTCCGCGATCAATTAAGAAATTGATATCCGTGCTCAAGGCAACAACCCGGGATACCTACCGGGGCGGACTCCAGCGTCACTCTGTAGTCCGGGCACGAAGCGCCAACGACGTCCGACGTCGGCGGGTGACTCACCCACCAGTTTCACCCACCCGGGACGCCTCCACCAGGAGGCATGAACTCTGTAGTGGAACTTCTCGTCCCCGGGCCGCAGGATGCTCACCGCACCCAGCCGAGAAAGCGGCGGTGCAGGAGGCCGGCCAGTACCCAGTGCAGGTCCTCCGCGGCCCCCGCCAGTTGCGCACCCACATAGAGCGCGAGCGACACTGGGGCTCCGGCAAACTCCGCGCGCAACTCCTGCCGTCGGGTGTCGCACGGCCACGGCCCGAAGCGCGCCGACTGGCGCGGGATTTACCGAACCCGGCGCTAGCCCCGGGAACGAGCACTAGCGTGGGCCTGGACGGGGCTCACTTCCTCTGGCCGGTACCAGCCATGTGGATCATGGGGGTGTCCATGCGCGGGCCGAAACGTGGTCCGGTCTGGGCGGCCCAATTGTGGATACGCCAGCGCCGGCGCAGGTGGCGTACCCGGCGGGAACGGCAGGCCGAGCGGAACAGCCGCCGGCGGACGGACGAGCGGCCCGACCACCGGATGAGCTGGCGGCACCACCGCGGGCTGCGGTGGGGGATCATCGCCACCGCCGGGGCTCTTGTGGTGTGGACCGTCTTCTCCCTGGTCCTGACGGTCCTCAACATCGAGCCCGGTTTCCTGCGGGTGTCGAAGTGGTGTGCGGGGGACCAGCCGAGGTCGTACTACTGCGGGCAGGTGGAGGGCTTCGTCAAGGGGCCGCTCATCCTGGCGCTGGGCCTCGCGGTATTCCTGTTCTGGCGTTACGTCCCGGTCCGTCGCTGGTACGGCCGCAACGCCCTGCGCAGTCTTCGGATGGTGGTTCCCACCGCCGAACGCGACAGCAGAGCGAGCTACGTCGTGGGCCGGGACGAACTGTGCGAGCTGATGGTCCAGCGGCTCCGCGACGAGCACCGTCGGCGGCCGCTGCTGCTGGTGGGCGGCATCGGCACTGGCAAGACCGCGACCCTGGTGCGTCTCGCGGAGATGCTGATGGCCAGCAACGTCGTGCCGGTCGGGATCGACCTGCGCACCGTCACGGACCCGGCGAAGCTGAACTTCCACCAGCTCGCCCTCGAACAGTTTCAAAAGACGATCGACAGCCAGTTGCACGCCGCCGGCGAGGCCGACAAGGTGTGGCGGCGGCTGTGGTTGGAGAACCGGATCGTGGTGCTGGCCGACGGCCTGGAGGAGGTGCTCGCCGAATCCGGCCAGCCCGCCGACCGGGACAGCGTGCTCCGCGAGGCGGTGCGGGGCGCGGTCCGCGAGCGGCTCCCCCTGGTGGTCGCCTCACGGCCGGACGATCCTCTGCGCGGGTTGGATGCGCTGCTGCTGCAACTGGAGCCGCTCTCCACCGGTGCCGCGTTGGAGTACGTGCAGGCCCGCAGCCACCGCTCGGACGCTGGCCAGCAGTGGGACCGGATCACCGAGCTGGTCAAGGCCGCCGACGTCGCCGACTCACCGTTCTACCTGCAGGTCATCAGTCAGCTCCACGAGGTGGACCGCCTGGACCGGGTCGGGCCGACGGACCAGGGAAGATCCGCGCTGCGCTGGTGGCTGCTGGAGGGGTGGCGGGCAGCCACCGTCGCCGGGGACCTGTACGAGGACTACGGCATGCCACAGAACGAACGGACAGACGCGATCGAGGTGCTTTCCGCGCTCGCCTGCATCGGGTTGCGCGACAACCGGCTGTCGGTGCGTACCACCGAACTCATGAGCGCCGACGGAGCGAAGGACGCTGGCCGGCAGTGGATTGTGGCCGAGCTCCGGGCCCGGCTGCACAAGCTCAGTGCCGACAACCCGCAGGACCTCGGGCTCGCCGAGACCACCGGGGAGGAGCTGAACATCGTGGTGAAGCGGCAGGACGGGGTGCGTTTCCAGAACGGGGTGGTCCAGGCGTACCTCGGCTCGCGGTACCTCGCCGCGGCCCTGCGCGACGACGACTTCCTGAAGCACGCCTTCACCGAGAACCACGGCCCAGGACGGGAGCTGCTCGCCGCCCTCACCCTCTACACCAGCAGCGCGGGCGCGTTCGAACGGCTGGACGGGCGGCGGACGCCACCGGTGCCGCACGGAACCCTGCTCCGGCTCCGCAACGCCATCCGTCAAACTGTGGGACCGTCCCCGAGCGCCCGCGATACGAGGACCACCCGGGACCGGTCCATCGCTCTCGTCCACCGGCTCTGCGCCGCGGCGACCGGGACACGCAACCGCACCCGAGCCCTGGAGCTGTTCTCGGCCACGCTGGAAATGGACGCCGCCAGCGGGCACACGGCGCACCGGAAACTGGCCGACGCGATCCTCGGCGCCTGGCCGAACTACCAGGGGGACGGCTCGGTTACCGACCGCCCGCTCGAGGACGCCAAGATCGCCCTGGTGCACCGGTACGGCGACGCCGCGCGGCAACTACGGGACCGGCCCCCGGAGCCCACCGGATTCCGGGGACAGCCGCCCACACCGCAGTACCGGCAGCTGTTCCAGATGATGGCGCACGAGACGTCGTACCTGCCCCGGCTGACCGCGGCCCGCCAGATCGCCAGCGGCGGCAACGCAGCAGTCCGCGCATTGCGCGACCTGCTCGACCAGCCACCGGAGGCGGCCGACACCCAGGGCCGGGA
>NZ_JBIAKG010000023.1:0-42130 GCF_042872345.1 Micromonospora sp. NPDC005299
GGTACTGCACTCGGGAGGGTGTGGGAGAGTAGGACACCGCCGGACAATCTTCCAGTCGAGGGCCGCCCCAGCAGGGTCGGCCCTCGACTGCGTTAGCGTCCTTGGCGGACGCAATGAGGAAGGATGTACCCGTGAGTTCAGGACCGCAGGGCGAGGATCGCCCCCGTCGCAACGAGGACCGCGCCGAGCGTGGGCAGGGGCGCGGCGACGCCCGCCGCGACGACCGTCCCTCGTACCGGGGCGACCGCGACGACCGCTCGGGCGGCCCGCGGGGCGGCTTCCGCGGCGGCGACCGCCGCGAGGGTGGCTACCGCCGCGACGACCGTGACAGCGGCTCCCGTGGAGGCGACCGCCGTGAGGGCGGTTTCCGTGCCGGTGAGCGCCGGGAAGGCAGCGCCGGCGGCGAGCGTCGCGAGGGCGGCTTCCGCGGTGGCGACCGTGAGGGTGGCTTCCGTGGCGGTGAGCGCCGCGAAGGTGGCGTGGGCGGCGAGCGCCGTGAGGGCTTCCGCGGTGGCGAGCGTCGTGAGGGTGGCTTCCGTGGCGGTGAGCGCCGTGAGGGTGGCTTCCGTGGCGGCGAGCGCCGTGAGGGTGGCTTCCGTGGCGGCGACCGCGAGGGCGGTTTCCGTGGCGGTGAGCGCCGTGAGGGTGGCTTCCGTGGCGGTGAGCGCCGCGAGGGTGGCTTCCGCGGCGGTGAGCGCCGCGAAGGTGGCGTGGGCGGCGAGCGCCGTGAGGGCTTCCGCGGTGGCGAGCGCCGCGAGGGCGGCTTCCGTGGCGGCGACCGCGAGGGCGGTTTCCGTGGCGGCGAGCGCCGCGAAGGTGGTTTTGGCGGCGACCGTCGTGAGGGCGGGTTCCGCCGTGAGGGCGGCGTCGGCGGCGAGCGTCGTGAGGGCTTCCGCGGCGGCGAGCGTCGTGAGGGCGGCTTCCGTGGCGGCGACCGCGAGGGCGGTTTCCGTGGCGGCGAACGCCGTGAGGGCGGTTTCCGCGGCGGCGAGCGCCGCGAAGGTGGCTTTGGCGGCGACCGTCGTGAGGGCGGCGTGGCTGGCGAGCGCCGTGAGGGCTTCCGCGGTGGCGAGCGTCGTGAGGGTGGTTTCCGTGGCGGCGACCGCGAGGGTGGCTTCCGTGGCGGCGAGCGTCGCGAGGGCGGCTTCCGTGGCGGCGACCGTGAGGCTGGCGCCCGTGGCGGTGAACGCCGCGAAGGTGGCGGTGAGCGCCGTGAGGGTGGCTTCCGTGGCGGTGAGCGCCGCGAGGGTGGCTTCGGCGGCGAGCGCCGCGAGGGCTTCCGCGGCGGCGAGCGTCGTGAGGGTGGCTTCCGTGGCGGCGACCGCGAGGGCGGTTTCCGCGGTGGCGAGCGCCGCGAGGGCGGCTTCCGTGGCGGCGAGCGCCGCGAGGGCGGCTTCCGCGGCGGCGAGCGCCGCGAGGGTTTCGCCGGCGGCGACCGTCGCGAGGGTGGCTTCCGCCGCGACGACCGCGCGGGCGGGTCCCGTGTCGGTGAGCGCCGCGAGGGCGGTTTCCGTGGTGGCGAGCGCCGCGAGGGCGGCTTCGGCGGTGAGCGCCGCGAGGGCTTCCGACGCGACGAGCGGCCCGGCGGCTTCCGTCGCGACGACCGCGAGGGTGGCTACCGCGGCGGCCGGGAGCGTACCGAGCGGGACGGCGAGCGCCCGGGCTACGGCCGGGACGACCGTCGCCAGGACGGCGCGTACCGGGAGCGGCAGGACGAGCGCGCCGAGGGGCGTACGGGTGAGGCGCCGGCGCTGCCGGACGACGTGGTCGCCAGCGACCTCGACTCGACCGTTCGCGCGGAGCTGCTCTCCCTCGCCAAGCCGGTGGCGGAGACCGTCGCCCGGCACCTGGTCGCGACCGGGCTGCTGATCGACGACGACCCCACCGAGGCGCTGGCGCACGCCATGGCCGCCCGCCGGCTCGCCTCGCGGATCGCCGCGGTGCGGGAGGCGGTCGGGCTGGCCGCGTACCACGCGGGGGAGTGGCAGACGGCCATCGCCGAGCTGCGCACCTACCACCGGATGAGCGGGCTGCAGAGCCACCTGGCGGTGCTGGCCGACTGCGAGCGGGCGCTGGGTCGCCCCGAGCGGGCCATCGACCTGTTCCGCGGGGCGGACCGGGAGAAGCTCGACCAGGCGGTCGCCATCGAGCTGCTGATCGTGGCCGGCGGGGCCCGGGGCGACCTCGGGCAGAAGGACGCGGCGGTGGCCATGCTCCAGGTCCCCGAGCTGACCGCCGACTCGACCGAGTCGTGGGCGCCCCGGCTGCGGTACGCGTACGCGGACGCGCTGCTCGCGGTGGGCCGGCGCGAGGAGGCGCGGGAGTGGTTCTCCCGGGCCGCTGACGTGGACGCCGAGGGCGAGACCGACGCCGCCGAGCGACTGCTGGAGCTGGATGGCGTCGTCATCGAGGGCGACGACGAGGAGGACGAGGAGTTGGCGGCCGGCCCGGGCACTCCGGGTGCCGTGCCGGCCCGTCCCGACGCCGACCTCACCGGCGACTCGAACGACGACTCCGACGACGACGACGACGACCTCGACGACGACGAAGACGACCTCGACGACGAAGACGACGAGGACGACGAAGACGACCTCGAGGACGACGACGAGGACGACGACCTCGACGGCGACGCCGACCAGGACGAGGACGACGAGGACGAGGACGACGACCTCGACGGCGACGCCCGGCTGCGCGCCGACGCCGACACGGCGGACGGCGTGGCCGCGGACGCCGCTGACGCGGTACCGGCCGGCGAGGGTGCCGGGTACCGGGACCGGGACGCGGCGGACCTCGGCGACGACGAGCTGACCGACGCGGATGCGCGCTCGCTCGCCGCCGACACCCGCGCCGCCGCCGTGGACGCGGCCGGCCCGGACACCCCGGGCGGAAACGCGCCGGGCGACGAGGCGCCGGAGTCGGAGCGCCGGTGACCGGGAGCGCCGGGGACGCGGGTTCCGGTCCGGATCGCGGCGAACGCGACCGGGCCGGAACGGGCGGCCGGCTGGTCGACGGGTACACCCTGGTCGTCTTCGACCTGGACGGGGTGATCTACCTGATCGACCGGCCGATCCCCGGCGCGGTCGAGGCGGTCGCCGCGCTGCACGCCGAGGGCCGGGCGGTCGCGTACGCGACGAACAACGCCTCGCGCCGCTCCAGCGAGGTGGCCGACCTGCTCACCGGCATGGGTGTGCCGGCCGGGCCGGAGGAGGTGCTCACCTCCGCGGCCGCCACCGCCGAGCTGCTGCGCGACCGGCTGCCCGCCGGCGCGCCGGTGCTGGTGGTCGGGGCGGAGGCGCTGCGCGCGGAGCTGCGCGCCGTGGGCCTGCGCCCGGTTTCGACCGTGGACGAGGAGCCCGCCGCGGTGGCCCAGGGGTACGGCCCGCAGGTCGGCTGGTCCGACCTGGCCGAGGCGTCGCTGGCGGTCCGGGCGGGCGCGCCGTGGTACGCCACCAACACCGACCGCACCCTGCCCAGCCCGCGCGGCCCGCTGCCGGGCAACGGCTCGCTGGTGGCGGTGCTGCGCACCGCGCTCGAGCGGGACCCCGACGTGGTGGTGGGCAAGCCGGAGCCGGCGCTGTTCGCCACCGCCGCCCGCCGGGCGGGTGGGGGTCGGACGCTGGTGGTCGGCGACCGGCTGGACACCGACATCGAGGGCGCCCGCCGGGCCGGCCTGGACAGCCTGCTGGTGCTCACCGGGGTCAGTGACGTGGCCGAGCTGCTGGCGGCGCCCGAGTCGCGCCGGCCCGCGTACGTCTCCTTCGACCTGGCGGGGCTCTTCGACCCGGCGGCCGTGGTGCGGGTGCCGGGCACGGCGGACGCCGGCGGCTGGTCGGCGACGGTCGCCGACGGGGGTCTCACCCTCGACGGCGCGGGACGCCCGCTGGACGCCCTCGCGGCGCTCTGCGCGGCGGCCTGGTCGACGGCGGCCGGCCCACGGGTGCGGCCAGCGTCCGCGGCGGCGGAGGAGGCCCTGACGGCGCTCGGCCTGGCGGACTGACCGGCCCGGTCAGAGCAGCTTGCGGAGCTTCATCAGGTCGAACGGGTTCGCCTTGATCGACACCCGCCGGGAGCCCACGGCCTTCATCATGTCGAGCCGACCGTGCACCAGGGCGACCAGGTCGTCGCTGGTGGTGCTCAGCGCGATCTTCGCCTTCGGGTCGTCGCCGTCGGTGAGGTCGACCAGCCGGCCGCCCTCCAGGCGCCCGTGGAACGCGGTGTCCAGGTCGGTGACCCGGCAGGCAAGGGTGCGGTCGAGGTCGATCCGCCCCTGCACGTCGGCGTGCCGGTCGAGCCGGGCGGCCAGGTCCTGCAACGCCTGCCGGCACTCGTCCACGCTGGCCACATCGTCTCCTCATCACACGCCACGCCGTTCCCGGCACCGTACCGCAATGGGGCGTCCGGGGCGCCCGGTAGCGTGACACCTGCACACCCCGCCCCGCGGAAGGACTCAGGCATGCAGGACGCGTGGCGCGCCTACCTCGAGCTGGCCATGGGCCTGACGGAGGCGCCCCGGAAGAAGGCCCAGGACGCCGTGAAACGCGTGGTCGGCCAGGGCGGCGCGACCGCCGCCCAGCTCCAGTCGCTCGCCGAGGAGCTGGTCTCCACCGGGATGGCGAACCGGGAGGCGCTGACCAAGCTGGTCCGCTTCGAGGTGGACCGCGCGCTGGGCGCGGTCGGGCTGGCCGCCGCCGACGAGGTGGCCGAGCTGACCCGCCGGGTGCACGACCTGGAGCGGCAGCTGCGCGAGGCGAAGACCACCGGCGCGCCGGAGACCGGCGCCCGGCGCGCGCCGGCCGGTCCCGGCCCGGCCGCGGAGACGGCGGGGGCCGGCGAGGTGACACCCTCTGGGGAGTCGACCGCCGAGCAGCCGACCCCGACCACGCCGGCCGCCGAGGCGCCCGTCTCGGCGCCTCCCGTGCCCGCGAAGACCAAGGCGGTCGCGAAGAAGGCCGTGGCGAAGAAGGCGATCGCGAAGAAGCCGGCGGCCACCGTCGCGAAGACCCCGGCCGAGGAGTCGCCGGCCGCCGCGGTGCGCCGGGCGAAGAAGGCCGCCGGCCGCAAGCCGACCGGCGGTGCCGACTCGTGACCGCGCCCTTCCGTCCGGGCCCGCGCCCCGGGCCGCCGCCGGCCGGTCCCCGGCCCGGCCCACCACCGGGGGTACGGCCGGCGCCGGCCGAGGAGGTCGGCGAGGCGCGGCACCCGGCGGTGGACGCCGCGGTGCACGCCATGATCAACGCCGAGGCGCTTTCGCCGGCGGACCAGATCGCCCAGTACGAGGCGGCGTACGAGACGCTGCGCGAGACCCTGGCCAGCATCGACCAGGCCTGAGGAGAGGCGGAGAACACCCACCGATGGCACGTCGTACCCGGCTGGATGCCGAACTCGTCCGCCGCGGCCTGGCCCGCTCCCGTGAGCAGGCGGCCGCGCTGGTGGAGGCCGGTCGCGTCCAGCTGCGCGGGGTGCCGGCCCGCAAGGCCGCCGCGATGGTCGACCCGGCTGATCCGCTGCTGGTCACCGGCGACGACCCTGCCGCGGAGTACGTCTCCCGGGGCGGTCACAAGCTGGCCGGCGCGCTCGCCGCGTTCACGCCCGGCGGGCTGACCGTGGCCGGCCGGCGCTGCCTGGACGCAGGCGCCTCCACGGGCGGCTTCACCGACGTGCTGCTGCGCGCCGGCGCCGCCGAGGTGGTGGCGGTCGACGTGGGCTACGGGCAGCTCGCCTGGTCGCTGCGGACCGACGAGCGGGTGCACGTTCATGAGCGCACGAACGTGCGTACCCTCGCGCCGGAGGCGATCGGCGGCCCGGTCGACCTGACGGTGGCCGACCTGTCGTTCATCTCGCTGCGGCTGGTGCTGCCCGCGCTGGCCGGTTGCACGCGGCCCGACGGCGACCTGGCGCTGATGGTCAAGCCGCAGTTCGAGGTCGGCAAGGAACGGGTCGGCGCGGGCGGGGTGGTCCGCGACCCGGAGCTGCGCGCCGAGGCCGTGCTCGACGTGGCCGCCGCGGCCGCGCGGCTCGGGCTGGGCCTGGCCGACGTGGCGGCCAGCCCGCTGCCCGGGCCGAGCGGCAACGTCGAGTTCTTCGTATGGTTACGCCGGGACGCGCCCGCCGCGGACCCCGACCGGGTACGCGCGGTGGTGTCCGCCGGCCCGCAGGGATTCCCGGCCGCCGGGCCGGAGGCCACGACTGAGGAGGTGTCCGGGTGAGCCGGACCGCTCTGCTGGTGACGCACACGGGTCGTCGGCGCAGCACCGAGCACGCGCGCGCGGTGGCGGCCGACCTCATCGCGGCCGGCTTCGAGGTGCGGGTGGTCGCCGAGGAGGCCGACGACCTGGACCTGCCCGGCGTGGTGCCGGTGACCGGCCCGGAGGCCGCCGAGGGCGCCGAGATCGTCTTCGCGCTCGGCGGGGACGGCACGTTCCTGCGCGCCGCCGAGCTGGCCCGCCCGGCCAAGGCGCCCCTGCTCGGCATCAACCTCGGCAAGGTCGGCTTCCTGGCCGAGGCGGAGATCGACGACCTGGACAGCGCGGTGCGCGACGTGGTCGGGCGCAACTACACCGTGGACGAACGGCTCACCCTCGACGTCACCGCCGAGTTCGAGGGCGGCCCGACCATCGAGTCGTGGGCGCTGAACGAGATCAGCGTGGAGAAGGGCGAGCGGGCCCAGATGCTGGAGCTGCTCGTCGACGTGGACGGCCGGCCGCTGTCCCGCTACGGCTGCGACGGCGTGGTCTGCGCGACCCCCACGGGCTCCACGGCGTACGCGTTCTCCGGTGGCGGGCCGGTGGTCTGGCCCGAGGTGGAGGCGCTGCTGCTGGTGCCGATCAGCGCGCACGCGCTGTTCAGCCGCCCCCTCGTCACCGCGCCGACGTCCACCTTCGCGATCACCGTGGACCCGTTCACCACCCTCGCGGTGCTCTGCTGCGACGGCCGGCGGGTCTACGACCTGCCCCCGGGCGCCCGGGTCACCGTGCGCCGGGGCGCGCTGCCGGTGCGCATCGTCCGGCTCCGGGCGCGGCCGTTCACCGACCGGCTGGTGGCCAAGTTCGGCCTGCCCGTACAGGGCTGGCGCGGCAGCCGTCGCTGACCAGCGACTCAGTAAAGACCCGACGTCGGCCGGTTCGGCGTACCCGGCACCGGCCGCGGGCGGGTTACGGTAGGAGCCTCCCCCGACGACGGCACGCCGCGCCGGGTCCCGGCTCACGTTGCCGGGACCGGGCCGGGGCGGACTGTTCCGCCCCCGCGGCGGGCGCCCGTCGGGGCCGGTGACGCCGTTGCACGGGACGGCGATCGGGGCGTCCGGGCTGCGTCGAGGTGGAGTCCGGGCGGGGCGGTGAGGCCGTGTTCGCCCGGACCGCGCAGCCCGACGGTCGTGGCCCTGGCCAGGGGGTGGTCGGGTCCACGACGGTCGGGGTGTCGGAGGAGTCGCGGCCGGCCGCGGCGGGCGGACGGCGAGCCGCGCCCGGCCGGGTTTCGACCCCGGTCGGGTCGGCCGGATCGGCGAGCCGCCGTCGGAGGAAACGGCGGCTCACGAACCGGGCGGCGACGCACTCGTTCCGGCACCCCGGCCATCGCCCCTCGGCGATCGAGCCACCGCGGGCACAGACGGGGTAACCATCCGCTCGTCCCGTCGCGGCAACCTCGTGTCCACCTGGCGACATGTCGCCGGTGCGGCGCGGCGTACCTAGTGACCGACAGATGATCTCCGTCGCAGACTCCGGTGGGCCGGCCTCACCCCCCCGAGGCCGGCCCCCGAGCAGAGGAGCGCATCGCATGCACCGGTCCCCACGCTGGCTCGCCGCCGGCGCGGTCGGGGCGCTGGTGGTCGGACTCGCCGCACCGGCGTCCGCCGATCCGGCCGCACGGCCCACCGGCCCGAGCCCGGCCACGCCCGCCCCGGGCGCCGCACCCGCCCGCATCACCCTGATCACCGGCGACCAGGTCGAACTCGTCCGGGCCGCGCCCGGCCGGGTCGCCGCCACGGTCCACCCCGGCCCCGGCCGCGACCGGATCATCTTCCAGACCGTGCAGGTCGACGGCGGGCTGCGCGTGTTGCCCAGCGACGTCGTCCCGTACCTCTCCGCCGGGGTGCTCGACCCGGACCTGTTCGACGTGGAGGAACTGGCCGCCGAGGGCTACGGCGACGCCGCGCAGAGCGCGCTGCCGCTGATCGTGCGTTACCAGGAACCGGCCGCCGGACGCGTCCGGCCGCTGGCCGGCGCCACCGCGGCCCGCCCGCTGGAGAGCATCAACGGGGCCGCGCTGCGGGTCGGCAAGGCCGACCTCGGCGGCCTGTGGACCACGCTGCGCGGCGCGCCGGCGGCCCGGACCGCCGGCGCCACGCCCCGGCTCGGCGGCGGCATCGCCCGGGTCTGGCTCGACGGACGGGTGCACCCGGCGCTCGAGCACAGCGTGCCGCAGATCGGCGCCCCGGCGGCCTGGGCGGCCGGCCGGGACGGCACTGGCGTGCGGGTCGCGGTGCTCGACACCGGCGTCGACGCCACCCACCCTGACCTGGCCGGACGGATCGCCGAGGCGCAGGACTTCACCGGCGGCGGCAGCGCCCGCGACGGGCACGGCCACGGCACCCACGTGGCGGCCACCATCGCGGGCAGCGGCGCCGCCTCGGACGGGCTGCGCAAGGGCGTCGCGCCCGGCGCGCGGCTGCTGATCGGCAAGGTGCTCGACGACGGTGGCAGCGGCTACGACTCGGGGATCATCGCGGGCATGGAGTGGGCCGCCCACTCCGGCGCGAAGGTGGTCAGCATGAGCCTCGGCGGCCCGGCCACCGACGGCACCGACCCGATGAGCCAGTCGGTCAACGACCTCACCGCCGAGACCGGCACGCTCTTCGTCATCGCCGCCGGCAACGAGGGCGCGGCGGGCACCGTCGGGACGCCCGGCGCGGCCAGCGGGGCGCTCACCGTCGGTGCGGTGGACCGCGACGACAACCTGGCCGACTTCTCCAGCCGCGGCCCGCGGGTGGGCGACAACGGCCTCAAGCCGGAGATCACCGCGCCGGGTGTCGGCATCGTCGCCGCGCGCGCGTCCGGCACGACCATGGGTACGCCGGTGGACGACGCGTACACCCGGGCGTCCGGGACGTCGATGGCCACCCCGCACGTGGCCGGCGCCGCCGCGATCCTCGCCCAGGAGCACCCGGACTGGACCGCCGGGAAGCTCAAGGACGCGTTGGTCAGCACGACGCGGGCCAACCCCGCGCTGACCGTCTTCGAGCAGGGCGGCGGCCGGGTGGACGTGGCCCGCGCATTGAGCCAGCGGGTGTACGGCTCGGCCACCGCCGACTTCGGCCGGGTGAACACCGGCGGTGCGGTGGCGGAGCGGACCGTGACGTACACGAACGACATGTCCTCCCCGCAGACCCTGCACCTGGCCTTGGAGGTGCGCAACCTGGACACCGGTGCGACGGAGACCGACGGGGTGTCGCTCGACGCCACTGAGGTAACCGTGCCGGCCGGCGGCAGCGTGGCCGTCCCGCTGCACGCCGACCCGGCGAAGCTGGACCGGGGAGTGCACGGCGGGTGGCTGGTGGCCACCGGCGCGGACGGCGTCGCGGCGCGGACCGCCGTCGGGCTCACCCTCAGCGGGCCGATCCACACCGTCACCCTGCGCGCCCTGGACATGGCCGGGCAGCCCGGCCTCTCGCCGGTGGTCACCCTCTTCGGTGAGCACCGCGAGTCGGACCAGCTGCTCTGGCTTCCCCCCACCGGATGGCAGGTGCAGGTCGAGGAGGGTCCGTACCTGCTGGAGGGCCTGATCGAGCACGGTGCCCCGCTGGACGAGCAGATCACCCTGGTTACTGACCCCGAGCTCATGGTCGACCGGGACCTGACGGTGGTCCTCGACCCCCGCAAGGGCACCCCGGTGCGGATCGAGACGCCGAAGCCGACCGAGCAGCGGGCGGTGATCAGCTTCTATGAGCACCGGGTCTTCGGCAACGGGCGGCAGATCGACCACGGCGTCATGAACTTCAGCACGACCCAGCAGGTCAACGTCACCCCGACGCGGCCGGTGAGCCGGGGCGAGTTCGAGTTCGCCTCCCGCTGGCAGCTGGTCGCGCCCATGGTGGACGCCCAGGTCAGTAACGTCTCCGGTCCGCTGGACATCAACCTGCTGGGCCAGTCGCCGGCTCCGGCGGGCCGGCGGAAGCTCCCGCTGGTCTGGGCGGGCGACGGCACCGCCCCCGAGCTGGCCCGGGCCGGGGTCCGAGGTGCCGCCGCGCTGGTGGCCGGCAGCTACGACCGCGCCGAGGAGGACCAGATCGCCGACGCCACGGCGGCTGGCGCCGCCATGGTGCTCATCGTCCGCCCGGCGGACCGGAGCGCGTGGACGGTCTGGCGCCCGGACGGGGATCGCCTGCCGATCCCGTCGCTCGTGGTCGCGTACGACGACGGACAGCCGATGATCGCGGCGGCGAAGAGCGGCCGCGCGACCCTGGACGTGACGCTGACCGTGGACAGCCCCTACCTCTACGACGTGTGGCAGGTGTCGAAGGGGCGGGTCCCGGAGCGGATCGTGCACCGGGTGACGGCGGACAACACCGCCGAGGTGACCGCCCGCTACGCCGACACCGGCGGGTCCGACTGGGCCAGTGAGCAGCGGTTCGGCTGGCGCCCGTGGCAGGAGTACTCCTGGAACGACGACCAGCGGATGGTGCGTACCGGCACCACCCGGCAGGAGTTCGTCAGCGCCGGGGACTCCTGGTGGCAGCAGCGGGTGCTGCACCAACTCACCTGGTCCTGGGGGCCGCTGCTCGGCGGACTCACCGAGCAGCCCCGGCGGTACGCCGCCGACGACCGGGTCACCGAGACCTGGCACGCCCCGGTGGTCCGGCCGGCCGTGCCGGCGAGCAGCGGAGCGCCGGTGCCCACGCGTACCGGCGACACCCTGAACCTGCGGGTGGTCGAGTTCGTCGACGCGGACGGCCACTACAGCCCGGCCGGGTTCGGCGAGGAGCAGGACACCGTCGAGCGCCGGCTGAGCCGGGACGGGCAGCAGATCGCCGACCTCTCCAGCGGCTGGGCGCCCGTGCCGACCACCCCTGGTCCGGCCCGCTACCGGCTGGACGTCACCACCCAGCGCTCCTCGGACGAGTGGCGGCGGTCCATCCGTACCGAGACGGCCTGGGAGTTCACCTCGGCCCGCCCGGCCGGGGACGCCGCCCGGCCCCTGCCGCTGCTCCAGGTCGACTACCGGGTGCCGGCCGACCTGCGCGGCGAGGTGGCCGGCCGGCCGCACCGGCTGGAGCTGACGCTGCGTCAGCCGGCGGGGCTGCCGGCGCCGACCGGCGGCCAGGTCCGGGTCGAGGTGTCGTTCGACGGCGGGCGGAGCTGGCGAACGGTGCCGGTGCACGGGTCGGGCACCCGATTCAGCGCCGCGGTGCCGGCCGGGCACGGCACGGTGTCGCTGCGCACGAGCGCCCGGGACCGCGCCGGGAACACCGTCGAGCAGACCGTGCTGGACGCGTACGGGCTGCGCTGAGCGGGGCGGGCGGGGCGGCCCGGTGCCGCCCCGCCCGGCTCAGATCCAGCCCCGCCGGGCGACCTGGAAGGCCAGCCCCGGCCGGGTGTCCACGCCGGCGAGCGCCATGAGGTCGGCCAGCCGACGCTGCACCGTACGCCGGCTCACGCCGAGCTGCGAGGCGATCGACTTGTCCGGCACGCCGGCCACGAAGAGCGACAGCAGCCGGGCCTCGTCGGGGTCCGGCCGGTAGCCCTCCGCGTCCCGCGCGACCGGTGGGGCGGCCGGGCGCAACGGCGTCGCCATCAGCCAGTGGCTCTCGAAGAGAGCGAGCAGCGCGTCCAGCAGTTGGCTGCGGCCGATCACCGCGGCGGTCGGTTCGCCGCTGCCCCGCTCCGGCACCAACGGGCAGACCGCCGTCCGACCGTCCACGATTGCCAGCCGGACGGGCAGCCGGTCGAGGACGCGGGCCTGCTCACCGCCGCGTACGCCCTGCTCGACGTCCGCCAGCGCGCCGGGTTCGAGGAGCATCTCGCGTTCGTAGATGGCCCGGTAGCGGACCCCGCGGGCCAGCGCGTCGAACTCCTCGACGTTCTCCTGGCCCGCCATGGCCAGCGGATTCGCCCGGCAGAACCAGAGCACCTCGACCCGGGCGCCGTTCTGCAGGTCGCGCAGGCGCTCGCGGAGCGCCCGGCCGCCGGTGACCACCTCGACCAGGTGCCCGGCGTCGTGCCGGCGCATCCCGGCCCGGTACTCCTCGGCGAGCTGGGTGACCGCCGCGCGGGCCGACTCCAGCGCCTCCTGGCGGCGCAGCAGCGCCTCGCCGAGCGGGACGTCCGGTGCCAGCGGCCGCAGCGGCGCGTCGGGCTCCGGCCCGGCCGGCAACACCAGTCCCTTGCCGCGCAGGGCTTCGAGCTGGGCCAGGATGTCCGCGCGCGGGCGGCCCAGCCGCTCGGCCAGCTCGCCGACCCGCGCGGCCGTGAGCTGCACGAGGCAGCGGTAGAGCCGCTCCTCGTCCGGGGTCAGGCCGATCACGTCCAGCACGGGGCAGAACTGTACGACCCCGCCACCGGCCCCGCGCCGGCTGGTCAAGTGTCGGAGGACGCGTCTACTGTCGGGTGCTGTGCTGGAAGAGCTGCGCATCACCGGACTGGGCGTCATCGAGGACACCACGCTGCCGCTGACCGGCGGGATGAACGTCATCACCGGCGAGACCGGTGCGGGCAAGACCATGGTGGTGACCGGCCTCGGCCTGCTCTTCGGCGGCCGGGCCGACGCCGGCCGGGTCCGGGCCCAACCGGGCCGCGCCGTGGTGGAGGGCCGGCTGCGCCTGGACGGCCGGGTGGCCGAGACGGTGCACGCCCGGATCACCGACGCAGGCGGCGAGCCCGACGAGGACGGCTCGCTGCTGCTGAGCCGCACGGTCACCGTCGAGGGCCGGTCCCGCGCGCACCTGGGCGGCCGCGGCATGCCGGTGTCGATGCTGGGCGAGGTCGGCGAGCAGGTGGTGGCCGTGCACGGCCAGTCCGACCAGCTCCGCCTGCTGCGCCCTGCCGAGCAGCGGGCCGCGCTCGACCGGTTCGCCGGCCCGGAGCACGAGAAGCTGCTCGACGCGCTGCGCGAGGCGCACACCCGGTGGCGGGCGGTCGTGGACGACCTGGCCGACCGGCGGCGCAACGCCCGCGAGCGCAACCAGGAGGCCGATCTGCTCCGCCTCGGGCTCGACGAGATCACCCGGGTCGACCCGCAGCCGGGCGAGGACGACGAGTTGAAGGCGGAGGCCCAGCGCCTGGAGCACGCCGAAGGGCTGCGCACCGCGGCCCAGCTGGCCCAGCAGTGCGTGGCCGGCGGCGTGGAGGCGGCCGACGACACCCCCGACGCCACCGCGCTGCTCGGCACCGCCCGGCGCACCCTGGAGGCGCAGGCCGGCACCGACCCCGCCCTGGGCGAGCTGGCCGCCCGGCTGGAGGAGGCGGCCACCCTGGTCACCGACGTCTCCGCCGAGCTGTCGACCTACCTGGCCGCGCTCGACGCGGACCCGGCCCGCCTGCAGACCGTCTACGAGCGCCGGGCCGCGCTGCGGGGCCTCACCCGGAAGTACGCCGACGACGTCGACGGCGTGATCGCCTGGGCCGAGCGGGCCCGCACCCGGCTGTCCGACCTGGACACCTCCGACGATCTGCTGGACGAGCTGGACCGGGAGGCGGCCCGGCTCGCCGGCGAGGTGGCCGACCTGGCCGGCCGGGTCTCCACCTCCCGGCAGGAGGCCGCGGTGCGCTTCGCCGAGCAGGTCACCGTCGAGCTGGCCGGGCTGGCCATGCCGCACGCCCGGATCGAGGTGGCCGTGCTGCCCCGGCCGGCCGGGCGGGCCGAGCCGAGCCTGCCGGTCAACGGGGTGGAGGCCGGCGTCGGGCCCGACGGCGCCGACGAGGTGGAGTTGCGGCTGCACGCCCACCCGGGCGCGCCGGCGCTGCCGTTGCAGCGGGGCGCCTCCGGTGGCGAGCTGTCCCGGGTGATGCTCGCCATCGAGGTGGTCTTCGCCGGCTCGGGCGGTCCGCCCACCCTGGTCTTCGACGAGGTCGACGCCGGCGTCGGCGGGCAGGCCGCGGTGGAGATCGGCCGCCGGCTGGCCCGGCTGGCCCGCAGCCACCAGGTGCTCGTGGTCACCCACCTGCCGCAGGTCGCGGCGTTCGCCGACCGGCACCTGGTGGTGGCGAAGGACACCGGGGGAGCGGTCACCACCAGCGGCGTGCGGGTGGTGGAGGACACTGAGCGGGCCCGCGAGCTGGCCCGGATGCTGGCCGGTTTGCCGGACTCGGACCTGGGTATCGCGCATGCGGAGGAACTCCTGGCCGTGGCGGCCAAGGAAAGGCGCCCGTGATCCCGAGATTGTGAGCGCAAGCACACCGGCGTGCGCTCCGGTGTGCTTCCCTGGGTAGGCGGCCCTGCTCAGGCATGTCGCGACAGCAAAACCTGCCTCACATGCCAGGATGGTCACGATGCGTCTACCCACGTTGCGCCGGACCCGGAACGCGGAACCGGGCTCAGTCCTCGGTACCGCGCGCCTCGACCGCCGGACGAAACGGCTGGTCGGCCGGCTCCGGCCCGGCGACATCGCGGTCATCGACCACGTCGACCTGGACCGGGTGGCGGCCGACTCGCTGGTGGCCGTCGGTGTCGCCGCCGTGCTCAACGCCAAGCCGTCGGTCTCCGGGCGCTACCCGAACCTCGGCCCCGAGGTGCTGATCTCGGCCGGCATCCCGCTCCTGGACGACCTCGGCGAGAGCGTCTTCGAGCAGATCCGCGAGGGCGACCTGGTGCGCATCGAGGGCAACACGGTCTTCGTCGGCGAGGAGCCGGTCGCGCACGGCGCCCTCCAGGACGCCGAGACCGTGGCCAAGTCGATGGCCGACGCCCGGGAGGGGCTGTCGGTGCAGTTGGAGGCGTTCGCCGCCAACACCATGGACTACCTCAAGCAGGAACGCGACCTGCTGCTCGACGGCGTCGGCGTGCCGGAGATCCAGACCCAGGTCCAGGGCCGGCACTGCCTGATCGTGGTCCGCGGCTACGACTACAAGGCCGACCTGGACGTGCTGCGCCCCTACATCCGGGAGTTCAAGCCGGTGTTGATCGGCGTGGACGGCGGTGCCGACGCGCTGGTCGAGGCCGGCTACACCCCTGACATGATCATCGGCGACATGGACTCGGTCACCGACGACGTGCTGCGCTGCGGCGCCGAGGTGATCGTGCACGCCTACCCCGACGGCCGGGCGCCGGGTCTGGCCCGGGTCGAGGGCCTCGGCGTGCCGGCGATCACGTTTCCGGCCGCGGCCACCAGCGAGGACCTGGCCATGCTGCTGGCCGACGAGAAGGGCGCCTCGCTGCTGGTGGCCGTCGGCACCCACGCCACCCTGGTGGAGTTCCTCGACAAGGGCCGGGGCGGCATGGCCTCGACCTTCCTGACCCGCCTGAAGGTGGGCGGCAAGCTGGTCGACGCCAAGGGCGTCAGCCGGCTCTACCGGCAGAGCATCTCCGGTTCCTCGCTGCTGCTGCTCATCCTCTCGGCGGTGGCCGCGATGGCCTCCGCGGTGGCGGTCTCCACAGTCGGGAAGGCGTATTTGGGCGTGGTGTCGGAGTGGTGGGACAATTTCGTGTTCCAGCTCGGCCAGATCTTCTAGCTCCCCCGACGATCAAGAGGCTGCAAGCGTGATCAACTTCCGCTACCACGTGGTGTCCCTGACCGCGGTTTTCCTGGCCCTGGCCATCGGCCTGGTGGTCGGCACGGCCGCTCTGAACGGTCCGGTGGCCGACTCGCTCAAGGAGCGGGTCAACGGGCTCAGCAAGGACAACTCGCTGATGCGCCAGTCGGTCAACAGCCTCCAGAAGGAACTGGACATGGAGGAGGACTTCGCCGCCGAGATGGCGCAGGTCATCCTCCCCGGCAAGCTGAACGGCCGGCGGGTGCTGGTGCTCAGCCTGCCCAGCGGCCGGGACCACACCGAGGGCGTGGTGAAGATGCTCCAGCTCGCCGGGGCCAACGTCACCGCCCGGATCGACGTCCAGGACAAGTTCATCAACCCGGACAGCAACAACAACCTGCTGGAGCTGGCGGTCACCGCGGCCCGCCCCAACAGCGTGCCCACGTCCGGCCTGCCCGGCAACGGGCACGGCGTGGAGACCTCCAGCGCGCTGCTCGCCAGCGTGCTGCTGGACCGGCCGCAGGGCAGCCCGGCGGTCACCGACGCGGACCGCCGGGCGGTGGTGCAGCAGTACACCAACTCCGGCTACCTCACCCCGCAGGACAAGATCGGCGGCGCCGCCGAGGCGGTCGTGCTGGTCAGCGGCCAGCCCTACGTCGACAAGTACTCGGCGGAGAAGGACGAGTCGGTCGTGAAGATCGCCGAGCAGTTCGACCGGACCGGCGCCATCGTGGTCGGCGGCATGGGCTCGGCCGGCGGGAACGTGGTCTCCGTGGTCCGGGGCGACCCGGTGCTGTCCCAGACCATCTCGACCGTCGACAACGCCAACACCGTGCAGGGGCAGCTGGTCACCAGCCTCGCCCTGGTGCAGCAGTTGACCGAGAAGAAGGCCGGCCAGTACGGCGTCGGTGACAACGCCGCCGCGCTGCTGCCTAGACTGCCCCAGTGACCGGTCCGTACCGCGTCGCGCTGAACATCCGGATCGGAGGGGTCGCGTGAGACTGGGTCGGCTGCTGGCCGTCGGCGCCGGGGCGCTGGCCGCCCGCTACGTGCTGCGGGAGGTGCGCACCTCGCCGGGCGCGCCGGCGCTGGAGCGCACCAACTTCCGGGGCCGCACCGTCACCCTGGCCGCCGGCCCCGCCCTCGCGGTCGGCGCGGCCACCGCGGGCGCCCTCGGCGCCGGTAGCGCCCCGGCCGGCGCTGCTGCCCTGCTCGCCGGGGTGGGCGCGGGCTCGGTCGGGCTCTACGACGACATCGTCGGCGCGCGTCCCGACCAGAAGGCCGCCAAGGGCTTCGCGGGGCACCTGGCCGCGCTGCGCGAGGGGCGGGTCACCGCCGGGCTGGTCAAGATCGCCGGCGTGGGCGCGGCCGGGCTCGGCGCCGCGGCGCTGCTCGCCGCCGACCCGCGGGTCGCCGCGCACCCCCGCCGGCAGGCGGCCGGCGGGCTCCGCCGCGGGCTCGACGTGCTGCTCGGCGCCGGCGTGGTGGCCGGCACCGCCAACCTGGTCAACCTGCTCGACCTGCGCCCCGGCCGGGCGCTCAAGGCCGGCATGCTGCTCGGCGCGCCCATGGCCGGCGGCCCGTTCGGGGGCATCGCTGCGGGCGCGGTCGGGGCGGCCGCCGGGCTGGTCCGGGACGACCTCGACGAGCGGGTCATGCTGGGCGACAGCGGCGCCAACGCGTTCGGCGCGCTGCTCGGGGTGAGCCTGGCCGCGCGGACCGGGCCGCTGGGCCGGGCCGGCGTGCTGGCCGTGCTCGCCGCCCTCACCGCCGCCAGCGAGAAGGTGAGCTTCACCCAGGTGATCCAGCGGACCCCGGGGCTGCGGCACCTCGACGAGCTGGGCCGGCTCGCCGACTGACGTGACGAAACCGGCACCCCTCGCCGGCGCCGGCCGCGTGGCCGGAGCGGCCGCCCTCATCGCCGTCCTCACCGTGGTCAGCCGGCTGGCCGGCTTCGGCCGCACCGCCGTCTTCACCTGGACGCTCGCCCCCACCGACCTCGGTGGCGCCTACCTGGTGGCGAACTACGTCCCGAACTTCATCTTCGAGATCGTCGCCGGTGGGGCGCTGGCCAGCCTGGTCGTACCGCTGCTGGCCGGCGCGGTCGAGGCGGGGGACCGGCGGGCGGTGGCCGCCACCACCGGCGCCCTGCTCACCTGGACGCTCAGCCTGCTGGTGCCGCTCGCGGTGCTGGTGGCCCTGCTCGCCGACCCGCTGCTGGGGCTGCTCGGCCACGGCCTGGACGCCGCCCAGCAGGAGGTCGGGGCGCGGATGCTGCGGGTCTTCGCCCCCCAGCTGCCGCTCTACGGCGTCGGCATCGTGCTCACCGGGGTGCTCCAGGCGCACCGGCGGTTCGCCTGGCCGGTGATCGCCCCGCTGCTGTCCAGCGTCACCGTCATCGTGGTCTACCTCGGCTTCACCGCCGTGGAGGGGTGGCGGGCCGGCGTCGGCGAGGTCGGCCCCGGCGGGGAGCTGCTGCTCTCCGGCGGCACCACGCTCGGCGTGGTGGTGCTCTCGCTGTCCCTGCTGGTCCCGCTGCGCCGCCTCGGGCTGCGGCCGCGGCCCGGCTTCCGGTTCCCCGCCGACGCCCGGGCCCGGGTCGGTGGGCTGGCCGTCGCCGGGGTGGTCACCGTCGCCGCACAGCAGATCGCCCTGGTCGTCGCGCTCAACCAGGTCACCTACGGCCGGACCGCCGACGTCGGCGTCTACAACCTCGCCCAGACGATCTACTTCCTGCCCTGGTCGGTGCTGGCCGTGCCGCTCGCGGTGGCCGCGTACCCGACGCTGGTGGCGGCCCGGGCGGCCGGCGACGAGCGGGCCTACCGGGACACCCTCGCCCCGGCGGCCCGCGGGGTGGTGCTGTTCAGCCTGCTCGGGGCCGCCGCGCTGGTCGGCACGGCGATCCCGGTCGGGCACTTCTTCTTCGACCCCACGGACGCCGGCACGGCCGCGGCGGGCATCGCCGGCTTCGCCCCCGGCCTGCTCGGCTACGGCCTCTTCGCGGTCCTCACCCGGGCCCTCTACGCGCGGGGGGAGACCCGGACGGCCACCGTCGCCACCGCGTTCGGCTGGCTCAGCGTGCCGGCGCTGGCCGTGCTGCTCGGGCACCTGCTGCCCCTCGCCGACCGGGTGCTCGCCGTGAGCCTGGCCACCTCCGCCGGCATGCTGTTCCTCGGCGGGCTGCTGATCGTCGCCGTGCTCCGCACCGCCGGCCGGGCCGCCCTGGCCGGCGTCGGGCGGGCCGGGGCGGCCGGCCTGCTCGCCGCGGCGGTCGCGGGGCTCGGCGGCGCGGCCACCGCCCGGGGACTCGCCGGGCTCGCCGACGGGACCCCGACGACAGGGGAGGCCCTCGTTCAGGGCATGCTGTCCGGGGCCGTGGTCGGCGCGCTGTTCCTCGCCGTCGCCTGGGTGACCGACGCCCGCGACCTCCGGCCGCTGCTCGCGGCCGTGGCCCACCGGCTCGGCCGGCGACGCCCGCCCGGCGGGGGCGACGGCCCGCCGGAGGACCAGCGTCCCGGCGAGCGCGGCGACGGAAAGGAGACCGTTTCCTCATGACGGACGCCTCGTCGGCGCCGCGGTGGCCCGGCTCGGTGGCCCTGGTGCTCGCCTCCAGCACCGGTGGGGTGGGGCAGCACGTCCGCTCGATCGCCCGGGGCCTGACCGAAGCCGGCGCGTCCGTGCTGGTCTGCGGCCCGGCCGCCACCCAGGACCAGTTCGACTTCACCGGGGTGGGCGCCCGGTTCACGCCGGTGGAGATCCCGGCCAGCCCGACCCCGGCCGATGCGCGGGCCGTCGCCGCGCTGCGCCGGGCGCTGGCCGACCCGCCGGTCGACGTCGTGCACGCACACGGGCTGCGCGCCGGCCTGGTCGCCGTGCTCGCCCGCCCGGCCGTCCCGCTCGTAGTCACCTGGCACAACGCCGTGCTCGCCGGCGGGCTGCGCGGCGGGCTGTCCCGGCTCGCCGAGCGGATCGTCGCCCGGAACGTCCGGGTCGCCCTGGGTGCCTCCGCCGATCTGGTCGAACGGGCCGCCGCGCTCGGCGCCGCCGACGCCCGCCTCGCCCCGGTCGCCGCGCCGGCGCTGCCCGCGCCGCGCCGCCGCCGGGCCGCCGTCCGCGCCGAGTTCGGGATCGCCGCCGACCGGCCGCTGATCGTCTCGGTGGGCCGGCTGCACCCGCAGAAGCGGTACGACATCCTGGTCGACGCGGCCGCCCGATGGCGTACCCGGAAGCCCGCGCCGCTGGTGGTGATCGCCGGCAGCGGGCCCGCGTACCTCGCGCTCGCCGCCCGGATCTCGGCCGCCCGGGCGCCGGTGACCCTGCTCGGGCACCGCACCGACGTGGCCGACCTGCTCGCCGCCGCCGACCTCGCCGTGGTGACCAGCGACTGGGAGGCCCGCCAGCTCTTCGCCCAGGAGGCGCTGGGAGCCGGCGTACCGCTGGTGGCGACCGCCGTCGGCGGCCTGCCGGAGCTGGTCGGCGACGCGGCCGTGCTGGTCCCCGCCGGCGATGTGGACGCCGTCGACGCGGCGGTGCGCGACCTGCTGGACGACGAGGCCCGCCGGGCCGACCTGGCCCGCCGGGGCGCCGCCCGGGCCGCTGCCTGGCCGACCGAGGCGGACACCACGGGCGCCCTGGTCGACCTCTACGCCGAGCTGACGCCCGAGCATTCGACGGGGAACCGCTGATGGTGCGCAGACTGACCCCGGTGCTGCTGACGCTGGTCGTGGTGGCGCTCGGCATCACCGCGCTGGCCGCCCGCCCGGACGACGGCGCGCCGGAGCGCAGCGCCGACTTCGTGGTGCTGGCCGGGGCGGCCGGGCTGCGCTGGGAGGATGTCGACCCGCAGACCACCCCCACGCTGTGGCGGATGGCCGAGCAGGGCTCGATCGGCTCCCTCTCCGTACGCTCCGCGCACCGGCCCACCTGCCCGGTCGACGGCTGGCTCACCCTGGGCGCCGGCAACTTCGCCGCCTGGAACGGCAGCCGGCCCGGCGGGGGCTGCCCGGCCGCCGGGGTGACCGTCGAGCAGCCCGACGGGATCGGCGCGAACCTGCCCGACCAGGAGAGCGTGGTCGCGTACAACCAGGACCGGCTCTCCTGGGGGACCACCCCGGGCGCGCTGTCCGAGTCGGTGCGCTGCTCGGTGGCGGTCGGTCCGGGCGCGGCGGTGGCTGCCGCCCGCCCGTTCGGCCGGGTCGACCGGTACGCGCCGGTGCTCCCCGCCGACCCGGCGAAGCTGCTCGGCTCCTGCGTGCTGAGCATCGTCGACCTGGGCACCGTCGACGGCGAGGACCCGACCAGCCGGGCCGCCCAGGCCCGCCAGGTGGACGCCCAGCTCGCCCGGGTGCTCGCCGCCCGGCCGCCCCGCTCGCTGGTCCTGGTGGCCGGGGTCTCGGACACCGACACCCCGTCCCGGCTGCACGTCGCGGTGGCCGACGGCCCGGGCTGGGGCCGGGGCTGGCTGACCTCGCCGAGCACTGCCCGCGAGGGCTACCTGCAACTGGTCGACCTGGCCCCCACGGCGCTGGCCGCCCTGGGCCGCCCGATGCCCGAGCGGCTCTTCCTCGGCCGCCCCGCCGTGTCCGTCGACGACCGCCCCGACGACCTGCGCGCCGCGATCGACGCGCCGGCCGACGCGGACCGCGAGGCCGCCGCCCAGCGTCGGGTCGCCGGCTGGTTCTTCACGCTGCTCGCCGCCGCCCAGGTGGCCCTCGCCGTGGCGGTGCTGCCGCTGCTGCGCCGGGCCCGCCGGCACGCCGGCCCGCACGGGCCCGCGCCGGTGTCCCGGCGGGTGGTGGCGGTGGTGGAACTGCTGCTGATCGCCGCCGCGCTCGCCGTGCCGGCCGCCCTGCTCGCCGACGCCGTGCCCTGGTGGCGGGGGCAGCACGCCGGCTGGTGGTTCGCCGCGGTGACCGCCCTGCTGACCGTCGGCGGCACGGCGGCGGTCCGCTTCACCCCCGGCCACGAGCGCACCCTCGGGCCGCTCGGCGCGGTGGCCGCCCTGGCCACCCTGGTGGTCGGGGTGGACGTGCTCACCGGCTCCCGGTTGCAGCTCAACGGCGTGATCGGCTACTCCGCCCTGGAGGGCGGCCGGTACGCCGGCCTGGGCACCGTCGGGCTGGGCGTGTTCATCGCCGGCTCGCTGCTCTGCGGCGGCTGGCTGGCCCAGCGGGTCCGCCGGACCTGGCGGCCGATGGTGATGGTCGCGGTCGGCGGCGCGGCCGTCGTCATCGTGGGCAGCCCCTACCTGGGGGCCGACTCGATCGGCGCGATCGCGCTCACCGCCGGGGTGAGCGTCGCCGCCGCCATCTGCACCGGCGGCTGGCTGACGGTGAGCCGGCTGGCCTGGGCCACCATGGCCGCGCTGGCGGTCACCATCGGCTTCGCCGTGGTCGACGTGGGCCGGCCCGAGGCCGAGCGGGGCAGCCTGGGGCGGTTCCTCGCCGCGCTCGGCGACGGCACCGGCGGGCTGACCGTGCACCGGTCCAGCACCGCCAACTTCCAGACCCTGGTGAACAGCCCGCTCACCGTCCTTGCCCTGGCCGGCGCGGCGCTGGTCTGGTTCGCCCTGCTCCAGCCCTGGGGCGGCCTGATGCGGCTGTTCGGCATCTACCCGGCGATCCGGGCGGCGATGGCCGGCACCGGGGTGGCCGCTGGTCTGGGCGGCGTGCTGGGCGGCTCGGCGCTGGACGTGGCCGGGGCGGCGGGGGCCCTGGTGGTGCCGATGGCGGCCCTGGCGGCCCTGCGGGTGCTCGACCACTCCACCGACCGCACCCAGCCCGGCAGCGGCCGTCCGGGCGACGAGGGCCGGTCGGCCCCGCCCGGCGGCCCCACCGGGGACGGTCCCAGCGGCGCGGCCGGAGTTCCGGGCGCCGGCAGCGCCGCCCGGCCCGACCCCGACCCGGCCGCCGGCCCCGAGGGCGCTCCGGGGGGTCCCGCACGGGGTACGCGGACGCCGGACACCCCCGCCGACCGGGCGCCCCGGGTGCCGGCCCAGCCCGGCCCGGCATCGACCGAGGTGCCCGCCGGCTGAGGCGAACCCGGCTTCACGTGCGCCGACGGCGGGTGCGACACCGCTCCGGGGCCGGGGAGGTGTTACCGTGGAATCCCGTGGATCGCGTGATCACTTGGCTGATCGGCACGGCGGTTCGCACGACCGCTACGGACGACACGGGAGCAGGCCTTGGCCCCTTCAGCACGGACGACCAGGCACATTTTCGTCACCGGGGGAGTCGCCTCCTCGCTGGGTAAGGGCCTCACCGCCTCCAGCCTCGGCAACCTGCTGACCGCGCGCGGGCTGCGCGTGGTGATGCAGAAGCTCGACCCGTACCTCAACGTCGACCCCGGGACGATGAACCCGTTCCAGCACGGTGAGGTCTTCGTCACCGAGGACGGCGCCGAGACCGACCTCGACGTCGGCCACTACGAGCGGTTCCTCGACCGGGACCTGTCCGGCAAGGCGAACGTCACCACCGGGCAGATCTACTCGGCGGTGATCGCCAAGGAGCGGCGCGGCGAATACCTGGGCGACACCGTCCAGGTCATCCCGCACATCACCAACGAGATCAAGGCGCGGATCCTCGGCATGGCCGACCCGGACGCCGACGGCCAGGTCCCCGACGTGGTGATCACCGAGGTCGGCGGCACGGTCGGCGACATCGAGTCACTGCCGTTCCTGGAGGCGATCCGCCAGGTCCGGCACGACCTGGGCCGGGACAACTGCTTCTACCTGCACGTGTCGCTGGTGCCCTACCTGGCCCCGTCCGGCGAGCTGAAGACCAAGCCGACCCAGCACTCGGTGGCGCAGCTGCGCAGCATCGGCATCCAGCCGGACGCCCTGGTGCTGCGCTGCGACCGGGAGATCCCGGACAAGGTCAAGGAGAAGCTCTCGCTCTACTGCGACGTCGACCGGGAGGCGGTCACCGCGGCCCCGGACGCGCCGAGCATCTACGACATCCCCAAGGTGCTGCACCGGGAGGGTCTCGACGCGTACGTGGTGCGCCGGCTCGGCCTCTCCTTCCGGGACGTGGACTGGACCCGCTGGGGCGACCTGCTCGACCGGGTGCACCAGCCGCGCCACACGGTGACCGTGGCGCTGGTCGGCAAGTACGTCGACCTGCCCGACGCCTACCTGTCGGTGAGCGAGGCGATCCGGGCCGCCGGCTTCGGCCACCGGGCCCGGGTGCAGCTGCGCTGGGTGCCCAGCGACGACTGCGTGACCCCGGCCGGCGCGGCGGCGGCCCTGGTCGGCGTCGACGGCATCGTGATCCCCGGTGGCTTCGGCGTCCGCGGCATCGAGGGCAAGATCGGCACCGCCCGGTACGCCCGGGAGAACGGCATCCCGCTGCTCGGCCTCTGCCTGGGCCTGCAGTGCATGACCATCGAGGTGGCCCGCCACCTGGCCCACCTCGACGGGGCGAACTCGCTGGAGTTCGACGAGGAGGCCACCCACCCGGTCATCGCCACGATGGCCGACCAGGAGGACATCGTCGCCGGCAAGGGCGACCTGGGCGGCACCATGCGGCTCGGCGCGTATCCGGCGAAGCTGGCCGAGGGCTCGCTGGTCGCCGAGGCGTACGGCAGCACCGAGGTCAGCGAGCGGCACCGGCACCGGTACGAGGTGAACAACGCCTACCGCGACCAGCTCACCAAGGCCGGCCTGACCATCTCCGGCACCTCCCCGGACGGCCGGCTGGTCGAGTTCGTCGAGCTGGACCGGGACCTGCACCCGTTCTTCGTGGCCACCCAGGCGCACCCCGAGCTGAAGAGCCGGCCGACCCGGCCGCACCCGCTCTTCGCGGCGTTCGTGAAGGCCGCCGTGGCGTACTCCGAGGCCGACCAGCTCCCGGTCGACCTGGACGCCCCGGCGGAGGCCGCGGCGGCGAAGAAGGCGGGCCGCAACGGCGGCGCCGCGGCGGCGAAGGCGGCGTCCGCGTCGTGAGTGGGGTGGAGCACCGGTACGAGGTGACCGGGCACCGGGAGATCTGGTCCGGCCGGATCTTCTCGGTGGTCAGTGACGACGTCACCATGCCCGGCGGGGGCGCCGCCGCCCGCGACTACGTGACGCACGTCGGCGCGGTGGCCGTGGTGGCCCTCGACGACGCCGGCCAGGTGGTGCTGATCCGGCAGTACCGGCACCCGGTGGGCCGGCACCTGTGGGAGCTGCCCGCCGGGCTGATGGACGTCCGGGGCGAGGACCTGGCCACCGCGGCGGCCCGGGAGCTGGCCGAGGAGGCCGACCTCACCGCCAGCAGCATCGACGTCCTGGTCGACCTGCACAGCTCGCCCGGGTTCAGCAACGAGGTGGTCCGGGTCTTCCTGGCCCGCGACCTCGCCGACGTGCCCGCCGAGCAGCGGCACGACCGGCGCGACGAGGAGGCCGACCTCCAGGTCGTCCGGGTCGACCTCGACGAGGCGGTCCGGATGGTCCTGGCCGGCGAGATCACCAACGCCTCCTGCGTGGCCGGGCTGCTCGCCGCCGCCCGCGCCCGGGAGACCGGCTTCGCCGAGCTGCGCCGCCCGGAGGCGCCGCTGCCCCGCTGAGCCGGGTCGGACGACGAAGGGGCCGCGCGGTGCGTACACCGCGCGGCCCCTTCCGTTGTGCCGGCGCTCAGTCGCGCAGCGGGCGTCCCTGCCCGTCGACGCCACCGTTGACAAGGATCAGGATGCCGTCGATGGTGCCCCAGAGGGCGCCGAAGCCGCAGGTCACGACGCTCACCACGAGCTGGAGCACACCGGTCTTGGTGTCGCCCATGTAGAACCGGCCGGCGCCGAAGAAGCCGAGCACGATGCCGAGGACTCCCGCGACGACCTTGCTCTTGTCCGAGACGCCCTGCGGGTACTGCTGGTAAGGAGGAGTGGTCATGAGCGGACACCCTAGTGATCGACAGGCATCCTGTCCGCACCGCCGCCCCGACGGTGGAAGGATATTTACCGAACATTGTCCTGACGGCTGAGGCGGTCTCCACCGCCCAGCCCCGGTCGACGCCTGACACACCGTCAGCACGACCGGGCACCGGATGTCACTGTGTTGGCCTCCGTGGGGTTCCCACGCGCCTAGACTGCCGCCGGGCGGGACCGGTGGACCGCGTCGGCAAAGGGGCCGTCGCGGCGCCGCGCAGTCGGGGGTGAGCGTCCCCGAGGAAGGTGTCTGCATCGTGAAGGTCGGAATCCCACGCGAGGTCAAGAACCACGAGTACCGCGTGGCGATCACGCCCGCGGGCGTCAACGAGTTCACCCGCCACGGCCACGAGGTCTTCGTCGAGTCCGGCGCGGGCGTCGGCTCCAGCATCAGCGACGACGAGTTCGCCGCCGCCGGCGCCAAGATCCTGGCCACCGCCGACGAGGTCTGGGACACCGCCGAGCTGGTGCTCAAGGTCAAGGAGCCGATCGCCGAGGAGTACCACCGGATGCGCGAGGGGCAGGTGCTCTTCACCTACCTGCACCTGGCCGCCTCGAAGGACTGCACCGACGCGCTGCTGGACCGGAAGGTCACCGGCATCGCCTACGAGACCGTCGAGCTGCCCGACCGCTCGCTGCCGCTGCTCGCCCCGATGTCCGAGGTGGCCGGCCGGCTCGCCCCGCAGGTGGGCGCCTTCTACATGATGCGCACCGGCGGTGGCCGGGGCGTACTGCCCGGCGGTGTCTCCGGCGTGTACGCGGCCAAGACCGTGGTCATCGGCGCCGGCGTCTCCGGCCTGAACGCCGCCGCCATCGCGCTGGGCCTGCAGTCCGAGGTGCTGCTGCTGGACAAGAACGTCGCCCGGCTGCGCCAGGCCGACGCCATCTACCGGGGCCACCTGCAGACCGTCGCCTCCAACGCGTACGAGATCGAGCGGGCCGTGGTCGACGCCGACCTGGTCATCGGCGCCGTGCTGGTGCCCGGCGCCAAGGCCCCGAAGCTCATCTCCAACGAGCTGGTCTCCCGGATGAAGCCGGGCAGCGTGCTCGTCGACATCGCCATCGACCAGGGCGGCTGCTTCGAGGACTCGCGTCCCACCACGCACGCCGACCCGGTCTACAAGGTGCACGACTCGATCTTCTACTGCGTGGCGAACATGCCGGGAGCGGTGCCGAACACCAGCACCTACGCGCTGACCAACGTCACCCTGCCGTACGCCCTCGAACTGGCCAACCAGGGCTGGCGCGGGGCGCTGCGCAACGACCCGGCGCTCGCCCTCGGCCTCAACACCCACGCCGGCCAGGTCGTCTACGGCCCGGTCGCCGAGGCGCACGGCATGGACGCGCTGCCGCTGGCCGAGGTGCTGGCCTGACGGCAACCACGGAAGGGACCGGTGCGGGCGTCGAGCCCGCGCCGGCCCTGCGCCGTGCCATCCGGGGCTACCTGGACCATCTCACCGTCGAGCGGGGACTGTCCGCGAACACCCTCGCCTCGTACCGCCGGGACCTTGACCGCTACCTGTCCACCCTGGCCGCCGCCGGGGTGACCGACCTGGCGGCCGTCGGGGCCGCCGACATCGAGGCGCACCTGGCCCGGCTGCGCGGCGGCGACGCCGAGCACCCGCCGCTCGCCGTCTCCTCCGCCGCCCGCGCGGCCAGCGCCGTGCGCGGCCTGCACCGCTTCGCGCTACGCGAGGGGATGACCGGCGCCGACCCGGGCCGCGACGTCCGCCCGCCCGCCCCGCCGCGCCGGCTGCCCCGGGCGCTGCCGGTCGACGCCGTGGTCCGGCTGCTGGAGACCGCCGGCCCGGTCACCGCCACGGGCGAGGCCGCGCCCCGCGCGCTGCGCGACCGGGCGCTGCTGGAGTTCCTGTACGGCACCGGGGCGCGCATCTCCGAAGCGATCGGCGCCGCCGTCGACGACCTCGACCTCGACGCCGGCACCGTGCTGCTGCACGGCAAGGGCGGTCGGACCCGGCTCGTGCCGGTCGGCGGGTACGCGGCCGAGGCGCTGCGCGCCTGGCTGGTCCGGGGCCGCCCGGCGCTGCTGGCCGCCGGCCGGGGCACCCCGGCGGTCTTCGTCAACGCCCGCGGCGGACCGCTCACCCGGCAGGGCGCCTGGACCGTCCTGCGCGCCGCGGCCGACCGGGCCGGCCTGCCGGTCGACGGGCCCGACGCGGTCTCCCCGCACACCCTGCGCCACTCGTACGCCACCCACCTGCTCGACGGCGGCGCCGACGTGCGGGTCGTGCAGGAACTGCTCGGCCACGCCTCGGTGACCACCACCCAGGTGTACACATTGGTCACCGTGGAACGGCTGCGCGAGGTCTACGCCACCGCCCACCCACGAGCCCGCGGCTGACCTGCCCGCCCGACACGCCGACCCGCTACCGAACGCGCTGCTGGCACGTGGCGTACAGTCGGCTTCGGCGCGGGCCTCCAGGGGTGACGGACCGGGGGTGCGCAGCGGCGCCGCGAGGGACGTCGGACGGCTCCGACGCCGGGTGGTCGTCGGGAGGGGGCAACGAGGACATGGCAGGAAACGGTGACCGCGCCGAGACCTGGACGTCGGAGCTCCGCGAGCAGCAGGCGACGCTCGGCGCCGACCTCGGCCCCGCCGACCCGGCCGCCTACACCATGCGCAAGCCGATCCCGGAGCCGATGCCGACCGACCGGCACGGCCCGGCCCGGATCATCGCGATGGCCAACCAGAAGGGTGGCGTCGGCAAGACCACGACCACCATCAACCTGGGCGCCGCTCTCGCCGAATACGGCCGCAAGGTGCTGCTGGTCGACTTCGACCCGCAGGGCGCCCTCTCCGTCGGCCTCGGCGTCAACCCGCACAACCTCGACCTGTCGGTCTACAACCTGCTCATGCAGGACGACGTCACCGCCGAGGACGTGCTGATCAAGACCGACGTGGCCGGGCTGCACCTGCTGCCGGCCAACATCGACCTCTCCGCCGCCGAGATCCAGCTGGTCAACGAGGTCGCCCGGGAGATGGCCCTGGCCCGGGTGCTCCGCACGGTCCGCAAGGAGTACGACTTCATCCTGATCGACTGCCAGCCCTCGCTGGGCCTGCTGGCGATCAACGCGCTCACCGTGGCGCACGGCGTGCTCATCCCGCTGGAGTGCGAGTTCTTCAGCCTGCGCGGTGTCGCGCTGCTGCTGGACACCATCGACAAGGTGCGCGAGCGGCTCAACTTCGACCTGGAACTCGAGGGCATCCTCGCCACCATGTACGACAGCCGCACCACCCACTGCCGGCAGGTGCTCCAGCGGGTGGTGGAGGCGTTCGGCGACAAGGTCTACCAGACGGTCATCACCAAGACCGTGAAGTTCCCCGAGTCGACGGTGGCCGGTGCCCCGATCACCACCCTCGACCCCGCCTCCTCGGGCGCGCGCAACTACCGCCAGCTCGCCCGCGAGGTGATCGCCGCCCAGTCGGAGCGGTAGGGCGAACGCCGGGTGCCCGGGCCGTGGACTACGGTTTGCCGGTGACCGCACCGCCCCTCGACCCGCCGCACGGCGCCGCCCATCCGGTGGCCGCCGCCCAGCTGGCTGCCGAGATCGACGGCGTGGTGCCGGCCGCCCCGGCCACCGTCGAGGAGACCAGCGGCTTCACCGTCCGGCTGGACAACTTCACCGGCCCGTTCGACCTGCTGCTCCAGCTCATCAGCAAGCACAAGCTGGACGTGACCGAGGTGGCCCTGCACAAGGTCACCGACGAGTTCATCGCGTACCTGCGGGCCCTGGGCGACCAGTGGGACCTCGACGAGACCAGCGAGTTCCTGCTGGTCGCCGCCACGCTGCTGGACCTGAAGGCGGCCCGCCTGCTGCCCGCCGCCGAGGTGGAGGACGAGGAGGACCTGGCCCTGCTGGAGGCCCGGGACCTGCTCTTCGCCCGGCTGTTGCAGTACAAGGCGTACAAGGAGGCGGCGGCGCACATCGCCGAGCTGGAGTCGGTCGGCGGGCGCCGCTACCCGAGGGCGGTCACCCTGGAACCCCGGTACGCCGAGGCGCTGCCCGACCTGGTGCTCGGCATCGGCCCGGAGCGGCTGCTCAAGCTGGCGCTCCGGGCGATGACTCCGAAGCCGGTGCCCGAGGTGTCCATCGCGCACGTGCACATGGTCCGGGTCAGCGTCCGGGAGCACGCCGAGATCATTTCCGAGCGGCTGCGCCGCGCCGGGACCGCCAGCTTCTCGCTGCTCTGCGCCGACTGCGAGATCACCCTCGAGGTGGTGGCGCGCTTCCTGGCGCTGCTGGAGCTCTACCGGCAGGGGCTGGTGGCCTTCGTCCAGGAGCAGGCGCTGGAGGAGTTGACCGTGCGCTGGACCGGCTCCGCCGACGGCGGCGCCGAGCTGACCATCGACGAGTACGCCGGCTCCCCGGAGCCGGCGACCCCGCCCACCCCGGCGACGGACGAGCCCACGGCGGCGGACGAGGCCGAGCCGACACCGGCCGTGGCCGCGGACGACGCCGCGCCGACGCAGGCCGTGGCCGCGGACGACGCCGCGCCGACACAGGAGTGACCCGATGAGCGACGAGGAACGCCGCGACTCGCTGGCCGACCAGGCCGCCGCCTGGATCCCCCCGTGGGAACGGCCCACCCCGGCCGACACGGAGGCACCCGCCGAGCCCGAGCCGCCCACGGCGGCAGCCGCCGGATCGGAGCCCGGACCGACCCCGGCGCCCCGGACGGCCGCCGCGCCGCCCGCCGGTGCCGAGCCGGCGATCTTGGACAGTTACCGTTCGCCTCGAACGGAAACTGTCCAAGATCCGGTGGGGGAGAGCGCGGGGGAGCCGGAGGCGGCCCCCGGAGCGGGGGAACCGCCCGCGGCGGCCGCGGGCACCGACGACGCGGTCGGCTCCGGCGCCCCGGGCGGGGTCGACTCCGGCGCGGGCGGGCTCGCCGGCCCCGACGCCCCGTCCGATGTCCCGTCCGATGTCCCGTCCGATGTCCCGTCCGATGTCCCGTCCGGTGACCCGGAGGGAGAGAGCGGCGGGAGCGGCGTACCCGAGAAGCGGGGACGGCGGCGGCCGGCACCCGCGCCGGAGCCCGCGCCGGTGCTTGACGACGCCGAGCTGCGCGGCGCGCTGGAAGCCATCCTGCTGGTGGTGGACCAGCCGGTCAGCGAGCTGACCCTGGCGCAGGTGCTGGAGCAGTCCCCGGAGCGGATCGGCCCGATGCTGGACGAGATCGCGGCGGGCTACACCGCCGCCGGGCACGGCTTCGAGCTCCGCCGGGCCGCGGGTGGCTGGCGTCTCTACACCCGCCCGGAATACGCGACCTACGTCGAGCGGTTCGTACTGGAGGGCCAGACGGTGCGGCTGACCCAGGCCGCGCTGGAGACGCTCGCGGTGATCGCCTACAAGCAGCCGGTGACCCGGTCGCGGATCTCCGCCATCCGGGGCGTCAACTGCGACGGCGTGATCCGTACCCTGGTCTCCCGGGGTCTGGTCGAAGAGTGCGGCACCGAAGCGGACAGCGGTGCGTTCCTCTACCGCACCACCACGATGTTCCTGGAGAAGCTGGGGCTGAACTCGGTGGACGACCTGCCGCCCCTGGCCCCCTTCCTCCCCGACGACGTAGAAGAGCTTGCCGATGCGACGCGATGACCGTGCCCCGAAGCCCGACGCCCCCGTCTACGAGGGCGCCGAGCGCCTGCAGAAGGTGCTCGCCGCCGCGGGGGTGGGGTCCCGGCGCGCCTGCGAGGACCTGATCTTCCGGCGCCGGGTCACCGTCAACGGCCGCGTCGCCCAGCTCGGCGACAAGGCGGATCCGGCGCACGACGTCATCCACGTCGACGGCGAACGGCTCCAGGCCGACGTCCGCCTGGTCTACGTGGCGATGAACAAGCCGCGCGGGGTGGTCACCACCATGGCCGATGAGAAGGGCCGCAGCGAGCTCGCCGACTTCATCGGCGCGCGGCTGGAGCAGCGCGTCTACCACGTCGGGCGGCTCGACGCCGACAGCGAGGGCCTGCTCCTGCTCACCAACGACGGCACCCTCGCCCACAAGCTCATGCACCCGTCGTACGAGGTGCTGAAGACCTACCTCGCCGAGGTGGCCGGGCCGATCCCGCGCAACCTGGGCAAGCGCCTGGCCGCCGGGATCGAGCTGGAGGACGGGCCGGTGAAGGTCGACTCCTTCAAGGTGGTGGGCACCCTGGGCAAGACCGCCCAGGTGGAGCTGACCCTGCACGAGGGGCGCAAGCACATCGTCCGGCGCCTGATGGCCGAGATGGGACACCCGGTGTCCCGGCTGATCCGTACCTCGATCGGTCCGATCAAGCTCGGCGACCTGCGCACCGGGCGGCTGCGCCGGCTGACCAACGCGGAGGTCGCCGCCCTGTTCAAGGCCGTGGGTGACTGACCCCGTCGATAGGGGTACGGGTCCCGGTAGGCTTCGACGCGGCCCGCGGTCGCCCCTGGCGGCATGGCGCGCGGCCGTCCCGCGCGGCGCGGGATGATTGACGAAGAAAGACAACCGCTCAACGGCGCCGGACAAGCCGGCGACCCGCGAGGTACGGGCTGAGGAGGACAACGGTGGAGGAAAACGTACGGGCCGGGCGCTGCGTGGTCGCTGTGGACGGGCCGTCCGGTTCGGGTAAGTCCACCGTGTCGCGGCGGCTCGCGGTCAGCATCGGTGCCCGCTACCTCGACACCGGCGCCATGTACCGGGCGCTCACCTGGGCGGTGCTGCGCTCCGGCGTCGACCTGACGGACACCGAGTCGGTGGCCAAGGTCGCCGGCGAGATCGACCTGCGTATCGGCACCGACCCCCAGGGGTACGGCGTGACCGCCGACGGCGTCGACGTGGCGACGGCGATCCGCGGTCCCGAGGTGACCGGTGCGGTCTCCGCCGTGGCCGCCGTGGGCGCCGTGCGCGAGCTGCTGGTGGCCCGGCAGCGGCAGGTGATCGCCGACGCCGGCCGGATCGTGGTCGAGGGCCGCGACATCGGCTCGGTGGTGGCGCCCGACGCCGACCTGAAGGTCTACCTGACGGCGTCCGAGGCGGCCCGCGCCCAGCGGCGCAGCGCCGAGGACGCCGCCGACGTCACGGCGACCGCCGCCGACCTGGCCCGCCGCGACAAGCTGGACTCGACCCGCAAGGTCAACCCGCTCCAGCAGGCCCCGGACGCGGTCGTGCTGGACACCACCGAGCTGGGCATCGACGAGGTCGTCGCCCGGCTGCGCGCGCTGCTCAGTGAGCGGGGTGTGGCATGAGCGAGGATTTCGGAGGCTGGGTCGAGCTGCGCGAGCCGGAGCTCGAGCCCGGTGAGCCGACCGGCCCGCAGCCGGTGGTGGCCGTGGTCGGCCGCCCCAACGTGGGCAAGTCGACGCTGGTCAACCGGATCATCGGCCGCCGCCAGGCGGTCGTCGAGGACATCCCGGGCGTGACCCGGGACCGGGTGCCGTACGACGCGCAGTGGAACGGCCGGGCGTTCACCGTGGTGGACACCGGCGGCTGGGAGCCGGACGCCAAGGACCGGGCCGCGGCCATCGCCGCCCAGGCCGAGACGGCCGTCGTCACCGCCGACGTGGTGCTCTTCGTGGTCGACGCCATGGTCGGCTCGACCGACGTGGACGAGGCCGCCGTGAAGATGCTGCGGCGCAGCGCCAAGCCGGTGATCCTGGTCGCGAACAAGGCCGACAACACCGCCATCGAGATGGAGTCGACAGCGCTCTGGTCGCTCGGCCTCGGTGAGCCGTTCCCGGTCTCCGCGCTGCACGGCCGCGGCTCCGGCGACCTGCTCGACGCCATCATGGCGGCGCTGCCCGAGGCGCCGAAGATCGTGGAGAACCGCCCGCGCGGCCCGCGCCGCGTCGCCCTGGTCGGTCGCCCCAACGTCGGCAAGTCCAGCCTGCTCAACCGCTTCTCCGGCGAGGATCGGGCGGTGGTCGACGCGGTCGCCGGCACCACGGTGGACCCGGTGGACAGCCTCGTGGAGATCGGCGGGGAGACCTGGCAGCTGGTCGACACCGCAGGCCTGCGCAAGCGGGTCGGCAAGGCCAGCGGCACCGAGTACTACGCCAGCCTGCGCACCGCCTCGGCGATCGAGGCGGCCGAGGTGGCCGTGGTGCTGCTCGACTCCAGCGAGGTGATCAGCGAGCAGGACCAGCGCATCCTCACCATGGTGGTGGAGGCCGGTCGGGCCCTGGTCATCGCGTTCAACAAGTGGGACCTGGTCGACGGCGACCGGCGCTACTACCTCGACAAGGAGATCGACCGGGAGCTGCGCCGCATCCCCTGGGCGATCCGGCTGAACCTGTCGGCGAAGACCGGCCGGGCCGTCGACAAGCTCGCCCCGGCGCTGCACAAGGCCCTGGCCAGCTGGGAGACCCGCATCCCGACCGCCCAGCTCAACCAGTGGCTCACCGCGCTGGTCCAGGCCACCCCGCACCCGGTGCGCGGCGGCCGGGCCCCGCGCATCCTCTTCGCCACCCAGGCCGGCGTGGCCCCGCCGCGCTTCGTGCTCTTCACCACCGGCCCGCTCGACGCCGGCTACCAGCGGTTCGTGGAGCGCAAGCTCCGCGAGGAGTTCGGCTTCGAGGGCAGCCCGATTGACATCTCGGTCCGCCCCCGCAAGAAGCTCGGCCCTGGGGGCCGCGGCAAGGCCCACGGCTGACCCACCCTTCGAGAAGCCGCCGGGGTCCCCACCCCGGCGGCTTCTTTCCTAGGACGCTCTAGGGGGAGTGGCCGTCGGCACGCGGTGGGGCCTGTGCGCGGGTCTGTAGATCTTGCGCTAAGCTGTACCGGCTGCCGCGGGGAGTGCCGCGCGGGGGCATCGGGACGTGGCGCAGCTTGGTAGCGCACTTGACTGGGGGTCAAGGGGTCGTCGGTTCGAATCCGGCCGTCCCGACGCAGGTCAAAGGCCATTCGGGATCTCCCGGATGGCCTTTTCTGATCTTGTACAGCAGCGAAGTACAGCAACGGCTCATTGACCGAGGCTCTCGCCGAGCTCTTGGTGAGGAAGTGGCCGCCGAAGCCGAGCATGTGCGCCCAACGCCGGAGCTGCTAGCCGGGTGGTGACGGCAGCTCGGGTGGGCGTCCGCGGGCGCGGGCTGCGTCGGCGATGGCGATCCCGGTGAGGACCGCGATGGCGGCGATGGCGGCCAGTAGCGGCGGCAGGAGGAGCATCGGCGGTGTCAGGGCGATCAACACGAGCAGCCCGATCACCCGGTCCCGGGACACGCGGCTGAACACCGCGTACTCGAAGAAGGAACGCCCGACCAGGAACAGCGCGGGCCCGCCGAGGATGACGGCGACCCAGGCCGGCCGTGTGTGCCCGAGTGGATGGGCGATGACGAGTTCGTCGCCCACCGCGGTCGCGACGATGCCGGCCATCATGAGCAGATGAGCGGTTAGCGCCGACACGGCTAAGCGGTCTGGGTGGGGCGCCGCTGCGATGGCAGCCGGCAACAACTCTCCCGAGCGGTAGATGTAGATCCGCAAGAACAGCGCCGTGCCGACGAACGACACCACGAACGCCGCGGTCCGATCAGCCGCGAAGCCGCTGCCACTGAGGGTCAACGCGGTGACCAGGATCAACTCGCCGAGCGCGATGACGAAAAGCTGCCGGTACCGCTCGGCCAGATGCTCGGCCGCGGTCGGGTACTCCGATTCGGGCGAGCGACCCAACCCCGGCGTGGGGTAGCGGAATCCGCGTGCCGTGTAGTCCATGGCCACCGCCAGCGTCCACAACGCCCCACGCGCCGCACCGTGCGCGAGCGCCCCCGCGATCCACGGCACCGCCGACACACCAAACCAGAACAACACCCGCACGCTTCTGCTCTGCAATTCATGGCCACGCAGAGCGAGGACGAGGAACAGTTGGCGGCCGACCTGGATGGCGACGTACGTGCCTGCGAAGACCAGACCTCGCTCGCCGAACGCATCGGGCAGCGCGACCACCATCACCAAACTGCCGAGCATGCTCGCGGTCACCAGCAGCTGTATCGCCGGCCGCTGCGGGTCGTATAAGTCGGTTACAAACGCCGTGGCGGTCCAGACCCACCACATCGCCAACAGCAGCACCAGGGTCTGGAAAGCGCCGCTCCACGTGAGATCCTGGATCAGCTCTTGCGAGAGCTGGACGAGCGCGACGACGAGCACCAGGTCGAAGTACAGCTCAAGGAAGTTTGCCCGCCGTGGCGCTTCGGGTCTTCGCAGCAGCATGGCACCGCTCGTCGTCATCAACCCGCCCGTTCTGCCGGCTTTGTCTCAGGCTTGAAGCATTCGTACCACGCCGCAGCGCCGGTGAATTCGGATATGCGGCCTGGCCTGGAACCTGGCGGCCACCGCTGCACGGGCGGCCTCGGTCCAGGCGGTCAGTTCTTCCTTCTACCCGCCACCGCCGGTCCGGATCAGCTCGTCGACCATGGCCCTGGCGTCGGGCCGGTGCTACAGGTGGGGGCGTGTCACCCAGGTCCTGATACCGATCCGTCACGCAGGCCCTGAGACCCGACAAGCGTGCTGCCGGCGAAGTGGTGAGAACTTTCTGTACGTCTTCAAGGCGGCCCTGAACGGGCCGCACGCGCCGCGGCCAGGGCGCGCGCCGGCCGCTGCCGCTGTCGCTCTGCGGCCAACACGCCGGATGCCCGGCGGCTGACGCGGACAGCGGGAAGCCCGGAGGGCTGCCGCAGACGGGATGGCGGGGAGAGTGGTGAGGTTCGTCGCCGGCAGCCGGGCGCGCCGCGCCTGAGCAGCGCCGCCCTGGGAGGGGCGCGTCGGGTCCGCGCGGCAAGCCCCAAGCGTGGGGGTGGTGGCCGCCGAGGGCATGCCGGTCGACCGGGAGCCGGCCGTTCCTAAAGATGGAATCGAGCGCGGGTGACTAACTGGGTGACGATCGGCATGCATGACAGTGGACGCTGGTGGACGTCACCGGACTTCCCGCCCAGGTCAGCGAGCGGGGAGCGGCAGGTCAGATGCACGCGTTGGTTGCTTGGGGGTCAAGGGGTCGTCGGTTCGAATCCGGCCGTCCCGACGCAGGTCAAAGGCCATTCGGGATCTTCCGGGTGGCCTTTTCTGTTCTTGTACAGCAGCGAAGGACGGCAACGGCTCGTTGATCGAGGCTCTGGCCGAGCTTCCGCAGGGTCGCTGCGGACACAAGTTGATTTAGGGCCTGGCGCTGCAAGATCGTCGTCGGATTCGTGTTGGGGAGTTATGAACCACGGCGCGGTGAGGTCCGGGGCTGCTCCGCTCGCCGCCGGATGGCAAGCTCGTGTCTCGTGATCGATGACTTCGCTGAGGACCGTCTGCACGGCCAGCTCAGGTCGAGACGTCAGGCGCTGATCTGGAAGCTCGGTGGGAACCCCGTGAGAAGTCCGGATCTCGTGGAGGTCCGCCCGTGAGGGCGGTCATCGTCGCGGCCGCGGTCGCGTTCATCATCTCCCTGGTGGGCACGCCGCTGGCGATTCGCGTCTTCACCGCGCTCAAGGCCGGGCAGCCGATCCGATCCATCGGCCTCGCCAGCAACGAGGGAAAGAAGGGCACGCCCACGATGGGCGGCGTGGTTTTCATCGTGGCGACCGTCTTCGCCTACGTCGCCGGGCACATCGCCCTGACCACCCTGCCCGAGCGGCAGATCGCGCAGGAGGGGCCGACCATGACGGCCCTGGTGCTGCTCGGCCTGTTCGTCTTCTGCGGCGCGGTCGGCTTCTTCGACGACTTCCTCAAGGTGCGCCGGCGCAACTCCGACGGACTGTCCGCCAAAGGCAAGCTGCTCGGCCAGGCGATCGTCGGCGCCGGGTTCGGTGTCGCCGCGCTCTACATGCCGAGCACCAACGGCCAGACCGTGGCCAGCGAGCACATCTCGCTCATCCGCGACATCAGCTGGCTGAACGTCGGCAAGGCCGGCGCGGTCGTGGTGATCGTCTTCGTGATCACGGCGATGTCCAACGGGGTGAACCTCACCGACGGCCTCGACGGTCTGGCTACCGGCGCGTCGATCCTGGTGCTCGGCGCGTACGCGCTGATCGGCTTCTGGCAGTACCGGCACTGGTGCGCCGACGACGCGTACGCCCGCGTGAACGACTACTGCTACCAGGTCCGGGATCCCCTGGAGATCGCCATAATCGCGGCGGCTGCGGCCGGCGCCTGCGTGGGCTTCCTGTGGTGGAACGCGTCCCCGGCGCGGATCTTCATGGGTGACGTGGGCTCGCTCGGGCTCGGCGCCCTGATCGGCGGGCTCGCGGTGGCAACCCGCACGACGCTGCTTTTGATCATGATCGGCGGGCTCTTCGTCATCATCACGACGACCTGGGTGATCCAGATCGTCTCGTTCCGGACCACCGGAAGACGTGTCTTCCGGATGGTGCCGTTGCATCACCACTTCGAGTTGGTCGGATGGAGCGAGGTCAATATCGTGGTCCGGTTCTGGATCGTGGCCGGCGTCGGCGTGGCGGTCGGCCTGGGCCTGTTCTACTCGGATTTCTTGGCGGTCGTTGGATAAAGCTCTCCGACCGGGCGGTGAACCTGACCCGCAAGGAGTTCGACCTGCTGACAGCGTTGGCCCAGCAGGCGGGCACGGTCGTGTCCCGCGAACGGTTGCTGATGGACGTATGGCAGACCACCCGGAGGCCGGACACACCCTCGACGTCCACGTTGCGGCCCTGCGCGGCAAGCTCGACGACGCCGGCCTGGTGGAGACCGTATGCGGGTTTGGCTACCGGCTGCGGCCGAGCTGACGGCATCGGCCGATTCTCAGATCATCCTCAAGAAATCCCGCCCCGTCGGTCGCTGGCGGCGCGGCTGGGGTGTGCTGTCGCCACCGCGTCATCCCCCCTGTTCTGGAGCTTCTATGAGAGACAGACGGACGACCATCTTCTCCGTCCTGCTCGCCGCGACCCTCGTGGCGACCGTTGCGCCCACGTCCAACGCGTCCGCGGCCAGCTTCGGCGAGGAGCGCTTCCAGCCGAGTGTCACCTACGATCTGTCGGTCACCGACGCCGAGCGCGACGCGATCCACGCGGAAGTCGAGGCGTTGGCTGGACGCGTCAGCAGCGCGCGGGCGGGGGACGGCACCTACGACCCGCTCAGTCTGGTCGGGGCGATGCTGGACGGGTCGAGCTACGACTCCATCTCCCGAGGCGGCACGGCCGCGACGGCGTACCCCTTCCCGGTCAGCAATACCGAAGCCAACCAGAACGAGTACGACCGCAAGGTCGCCAAGCTCGCCTGGGTGGTCAAGCTGGCCACCGACCTGGGTTTCCCGGTGGTCGTCCAACGCCAACCCGACAAGTACGTCTACGCAGAGATCGGTGACCCGGACGCGCCGGAGATGGTCATGGCGTTGAGCCACCTCGACTCGCCGACGGCTTCGGTTTCGCCAGCCCAGCTGGCGCGCTGGCGGGACGCCGATGGCAACCTCGGCACTCCTGGTGCGTACCACTCGCCCTATGTCCAGGACGGCTGGGTCTACGGGGCGGGCATGCAGGACGACAGCGGCCCGACGCTGGCGACGCTGCTCGCGGCCAAGGCGTTGCTCGAGGCGGGGTTGCCCCTCGACCGGCGCATCCGCATCGTCATGGGAATCTACGAAGACGGCGGTCCCGGCACGCCCTCGACGACGAACACCGCCACCTTCCAGTCCATCCCGTACAACTCGAACCCGAGCTTCTACGACAACTGGGCCTACAAGAACCTCAACCGGGAAGAGATCCCGATCGCGGCCTACACCTCCGACTCGCGGTTCCCGGTCATCGTCGGCAACTCGGGATCGGTGACCCCGTCGGTGTCGTTGAGCTTGTCCGCAGACAGCACCAAGGCCTTCCGGCTGACGGATGCCACAGCCGGCGTCACCCTGCGCGAAGGCGACCCGACGCTCAAGGACATCGCCTACGGCAGCACCACGCAGATCGCCTCGCGGGCCAATTTCACCCTCGACGTGGCGGGGGCCGGCTCCGCCGAGCGCGACCGATTCGTAGCGGCGATCACCGCCGCCGCGACCACGAAGGGTTGGCTCCCGGCTGCTCCCCGCACCACGCCCAAGGTGCAGACCACGATCACCGGCGACTCGCTCACGCTGGAGATCAACACCGATGTGGCGATGGAGATGCCGACCCCGCAGTACGGCAAGAATGCCGTCGTGTGGGGAATGTTCCTCCTCTCCAAGGGACTCGGCGCATTGGGAATCACGGCCGCCGACATGCAATTGAAGAAAGCCGCCGACGGCATCGCCGACCTGTTCTTCCGCGACGGTGTCGAAGGCGAAGCCTATATCGGCAAGTACATGGGCATCCCGGCGAGCCTGTTGCGCAACCCGAGCAACGGCACGCCGAACCTGACCTTTGCCCTCATGGGAGGCATCAATTCAGAGACCCCGACGAGCTTTTACACGGACGCCTCCGGCAGCCTCAGCATGCCGATGTATGTGCGCAGCATGCACGTCACCGCGGCTGACTCCGGCCAGGCAACGGCGGCGGTCACGGCCGCCTTCCAGGCGAAGGGGTTCACCATCGGCAACCTCGGCTCGCCGGTCGGCGCCGGGTTGTACGTCACTCACGACAACCCGCTGACGGCTCTTCAGTTCGGAAGCTACCAAGCCTCGGTCAACCGCAACCCGGAGGAGTTTGCGGATCCATATTCCCTCCGGGACGTGGTCTATCCGCAGGGCACGACCGGTGGCACCCTGGCCAGCAGCTTCCGCAACAAAATGACCGCCTTCGGCGCCGTCATCCCGGGTAACGAGCGCTGGTGGCACACGGCCAACGAGCGGATGAAGGTCGACTCGGCAGTGCAGATGACCAAGATCATGGCCGATGGCATGCTGGAGATGGCCCGGTACTCCGGGCCCGCGGGTGCCAAGTTCATGTCGGCAAGCATCCCGGGGCTGAACGCCGACCGGGCGGACCTCGACCTGCTCGACGTCACGATCGGGACCTACAAGGACGCGTCGGCCGCGGTCGGCACGAGCCAGTTGGGCACCCAGGCCCTGCTCGGCGCCACCTCGTTCAACATCCCGATGTGGAACGGGCGCGGCAACTCGACCCCGACGGCCTCGGCTTTCGCACTGGGGCACGCCCCGGGAGGGGTCTACTTGCCCCTGACCGACACCGAGTACCTGAACAACACGTACGTGGCGCCGATGCGTCTGGAGTTCAAGGTGGAGCGCCCCGACCACATGTCGGACGCGGCTTGGGCGAAGTTCGTCGCCGGCGGCTACGGCGACTTCCAGTTCAACATTCTCGTCGGCGACGCGGTTGTGCCGCTGGCCGTTCCTGCGGGACAGAGCGCGAACAAGTACTTCTCCTCGCGCATCTCGGCCAACAACCCCGACGCCATCTACCTGTCGGTCAACCTCGCGATCACCGATGCACCGTACACCGGGGTACAGCCCGTCCTCGCGGATTCCAAGACGGACCTGTACACGGTCAATCCGACGTACTTGGCCTCGAACCCGGATCCGTTCCCCGGGCGCGGGGCCGTCGAACAACGGGGCTTCTTCGTGTTCGGTGATGGACAGAAGAACGCGGAGTTCTCTTCACCCGACGCGGTCTACGTGACAGTCGCCAACGCGGTCACCGATGCGAAGCCGTCGGCGGTGGTGAAGAAGCAGAAGGGGAACACGAACGAGTTGACCATCACGGTGAAGCAGACCCACATCGACGGCAGCGAGTCTCCTGTGACGGCCACGTTCACCATCAACAACAACGCTGCTGGCACCTACACCGTCGGCGATTACAAGGTGTACGTCGAAACCAAGGGCAACACCCAGGTGTGGTCGATCTCCATCGTGTGACACGTGTGAACCGGAAATTCAGCGCGCGCACGAGAGGTCATGCGCGGTGGCAGGATGCCTCGACTCGGGGTCAGCGGCCGCTGGGGTGCGAGGCACATTGACAACGGAGTGGAGCCATTGCCGTCGGTAGTGGCTCCACTCCGTTGTGCGCCATTGGGCGTGGCTGTCCATGTGGGTTGCTGTCCAGCACTCCGCACGTGCCGCAGGCAGACCGTTCCGGAGGACACCGCCGAGGCCACGGATCAGATGGCCTGGCTTGGGAGCCATGCGCGGGAGCCACCGGAGCGAGCGGACCCGGACGAGCCCGGACCGATCCAACTGCACAGCGCGCGGCGAACCCTCGGGTCGCGGCTTCGTCGCCGTCCTCGATGGCTCGCAGAACTCCGACCTGAGGTGAGGATGTCTCTCAGGCGAACGGGACGGTGGTCGCGATGAAGCGGTCGGGGCGCACGATCGTCGCTTGCCCTTTTGCAAACCTATCCACGTCGGCGAAGACGGCGCCGTGCGCGGTGAGCCACGCCCTGGTGCCGTGGTCGAGGCTGCCGGCCTCACCGGAGATGACGCCCCACCGGTTGCCCAGCAGCGCGTCGAGGTTGGTGCGCCGGCCGTTGATGACGAGCGGGGCATCGGGCAGCTGCCGGGCGCCGCCGGGGAGGCGCTCAGGTGCTGCGGCTGCCTTGGCTACGCGCGCGTCGAGGCCGGGGAGCAGCCCTGCGGTCCGCACGAACCCGCGCAGCGCGGCTGCTGTGAGACGGTTGCGGCCGAGCATGACCCGGCCGGTGAGTAGCGCGGTGCGGGTCATCC
>NZ_JBIAKG010000024.1:0-31077 GCF_042872345.1 Micromonospora sp. NPDC005299
CGACGTCGCCGGCCACCGCCGGCTCGCCGCCGCGATCGCGGCCGGCCAGGGCACGGCAGCCGCCCGGCACGCCCGGGCCCTGCTGACCGCCCCGGGCCCCCCCCCCCCCCCCCCCCCCCCCCCCCCGGGCCCCCCCCCCCCCCCCCCCCCCCCCCCCCCGGCCGGCCCCCCCCCCGGGGGGGCGCGCCCCCGGCCGGTGCGGCGTCAGGCGGTGGGGAGGCCGTAGCGGGCCGCGTGCTCCGGGTCGGCCGGGTCGACCTGGCGGATCCCCGCGTCGGCGAGGCGCTTGTTCACCTCGTCGAGCTGCTCGCGGACCAGCCGGGCCTCCTCCTCGGTGACCCGGCCGCGGTGCGGCTTGCCAGCGTGCTCGATGGTGCCGTAGTCGATCTTCTCGGTGGAGCGCCGGGCCTTGGGCGGCTTGACCCGCTCGGCGGTGCGCAGCAGTTGCGCCATCGGCACGTCGGTGGCCATCGCGTCGAATTCGCTGGCGGTCAGCACCACCCGGCGCGGCTCGCCCCCGCCGTGCCGGTCGTGGATCTCCACGACGGCCACGTCCAGCGCCGCGTCGTCGATGCTCTCCACCTCGACCGGCGTGGCGTCGAGTTGCACGGGCCCGGCGACGAGGTCCGGGTGCTCCAGCACGACGACCTTGACCACCTCGTCGTCGGGGCGCAGCACCTGGCCGGTGAAGTCGGAGACCTGGATCGTCTTCTTGCCCATGCGCGGAGCTTCTCCTGTGGTAGCCGGATTCGGACCACAAGACGCTACCGGAATGCAGGCCAGTGCTCCGACCAGGGCGGGGTGACGGCCCGCTGGGAGGTCGAGGAATTCTTGGCGCACCCGGGCGTGACGACACACCCTTGAGGCTGTTGACGCGCGCGCGCCAGTTGCTCAACTTTCGGTCGTAGGGTGATGCCAGACTGTCCAATGTGCAGCTCCGGTACAAGTTCCGCGTCTACCCGACGCTCGTGCAGCAGGAAGCGCTGGCTCGGGCATTCGGGTGCGCTCGGGTCGTGTTCAACGACGGGCTGCGCGCACGGCAGCAGGCCCGTGCGGCGGGCGAGGCGTACCTGTCGGACGGCGAGCTGTCGAAGCGGGTCATCACCGAGGCCAAGCGCACTACCGAGCGGGAGTGGCTGGGCGAGGTGTCGGCGGTCGTGCTCCAGCAGGCCCTGGCGGACCTGAACACTGCCTACCGGAACTTCTTCGCCTCACTGTCCGGCAAGCGCAAGGGCCGCAAGGTTGCCCCGCCGCGATTCCGGTCGCGTAAGGACAACCGGCAGGCCATCCGGTTCACCAAGAACTCTCGGTTCGGGGTGCTGGACAACGGGCGGCTGCGGCTGCCGAAGATCGGGGACGTGGTAGTCCGGTGGTCACGGCCGTTGCCGGTCGAGCCCACGTCAGTAACGGTGATCAAAGACGCCGCCGGTCGATATTTCGTCTCGTTCGTCGTGACCGCCGTCGGCGAGCCGCTGCCGCCGGCCGACACGCAGGTGGGCATCGATCTGGGTTTGACCCACTTCGCGGTTCTGTCCGACGGCGCGAAGGTCGCGGCGCCGAGGTTCCTGCGCCGCGCTGCCCGTAAGCTGCGCCGGTTGCAGCAGGGCCTGTCCCGCAAGCAGCGGGGCAGCAACAACCGCACCAAGGCCGTCGTCAAGGTCGCCAAGACGCACGCCCGGGTGGCCGACACCCGGCGGGACTGGCAGCACAAGCTCTCCACACGGATCATCCGCGACAATCAAGCGGTGTACGTGGAGGACCTGTGCGTGGTCGGTCTCGGCCGGACCCGGCTCTCGTGAGGCGTCAGCGCGCGGTGAGGCCGCGCCGGGGGGAGGCGCCCGCCGGCAGCGCGTTGAGCTCCGCCCAGGAGAGCGACCCGCGGCGAGCCCCCCGGTAGTCGGCCTGCGCCGGGAACCGCCGGGCGGCCACGACGGCCTGCCAGCGGTGCTCGGCGTCCTGCTGGTACCGGTCATTCGGCTGATTCGGCATGACCATTACCGTCCCAGAGAAACTTGTACATGTATGGAAATGAATATGACGCGGGATCGATGCGTGAGGTTCCCGCAGCCGTCGATGATGTTCTGAACCGTCTACCCGCCCGCCGGGCACCTCAATCAGCCCGGGCGAATCCGGCGCGCCGGACGGGTGCGGTGGGCGTACCGTGATCACGTGCTCGACCGGCGGCTGTTCCTGCACCTGGCGACCTGGTTGGGGCAGTGGCCCGCGGGTCCCGGGCTGCACGTCGTCCGCTCGCACCGGCGGGCCCGGCCGGCCTGGGACGGGCGGCTGCGCCCGGCCGTCGCGGTCGCGTCCCCGGAGTGCGCGATCCTCTCGGTGCCGCCGGACCGGGCCGGCGTGGTGCGGGACCTCGTCCGGGAGCGGCCCGGGGGACGGCTGCTGCCGGCCCTCCCGGCGGCGGTCGGCGCGCCCGAGTTCATCACCCACGCCGGGCTGTTCCGGTGGAGCACCGCGCCGGCGCCGTTGCCGGACGCCGGTGAGTGGGTCGCGCCGAGCACGCCCGGGCTGCCGCCCTGGCTGCGGCTGTTCGACCGGGAGGTGCTGGTGGTCCGCGACGGCGACGGGGCGTACCTGGCCGGCGCGGGGATCAAGCGGCACGACGCCCACGGGCACGAACTGGCCGTGGGGACGGTGCCGGCGGCGCGGGGGCGGGGGCTGGCCCGGCGGCTGGTCGCCCAGGCGGCCCGGCGGGTGCTGGACGAGGGAGCCGTCCCCACCTACCTGCACAACCACGACAACCGCGTCTCCGCGCGGGTGGCCGAGGCGGCGGGCTTCCCGGATCGGGGCTGGACGTCGTACGGGGTGTTCCCCCGCTGACCGAGGCGGGCGCGGACCATGGATCCCGGGCCGGATCCACGGTCCGCAGCCTCTCCCCCCAGGTCCCGACCCTGGTAACGCTAAGTGTCCGCCGCGTGTCGAGCAAGGGGTGAAGGGCAGGTGACCCCTGTCCGGTTGCGGACTTGAACTGCGGTTCAGCCGTTGGTGGTGGCCGCAGGGGTCAGTGACGCAGCGTGTGGATCAGGCCGACCACCTGGCGGGTCACGGGGCGCAGCACCCGGAGCCGGGACAGCCCCACCAGCCGGTCGACCAGCGGGACCGCGCCGTCGATGAGCTGGCGGGTCTTCGCCTGGCCGGGGGAGCGGTCGTGCACCCAGTAGAGCACCACGCCCATGTAGCCGAGCCAGAGCAGCTCGGGCAGGGGCTCGCGCAGTTCGGCGTCCACCGTGGCGGTCGAGCCCTCCAGCACCTCGCGGAAGAGCCCGACCGAGGCGTCGCGCGGGCCGGAGGACTCGGCGGAGAACGGGCTGAGCGGCGAGGTGGGCTCGGCCGCCGTCTTGAAGAAGCTGGCGGCGAACGAGTGGTACGGCGTCAGCACGTCCACCCCGGCGTGCAGCACGGCAGCGAGCCGGGCGGCGAAGTCCCGCTCGCGGGCCAGCGCCGGCGCGGCCACCACCCGGTGTTCCCGCTGGGTGTCCGCGTAGAACTCCTGGACCAGGTGTTCCTTCGAGCCGAAGTAGTAGTAGGCGTTGCCCACCGCCACGCCGGCCTCCTGGGCGATGGCGCGCATGGTGGTGCGCGCGTACCCCCGCTCGCGGAACAGCCGCATGGCGGTGTCCAGGATCAGCTGGCGGGTCTGCTCACCCCGGGCCGTCGCCCCGGTGCTCGGGCCACCCGCAGCGGTCGTCGGCGCAGTCTGCTCGGTCATCGTCGTCACCGTATCCCGGGTCGGGCCGGGGTTCCCGGACCAGCTCACGGACCGCGGAGGCGGTCGTCACCATCCGCCGGGCCAGCGGCAGCAGGTGCGGGCGGGCCAGCCGTTCCGCCGTACCCCGGTGGTCGGCCAGGGCCCAGAGGCAGGCGAACCAGGCGCCGTCGCCCGCGTAGACCGCGCCGGTGTCGGCCACCACGGTCAGGTCCCGCAGCGTGGCGTCGTGGTCGAGGCCGGGGAAGCGCCGCCGGGCCTGCGCCGACCCGGCCGGCAGGAACTCCAGGGGTACGAGCTGGGCCCGCGACGCGAGCCACTGCCGGGCGGCCCGGCACAGCGGGCAGTGCGCGTCGTAGAGGACGGTGAACCCGCGGATCCCACCGGCCCCGTGCCCGGTGGGATCCGTCGGGCGCCCGCCCGGGAGGGGCGTCATCGGGGCGGGGCGGGCGGTGCCTGCCCCGGCGGGGGACCGGCCGGCACCGGTGCGGCCGGGTGGGCCGGTCGGGCGCCGCCCTGCGGCGGGAGGTAGCCGACCGGGGCGAGCGGCGGGTGGGCGGCCGCCTGCTGGCGCAGCCGCCCGCGCCGGTAGCGGCCGAGCGCGAAGACGTTGAAGAAGTGCAGCGCGCCGAGGACCAGCAGCACCCAGCCCACCTTCATGGAGAGCTGTTCCAGCGCCTGGCTGGTGGTGCCCACCGGGCCGGCCTCCTTCATGGCCACCGTGACGTAGCCGAGGTTGAGCAGGTAGAAGCCGACCACCAGCAGGCTGTTGACCGCGTCGGCCAGCCGCTTGTCGGCGAAGACGTCCTCCAGGAACACCAGCCCGTTGCGGGCGAGCGCCCGGGCCACCCACATGGTCAGCCCGATGCTGACCGCGAGGTAGGCCAGGTACATCCAGACCTTCACGTCCATCCCCGTCGCCTCTCTTGAACGCGTTCAAATCGAAGTCGACCTCAGCGTACGACAGGTGTTGAACATGTTCAAGTTCGTTGGCTGGCGCGCGGCCGGTATGGTCGCGACGGCGTGTGTCGGAGCGGACGGGCGGGTCATGGAGATCGGTACGCGGGACGCGGGGGCAGGCCGGCTGGTCGTCAGGCCGGTCGGCGACCTCGACATGGCCGGGGCCGCCGCGTTCGACCGGGCCCTCGACGGCGTGCTGGACCGGCCCGATCTGGTGGAGATCCTGGTCGACCTCGGCGCGGTCACGTTCCTCGACTCGACCGGCGTGGCCGCTCTGCTGCGCGGCGCCGCGGAGGCGGTCGGCCGGGGCGCGACCCTGCGGGTGACCGATCCGCAGCCGCTGGTGGCCCGGGTGCTGCGGATCACCGGGGTCGACGTCCTGCTCGGCTGGTCGGGCGGGAGGGACGACGACGGCAGCGCCGTCGAACCCGGCTGGCGCCGCTTGCGCTGAGCCGCCTCAGGGCTCCGTGCGGGCGGCCGCCGCGCCGGACCACTCCACGAGCACCATGCTGGCGTCGTCGCGGGAAGCGGTGCCCCGGTACGCGGCGACGGCGTGGCTCAACCGGCGCAACGTCTCCGCCGCGGGCAACTCCGAGCCGATGTGTCGCTCGGCGAGGTCGGCGAGGCGGGGCAGCCCGAACATCTCCCCGGCCGGGTCGCGGGCCTCGGTCACGCCGTCGGTGTAGAGCAGCAGCCGGTCGTCCGGCTCCAGCCGGGACTCGCCCGGCTCGCCGCCGGGCAGGTTCAAACCGAGCGGCGGGCGCCGGCCGCCGGTCAGGGCGCGCACGGCCCGCCCCCGGCGCAGCAGCACCGGGGCGGGGTGCCCGGCGTTGACGTACCGGATCCGTCCGGTGTCGACCTCGACCTCGGCCAGGACGGCGGTCACGAACCGCCCGTCCCGCCACTGGCTGAACAGGGCCGCGTCGACCGCGGCGACCTGCTCGGCCAGCCCGTCGCCGCTGCGCCGGGCGGCCCGCAGCGCGGCGAGCGCGACCGAGGTGGTCAGTGTCGCCGGCAGCCCGTGCCCGACCCCGTCCAGCACCGCGAGCGCGAGCCGGCCGTCGTCCAGCGCGTAGTCGAACGCGTCGCCGCCCACCTCGTAGCAGGGTTCCAGGATCGCGCTGACGGCGACCGTGTCGGTGGCGAAGGTGAGCGGGGGGAGCAGTTGCCAGAGCAGCTCGGCGGAGACGGCCATGGGTCCGCTCCGCCGGGCACGGACCAGGCCGTCGCCGTACGCGGACTTGCTGCTCACCAGGTGCCCGATCAGGCCGGCGACCATCCGGCAGCCGTCGCGGAGAGCGGGATCGTCCGGGTCCGCCCCGGCCGGCAACCTGACCTCCAGCAGGCCCAACCGCACGGTGCCGTCGACCACCGGCACCCAGAGCCGGCCGTCCCGCCCGGTCCGCACCCGCACCTCGGTGTAGGCGCGGCCGGGCAGGCTGGTGTCGATCGGCAGCGGATCCGGCAGCGGCCGACCCGGCTCGGGAAGCGGGCGCAGCAGCTCCTGCTCGACGTCCACCAGGTACGTGGTCACGGCCACGCCGAGGTCGCGCACCGCCGCGCTCACCGCCGCGGGCACCGCGTCGGGCGGCACCCGGTGGGACCGGGCGATCAGGTCGACCGCCGCCCGGTGCCAGGGGTCGGTTGCGCTCATCCGACCCGTGTACCCCGGAACGGGCCCGGGCAGACCTCAGCCGGCCAGGCCGAGCACCTGCGCCGCCGCGCGGCCGTTGGCGTGGCTGGCGCCGTACGTGGTGACGAAGGCCCGCGCGCCGGTCGGTCGCCAGTCGCCCGGCCAGCCCATCTCCACCACGGTCACCGGGTGCGTGGCGGCCAGCGCGTCGACCAGTTCCCGCGCCCCGGGCAGCCGGTGCAGGTGGCGGCCGACCAGCACGACGGGCCGGTCCCCGGCGAGAGCGCGCAGCTCGTCCGGGTCGGTCTCGCCGGCGACCGCGCGGACCACCTCCGCCCCGGCCAGGTGCGGGCCCAGCCCCCACGGCACCCGCCCCTCGGCGATGGTGGAGGTGGCGTGCACCTGCACCACCAGCGGCGCGGCCAGGCCGGTGATGTCGCCCTCGACGCGCACCGCGCGCAGGGCGGCGGCGTAGCCGAGGCCGTCCGGTGTCTCGGCCGCGGAGCCACCCGCGCCGGTCCAGGCGGCCAGCTCGGCGGCCCGGCCGGCGGCCTCCTCGACCCGGGCCCGGTCCAGCCGGCCGTCGGTCAGCGCGGCGACGATCTCCTCGACGACGTGCTCCACCAGGTCGGCGTCGACCTTGGCGCCGATGCAGAGCAGGTCCGCCCCGGCGGCCAGGGCGCGGACCGCGGCCGGCCCCACCCCGCCGGCGGCCAGCGCGGCGCCCTTCATCTCCAGCGCGTCGGTGATCACCGCGCCGGTGAAGCCGTACTCGGCGCGCAGCAGGTCGACCAGGACCGCCCGGCTGAAGGTGGCCGGACCGTCGCCGGTCAGCGCGGGCACCCGGATGTGCGCGGTCATGACGGCGCGTACCCCGGCGTCGACCACCGCGGCGAACGGCGGCAGGTCGCGCTCGCGCAGCACGGCCGGCGGCACGTCGACGGTGGGCAGCTCGTAGTGGGAGTCGGCGACCGTCGCGCCGTGCCCGGGGAAGTGCTTGGCGCAGGCGGCCACCCCGGCGGACTGGAGGCCGACGACCGCGGCGGCGGAGTGGACGGCCACCCGGACCGGGTCGGCGCCGAACGAGCGGGTGCCGATCACCGGGTTCTCGTCGGCGGTGTTCACGTCGACGGTCGGGGCGAGGTCCACGTTGATCCCGAGGGCGGCCAGCTCCGCGCCGATCGCCGCGTACACCTGGCGGGTCAGGGTCGGGTCGTCGACCGCGCCGAGGGCGGCGTTGCCCGGGTACGGGCTGCCGGTGGCGTGCGCCAGCCGGGTGACGTCCCCGCCCTCCTCGTCGATCGCGATGAGCACGTCCGGGCGGCCGGCGCGCAGCGCCGCGGTGGTCGCCGCCACCTGGGCCGGGTCGTGGATGTTGGTGCCGAACAGGGTGTGCCCGGCGAGGCCCTCGGCGAGCAGGTCGACCGCCCAGTCGGGCGGGACCGGGCCGGGGTACGCCGCCAGCAGCGTGCCCAGCGCGAGCCGACGGAGTCCTGGATCCAACCCCACGAGTATCCCCTTTCCCTGCCGGGTCGTCCGACGGCCCCGGATCGGGGTGGCCGATACGCTAAACGGACACCCCTCGGCAGGCGTTTTGTGGTTAGCAAACTTTACTGAAAATAAAGGACGTGGCATGAGTGCGACCCGGCTGCCCGGCACCCCCCGACTGTTGCGGGCGCTCAACGACCGCGCGGCGCTGGAGCTGCTGCTCGAGCAGGGGCCGTTGACCCGGGCGCGGATCGGCGAGCTGACCGGGCTCTCCAAGGTCACCGCGTCCCAGCTGGTCGAACGGCTGGAGGAACGCGGCCTGGTCGCCCGGGTCGGCGAGCAGGCCGGCGGGCGGGGCCCGAACGCCCAGCTCTACGCGGTCCGGCCGGGCAGCGCGTACGTCGTCGGCGTGGACGTCGGCGCCGAGCGGGTGGTGGCCGCCTGCGCCGACATCACCGGTGCGGTGGTCGGCCGGGTCGAGCAGTCCACGAAGGACACCGACGACCCGGTCGGCGTGGTGCACAACGCGGTGGTCCAGGCGGCCAGCAGCGCCGGCGCCGAGCTGTCCAGCGTACGGCGGATCGTGCTCGGCACCCCCGGCCTGGTCGACCCGGGCACCGGCGACATCACCTTCGCGTTCAACCTGCCCCGCTGGCACAGCGGCCTGCTCGCCGCGCTCCGCGATGACCTGCACACCCCGGTGGTGTTCGAGAACGACGTGAACCTGGCCGCCGTGGCCGAGGCGCAGTCCGGCGCGGCACAGGGCACGGCGGACTTCGTGCTCGTCTGGCTGGACGCCGGTGTCGGTCTGGCGATCGTGCTGGGCGGGCGGCTGCACCACGGCAGCAGCGGAGCGGCCGGCGAGATCGGCTACCTGCCGGTGCCCGGCGTCCCCATCCCGCGTGACGTGTCGAAGCGGGCCAAGCCGGCGTTCCAGCAGCTCGCGGGGGCCGACGCGGTCCGCGCGGTGGCCGCGGAGCACGGCTTCCGCGCGGCCGGCGCGGCCGACGCGGTGCGCGCCGCGATCGCCGCCGGCACGGCGGGCGGCCCGCTGCTGGACGAGTTGGCGCGCCGGCTGGCGCTCGGGGTGGCGAGCACCTGCGTGGTGCTCGATCCGCCGCTGGTGGTGCTGGCCGGCGAGGTGGGGCAGGCCGGCGGGGCGGCGCTGGCCGAGCGGGTGCAGTACGAGGTCGCGGCGATCACCCTGGTCCGGCCGCGAGTGGTGAGCACCGGGCTGACCGAGGAGCCGATCCTGCGCGGCGCGTTGCGCACCGCCCTGGACGCGGTGCGCGACGAGGTGTTCGGCTCGACGGTCGGCTGACCGCCGGCCTCTCGTCGCCAGTGCCGCCATGTGAAGGAATTCTTCACGAGGCGGCGAATCTCTGCAAGGAGTTGCCGATGCGGCCCCGTGTCCGGGGGCCGCACCGGCGCCCCTCAGATCAGGTCGCGGCGGCGGAACACCGTGAAGGCCCCCACGACCAGGGCGGCCGTCAGGCCGAGCAGGACCACCAGGCCCGGCGCCCAGCCCAGCGCGTAGTAACCGTCGCAGAAGCCCGCGATGTCACCGGTGCAGGCGTCGCCGTCCCAGAACCGGGCCTCGCCGCTGAGCCAGGCCGCCAGGTAGCTGGAGAGCATGTACCGGTCCGGGCGGGCCACCGACAGGATCTGGAACACCAGCCGGGCGCCCAGCTCCCACACCACCAGGTAGGCGGCCACCGTGCCGAGCGCCGCCGAGGTGTGCCGGCCCAGCGTGGCCAGGGCGAAGCCGAGCGCCGCGGCGAGCAGCACCAGCACCAGGCCGCGTACCCAGACCGCGCCGAGCGACGACCAGAACTCGCCGCCCGTCCGGCCGGGCAGCCCGGACGCCTGGCCGATCAGCCAGAACACCCCCAGGTACGCCACCGACGCCAGCGCGGAGAGCCCGAGCAGCCCGCCGAGCAGCGTGCCCAGCTTGGCGCCGAGCACCGCGAGCCGGCGCGGCCGCCAGAGCAGCAGGTTGACCACGCCGCCCGAGTTCAGGTCGGCGCCGATGTAAGAGGCGCCGACCAGGAACCCGAACATCGCCAGGAACGCGATCAGGAAGTAGAGCAGCGGCTCGGCCTCGTTGGCGAAGACGAACACCCCGCTGAGGTAGTCGGAGCTGCTCGGCAGCTTGTCCATCAGGGCCGGGTCGATCTGCGCGCAGTCCCGCGGCAGGTAGTCGTTCTCGTCCGGCGTCACGGTGCCCGCCTTGATCCGCAGGCAGCGGTCGTGCGCCAGCTCCATGTTGCGCACCTCCTCGGCGGCCTGCGCCTGGGCCCGGCTCAGCTCCACCGGCGAGGGCCGGTGCGATCCGGCCAGCGTGGTCGCCACGGTCACCGCGAAGGCGACCGCCAGCAGCAGCACCATGAGCTGGACGAAGCGGCGGGCGGCCAGCCGCTCCAGCTCGGCACGGACCAGGTTCACGCGTCCACCTCCCGGCTCTCCCGGACGTCCAGGTCGATCACTCCGTCGTTCGGCGGGGCCCCGTCCACCTGGCGGGGCAGCGCCGGATGCGGGTGGTCGCCGGTCAGCTCCAAAAAGACGCTCTCCAGGTCCGGCCGGAGCGGGATCAGCTCGCGTACCCAGAGGCCCTGCTCGCCCAGCGTGCGGCTGATCGCCTCGGGATCGACGACCCCGGTCACCACCAGGTGGTCGGGGCGCGCGGTCACCGCCAGGCCGGCGCGGCCGAGCAGCTCCACGGCCCGCTCGGGCTCGGCCACCCGGACCTGCCACTGGTGCTCGTCGAAGCCGGCCAGCACGTCCTCCACCGGCCCGTACGCGACCCGCCGGCCCCGGCTGATGATCGTCACGTGGTCGCAGATGAGCTGGATCTCGGCCAGGATGTGGCTGGAGAGCAGCACCGTCACCCCGGCCGCGGCGAGCGACCGGGTGAGATCGCGCATCTCCCGGATGCCGGCCGGGTCCAGGCCGTTCGCCGGCTCGTCCAGGATCAGCAGCTCCGGGTCCTTGAGCAGCGCCGACGCCACCGCCAGCCGCTGCTTCATGCCCAGCGAGTAGCCCTTGACCCGCTCGTCGCCCCGGTCGCGCAGGCCGACCTGCTCCAGCACCTCGTCGACCCGGGTGGTGGGCACGCCGCCGGCCAGGGCCAGCAGCCGCAGCGTCCGGTGGGCGGTGAAGTTGCCGAAGAACTGCGGGCTCTCCACGATCGCGCCGACCCGCCCGGCCACCTCGGCCAGCCGCTCCGGGGACTCGGCCCCGAGCACGCTCATCCGGCCCGCGTCGGCCCGCACCAGCCCCAGCAGGGCGCGCAGCGTGGTGGTCTTCCCCGAGCCGTTCGGCCCGAGGAAGCCGTGCACCTGCCCAGCCTCCACCAGCAGGTCGAACCCGTCGACGGCGATCCGGCGCCCCTGACGCAGGGTGTGGAACGTCTTGCGGAGACCGGCGATCTCGATGACCGCGCTCATCCGCACGCCTGAAGGCAGCGGTCGGGCATGAAGCGTCCTCCCGGAATGGTGACCAACGACACGGCGCCCCACCCTATGGCCGCGACGCCGCCCGTGGGGGGCACCGGGCCGGCTGCGTGGTTGGATGGACCGGTGACTGGTGACCTGATCCCCGGCGCCGCCGGCGCCCCCGCCCCCGCACCCGTGGACGCGGATCTGGTGGTCAGCCTCGACGGGGTCGGCGTCAGGCGCTCCGGCAGCGCGCTGGTGCAGGACGTCGACTGGCGGGTCGAGCTGGACGAACGCTGGGTGGTGCTCGGCCCGAACGGCGCCGGCAAGACCACCCTGCTCAACCTGGCCGCCGGCCGGCTGCACCCGACCACCGGCACGGCGCACGTGCTCGGCGAGCGGATCGGCCGCACCGACGTCAACGAGCTGCGGACCCGGATCGGCCTCTCCACCGCCACGCTCGCCGAGCGGATCCCCACCGACGAGCGGGTCACCGACGTGGTGGTGACCGCGGCCTGGTCGGTGGTGGGGCGCTGGCGGGAGAGCTACGACCGCACCGACGAGGCCCGCGCCCGCGCGCTGCTCGGCCAGCTCGGCGTCGCCCACCTCGCCGAGCGGACGTACGGCACGCTCTCCGAGGGCGAGCGCAAGCGGGTGCAGATCGCCCGGGCCCTCATGACCGACCCGGAGCTGCTGCTGCTCGACGAGCCGGCCGCCGGGCTCGACCTGGGTGGCCGGGAGGACCTGGTCGCCCGGCTCGCCGAGCTGGCGTACGACCCGGACGCCCCGGCCATGGTGCTGGTCACCCACCACGTCGAGGAGATCCCGCCGGGCTTCACCCACGCGCTGCTGCTGCGCGAGGGCGGCGTCGTGGCGCAGGGCCTGCTCGCCGAGACCCTCACGGCCGACAACCTGTCGAAGACGTTCGGTCTGCCGCTGGTCGTCGCGCGGGCCGGCGAGCGCTGGACCGCCCGCGCCGCCTGAGCCTGACGGGAGACGACACTGTGCAGCAGACCCGGGTCGCCGTGGTGGGCAGCGCGAACATGGACCTGGTCGGCACCGCCGCCGCCCTGCCCCGGCCGTGGGAGACGGTGCTCGGCAGCGACTTCGTCATGCTGCCCGGCGGCAAGGGGGCCAACCAGGCCGTCGCCGCCGTGCGCGCCGGCGCCTCCTGCGTCTTCCTCGGCGCGATCGGCTCGGACGCCTTCGGGGTCACCCTCAAGGCCCGGATCACCGCTGCCGGCGTCGACACCGGCCACCTCCGAGTGGTGTACGGCCCCTCCGGCGTCGCCCTGGTCATGGTCGGCGGCGCCGGGGAGAACGCCATCCTGGTCACCCCCGGCGCCAACGACGCGTTCACCGGCCTCACCGAGGACGAGCTGGCCGCCGTACGCGAGGCGGACGTGCTGGTCGCGCAGCTGGAGGTGCCGGTCGAGACGGTGACCGCGGCGGCGCTGGCGGCCCGGTCGGCGGGCACCCGGGTGGTGCTCAACGCGGCGCCGGCCCGGCCGGTGCCGGCCGAGCTGCTCGCCGCGACCGACCTGCTGGTGGTCAACGAGACCGAGGCGCAGGCGCTCACCGGCCGGGGCTGCGACGAGCCGGCGGCGCTGCTGGAACTGGTGCCCCGGGCGGTACTCACCCTGGGCGGCGACGGCGCCTGGTACGTCGAGCGCGACCGGCCGGCGGTGCACGTCCCGGCCGTGAAGGTCGACGTGGTCGACTCCACCGCCGCCGGCGACGCCTTCACGGCCGCCCTGGCGGTGGCCTGGGGCGAGGGGCGCGAGCTGGTCGAGGCGGTGCACTGGGCGGCGGCGGCCGGGGCGGCCTGCGTCCGCAAGCTGGGCGCCTCGGTGGCGCTGCCCCGCCGGGTGGAGATCGACGAGCTGTTCAGCCGGCCGGTCTGACCTCAGGCGGCAGCCGCCCGGAACGCCCGCCGGTAGGCCGACGGCGAGGTCCGCATGGCCCGGCCGAAGTGGTGCCGGTAGGTCACCGGGCTGTCGAAGCCCACCGCCGCCGCGATCTCGGCCACCGGGGCGTCGGTGGTCTCCAGCAGGGCCAGGCTGGCTCGCACCCGCTGGTCGATCAGCCAGCGGATCGGGCTGCTCCCGGTGGCCCGGGCGAAGTGGCGCAGGTAGCTGCGGGTCGACAGGTGCGCCTGCCGGGCCAGCGCCGCCACGGTCAGCGGCTCGGCCAGGTGGCGGACCGCCCAGGCCAGGCTCGCGGCGATCCGGTCGTCGTCCGGGTCGACGCTCACCGGCGCCTCGATGAACTGGGCCTGCCCGCCGTCGCGGTGCGGCGGGATCACCAGCCGGCGGGCCACCGCGTTCGCCACCGCCGCGCCGAAGTCGCGCCGGACCACGTGCACGCAGAGGTCCAGCCCGGCGGCGCTGCCCGCGCTGGTGAGGATGTCGCCGTCGTCCAGATAGAGCACGTCGGGGTCGACCGTGACGGTCGGGTGGCGGCGGGCCAGCAGGTCGGCGTACCGCCAGTGGGTGGTGGCCCGCCGGCCGTCGAGCAGGCCGGCGCCGGCCAGCGCGAAGGCGCCGGAGCAGATCGACATGAGCCGGGCGCCCCGGCGGTGCGCCCGGCGCAGCGCGGCCACCAGTTCCGGCGACGGGTCGACGGTCACGTCCGGGACCCCGGGCAGGATCACCGTGCCGGCCCCGGCGAGGGTCTCCAGGCCGTACGGGGTGTGCAGGGCGGCCCCGCCGACGACCGGCACCGGCCCGGGACGCTCCGCGCAGACGGTGAGCCGGTACCAGTCGACCTCCAGCTCGGGCCGGGGCAGCCCGAACACCTCGGTCACGATGCCGGTCTCGAAGACCGACATCCCCGGGTACGCGAGCACCGCCACGGTCCGGTCGATCGAGGTCATGGCGGGATGTTAGCGAAGGGTGGCGATCACGCCACTCCCGGAGGCGGCACGACGGGCCGCAGGATCGGCGTATGACCTTTTCCGTGCCGCCGGCCGACCCGGCGACCGCCGCCGCCCACTTCCGCGCCCGCCTCAGCTTCGAGACCGACGTCAGCGACGTGCACGCCGCGCTGGAGGCGGGCACGCCCGGGCTGGTCGTGGTCGACTCCCGCGGCGACGCCGCCTGGCGGCAGGGCCACCTGCCGGGCGCCCTGCACCTGCCCACCGCCGAGATCGCCGCCCGGGCCGCCGACCTCGTCCCGGCCGGGTCGACGGTGGTGACGTACTGCTGGGGACCGGGCTGCAACGGCGCCACCCGGGCCGCGCTGGAGTTCGCCCGGCTCGGCCGGCCGGTGAAGGAGATGGTCGGCGGCTTCGAGTACTGGGCGCGGGAAGGGCTGCCGGTGGTCACCCCGAGCGGCACGGTGCGCCGGCGGGTGGACGAGCTGACCGCGCCCCGGTCCGCCGCCGTCTGCGACTGCTGACCGGCTCAGTCGACCGGCTCGTCGGCCAGGCGTTCGCCCCGGCGGCGCAGCATGCCGAGCCCGGGGATGCCGGCCACCGCCAGCTTGAGGTCGCGGGTGACCCCCAGCAGGTCGTGCAGGTCCGGGCCGACCCGGTCCAGGGTGGCCAGGATCGGCAGCACGTCCGAGGTCAGGTGCTCCTTGAGCTTCGGCAGCTCGTCGACCAGCCGGATCGCCGCGGTCACCTCCTCCGGGCTCAGCTGTTCGACGAACCGGGTCGCCAGCGGCGCGGCCCGGCGCAGCGCCGGCCCGTACGCGTCCAGCAGCTCGGCCGCCGTGCCGGCCGCCTCCTCGGCGGCGACCACCGTGCCGGCGGCCCGGGCGGCCACCGCGTCGGCCTCGGCGACCAGGGTGGCCGCCGCCCGGGCCACCCGGTCGGCCTCGCCCACCACCGAGGCGGCGGCCGTGGCCACGCCCGTGGCGGTGTCGATCGCCTCGGTGGCGGCGGCACTGATCACGGCGACCTCCCGGACCGCCGCCTCGGCGTCGTCGAGCACGCGGTCGGTGCGGTCCAGGGTGCCCTCGATCCGGTCGACCACCCCGTTGATCCGCCGCAGCAGCGTCTCCACCTCGTCGAGCACCGCGAAGGCGCGGGCCGGCACGGCGGCGAACGCGGCGGCCGAGCCGAGCGCCTGGTCCAGGGCGGAACGGGTGAGCCCGACGACGGCGCCGGGACGGGGGAGGGGAATCGCCATGCCACCCAGTGTGCGTGCCGCCGGCCAGGCCCGCCGGGTGGCGGCGGGGCGGCCACCGTCACACCCGCGCGCCGGTCGGTCAGCGGCGGTCGCCCTGCTGCTCGACGGCGCGCTGCACGGCCCGGTAGATCTGCCCGAACCGGAGCGCGTCCGGCGTGCGCAGCAGCAGGATCTCCCGCCCGTGGTGCTGCACCCACAGCTCGTGCACCCGGTTGCCCCGCTCGTAGGAGCGGTCCAGCCAGCTGAGCGGCACCTCCAGGAACGGGGTCAGGGCCAGCCCGACCACCACGAACGCGGCCAGGATGACCAGCGCCAGCTTCCAGTCGCCCCGGTCCTGCGCGGCCCAGGCGAGCGAGAGCACGCAGACCAGCGCCACGAGCGGCGGCAGCGAGAGCAGCAGGACCAGCACCCCGCGCCCCAGGACCCGGCCCCGGACCGCCAGGGTGGTCGCGCCGCGGGCGTGCCAGACGTACGTGATGTCGGCGAGCGCGACGACGTGCCCGCCGGCGTGGATGGCCTCGGAGGTGACCTGTACCGCGTCGTCCCGGTAATAGAGGGTCATCACTCAGCCTAACCACCCGCGGTCCAGTGGGGACGGTGCCGACCGCGCGACGCGAACCGGCCGCCGAGGGCGGCGCGGGTGTGGGCCGCCGGGGTACCGTCCCGGGCATGGTGGACCGGGACGGGGCCGGGGCGGCCGGCACCGAGCAGGAGCGCAACGTCGAGGTGGTCCGGCGCTATCTGCGGACCTTCGTCACCAAGGACCTGGCCGAACTGGCCGAGGTGGTCGCCGAGGACGTGGAGATCTACGGCTCCGGCATGGCGGTGCGCGGGCGGCGCTACCCGGAGGCGGCCGTCTCCTCGCCCGGGTTGACCGTGCTCGACCAGGAGATTCTGGAGATCTTCGCGGCCGGGGACCGGGTGGTGGTCTCGATGGCGCAGACCTACCGGCGGGACGCCACCGGGGCCACCACGGTGCAGAGCGCGTGCAAGATGTACCGGCTGGCCGGCGGCCGGATCGTCCAGTTCTGGGGCGAGCAGGACACCTACGGCCTGCTGCGCGGCCTCGGGCTGCTGCCCGACGTGCCGATCGCCTTCTGACCGGCGCGCTGAGCCCGCTGACCGGCGGGCGCGCTCTCCATGGCCCGCTGCACCGCACGGTAGATCTGGCCGAAGCGCAGCGCGTCGCCGGTGTGCAGCAGCCGCACCGGCCGGCCCCGCCAGCGCGCCCACATCTCCAGCTCGCGACTGCCCCGGGCGTAGGAGCGGTCGAGGTGCTCGAAGAGCACGTCGGCGAGCGGACCGATGCCGAGGCCGACCAGCACGGACGCCCCGACGATGGCGATCGTGACCACGGCGGAGCGGTGCAGCCAGACCGCCAGCCCGATGCCGAGCACGGCGGCCACCAGCGGGCCGGCGAGGGCTGCCCCGATCGCGCCCCGGCCGGCGAGGACCCGCCAGGAGCGGTCGCCCCGCCGGTGCCACACCATGCTCAGCTCGGCGAGGGGATAGCTGCGCCCGTCCACCCGGACGACGGTGGAGGTGACCTGGACCGACTTGTCGTCGAAGTAGGTGATCATGGCCTCACTCCCGGTGCAGGGGCTGCGACAACTCCAGCTCGGCGCGTCTGACGCCGCGCTGCGACCTGGAGCCGTCGACACCACACTGTCTACCCCAACGACCCTGGTCGTAAGGTTGGCACGCGACTTCGACGAGGAAGTGAGGGCAGCGTGGGCGAGTTCGTCAGGCTGGAAGTGAAGGACGGCATCGGCACCATCCGGCTGGAGCGGCCGCCGATGAACGCGCTCAACACCCAGGTGCAGGAGGAGTTGCGCGCCGCCGCCACGGCGGCCACCGCCGACGCCGACGTCCGCGCGGTCATCGTGTACGGCGGCGAGAAGGTCTTCGCGGCCGGCGCGGACATCAAGGAGATGGCCGACATGTCCTACGTGGACATGGCCGACCGCGCCGCCGACCTGTCCAGCGCCCTGGGCGCGATCGCCCGGATCCCCAAGCCGGTGGTCGCCGCGATCACCGGGTACGCCCTGGGTGGCGGCTGCGAGCTGGCCCTGGCCTGTGACTGGCGGATCGTGGCCGAGGACGCCAAGCTCGGCCAGCCGGAGATCAAGCTCGGCATCATCCCGGGTGCCGGCGGCACCCAGCGGCTGGCCCGCCTGGTCGGCCCGGCCCGCGCCAAGGATCTGATCATGACGGGCCGGATGGTCGACGCCGAGGAGGCGCTGCGGATCGGCCTGGCCGACAAGGTGGTCCCGGCCGCCGAGGTCTACGAGGCCGCGGTCGCCTACGTGAAGCCGTACCTGACCGGCCCGGTGCAGGCGCTGCGGGCGGCCAAGCTGGCCGTCGACGGCGGCCTGGACATGGACCTCAACTCCGGCCTGGCCTGGGAGAGCCAGCTCTTCGCGGCGCTGTTCGCCACCGACGACCGGCGCGAGGGCATGGCCGCGTTCGTCGCGAAGCGCAAGCCGGGCTTCACCGGCCGCTGAACCGCCGGCTCTGGTCGGCGGCCCACCCGCCGCCGACCCGAGAATGGTTCACATCTCGCTTACCGGCCAGTAGCGTGTGACTCCGGTCATGACGAAGGGAAGTGGCGATGACGGAACGGGTCGAGGGGCACGGCGGCGAGCTGGCCATCGCGGCGCTGCGCGCGCACGGCGTACGGGAGATGTTCACCCTCTCCGGCGGGCACGTCTTCCCGCTCTACGACGCCGCCCACCGGACCGGCTTCCCGATCTACGACGTCCGGCACGAGCAGTCCGCCGTCTTCGCCGCCGAGGCGGTGGCGAAGCTCCAACGCCGCCCCGGCCTGGCCGTGCTCACCGCCGGCCCCGGCGTCACCAACGGCGTCTCCGGCCTGACCAGCGCCTTCTTCAACGCCTCGCCGGTGCTGGTGCTCGGCGGGCGGGCCCCGCAGTTCCGCTGGGGCTCCGGCAGCCTCCAGGAGATGGACCACCTGCCGCTCGTCGCCCCGGTCACCAAGCACGCCGAGACCGTCTTCAGCGCCGACGACATCCCGCGCGCGGTCACCGCGGCCCTCACCGCCGCGCTCACCCCGCACCGCGGCCCGGCCTTCCTCGACTTCCCCCTGGAGGCGGTCTTCTCCGTCGGCGACGCCGACCTGCCCGCCGTCACCCCGCCCGCCCCGATCGAGGCCGACCCGGACGAGGTCGCGAAGGCCGCCGCCCTGATCGCCGCCGCGTCCCGGCCGGTGATCATCGCCGGCTCCGACGTGTACGCGGGCGACGCCGTCGAGGCGCTGCGGGCCGCCGCCGAGTCCCTCCAGGCGCCCGTCTTCGCCAACGGCATGGGCCGCGGCGCGCTGCCGCCGGAGCACCCGCTCGCCTTCGCCAAGGCCCGCCGCGTCGCCCTGAGGAACGCCGACGTGGTCGTGGTGGTCGGCACCCCGCTCGACTTCCGGCTCGGCTTCGGCGACTTCGGCGAGGCGCGGGTGGTGCACGTGGTGGACGCGCCCAGCCAGCGCGCCGGGCACATCCAGCCGGCCGCCGCCCCCGCCGGTGACCTGCGGCTGATCCTCACCGGGTTCGCCGAGCACCCCGGCGACCGGGCCGACCACGCCGACTGGATCGCCCAGCTGCGCACCGCCGAGGACGCCGCGAAGGCGCGCGACGCCGAGGAGATGGCCGCCGAGACCGACCCGATCCGCCCGGCCCGCGTCTACGGCGAGCTGCGCAAGGTGCTCGCCCCCGACGCGATCACCATCGGCGACGGCGGCGACTTCGTCTCGTACGCCGGGAAGTACCTGGAACCCGCCCAGCCCGGCACCTGGCTCGACCCCGGCCCGTACGGCTGCCTGGGCACCGGGATGGGTTATGCCATGGGCGCCCGGGTCAGCCACCCCGACCGGCAGATCTGCGTGCTGATGGGCGACGGCGCGGCCGGCTTCTCGCTAATGGACGTGGAGTCCCTGGCCCGCCAGCAACTCCCGGTCGTGATGGTGGTCGGCAACAACGGCATCTGGGGCCTGGAGAAGCACCCGATGCGGGCCATGTACGGCTACGACGTGGCCGCCGACCTCCAGCCCGGGCTGCGCTACGACACGGTGGTCGAGGCGCTCGGCGGCGCGGGCGAGACGGTGGAGAAGGCCGCCGACCTCGCCCCCGCCCTGGCCCGCGCATTCGACGCCGGCGTGCCGTACCTGGTCAACGTGCTGACCGACCCGGCCGACGCGTACCCCCGCTCGTCGAACCTGGCCTGACCTCGACGCCGCGACCGCCGTCGCCCGGGTGACCGCCGCCCGTGGCGGCGCTCAGACCTCCGGCCGGTCCCGGTCGTCCTGCCCGCGGCGCAGCTCCTCCTCACGCCGGCGCAGGTCCTCCTCCCAGCGGCGGAGGCGTTCCTGGTCGTCGGCCCGCTTGCGCTCGGCGAGCGAGGAGAGGAACTCGGGGTCGTCGTCCGGCGCGACCGGCCGGGGGCGGTGCTGCTCGGAGAAGCCGTTCCCCATCGGCCAGGCGGTCCGCGTCCGCCGCGCGCCGGTCTCCCGACCGGCGACGAACCAGGCGATGGAGCCGACCAGCGGGAAGAACAGGATGATCAGCACCCAGGCGACCCGGGGCAGCGCGCGGATCTCGCCCTCCTCGGCGGAGAGGCAGCTGATCAGCGCACAGACGGCGAGCACGAGCTGGGCCAGGAAGAGCAGCCCGTAGAGGCGAACCATGCCGGACATCATGGCGCACCGGGGACGCTCAGCGCAGCCCGCGCAGCACGTGCAACACGCCCAGGAGCGCCAGCCCGGCCGCGGCCAGCGCGGTCAGCGGGATCGACCAGCGCTCCGGCCTCCGCGGCCCGGCGCCGGTGGCCCGGCGCCAGTCGACCAGCAGGACGCCCAGCCAGGTGACCACCGCCAGCCCGGCCAGCAGCGCATCGAACGTCCGCCCGGTGAACGCCAGCCGGAGTTCCAGCACCAGGATCGCGGTGACCGCGAGCAGCGTCCGCCGCCAGGCCAGCCGGGTGCGTTCCGGTTGCAGCCCCGGGTCCCGGCTCACCCGAGGCCCCGGACCAGCACGGCGACCACCAGCAGCAGCGCGCCGAGCGCGACCACCAGGGCCAGGACGGCCGGGAAGCGGGACGCGGGCAGCTCCTCGCCCAGCCGGATGGCCCGCTCGGTGCGGGCCCAGTGGTCCACCGCCCGGACCGCGACCGTGGCGCCGAGCAGCAGCAGCGCGACGGCGATCACCTCGCGCAGGTGGGCCAGGGGGAGCCTGGGGAGGAACTGCGCGGCGGCCAGCCCGCCGGCGATCAGCGCCAGCCCGGTGCGCAGCCAGGCCAGGAAGGTCCGCTCGTTGGCCAGCGAGAAGCGGTAGTCCGGCCGGCTGCCGACCGACCGCAGCTCGCGCGGGTCGAACCAGTGCCTGATCGTCTCCCACACGTCGTCGATTATCCGTGCGGTTTCCACGAACTTTCACCGGTTGTCCGGTAGCGGTTGTGGATCCTCGCCGTGTGGGCGAGCGACTCCCCATTGTTGGTCGGTGGGGCGGGCCTCCGCAGGCCAACTGATCCTCTCGCCGCGCCGGGGCGCCGGGGATCACGCCGGGACTGGCCGGCACCGGGCAGGTGCCGGCCGACTCGACGGTGCGTGACCACTTCCGGCAGCACGATGGCTGTCGGGGTGGTGGGTCCGCCGCCCGGGGTTCGGGTGGCGATGATGGCGGCCGCGACGAGGTCTCGGTGCCCGGTGAAGTGGCAGCGCGCGCAGGACAGGCCCCGCCCGCGCGGTTTCGGGATGCGTCGCTGGCAGGTGGGGCAGGTGGATGAGGTGCCGCGCTCATTTACCTGGTGGACGGTAATACCGGCAAGGGTGGCCTTGTCGGTGAGGACTTGCAGGAGCCGGCCGACCTGCCACTGGCGTAGCCGCAGATTGTGCCGCCGTCCTGCGTTGATGTCGAGGACCCCGCGCGGGTCACCGACGTGCAGCACCCCGACACGCTCGCGTACGGCCCAGGCGACGACCGTGGCGGCGGCTTCGTGCTGGGCCTGACGGACCCGACGCCGGTGCCGACCTTCCACCAGCCGGGCGCGGCGGCGGTACTTGCGCCACCGGCGTGACCCCTTCTGCCCCGGCTTCGGCGCCCGCCGGGACACAGCACGGCGGCGGGCTTTGGTGTCGGCGAGGTGCATGCGGTGTTCGGCGCGGATCGCCCGCCCGGACACCAACAGGCCTTCACCGTCCGGGCCGGCGACCGCGTACGGGTGGATGATCCCCACATCCACCCCGGCCGTCCGGCCAGGGTCGGGCCCCTCACCGGGCGGATAAACCGCCACTGGAACTTCAGCGGTCACGTCCAGGAACAGCCGGCCGCCCTCATTCAGCAGGGTGACCGATCTGACGTGCTCGGGCGGATACGGCACCTCCCGCGCCAGGCGCAAATACAACGGCGGTTTGCCCTTGGTCGCCGGGATCCGCACCCGGCGCCCATCGATGTTGAACGTGCCGTGATACCAGCGCACCGGCGTCAGGGCACGTCGGCGGCGCGGGAAGCGCGCCGACAGGTCACCGTTGCGCCGGCGTTTCGCCGCCGCGAACCAGGCATCCGAGAACCGGCGCAAGACCGACCGGGCACCTGCGGTATCCAAGTCGCCGAACGTGCCCGGCCCCGACGCCGCCAGTTCCCGGCATAACTCCTGATAGCCCGCCAGCGGTGCACCGTGGCGGCGACGTCGCCAGGCGTTGATTTCGAGCACACACGCCCACAGGTCACTAGCCGAGCGCAGCAGCCCGAAGCACCGCCGTCGCTGCCCCGGCGTCAGCCGCAACGCCACACGTGCAGTGCGGTGAACAACCCGGGGCGCGGCAGGATCCCGACGACGAGGCACGAACTGAACCCAACACCACCCGTACGACAATTCCTTACGCGAAGGTCGGCCGGCGGAAATTGGTGGACACGCCAATAGCCTGAAGGGATGACCGATCTTGACGCGCGGAGCCTGCGCGACGCCTACGACACCCAGATCCGCCCGGAGCTTCCGGACCCGGTGCCGGCCGGGGTGACCATCGACCGGGACGGCCCGCTGTTCCGCGTGCTCAACCTGGACCGGGGCGGTTTCCTCACCTACCGCAGCCTGGACGGGCTGGCCGGCGCCGAGCTGGACGCGTTGATCGCCCGGCAGGTCGAGTTCTTCCGCGCCCGGGGCGAGTCGGTCGAGTGGAAGCTCACCGGGCACGACGAGCCGGCCGACCTGGGTGACCGGCTGCGCGCCGCCGGTTTCGTGCCGGAGGACCTGGAGACTGTCGTGGTCGGCCCGGTCGCGGCCCTGGCCGCCGCCGTCCCGACGCCGCCCGAGGGGGTACGCCTGCGCGAGGTCACCAGCCGCGAGGACCTGGAACGGATCGCCGTCATGGAACAGGCGGTCTGGCAGGAGGACCGGAGCCACCTGGTGACCGGGCTGGCCCGGGAGATCGAGGCCGACCCGCAGTCCATCACGATCGTGGTGGCCGAGGCGGGCGACACCGTGGTCAGCGCCGGTTGGGTGCGCTACCTGCGCGGCACCGGCTTCGCCACGCTCTGGGGCGGCTCGACGCTGCCGGAGTGGCGGGGCAAGGGCATCTACCGGGCGCTGGTGGCGTACCGGGCGCGGCTGGCCGAGCAGCGCGGCAAGACCCTGGTGCAGGTGGACTGCTCGCCGGACAGCCGGCCGATCCTGGAGCGGCTCGGTCTCGTTGCGGTCACCACGACCACCCCGTACGTCTACACTCCGTGATCATGGAGCGGTTGACGGCGGACGAGCAGCTCACCCTCAAGACCGGAGCCTTCGGGGCCGTTTTCCTGGTCTCCAACGCGGTGCCCGGGATGCTCGCCATGGTGCGGGAGAGCATGGCCGCGTCCGGGGCCCTCGGGGACGCCAGTGGGGTGGTCAAGGAGGCGCTCACCACCGGCCCGCTGCCGCAGCTGCCGCGGGACTCGGCGCTGGAGATCGAGGCGGCTGTGCTGCCGGCGCTGGGCCGGGCGGTGGAGATCCTCCGGACCAAGTCACCGGGGGACGTCGAGGCGTACCGGTCGGTGGTGCTGGCCGCAGCCGACCGGGTGGCGCAGGCCCACCGGGGTGTGGCGCCCGCCGAGGCGGCGGTTATCGACAAGATCAGGCATGCGCTGGCCGAGCCCGCCTGACCGGCTCGGCCGACCAGAGCGCCCGCACGCTGGCCCGGACGCAGCGGTCGCGGACCCGGCCGCAGGCGCAGCGGTAGGTCTCCGGGAGCATCCGGCGGCAGGCGCGGCGGACGGTCCGGGGGCCGTCCGCCGCGTCCCGCGCTCCCGTCGAAACGTCCTTTTCCGACATATCCGTCACCTCCCTGTTTCGGGAGCTTACCTGCCGCGACGGACCCCGGTGACCTGTGTCACTCTGAGGCCCCGGGGAGTGGATGCTACTTGCGGGTAACATAAGCCCGTGGGCAACTGCACAGCTCCGCGCGGTTGACCGAACGTTAAGTCACGCGCAAGGCTGCGCCCGTGACCGGGCGAGTGATCGCTACACCAAACAGGAGGGTCGTCGAAGCGCGATGAACATCGTCGTACTCGTCAAGCAGGTGCCCGATTCGGGCGCGGACCGCAACCTGCGTCCTGACGACAACACCGTCGACCGCGGTTCGGCGAACAACGTCATCAACGAGATGGACGAGTACGCCATCGAGGAGGCGTTGAAGATCAAGGAGGCGCACGGCGGCGAGGTCACCGTCCTGACCATGGGTCCGGACCGGGCGACCGAGTCGATCCGCAAGGCGCTCTCCATGGGGCCGGACAAGGCCGTGCACGTGGTGGACGACGCCCTGCACGGGTCCTGCGCCGTGACCACCTCGAGGGTGCTCGCCGCCGCCCTGGGGCAGCTCAACGCCGACCTGGTCATCTGCGGCGCGGAGTCGACCGACGGCCGGGTCCAGGTCATGCCGCACATGATCGCCGAGCGGCTGGGTGTGGCCGCCCTGACCGGCGCGCGCAAGCTCACCGTCGACGGCGCCACGCTGACCGTCGAGCGGCAGACCGAGGAGGGCTACGAGGTGGTCACCGCCTCGACCCCGGCCGTCGTCTCCGTCTGGGACACCATCAACGAGCCGCGCTACCCCTCCTTCAAGGGCATCATGGCCGCCAAGAAGAAGCCGGTGCAGACGCTCTCCCTGGGTGACCTCGGCGTGGCTCCCGCCGAGGTGGGCTTCGACGGCGCCACCAGCGCGGTGCTCGAGCACACCAAGCGCCCGCCGCGCTCCGGCGGCGAGAAGATCACCGACGAGGGCGAGGGCGGCGTGAAGCTGGTCGAGTTCCTCGCCACCGAGAAGTTCGTGTGAGAGGTCTGGACATGTCTGAGGTTCTCGTCGTCGTCGAAGCCACCAAGGAATTCGGCGTCAAGAAGGTCACCCTGGAGATGCTCACCCTCGCCCGCGAGCTGGGCACCCCGAGCGCGGTCGTGCTCGGTGGCGCCGGCGCCGCCGAGGCGCTGAGCGCCAAGCTGGGCGAGTACGGCGCGGAGAAGATCTACGCCGCCGAGGGCGAGGAGATCGACGGCTACCTGGTGGCCCCGAAGGCCGCCGTGCTGGCCGAGTTGGTCGGGCGGGTGCAGCCGGCCGCCGTGCTGCTCGCCTCCTCCCAGGAGGGTAAGGAGATCGCCGCCCGCCTGGCCGTCAAGCTGGAGAACGGCATCCTGACCGACGTGGTGGCCCTCGCCGCGGACGGCACCGCCACCCAGGTCGCCTTCGCCGGTTCCACCATCGTCAAGTCCAAGGTCACCAAGGGTCTGCCGCTGGTCACCGTCCGGCCCAACTCGCTCAACCCGGCCCCGGCCGCGGCCACCCCGGCCGTCGAGCAGCTCACCGTGTCGGTCTCCGACGCCGACAAGCTGGCCAAGGTCGTCGAGCGGGTCGCCGAGCAGAAGGGCTCCCGTCCGGAGCTCACCGAGGCGTCGGTCGTCGTCTCCGGTGGTCGCGGCGTCGGCAACGCCGACAACTTCAAGCTGGTCGAGGAGCTGGCCGACCTGCTCGGCGGCGCGGTCGGCGCGTCCCGCGCGGCCGTCGACTCCGGCTTCTACCCCCACCAGTTCCAGGTGGGCCAGACCGGCAAGACCGTCTCCCCGCAGCTCTACGTCGCGCTGGGCATCTCCGGCGCGATCCAGCACCGGGCCGGCATGCAGACGTCGAAGACCATCGTCGCGGTCAACAAGGACGCCGAGGCGCCGATCTTCGAGCTGGCCGACTTCGGCGTGGTCGGCGACCTGTTCAAGGTCGTCCCGCAGGCCGCCGAGGAGATCCGCAAGCGCAAGTGACCCGTCACGACGCGAGCCGCCGTCCGGTGATCCGGGCGGCGGCTCGCGGGCGTTCGCGGCCCTTCCATGCGGTGGAAGGGAGCTGATCGGCGGGCCGGGGAGCTGAGCCGGCCCGCCGATCAGCCCGTCACGGTGCCCCCTCGGCAGACTGTCGCCGGAGTGGGCGGGCTTGTGGCCGAACTGTTCGACGCCTTGCCCAGGGTACCCAAGGAAGACCCGCGCATCGTCCGGGGATCGGCCACTTTCTGGAGTACCCCGGAACGCCCCGGAGATGCGCCGGGCGCGGGTGCGAACGGTGGCCGCCGAGGTGTGGGCCGGGCGTGGTCGCGCGCGGCACGGCGGTGCGTCCGATGTGGCTCTCTCGCCCCTCGCCCCGCCGGCTGACCGGGTCGTCCGGGCCGTGCCGGCCGGAGCGTCCGGACCGCCCGCCCCCAACGCCCGCACCGGACGGGCGGTCCGGCATCCGGCGGCACGCCGGTCGGCCGTTAGGCTGAGCGGTGATGGCATACCTGGATCACGCGGCGACGACCCCGATGCTCGACGAGGCACTCGAGGCGTACGTCGCCACGGCCCGCGAGGTGGGCAACGCGTCGTCGCTGCACGCGGCGGGCCGGCGCGCACGGCGGCGGGTGGAGGAGTCCCGGGAGCGGGTGGCCGCCGTGCTCGGCGCCCGCCCGTCCGAGGTGATCTTCACCGGGGGTGGCACGGAGAGCGACAACCTGGCCGTGAAGGGCATCTTCTGGGCCCGCCGCGCCGCCCGGGCCGAGCGGGTCCGGGTGGTGTCCAGCGCGGTCGAGCACCACGCCGTGCTGGACGCCGTGGACTGGCTGGCCGGGCACGAGGGCGCCGGGGTCGGCTGGCTGCCGGTCGACGCCGCCGGCCGGCTCGACCCGGAGCGGCTCCGCGCCGAACTGGCCGCGCACGGAGACGGGGTGGCCGTGGTCACCGCCATGTGGGCCAACAACGAGGTGGGCACGGTGCAGCCGGTGGCCGAGCTGGCCGCGGTCGCCGCCGAGCACGGGGTGCCGTTCCACACCGACGCGATCCAGGCGGTCGGCCAGGTGCCGGTCGACTTCGCCGCCAGCGGCGTCGCCGCGCTCACCGTCACCGGCCACAAGCTCGGCGGCCCGACCGGCGTCGGCGCGCTGCTGCTGGCCCGCGACGTGGCCGCCACCCCGCTGCTGCACGGCGGCGGCCAGGAGCGCGACGTCCGCTCCGGCACCCTCGACACCGCCGGCATCGTCGCCTTCGCGGTCGCCGTCGAGGCCGCGGTGAAGGGCCAGCAGGAGTACGCGGCTCGCGTCGCCGCGCTCCGCGACGACCTGGTCGAGCGGGTCCGGCAGGCGGTCCCCGAGGTGGTCTTCAACGGCGACCCGACCGACCGCCTCCCCGGCAACGCCCACTTCTCCTTCCCGGGCTGCGAGGGGGACGCGCTGCTGCTGCTCCTCGACGCCCAGGGCATCGCCTGCTCGACCGGTTCGGCCTGCTCGGCCGGGGTGGCCCAGCCCTCGCACGTGCTGCTGGCGATGGGCGCCGACGACGACCGGGCCCGCTCGTCGCTGCGCTTCACCCTCGGCCACACCAGCACCAGGGCGGACGTCGACGCGCTGATCGCCGCCCTGCCGGCAGCCGTGGAGCGGGCCCGCCGCGCGGCCGCCCTCCGTACCCCCCGCTGACCCGGATACCCTCGGTGATGACGAGGGGAGTGAGCTGGTGAGGGTTCTGGCGGCGATGTCGGGCGGGGTGGACTCCGCCGTGGCGGCGGCGCGCGCGGTGGAGGCCGGGCACGACGTGACCGGTGTGCACCTGGCGTTGGCGCGCAACCCGCAGACCTATCGCACCGGCGCCCGGGGCTGCTGCACCCTGGAGGACTCCCGGGACGCCCGCCGCGCCGCCGATGTGCTCGGCATCCCGTTCTACGTGTGGGACATGGCCGACCGGTTCCATGAGGACGTGGTGGACGACTTCGTCGCGGAGTACGCGGCCGGTCGTACCCCGAATCCGTGCCTGCGCTGCAACGAGAAGATTAAGTTCGCCGCGGTGCTGGACCGGGCCGTGGCCCTGGGCTTCGACGCGGTGGTCACCGGCCACCACGCCCGGCTCGGCCCGGACGGCCTGCTGCGCCGCAGCGTCGACGCGGCGAAGGACCAGTCGTACGTCCTCGCGGTGCTGACCCGGGCGCAGCTCGACCGGTCGATCTTCCCGCTCGGCGACTCGACCAAGGCGGAGGTGCGCGCGGAGGCGGCCCGGCGCGGTCTCGCGGTGGCCGACAAGCCGGACTCGCACGACATCTGCTTCATCGCCGACGGCGACACCCGGGGCTTCCTGTCCCAGCGGCTCGGCGAGGCCCCCGGCGAGGTGGTGGACGCCCTCAGCGGCGCGGTGGTGGGCAGCCACTCCGGCGCCTACCAGTACACCGTCGGGCAGCGGCGCGGCCTGCACCTGGACCGGCCCGCCCCGGACGGCCGCCCGCGCTACGTGCTCTCCATCACCCCGAAGACCAACACGGTCACCGTCGGCCCGGCCGAGGCGCTGGAGGTCGCCGAGGTCCGGGCCGCCCGCCCGGTCTGGACCGGCGGCGCGCGCCCCGACGGGCCGATCGAGTGCGAGGTGCAGCTCCGGGCGCACGGCGACGTGGTGCCGGCGACCGTGTCGCTGGACGCCGACGGGCTGCACGCCGACCTGCGCCGCCCGGTCCGCGGGGTGGCCGCCGGCCAGGCGATCGTCGCGTACCGCCCGGACCCGGCGGGCGACGTCGTGCTCGGCTCGGCCACCATCACCGGCTGAGCCCTCCCGGAGATCCCTGCGTGCGGTGCGCGGGACGGTGGATAGGCTGCGGCGGTGAATGAGACGACCTGGCCGTGGGGAGTGGGGACGGCGACGGGCATCGGGTCGTTGCCCGGCACCGACGTCGCCGAGGCGCAGCGCATCGTGCTCGGTGAGCTGCCCGACCTGCCGCACCTGCCGGAGCTGCCCGCCCGCGGCCCCGGCGCGGACCTGATCGGCCGCACCGGCGGGCTCCTCGTCGAGCTGCCGGTCGAGCTGTACGCGGCCCGCTGGCGGATCGCCCCACGCCCCGGCAAGGACCTGCGCCGCGCCCGCGACCTGATGGAACGCGACCTCGACCAGCTCGCCGAGCAGGCCGAGGAGTACACCGGCCCGGTCAAGATCCAGGCCGCCGGCCCGTTCACCCTGGCCGCCTCGCTGGAGCTGCCGATCGGCGGCCGGCTGCTGCGCGACCCCGGCGCGGTCCGCGACCTCGCCGGCTCGCTCGGGGAGGGGCTGCGCGGGCACGTGGCGGCGGTGGCCCGGCGGCTGCCGCACGCCTCGGTGCTGCTCCAGCTCGACGAGCCGTCGCTGCCCGCGGTGCTGGCCGGCCGGGTGCCCACCGAGAGCGGCTTCGGCACCCACCGGGCCGTCGGGTCCGAGGTGGCCCGCGCGCTGCTGCGCGGCGTGATGGAGGCGGCCGGGGTGCCCACCGTGGTGCACTGCTGCGCGCCGGACGTGCCGCTGGAGCTGATCCGCACCGCCGGGGCCGTCGGCGTCGCTCTCGACCTGGACCTGGTCACCGACCTGGACCCGCTCGGCGAGGCCATCGACGCCGGGTTCGGCCTGCTGGCCGGCGCCGCGCCCGCGCTGCCGCCGTCGGCCGGCCGCGCGCCGACGTCGGCCCAGGTCGCGGACCGGGTCCGCCGGATCTGGGACCAGCTCGGCTTCCCCCGCCGCCGGCTCGCCGAGCAGGTGGTGGTCACCCCCGCCTGCGGCCTGGCCGGCGCCACCCCGGCGTACGTACGGGCGGTCCTCGCCGCCTGCCGGGACGCCGGCCGCCGGTTCGCCGAGGAGTGAGGTTTTCTGTCGTAGGCCGGGGGCAGGATGACCGGCATGATTGGACAGCTGCGTTCCGTGGTGATCGACTGCCCTGATCCGCGCGCGCTGGCCGGCTTCTACGCGGAGCTGCTCGGCCTTCCGCTGATCGAGGACAACTCCGACGGCGACGACTGGGTGGTGCTCGGCGGCCCGCCGGGCCACCAGCCGCGTCTCGCCTTCCAGAAGGCGCTCGACCTGCGCGCCCCCGCCTGGCCCGACCCGGAGCGGCCGCAGCAGTTCCACCTCGACGTGACCGTCGACGACATCGAGGTCGCCGAGAAGGCGGCACTGGCCCTCGGCGCGCGCCGGCTGCCCGGCGAGGGGGAGGGCTTCCGGGTCTACGCCGACCCGGCCGGCCACCCGTTCTGCCTCTGCTGGGACTGATCGGGCCGGGCTTGCGCGGGCGGGGCATGATCGCCAGCGTGATCGACTCCGCCCCGCGCCGCGCGTCCGGCTCGCTCTTCGGCCTCGCCTACGGCGACGCCCTGGGCAAGCCCACCGAGTTCCTCACCGTCGCCGAGATCGTCCGCCGCTACGGCCCGACCGGCCCGCGGGAGCTGGCCGGTGACCCGGCCCTGGTCACCGACGACACCCAGATGGCGCTCGCGGTGGCCTGGGCGCTGCACGACGCCCCGGCTCACACGGCGGAGGCGGTGGAGCCGGTGCTGCGGCGGCGGTTCCTCGACTGGGCGGTCAGCCCCGACAACAACCGCGCGCCCGGCATGACCTGCCTGCGCGCCTGCGCCGAGCTGGACCGGGGCACCCGCTGGCAGGAGGCGACGGTCGCCGGCTCGAAGGGCTGCGGGGCGAACATGCGGGTCACCCCGGTCGGGCTGCTCGACGTCGACCTCGACACCCTGGCCGGGCTGGCCCAGCTCCAGGCGGGCCTGACCCACGGCCACCCGACCGGCCTGGCGGCCAGCGAGCTGACCGCGTACGCGGTCCGGCTGCTCCGCGACGGCGCCGCGCTGCCCGACCTGCCCGGGCTGCTCACCGACCGGGCCCACGCCCAGCGCACGGTCTACCGGGGCGACTGGCTCGGCGACCTGTGGCAGCGCGCGGGCGAGCGGACTCCGGCGGAGTTCATCGCCCGCGGCTGGGACGAGTGCCTGCGGGTGCTCGGCCGGCTCGACGCGGCGCTGGCCCGCCCCGACGACGGCGGCGACCCGTGTCGGCTCACCGGCGAGGGCTGGATCGCCGAGGAGGCGCTGGCCACCGCGCTGCTCTGCGCGCTGCGCCACGCCGACGACCCGGTCGGCGCGCTGGCCCGCGGCGCCACCACGGCCGGTGACTCGGACTCGATCGCCGCGCTGGCCGGCGCCTTCGTCGGCGCCGCGCACGGCATGTCGGCCTGGCCCGCCGACTGGTCCACCCGCATCGAGTACGCCGACCAACTGCGCGCCCTCACCACCACCCTGGACTGACCCGGCCCGCACCGCCTCCACCCGCGTTGATCATGAAGTTGTTGCCACGACACGCCGGGCGGTTTCTAGGCTTCAGTGCAACTGATCTTGGTTGGGCTGGAGGTGCTGGTGGCGAGGCCGGGTGTGTTGACGTTCG
>NZ_JBIAKG010000025.1:0-24818 GCF_042872345.1 Micromonospora sp. NPDC005299
TATCAGCCATCGAAACCAGCCGTGACCGCTGCATGACGCCCCTGCCAGGCGTCATCAAGACCCCTTGACAACTTCATTGGGAAGTAGTTCTTGCTGCGGGCGGCCAGGCGGTGATCGCGGGTGGGGATCAGGGTGCCGTCGACGATGGCGATCTGCTCGACCGGCCGCCGGCGCACAGGGGCGAGTGCCAGGAGCGGGCCAAGGGTGTCGATGACTCGGTGCGCAGCCGAGTGCGACACCCCGAACAGCGGGCCAATCTGCCGCATCGTCAAGTTCGTGCGCCAGTACGCGGCCACCAGCAGCACCCGATCAGGCAGGTCCAGAGCCCACTGCCGGCCCGGCCGGCCGTCGGCGATCGCGTCACCGCCACGTTCGGCGACCAGGCGGACCAGCTTGCGGAACTGGGTGGGCTCCAGCCCGGTGAACGGAAAGATCCACTCAGGGACGGCTGCGGTGATCACCTGCACCCAGACAGCCTGACCGATCGTCCCCAACAGACGGACGCCGGGGTTACGAGACATCCCTTAGCCATCGAGGCGGCCGCGGCGCTGGTGCATGACGGCGTGACCGCGCTCAGCCTGGACCGGCTCGGCACGCCGGAGAAGGGGGAATGGGTGCTGGTTTCAGCGGCTGCCGGCGGAGCCGGATCACTGCTGGTGCAGCTAGCCGTCGACGCCGGAGCGCGGGTGGTAGCCGCCGCGTCGAGCGACGTCAAACTGGCACTGGCCCGCCAACTGGGCGCGGAGGTTGCCATCGACTACACGCAGTCGGACTGGATCAGCCGGGTGCGTAAAGTAACCGGTGGCGGTGCCGCGCTGGTCTACGACGGGGCGGGTGGCCCACTCGGCACGGCTGCCTTGGACGCGGTGGCCAACGGCGGCCGGTTCGTCACCTACGGCACCGCCGATGGCTTCGCCGCCCCGGACCCCGAGTTGGCCGCGCGCCGCGGCATACGGGTGCTCGCTCCGCTCCTCGACGGCCCACCGGACCAGGAGACCGTGCGCGAACTGTTGGGCCTGGCACTGGAACGGGCCGCGGAGGGACGCCTGCGCCCGACGATCGGCGCCACCTATCCATTGGAACGGGCCGCTGACGCCCACCGCGCACTAGCCGCGCGCGCTACGGTCGGCAAGTCACTGTTGCTGGTAGGCGGCCGAACCGCCAGTTGACTTCGCGGTCGATGCCCATTACGCAGATGCGGCCGTCGTAGCGACCGCTCGGCGGCAATTGAGCGCGCGACGCTGATCGCCTGCCTCCGGAAAACCGCCTGGCCCCTATTGCGCTGACATGCGACGATCCGCCGATGTCCCACAACACCAGGCAGCGTCGGCTTGCCGCGCTGCGCGCCTGCGACCGAATCCTTTCCGGCATCCGCCCTACGACGATGAGGGACCGGCTCGCAGACATGGACGCAGGTGGTGATCTGGACGATCAGCCCGACTTCTACGGCGACGGCCCGGTGACCATGCTGGAAGAACGCGTGGCGAATTTGCTGGGGACCGAGGCCGCCGTCTTCTTCCCCACCGGCACGATGGCCCAGCAGGTCGCGCTGCGCTATGGCGCTGACCGCACCGGCCACCCGACCGTCGCTCTACATCCGCTCGGCCACCTAGAGGTGGACGAACGGCATGCCTATGCCCACCTGAGCGGCCTGCGCAGTACCTGGCCGACGACCGCGCCCCGCAACCCCACCGCCGAGGAGATCACCGCGCTCGCCGAGCCCGTGAGCACCGTCGTCATGGAACTCCCGCTGCGCGACGCCGGCTTCGTCCTCCCCTGCTGGGACGAACTCGCCGCCGCATCCGCCGCAGCGCGCGCCATCGGTGCACGCGTACATTTCGACGGTGCGCGAATTTGGGAATCCACCGCACACCTGGCGCACACCCTCAGCGAAATCGCCGACCTCGCCGACAGCACCTACGTCTCGTTCTACAAGACGATCGGCGGTATCAGCGGTGCGGCGCTCGCGGGCACCACGCAGCTCGCCTCCTACGCCCGCATCTGGCGGCACCGCTACGGCGGCGAGGTGTTCCAGCAGTGGCCAGCCGCTCTGAGCGCACTCGCCGGTCTGAACAGGGAGCTGCCGCGCATCCCCGAGTATGTGCGGCACGCGCGGACAGTCGCTGCAGCACTCACCGCGCTTCCCGGCGCGCGGGTGTATCCGGAACCTCCGCATACCCATCGATTCCGCCTCTGGCTACCCCACCCGGCGCAAGCACTGAACGACGCTGCGCTGGCGCTCGCCGAGGAGGAAAAGGTGTGGTTTGTCGCCGGCTGGCAGGAAACAAACCTACCGGGCATGGCGATGACCGAGATCACCGTCGCCGCGCCCGCCCTCGAGTGGACCACCGACGACATCGCCGAGGCTGGTGAGCGCTTCCTTGGCCGCGTCGTCGATCATTGACCATCACATGCCTGCCACAGCTGTGCTCGGCGAACTCGCGCATCTACGCTGCGGCCAACAAGTCGATCACCTACCGGCGACCGCTGGCGAATTGGCCCCAGTACAGGTGCCCTCATCTCGGCAAAGGCGTGCACTGGGTTGCCCAGTACGCGTTCACACGATCACTGTGGCGAGTTCGGCGACCTTGCCCGTGGTGTAGAGAACCAGGTTCGACGCTGCCGTTAGGTGCTCGTCAAACCGATCACGCGGCCAGTCGGGGCCTGCTCGCGGTGACGCCGACCACGGCGAGTAGGAACACCGTGCACATGGTTAGCACCGGCGGCAGCATCTTGATCGAGTCCTCGAGCTGCCGGTACGCGCCGTCGACCAGGCCCGGATCCCACCAGCTCATGGTCGACAGGTACCACAGCGGCGCATCGTGCCGCGGGGCGCGCTCAGGCGGCAGCGCGGTGACCACATACACGGCGGTGACCGCGTCGAGCAGCAGCAGCGCCCCCATCCCGCTGCTGAGCCAGGCAGCGACGCGACGGCCGCGACGCAGCAGGACGCTCACCGCCCAGCCGAGACCGGTAGCGCCGACCGCCCAGCAGACCACGGCCGCCAGCGATCCGGCACGGACCTCGCCGAGCACGTCACCGACATGCGGTACGGCGCTGATACCCGCGACGCCCAGCGCGAGCGCCACCGGAACCACGACGGCGGCCGCGACCATCGGCTCGGAGCGTGCCATCCACCGGCCGAACCACCACATCGAGGCCGCGGCGAGCGCCACCGCCAGCGTGTACCCGTAGGGCGCGGTCTCGTGCCCGCCGGTCACGTCAGCCAGCAGACCCGCCGTGCTCAGAAGAACCAGTAGCAGCACACCGAACGCGAACGGCGCGACGACCAGCTTGATCAGGGTGAAGCCAGCGGTGGCCGCCTGAGCCACGGTCATCGTCTCCGTCCGTTGGATGAGCCGGTCGCGCAGCGCGCACCGGGCGGTGTCGGCCAGGTCCCGGACGGGAGTGTCACTGGCGGCGAGCAACTCGGCGATCTCGTCGCCGTAGCGCTCGACCAGCATCGCGATCAACTGCTCATCCGTGAGCGCACCCACCGACCCGCCGGCCGACTCCTACCCCGAGGTTATCTCGGTCGTCATCTGGCGTCTCTCCCTTGATCGGTCGATCAGCCGCTATTTGTACAGTCCCGCGCTGGGCCGGGATGATCCGGCGGATCGCTGCTCGCCGCGCGTCACCGCTCCGGCGGGTGGCTGCGTGCCGACCTGGTGGGGCAGCACGCAGCCAGCACTCAGCGGAGTGCGCCGAGGTCGATGGCCTCAGCCATCGCCCGGTAGCCCGCGTCCGACGGGTGCAGGTGGTCGCCCGAGTCGTACGACGGGTTGATCCGTTGCGGGTCGGCCGGGTCACGCACCACCGCGTCGAAGTCGACGACGGCGTCGAAGTCGCCACTCGTGCGGATGAACTCGTTCACGGCCTGCCGCACGTTGTCCCGTTCCTCGGTGTAGGAGCGCCATCCCTTGATCGGCGTGATGGTGGAGGATGCCGAGCATGCGGTCGAACGGGTTGCGTTGTGCGGCGGCGGGCCTGCATCGCCTCGGTCTGTTCCTTCAGCATGAGGCACGGCTGCCGGAGGCCCGCACGGTCCTGGAGGAGGGCCTGACCGTCATGGATCCCGTACACCCGGACGCGATCATCGGCCGCAGCCACCTCGGTGCGGTCCTGGATGGCCGCACCTGCGGATGCGGCGACATGGCGGGCACGATCGCCGACGCGTTCCGCGAGTTCGTCATCACCAGGCTGCCCGCGGACCTGCTCGACCGCCTCGACGTGGCGATCGTGGGTGTGCGTGGCCGCCGCGGCGGTGATGGAGGACGCGAGGTCATCCACGACTTCCACGAAGCAGGGCGCCGCACCGACTCTGACCGCCGAAACGGAAACCGCAGGTCATCGTGGGTGCAGTTGAGCGCCGTTCAGTGCACCCGCTTGCTCCCAACCTGCTCCCTCATCTCGGGCCGCGAAACTGGCTGCAGCTGATCGGCTCGCGCGGACAGCGGCATAGGCGGATGTTCGGCGCGGCGCCCGGTGTGGTGGTCGCTGGCGGATACCCGGACCCGGCTGAGCACGGGCCTACGGCCCGAATCCGCCGTACTCGACTAACTCAGCGATGCGTCTCCGCCAGGGAGGGGAACGCGGCGCGCGGCTGCTGGCCCGCCCACCACAGCCCAATCGCCAGCGCCGCTGTCGCCTCCAGGTACGCCGCCCGCGCCAGCCCGCCGCACGGCGTGCAACCGATCGAGCTGATGAGGGTCTCCGTCGCGGCGGCTGCCTCGGCGTGGTCGGCGCAGTAGGGCACGGCCAATGGTACGTCCTCGAAGGTTGGCGGTCGCAGTGTCCAGATGCTCACGTGGGCGAGGTTGAACGCCTTCACCACGTGCGCGTCGGGCGCGGCGGCGGCCAGTTGCCGCGCCACAGACGTGGTGCCACCGGTGTTGAGCATCAGCCCGTCGCCAACCGCTGGGACAGCGGTTGCTCTTCGAGGCGGTCCTTGACGGCGACGCCAGGTTTCGCGTCGTCCGTAGTAACCGTGGTCGGCTGCGGCATGTCCGATCGCGATACGCGTGCGGACGTGTGACGTCGGCTCAGTAGTGGGCGTGGACCTGCGTCACCGGATGCCCCAGGATGTCACCGGCGGCGGCCAGTTCTTCGTCGCTGAGGTCCCAGACACGCCGGGTCCAGTTCATAGCGCTCACCTCGAACCGCGCGAATCCGACCGGCGCCTCGAAGCGCAGTTGGGGCAACGTAAGCGCTGCTCCGCAGCACGGAACCGTCACGCCCAGGTCGTCGATGCTCGGTTCGCCGACCCGCCGCCCGCCGTTTCTTGCGATCAGCAGATCCCAGAACCAGTCCAGCCCAATGGCGGCGTCGCACCGGGGGCAGAAGACGTCCTCCATGTACTCGCCGCCATCGATCAACGTGATGCGCTCGTGGAACACCGGCTCGACCACCTCGACATGATCGCCCGGCCCGGCGAAGAGATCAGCGATGTATTTCGCCGCGCGAGCGGCAGCCTCGGACGTCGGCTGCCATTCCGGATCCGTGGGGATTACCCGGATATAGAGGTCGCTCATCCCACCCTCTGCGTCGCAAGTCGGCGGCAAGGTGACAAGCCGCTTCAAGATGCGATGGAGGGCCGCCTCCCACCGCCGAGATCGTATGGGAGTTCTCGGCGGGCTTTAGCGTTGGGTGATCGGGTGCTGCCCAGGTCGATGCACTCACATCGGCACGTCCGGATGCAGGCACCCTGCGATCCGGTTACTTTCCGTGACGAGCGCTTCGCGGCAGATCCGGATGCTGCTGTTCCAGCAGAGTCCATGCCATGGAGCTGGCAGGAGAGCATGACGCCGCATGTGCGCTGCTCAGTGCCCCCGCTAGACCGCGGCCAGGATCCGCGCCAACTCTGTCGGCCGCGTAACCATCGGCCAGTGTCCGGAATCGATGTCGACCAGGTCGACGTGCTTGGCCCGGGGCAGCTCGGGAATGTCGCCCGCAGCGATCCACTCCCGCGCCTGGGCTGGCGTGAACTCGGGGCACACCATCACGACAGGTATGTCGAACCGCCGCTCATCCGTCAGGTGTACGACGCCCCTGGCCACGCCCTCTGGAACCGGGATCGCGGCTGCCTCGAACGCCCGCCGCGCCTGCTCGTCCAGGTCGGCCGCGTCCGCGCCTTCGAACGGGCCCCAACCCGGGAACGGCATGACGCCCTCGGTGATCTCGAAGAAGTCCGCGTACGGCTGCCCGTCGCTCGATGGGAACCCGCCGATCAGCACCACCTTCGCGACCCGCCCGGGCCGCGCGTCGGCCGCCATCCAGGCCAGGGTGCAGGCTGCGGAGTGCCCAACCACCACCGACCTGCCAAGCCCCGCGTCCACGGCGGCAAGCACCGCCGTCACCTGGTCGGCCAGCGTCGCCGACACGTTCCCGTCACCCTGACCCGGCAGGGTCACCGACGCCGCGTGGCGGCCCCTTTTCTCCAGCTCTGACGCAACGCCGGTCCACACCGACCCGTCGAGCCACAGGCCACCCAAGAGCACGATCTGTTCTGCAGTCATCGGATCAACCTAGAGGCAATTCCGGACGATATCCTTCCGGTACTCTGGCCGTCGTGCCAACCGGTCCGAGCCCCACTGCCCGGGCCCTGCGCGCTCTCGAGATCCTGCATGCACGTCCCGGCACGACTGCCGACCAACTCGCCTCGCTCCTCGGCGTGACGGAACGGGCCGCGCGGCGCTACGTCGGCATCCTTCGCGAGGCCGGCATCCCGGTCGAGTCGGCCCGCGGGCCGTACGGGGGCTACCGGCTGGGTCGTGGCACCCGGCTGCCGCCGGTCGTCTTCACTCAGGAGCAGGCCCTCGGCCTGGTCATGGCCGTGCTCGACGGGCAGCCGAACGCCATCGACGCCGACGAGCTGGTCGGCTCAGCGCTCAGCAAGGTCATCCGGGCACTCCCTGAAAGCGTCGGACGCCAGGCAGCGGCGCTACGGGCTTACGCTGCGGCCACCCCCGACCGGCATTCGGCCCGCCCCGACCCCGCCACCACAAGTGCCCTGATCGCCGCCGTCGCCGACCGACGCCGCGTCATGGTCACCTACCGAGGCGAGAGCGGCGAGGAGTGGGCCGCCGAGGTCGACCCGTGGGCAGTCGTGGTGCGGTACGGACGCTGGTACCTGCTATGCCACTCGCACCGCGCGGACGCCATCCGCACGTACCGTATCGACCGAGTCCGGACCGTACGGCAGACCCCGCACGGCTTCACGCCGCCCGACGACCTGGATCCTGTTGCCGCGCTCGAGGAAAATCTGGGCGCGGGCTGGAAGTACCCCACCCGCGTGGTGTTCCACGCGCCGCGGGAGAAGGTGGCGCCCTGGATCCGGCCGCCGATGGGCCGCCTCCAGCCGGACGGCGACCGATGCGTACTGGTCGGCAGCACCGGAAACCCCACGATGTACGCGCAGGAGTGGCTGGCCCCCGTCCCGTTCGACTTCTCCGTCGAAGAGAGCCCCGAACTACATGCCGCCGTGGCGACGGTCGCGGCCCGTTTCGGCGCGGCCGTCTCGCCTTCCGTCGGCCGAGACTCGGCCCCGGGACCAACCTAACCGTGACGACATTCGCCGGCCTGTCGGCATGGCGCCGGCTTGAATCGGATGCACTGTCATCGGCAGTTCAGGATGCCCGAGCGTCGCGAAGCGCCGACCAGCCGCAGTGAGGGGCCACGCGCGGCTGACGCGCACGGACGGCGGCAGATCAGTGCACCGCGCTACGCGGACGAAGAGGAGACAGCCGTACATCACGGTGTGTCACCAGCAGCCATGAACACCAGCAAGCGCGGAGCAGCAAGTGAGGATGCAGCAGCCTGACTGGACCTCGCTAATCTCAACGTTTGTAGCGGACCTCAACCATGCTTAACGAGGGTCTGCTCAGGTGCGCGGCAGCGAGCCTTTGATGGGCCACCGGCCGGCCATGATGGCGTGGCCGCAGCTCGGTGTGGCCGAGTCCTCCGACGTGGCGTGCCGCGAGGTCACGTGGACGACGGTACGCAGACCGTCCGGCTATGGCCGGCGAAGCGGCCCGGTCGGAGCCGAGACCGACCGGGAGTCGTCACCGGTGGCCATCCCGGTGCGACTGTGTGCGGGGTCGCTCGGGGCCTTTGGTCGACCGGTACGGCGCAATCCGCACTCGCCGACTGGGCGAGCGCCGTGAAGTGACTCGAAGATGGCGGCCGTGACGCTTCACATGCGTCGTTCGGGCTGCCCGTCCTCCTCGGCGGGCGCGGGGCCGAGGATTTTCCGCAGGTCAGCCATGGCGTCTTCGGTGAGCAGAGCAGGGGTGCTCTCCAACATCAGCTGGACGCTCTCGCCGATCTGCTTCTGCGTCAATGCCAGGGTGGCGCTGTTCAGCTCCGCTGTATCGCGGTCATCGTCGATCCGCGCATTGCGCACGATCTCGATCTGCTGCTCGCTGAACAGCCGGGCAGCTAGCGCCACGACGATACGCTTCCGCGCTTCCGCCCGGCTCATACCAGCCCTGTACGCCTCGATAGCGGCAGCCACGTCATGCGACGCTTCCACAGGCGCAGCTTCCAGCACCACACCGGCTTCCACCGGTGCGGGGTTCACTGGTGCAGGTTCCGCCCCGATGTGCGACTCGACCGCGACGACCCGCTTTTTCTTCTTGCGGGTCGCCTTGTTCCACGCTGATGACACGGTCGACCCGACAGCGGAGCCGGCCGTTACCGCAGCCGACCCCACGGCGGAGCCGGCCGATGCCACCGCCGACCCCACGGCGGAGCCGGCCGTTACCGCAGCCGACCCGACAGCGGAGCCGGCCGATGCCACCGCCGACCCGACAGCCGGGACGGCCGACGCCACCGCCGACGTGGCGGCCGGGACGGCGGTTTCGGCCACCCACCTCTCGACGTGCGGCCTGGCCCTTTCCAGGGCTATCAGCGTCACCTCGACAGCCAGCTCGCGCAGGAAGTCCTCGAGCTCGGAGCGTTCCCTGGGTCCTAGATGCGGCATCTCGTCTCCGTCGATCGGGTCGAGGGTGACGTGGCCCAGGTTGTTCGTACCGCCGTCACGGGTCAGCGGGCTGAACGAACCGGGTTTCTTCGCCGATCGCGACAGACGCGCGCCGTCCTCGTACTCGACCCACATCTTTTCCCTAGGCATCCGCCGACCCCGTCCCCAGCAGCACTGTCCACCCACCGCGCCACGCAGATTCAGCGCCATGGCACGCCGAGCCGCATCGTCCCAGACGCATCGCCGCCCAGGCCACCGGACAAGATCCGTAAACCTTTGACCACTCCGGCGATTGCCACTCGATGACGTTCGGGCATCGCCAGCGGGAATCCCCTGCCAACCGGCCGAGACGCCGCATTTGACCCGACTACCTCGGAGTGCGGCTTATGGCGTTGCGGCGCGCATCGGCCAAGATCTCTATGTGCTTACCGTACGTCTGGCAACCAGCTCGCAGACAAGCCGCACTGCGCCCACACCAAGCTTCCGTCAGACCGGTCGAGGATCGATGCCCCTTGCGCGCCTTACCAGCGGCAGATCCAGGCGTGGCGTGTGCGGTGCGACCTAGCCTGTCTGCATGCGACGCTTCGACGATGAGAACCTCACCGGCGCAGAATTCCGCGAATGCGACCTGAGTAGAGCGCGGATGGTCGGCGTGGTCATGCAGGATGCCGAGATCGACGGCCTGGTCACCAATCTTGTGGTCAACGGGGTCGAGGTGATGTCGTACGTCGAGGCGGAGCTCGACCGTCGTCACCCGGTACGGCTGCTGATCCGCTCAGATCAGCCGGACGACCTGCGAGAGGCCTGGCGGCAACTGCGGGACGATTGGGCGACGACTACCGAGCGAGTTCGGTCCATGCCCGAGAACAGCGAACATCACGGCGTCGACGGCGAGTGGTCGATGGTCGAAACCCTGCGCCACCTTGTCTTCGTGCACGACTCTTGGTTCCGACGCTGCGTGCTCGGGCTCACCGAGCCGTTCACGGCCATAGGACTGGGTCCACCGTTCGTCATGGACCAGGAGGACGGGCTCGACCCGACCGCCCAACCGAGCCTCGACGAGGTGCTCGCCCTACGAGTCCGGCAGGCTTCAGAGATCGAGACATGGCTGGCCGAGGTCACGCCTGATCAGCTCGCGAAGACCGCGCCGGTCCCGGACGACGACAGATGGCCCCCGTACGCCAAGGGGCGGACAGTGCGGCAATGCCTCGGCACTGTGTTCAACGAGGAATGGGCTCACCACCGGTTTTGCAAGCGTGACCTGGACAAACTGTCGCATCAGGGTTCTTCACAGGGTTCATGAGCGAACTCTGAGCCTGTGCTGCCGTACTTCGTGACAGTCGCGGTCATGCCGATACCCTCGGGTTCTGCTCATCGATCTTGACACCACTGAACTCGTGACGGGTAGGTCACGTCTGGCGGCGATTTCGGTCGAACCGCAGAGAACCTGCCGCGTGATCACCCAGCATTGGCACCGTCAGTCATAGTCCTCATCGAGAATCGCGAGTGTCTGAACGCGCGGATCTCGGCAGTTCAGGACGCCGCCGACGCTGGTCGCCACGTCACGGGCTGTCGCTGCGGGCGACGGTCCGTCAGAGGCGCGCGGTCAGCGGCAAATGAGAGGGTCTTGCTTCGGTCACTCGTGCCCGCTGATGGAAAGTCAGTGGCTAGCCTTGGCACCTGGCGGAAAGATCTTGGCATGACTATGCACCAGAACGAGGTCCCGGTCGACGAGGGACTTATCAGGTCGCTGCTGAATGAGCAGTGCCCGCAGTGGGCCGGTCTGTCGCTGTCACCAGCGGGTGCAGGCACCGACAACATCATGTACCGCCTGGGCAGCGATCTGCTCGTGAGGCTCCCGCGAACCCCTGACAAGGCGCGGTCCCTGCGCAAGGAGCAGCAATGGCTTCCCCGTCTGGCACCGCTGCTGGCCTGTTCGGTCCCAGAGCCACTGCATGCCGGCATGCCCACCACCGCCTACCCGCTCCCTTGGTCGATCTACCGGTGGATCGACGGCGACGAAGCCCAGCCGGACACGGTCCATGACTGGTCGGCCTTCGGCACCGATCTGGCGGCCGTCGTGCGGGAACTTCACCGTATCGACCTCATGGGGGCAACCCGCACGGGCGACCTCAGTTGGTACCGCGGGGGACACCTGCGAGCCTGCGACGAGTGGATCAGCAGGTCTCTTACCGACTGCCGGGCCACCGTCGGCGGCGAAATCGACGTCGAGACCCTGGAACGGTTGTGGCGCGAAGCGCTCGCCCTGCCCGAACCCTCCGGACCTCATGTGTGGCTCCACGGCGATCTCAAGCCCACCAACCTCCTAGTACAGGACGGCGGGTTGCACGCGGTCATCGACTTCGGCGGCCTGTCGATCGGCTTGCCCGACGCCGAGCACTCCACGGTGTGGGACCTACCGCCCCAAGCGCGGCACGCCTACTGGGACGCCGTCGGCCTCGACGACCTGACCTGGACGCGCGCCCGCGCCTGGGCCATCGCGGTGGGTGCCAGCGGCATCTCGTACTACTGGCACACCTACCCCGCATTCGTCGCCGAATGCCGAAGCCGCCTCCAGGCGATCCTCGCCGACGCCGCCACACGCTGAGCACAATCGCACGTACACGCACTGTCATCGGCAGGTCCGCTCGTTGTGGTCGCTACGTTCCAGAGGCCATGTAGGCGGCGAGGATGTAGTTGGGGTGCCGGTCGAGGTTCTTGCGGGCGCGGTCGTAGCGCATGGTCGTCCGCGGATCGGCGTGACGGGCGGCGATCTGCACGTCGCGCAGGCTCACGCCAGCGTCGAGCATGGTTGTGACGAAGGTGTGGCGCAGCATGTGCGGGTGCATCCTTGGCATCCGTATCCCCGCAGTGGCCGCCAGGTGCTTGAGTCGGCGGGTTGCCGCGTGTCGGTCCATCCGCGCCCCGAGGGTGTTGCGCAGGATCGGCCCGGTGGTGCGGTCGTCGACGGCCTGGTCGATGGCTCGGGCCACCGCGGGTGGCAGCGGGACGAGCACGGCTTTGCCGCCCTTGCCGCGCACGCGCAGTACCCGGTGGCCGTGCTCCTCGCCCAGGTCGGCGATGCTGGCCCCGCAGGCTTCGAAGATCCGCAGACCGAGCAGGCCCAGAAGCGCGACCAGGGCCAAGTCGTTCGGGTTGGTCGACAGTCGAGCGGTAGTGATCAGTGCCTCGAACTGCAGGTGACCCAACCCGAGGGTCGGCGATTCGGCCGGCACCGTCGGCCGGCGAAGGTAGTCGGCCGGCGAGTGGTCCAGGATGGCGTCGATGACGCAGACCCGATAGAACCCGACGACGACGGACAGGCGGCGCGAGACCGTCGAGGGCTGGTACCGGCGTACGTCCTGCAGCCAGCGTACATACCGCTCGACGTCCGCCCGTGCCGCAGCCAGCGGGCCGAGGTCCTGGTCGGTGCACCAGCGTAGGAAGATTCGCAGGGAATCGGTATGGACACGAGTCTGGCCGCGGTAGCGGCCCAGGAAGGCGGACACCGCGGCGCGCAAGACGAGCTGATCGGTAGGTACGACGCCGGAAGCGGGAGCAGGAAAGGCAGCCATACATCACCGTGCGTCACCAGCGGCGATGAACGCCAGCACGCCCGGAGCGGCAGATGTGCGCACTCGACCGCCAATAACCCCACTCCTCGAACGAGTTCTCAGACCGCTCGAACTTCGGCGAGCCGCCTGACTGCGTACTCGTCGCCCCAGCAGACGGCGGCTTCCCATGCGGCCGACGCTTGCCCGGCGATGTCGAGCGCGTCGTCGTCGAGGCCGGCGGCGTTGTCGGGCAGCACGAGGTCGAGGTCGGGGACGTCGACGTGCGACTCGTCCCAGTCGATCAGCGCGACCTGACTCGCGGTCATGCGGACGTTGCCAGGGTTGTTGGGGTTGCCGTGGACGACGCATGTCTGACGTCCGGTGAGCCGCGCCCACGCTGCTCGGCATCGAGCAACGCTCTCAGGGGGCATCGCGCCGAGGTCGATCTTCGTCCCGGTCTCGGCCTGCAGGAGGTCGGTCGACGATCGCCAGCCTGGGCGCTGCGGCCAGCCCTGCGTCAGCCGATGCAGCTCGCGGAGCGTGCCGGCCACGCGACGCCAGTCGGCCTGCGTCTCGGGCGGTCCGCCATCCAGGTAGGTCATCACCACCAGACCGTCGGCGAACAGCCGGCCGTCCGTAGTCGGGATCGGGACCGGCACGGTCAGACCTTCACGGTCGAGGTGTTGGAGGAGCTCTGCCTCCCACGCAAGATCAGCGTCGCTCCTGGTGCCGAGACGACCGACCGCGAGGTGCCCGTTGACGCGCACGCTCCACACGTCGTTGGCGACTCCGCCAGCGAGCGGTTCGATGCGAGCGACGTCTTCACCCCATTGCCCGAGTGCCTCCCACCCCACTGGCCATATCTTACGGACCACCGCCTGTTCCCTCGAAGCAGACAGGCGGAACGCTGGCATGCGTCAACGCCTAGTTACCAGCCGGCTCAAGAATCGGCTCGAGTCGCTTGCCCGGCCCAACACGGCTTGACAACTATCGACCATCGTCTTGCTTCCACACCGCCTGTTCCCTCGACACGCACGGGTGGCGGCCGGTCGGCCGATTCGTTGATAGATGTGGGCCGGTTCGCCTATGACGCAGATCACACAGCCGGCGCGCGGGGGGCCTTACTGCGTTCCTGCCGATCCTCGTAGGGGTTGCGTCTTTGACCGGGCTGACATTGCGATGCAGGGCCCCGCGGCGCCCCCTGGTAGCTCTCGAAGCGCGTGGACCTTGTGGAGCTGAATCAGCTTCTGAGGACGATCAATGCTGGTAAGAAGCGGCTCGTTTAGCGGTCCGGCTTTCAATACCGTGACCGCATGCCCGAGTTGATTCTGCCGACCATCCGCCTGCACGCCGCGTTCTTGGAATGCCGCGACGACTGGGGCCCTGGCCTCCACGAGGACGGCTTCGGCCTGGGGGCCGACGACGACGTGGACTCGCCTGAAGGCTTCGCCGCTTGGGTGCACGAGCGGGTCCGACTGACCCATCCGGCCGGCGACCCGTGCCCGGACGAACAGCACGGCTCACCCCGGTGGATCGTCGAGAACGGTCACGTACTCGGGGGAATCGCCCTCCGGCATAAGTTCGACGACAAGATCGGCCAGATCGGCTACGGCGTCCGGCCGTCCGCGCGCCGCCGAGGACTGGCGAGTTGGGCACTCGGCGAGATGCTCAAGGAGGCTCGCGTCGTCTTGGGCCTCGACCGCGTCCTCATCCCTTGTCTGGCCGACAACATCGCGTCGGCCCGGACGATCGAACGCAACGGCGGCGTCCTCGAGGGCATCCGCGACACCGAGCACGGCCCAGTGAGGCGCTACTGGATCGTCTTAGATCGGTGATGGGTCACGCGTTGCGCACGGCAACCCCGCTGGAGCCGAATCTCGGAATTAGTCGTCTTAGGCCAGGGTGGCCCGGGAGGTGCGGACCGTGTTGGATTTGAAGCCGTACCGGGACGCGCTCGCGCTGCCGGGGTTGCGGCCCCTGCTGCTGCTCGCGATCCTGGCCCGGGTGCCGGTGGCGGCCACCGCGGTGGTGATGACGCTGCACGTACTCGATCTGGGCCGCGGTTATTTCGCCGCCGGGCTGGTCGGGGCCGCGATGACGGTCGGTTCGGCGCTCGGCGCACCACTGCTCGGCCGGCTGGTCGACCGGCGTGGCCTGCGGCCGATGCTGCTGCTGACGACGGCGATCTCGGCGCTGTTCTGGGGGACGGCGCCGGTCCTGCCGTACCCGGTGCTGCTCGGCGCCGCGTTCGTCGCCGGGCTGCTCGCCCTCCCGGTCTTCTCCGTGGTCCGGCAGTCGATCGCCGCGCTGGTCCCGCCGACCCAGCGCCGTCAGGCGTACGCGCTGGACTCGATGTCGGTCGAACTCAGCTTCATGATCGGGCCGGCGGGGGCGGTGGCCCTGGCCACCAGTGTCTCGCCCACCCTGACCATGTACGCCGTCGGCGGCGGCATCGTGCTGGCCGGACTCACCCTGCTGGTACTCAACCCGCCGACCCGGGTCCGGGACGAGGAGACGACGCCAGCGCAGCCGCTGCCCCGCCGACCGTGGCTGACCCCACGGCTGATCGGGCTGCTCGCCGGTGGCGCGGCCAGCACGCTGGTGATCGCCGGCACCGATGTGGCGGTGGTGGCGGTGCTGCGTGACGCCGGTCAGGTCGACTGGACCGGTGTGGTACTGGCGCTCTGGGCCTCGTACTCGCTGGTCGGCGGCTTCACCTACGGTGCGCTCTCCCGCCCGGTGCCGTCGCTGACCCTTGCCGTGGTGCTTGCTCTGCTCACCATTCCGGTCGGTCTGGGCAGCGGCGAGTGGTGGCTGCTCGCCCTGGTGCTGCTGCCGTCCGGGGCGCTCACCGCGCCGACCGTAGCCGCCACCGTCGACGCGGTGAGCCGGCTGGTGCCGGCGAGCGTGCGGGGTGAGGCGATGGGCCTGCACGGCTCTGCGATGGTGGTGGGACTGGCGCTCGGCGCCCCGCTGGCCGGGGCGGTGATCGATGCCTCCGCACCGGCCTGGGGCTTCGCCGCAACCGGCCTGCTCGGCGCGCTGATCGCGCTGGCAGTGCTGCCGACCGAGTTGCGGCACCGGCGGTCCGACGCCACCATCGCAACCGCCGAAGCCACCATCACCCCCACCGCCGCGTCGGCCGGCGTTCACCCCGAAAGCAGAAACGCCCGAAGGCGTACTGGCAAGTCCGCCGGCCGACTCCAACCATCCACATCCGCCGCCTCACCAGACCAGTCATCCGATAACAGACCCTGACCGGCCCGCGTTCGCAACCGGGCACTCGCACCAAACGAATACGCGACCCTGCCAGTCGTTCCGAACATCACTGTTCTCGGCACGTCCGGATGCAGGCACCCTGCGATCCGGTTACCTTCCGTGACGAGCGCTTCGCGGCTATGAGCGATCATCCGGGCACCTCAACCCAGCGGGCGGCCGCGTCGAACGTGTCCGCCGGGGTGGCGTTGAATGCGATCGCTGCGTCGGGCGCGTGCCGCCGCACCAGATTGACCACCAGCTCGAACAGTTCCGGCTGATTGCGCACCCCGCCACCAGTGACGACGCACTCCCAAGGCTGGGCGCAAAGGGCAGTGGTGACGACCGCCTCCACATCGTCGCTGCCGTCGAGGCCGAACAGGCAGAACTCAGCCCCCACGCCGTGTTCGACGAATCGCGCCCTCCCGACTTCGATGCCGTCTGCGACCGGCTTGGGGTCCCACGGCCCCGGCACCCGATACGGATCCAACCCGATCACCAGCACGCGGGGTGTGAGGGCCGTTGTGTCCACTGTTGAAGACTACGTCGCGCGGTGCACGGTCATCGGCATGTCCGCACGCCGACCAGCCGGGCGGAGCCGTCACGTAGCGTAGCGATCGGATCGCGGCAGATCCGGATACTGGAAGGCGGCACTGGCGGTGGCGTCAAGCAACGCAGAACTCGTTGCCCTCGGGGTCCTGCATGACGACGTGCCCGAGGCGTATCGATACGACCCGCCTTGACTTCAAGCAAAGTTCAGCTTGCAGGCTGATCGCCAATCGCCTGGACGGAGCTACCTGAATGATCGACCCGAAGGCAAATCTTCGCCTCGCCCGGCCCACCCGGGACCTTGCAGCCGCCGAATGCTTCTATGTGCAGGGGCTGGGACTGGAGGTGCTCTACCGGGCTGCGGGCGACCACGGGGAGCACGACCTGCTGATGCTGGGCTGGCGTGAGGCGTCATGGCATCTGGAACTGGTTGGGGGCTCAAGCCTCTCCGTGCAGCCGACGCCGACCGCTGAAGATCTCCTTGTGCTCTACCTGTCCGAACCGATCGACGACGCGCTCGTCGCCCGCCTTGAACAGACCGGCGGTAAGCGCGTCTCGCAGGGCGCGTACTGGGATCGGTGGGGTATCACGGTCGAAGATCCCGACGGTTATCGCCTCGTTCTCTCCAGCCGCTCCTGGTCCAACGCCGAGTAGTCCCGAGCCCGCCTCCCACCGGGAACAACGCTCGCCCTGCGGCAATTGAGGATGCCAAGGTCGAGCAGTAAGGGCGGGCAGGTCACGCCCCAACTGCTCCGACCGCGGCAACTGCGACGCAGGCCCCGCCGCAGGTCATCCCAGCGCCCCTGGGAGGTATCGCACCACCCGGGTGCTGCCCTTGCAGTCGGCTGGGCAGTCCTCGTGGTAGTTCGCGGACTGCTGCGCGCCGGCGAGGAGATATGACAGCCCTACCAGGTTGCCGTCCTTGAGCAGCAGTGCCTCGGCCTCGAGTTCCTCGACGCGCCGCTGCTCGGTCAACAGCCAGCCAAGCTGCCGGTAGGAAGGGTTGTGGCCCGGCTCGGCGAGCATGTCCCGGACGAGCTGAGTCGCCTCCTCCAGGCGGCCCTGTGCCGCCAGCAGCCGCACGCGAGCGCGCTCCTCGCCGGCGTCAACGGCAGCCCGGTAGGCGGCTACCGCCTCGTCGGCGCGGCCGAGCTTCTCCAACAGCGCACCCAGCGGCCATCGAGAAACACCCTCGGCGCCGATCGCCGACCGATAGGCGCGGACCGCCTCGTCCAGCTGGCCCGCCCGGGCGTACACCTTGGCCAGCCGGACGCCCGCCGCCGCGTCACCGGCCGCGATCGCCGCCCAGTACTCGGCGATCGCCTCGTCCACCCGGCCGGTCTTGCGGAGCAACGCGGCGAGACGGGCACGGGCTCGTGGCTCACCCGCCTCCACCGCCGCCCGCCACCCGGCAATCGCCTCGTCGGTTCGGCCCGCATTCGCCAGCATGTCCGCCAGGCCGCCGTACGCCCGAGGCAGACCAGCCTCGATGGCAGCCCGCCAATGCGCCTCCGCCTCCTCGACGCGGCCGTTCTCCATCAACAGGTCGGTCAGGCGGTCCACATCCAGCCAGTCCCCGCCGCCGACCCGGGCTTCGAGAATGGTGATCGCCTCGTCCACCCACCCCTGCTCGACCAGCCACTCGAGGCGATCGTCCGGACCAATCGGCTCATCGATCATGCCGGCACGATACGACCCGCTGGTGCTACGGCTGCACCCGATTTCGCCCCGCCATGTTCCGAGTCGGCTGAGTGCGCCAGCCTACGGACATCTGGGCCCAGCCCCCGCAGGTCCACCCGAACTTGCTCAGGTTCGCCGCGTAGATAGCGTTCGAGGACCACCGTCGACTGAACTCCCGCAGTAGCGGCAGCAAGCCAGGGCCTTCGGCAATCGGTCGTGGAGCCAAACCGTTCGAGCACCCGAAACTGGGACCCCGATCGGGCGGAGCCGCCCGGCCATTGCGCGCACTGTTCTCGGCAAAGGCGTGCACTGGGTTGCCCCAGTACGCGTCCACAGGATCACTGTGGCGAGTTCGGCGACCTTGCCTGTGGTGCAGAGAACCAGGTTCGACGCTGCGGTTAGGTGAGAGTCAAACCGATCACGCGGCCAGTCGGGGCCTGCTCGCGGTGACGCCGACCACGGTGAGGCGACAGCATCTTGATCGAGTCCTCGAGCTGCCGGTACGTGCCGTCGATTAGGCCCGGCCACCGACATCCGGTCCCCGCAGCGAGAACGTAACGCTGCGGGACCCTCTCCTCGAACCGCCCACGCGGCGGGGGTGATCGGTCGAGTTCGGGCCCGGTCATCGCCCATAACCTACGGTCGGAGGGTGGAGGTGCTGCTGCGCGGCGGGCCGGGTGACGGCCAGGTGGTGTCCGGCGGCGGAGAGACCGTCGTTTGGCAGGCCTGCTCGTACGAGATCACGCCGGAGTTCGCCCGCCGGGACGGGCGTGATCTTCGGGTGTACCGGCACCGCCCGGACTGCTGCGAGCCCCACGGCCGAGGCGCCGAGGATCGCTGCGAGTGACCCGCCACTACGGGCGCGCGAGACACGCTCGCCAGCCGAACTTCCCACCAGATCGAACGTATGCACGACCGCGGGGTGCAGGAGGTAGTACGGCGGTGGTGAAACGGCGTCTGGGGGCGCCTGACCCGGCGCGACGTGTGGCTGGTCCACGAAACACGCTGGACGGTGATCGCCTGCGCTGGCGACGCCGAGACGGGCAAGGTCCTGCGCTGGGATCGATAGGGACCCGGACGCCGAGCAGGTGGTTGATCGTCTGCTGCGCGCCGACAGCGCCGGTCAGTGGCGGGCGCAGGACGTGGCACTCCCCCGCAGGCTGCCAGCGCGGACTGAGGCGCGGTGAGTCCCAGAATGACGGTTCTGGCGACCTCGGCCGGCGCACCATAGTGACATTTGCTGGTACTCGGCAGGCCTGAATCCTGGCCGTGCACCGAGCCTTGCGAGCGCAGCGAGTGAGCTTCCCTGGGGCCTAATCCTCGTTCACGGCACGGGCCGGTCCGGGCTTCCCCCGGAGCATCCCGTCGACGACCTGCCGCCACCGCAAGCGGAAAGAGCCAACCGGTCACGACCAGGCCGAGTCGTCGGCCCGTGGCAGCAGGAGATACCTCGACATCTTTACCGCAGGTGGGCGGCGATCCGGTCGGCGTCGGCGGTCAGGGCGTCGTAGCCGTCGGCGGTGAGCTTGCCATCGCGTCGCAGGTCGCCGAGCTTGTCACGCAGCTTCCTAAGCTGGTCCTCGGCCTTGTCCGGGTCGCTATCGGCGATCTCTTTCGCGATCGCGTCCACCTTGGTGTGCAGGTCCTTTGCGGCATCCGGGTTCAACCGGCCCGCTTCCACCTGCTCCCGGATCGACTGGCGCATGCCGGCGATCGGGTCAGCGGGTGGAGTGGGGCTCGGCCTACGCGAGGTGGCCCGAGGGCTCGGCGTCGGGCTGGCCGGGTTGCCGGTGGCGGACGCGACGGTGCGCAGCGTCGGCGTGGCCGGCGCGACGGTGAGCGGCACGGCCGGCACGCGGGGCCCCACGACGGTGGTGGCCGATGCCGGCGGCGTGGTCGGCCCCGCGGCAGAGGTGTGGTCGCCGCGGTCGAGCAGCGTGACGCCGGTCAGGGCGAGCAGCGCGACGCCGAGCAGGGCCACCATCAGCAGCGCCTCGCGCCGATGCAGTGCCGGGCCCGACCTGGGGCGTGCCGGGCCGCCTGCGTCCGGCCTGGGCCGAGAAGCGGTCACCGGCGTGGACCGTCCCGGCCGGCCCGGGTCAGCTGGCGTGACCGACACGAGGGAAACCGGCGTGCCAGCCCGGGGCAGCAGCGCTGCGAGGCGGTCCCGGACTTCGGCCGCGTCGGGCGGCCGGTCGGCGGGATCTTTGGCCAGCAGTTCGGCGGCCAGGGCGTCCAGCTCGGCGGGGACGTCGGGCCGGCGCTCGCGCAGCGGCGGGGGTGGCTCGTTGACGTGCTGATGCAGCACGCTGAGCGGCTCGCCGGCGAACGGCGGACCGCCGGCGAGCATGGCGTAGAGAGTGCAGCCCAGCCCGTACAGGTCGGTGCGGTGGTCCACCGGCTGACCGACGGCCTGCTCGGGAGACATGTAGGAGCTGGTGCCGAGCTTGGTCGCCGGCTCGGTGAGGGTGTTCTCCCCCTCCGCCCAAGGAAGGCGGGCGATGCCGAAGTCGCAGATCTTCACTGTGCCGGTGGCGGTGACGATCAGGTTGCCCGGCTTCACGTCACGGTGCACCACCCCGGCAGCGTGTGCGGCGGCGATCCCGTCGCAGGTCTGCGCGGCGATCGACAACGCCTGCAGGACGGGGAGCGGGCCGTCGGCGAGCAGTGCGGACACGGTCCGCCCCTCCACCAGTTCCATGACCAGGTAGGAGTCGTTCTCCTCGGTGCCGAAGTCGTAGACAGCAACGATGTGTGGATGGGTCAGCCCGGCCGCCGCACGGGCCTCGCGGTCGAAGCGTTCCGCGGCCATCGGCTCCTTCAGGCCGGCCGCGGCGAGCACCTTGATCGCCACCAGGCGGTCCAGGCGCAGGTCGCGACCGCGCCATACCTCACCCATGCCGCCGCTGCCCAACAGCTCCTCGGTCTGGTAACGGCCATCCAGCAGACGTCCACGCACGGCCTCACTGCTCCAACCCAGCACGCCGCTACACGGGGGGCGGTGACGCGACGGCCGGCATCGGGGTCATCGGACGAACCATCAGGAGATCCTCATGGTGGACGATCCCCCAAGTTGGTCAACGCGGCATCGGCACCGAGGAAACGACCGGCGGGCGCCGGCTACCCCCTGCTCCGGCGGGCCGCCGAAGCTGCCGCCGTCCGCGTGCAGCTCAACAAGGTCATGACCGCCTCCGCCGCCGACGGCGAACCCGGCGTACCCACCGTCCTCCGCGTGACCGCAGAATCCGCGCCGAGAAGTCGGTGCGCCGGATCTAACTGTCGGAGTCGGGCTCGGCGAGCAAGGGCAGGATCCCGGTCATCGAGAGCACGCGCCGGACATGGCCGGTGGGATTGACCAGGGCGAGGCTGACGCCCCTGTCGGTAGCACGACCGCGGGCGTTGACGAACGCGTTCAGCACGGTGGAGTCGATGTACCTGATCCGCGCCAGATCGACCTGGACGCGGGGCGCGCGGGCGATCGCGGCCTGCAGGACATCCACAAGCGGGCTAAGGGGTTGCCTCGCAGCTCTTCTGGTCACGAATTCCGGTGGACTGTCAGGAGCGATGATCAGAGACTGTGGCGATGGAGCCGACAGAGAGTGCGCTGATCGTCGCCGTGCCCGAGGCCGAGCCGGCCGTGGGGCGCTTCCGGTCCGCTCTGGACATCGCGGCCAGCTGGGGAGTGCCCGCTCATGTGACCGTGCTCTACCCGTTCTTGCCCCCAGACCGGATCAACGACGATGTGCTCGCCACCCTGAGCCAGATCTTCGAAGCCACACCGCGGTTCGATATCTCGTTCGCGGAGGTCAAGTGGTTCGGAGACACGGTGGTCTGGCTCTCGCCGCAGCCGGATGGCGGGTTGCGCCTACTCACCGCGGCCGTGTGGCGGCGATTCCCCGAGGCTCCGCCGTATGCCGGCGCCCATGCCGACGCCGTACCGCATCTAACCATCGGCCATGACGCCCCGAAGCGCGTCCTGGCCCAAGCCGCCGAGGCTGTCGCCGGCCACCTGCCGATCCGCGCCACTGTCGACGCGGTCCGGCTCATTGCCGGGGCACCGGAACCCCACTCCTGGCACACACTGCGCGAGTTTCGGCTCGGCTCGACATAGCGCCGCTGCATAGCTGCGCCCCTCAGCCGACCCGTACTAACCCAACTCGGGACGGCACGTAGCGATCGGCAACGATGTCCGTGTGCAAGCGATCACCGCATCCCGGTCAGACTATGTGTGTCAACGGTGTACCCGTCGGTGCCGCGTAGACTGCGCACCGCCAGGGAGGGCTTCTCGCTGCCTGACGCCTCGCTTACAAGTTCTGTGCGCACCGTCCGGCCGCGTCCGTCAGCGGCTGCGACCTCGGGGAGCCGTCCGCCGCTCGCTGGGCGCGGCCTGCCGAGTCCGTGCACATTGCTGTCACCGTTGCTGTCGGCTCTAAATCGCCAAGAAGCGCTAGGTCGGTTTCGGCTCGGCCCAACCGTTCGTTCAACTCCGCGCGAGTCGACTGGTCAGCTCGGTCGCGATCTCCTCGGTCGGGTGAGTGGCGTCGACGCTGATCAAGAGACCTGCGGCGCGGTAGTGGGCCAGGACGGGAGCGCTGTGCTTGTGGTAGACGCTCAACTGGTGGGCGACGGCAGCAGGGAAGTCGTCCTCACGATGGAACAACTCACTACCGCACCGGTCACAGACACCTTCGATGAGTGTCGGTGACGACTCGACGTGCCAGACCTTCCCGCAGCCCCGACACATGCGGCGCCCAGTCAGGCGCCGCGTTGCCTCCGCATCGGCCAGGACCAGCTCGACCACTTGAATTCGCAACGTCTCCAGCGACCGCAGCACCGGCGACACCGGAACTTCCGTCCAGTAAACGAAGTTGTCAACCGCGTCAGGCTCGCCAAGCCGGCGCTGGACGATCGCGGCGATCAGGCTGAGCGGTGGCACCTGCCCGGCGTTAATGAACCGACGCAGATCGTCGCCCAGCTCTGATCCCGCACGCACCGCAGACTGCACCGCATCCAGAGTGGAGATGGAGGAGAGCTCATACGCGCCAGCGAGGCGATCCGCTACCTCGGCCGTCTTCGCGCCAGGCGGCCCAATCAAGGCCAGCCTAGTCACCGCCAAGGCCACCACCCGATCCTAACTCGCCCGAGTCGATGACACTCGGCCCTGACCCCCACACTGCCAGGAGCGGGCGATGCCCGGCCAGCGTTGGGTGGCGCTGCTCGCCGGGTCCGCCAACGTACGGCCCGGTCCGTCGGGATGCACCGCCTTGGCTACTCGCGTGGCTACTCGTGCCCTGCGTCAGCCGGTGGGCAGCCTCGTCAGCTGATGCTGGCCGCGGCCTTCGGCTCGTGGGCCTGGTCCTCGCTGTCGACCCCGCAGCGGACACGCATTCGGCAACTCGCCTAAGCGATCAGAAGTAGCGTCACTCCCATGGCCGTGGAGAGCGGGGCGGGTGAGCATCCGGGGACGTACAGGCAGTCCCAGCGGGCCGGCTTTGTGGAGCTGTTGTTCGACGTTGTTTTCGTGTTCGCGTTCACTCGGCTAGCCGACCGGATGGTCGCGGACCTCACTTGGCGAAGCGCCTACGCGACGTTTGTGCTGACCCTGGCGCTGTGGTGGGTCTGGTACCGGCTGGTGTGGGCCACCAACAGGTACGACTCGACTCGGCCAGCGATCCAGGTATTGGTCATCGGCACCACGCTCGGCAGCCTGCTGATGGCCATCGCAGTGCCCGGGGCCTACGGCGACAGTGGTTTGCTCTTCGCGGGGGTCTACGTCGCGATCCAGATAGCGCGCCCGCTTTGGATCATCGTGGTCGGCACAAACAAAGAGGTTCGCCTGGTCAGCGTCCGGAACCTCTTCTGGGCCCTCATCTCAGCGGTCCCATGGATCGCTGGCGCCTTCACACCGAGCGGAGCGCGCGTGGCCTTGTGGAGCGTTGCCGTCGGCCTGGACTACATCGCTGGCGTCTTCGACTACCCCACGCCGCGACTCGGCCGAGCCGGGTTTCGAGCCCATCCGATCCAGGAAGACCATCTCACGGAGCGCTACCGGCAGCTCCTCATCATCGCGTTGGGTGAGACGATCCTGATCTCCGGCATCCAGATCAGCCCATACGGCCTTGAGCGGGACCGAGCCGCGGCGCTGCTGGTCTCATTCGCCATCACCGTTCTGCTGTGGCAGATCTACTTCTACCGTGCCGGTGAATTGCTTGCCGTCGCCATCGCCTCGGCACAGTCGCCGGCATACGTCGGCAGACTGGCGTCGTACGCGCACCTCATCATGGTCACCGGCGTCGGCCTCAGCGCCGTCGGCGACGAACTGATCATCTCGCACCCGCTCGGCCACACCGAGCGACCCTGGGTCTTGGTCATCTTCGGCGGTCCTGCGGTATTCCTGCTTGGGCGGGCCCTGCTCGACTACGTGACCTTCAGCCACGTCTCCTGGTCTCGACCGATCGGACTGCTAACGCTGGCCATACTGGCACTGGTGACGCTCCCGCTCCCCCCGGTTCTGGTCGCCGTCGCGGCCGCCGCCGTACTCACCGGAGTCGCCATCTCCAACGTGATCTCATGGCGGCTGTTCCCCCGGGTACCCAAACCAGCCGCACCCGGCCAAATGGCTTCCTACCGACCGTGAACTGACGCGGTGCGAGAACGAAGGCCACCTCCGAGGCTGGTCGACGTGTAGTTGAAGCGGAACTAAGAGCTCCTAACTCTTTGAGCGTTGGAGTCGTCGCCAGCAGATGATGGCGCAGGCGAGGGTGAGGAAGGCTTCGTGGATGTCGTCGCGGACCTCCCAG
>NZ_JBIAKG010000026.1:0-21298 GCF_042872345.1 Micromonospora sp. NPDC005299
GGACTCGTGGTGCCAAGTTCTGTCGACGTCAGCGGGCGACGCATCAAGTTTCACAAACCCGTGGGCGCCCCGCCAGGGGCATCTTCCTCTTACAAACGAGGGGTCGAGCGGCGAACTAACTCGCTCGTCGCCCGACCCCTCGGGTTGTGCCTGATCAACGCTGACAGGCCACACCTTGCCCCTCGACGAAGCCTGGACGCTGGTTAGGCCCGGTTTGGTTCCCGAACCGACCCCCACGCAGACCAGGGAGGCCGCTCTATTGCGGTGCTGGATGCCCCGATGTTGATCGGCAGCGAAGGTTAACGAAGCGGTCTGACGTGATCGGGTCGCGGTAACTGGACCACTCGGGGCAGCCCCATGAACCGCTCGGCTCGGGCCGTCTCGGGGCCGTCTGGGCCGTCGCTGGGCCGTTGAACGCTGACCAACGATGACCAACGGCGACCGGTAGCGCCCGAAGAAACAGCAGGCCAGCCACCATATGACGGCGGCTGGCCTGGAGGGCGACGGACGAGTCGACCTGTACGCCGGATCGTCGCTGCAGCGGGGGGCGCGGACGGGAGGAGGCAACACCTGACGAGAGCCGTGTCTAGGCCGTCGTCAGGCCGTCACTTCAAGCGTTGTTCGGCTTCGCCACTGAGCTCCACCCTGTGGCCCGCGCTACTTCAAGTCGATAGCGAGCGCCTCGATCTGGCGGTTGGTTCCGAGCGTTGCTTGATAGGGCTACTAGACGAGTAAGTCCAAACTCCTTTGGTTAGTGGTCGTAGGCGATCAGGGACCTGGTGACGGCCTGGCCGGTGGTGCGGTTGTGCCAGATTGCGGCGGTCATCGCGAGGAGGCGTTGCGCGACGCGGACGGCGACGCCTTCGATGCTGCGTCCGGCGTGTAGTTCGAGGTCGAGTTGGCCCTTGAGCGTGTCGTTGACCGACTCGGTGAGTTGCCGGATCGGTTTCAGGAGGTGTTCGCCGGGTCGTGGTGTGCGGTTGCGGTAGGACGGGCGGAGCAGCCGGACTCCGCGCTCAGCCAGCCAGCGGTCCAACTCGGCGGACACGTAGCCCTTGTCCGGGATGATCAGCAGCCCGGGACGTTGCGAGATCAGGTCCGGGTCGTGTTCGTCAGTCCTTCTGCTGGTGCGGCTCATCGACGGTCATTGGCTCGCTCTGAACGAAGGGTCGAACTCCGCCGGGGAGACGGCGGCCGGCGAGCTCAGCAACCATCGTGTCTGCGTCGTCGAACGACTCGACTGTGTGGAAGCCTTCACTGGCGTACAGCCTTGCGGCGAAGTTCGCCCGCTCCACGCTCAACGACACCGCCTGCAGACCGCGATCGTGTGCGACGTACAGAACGGCGCGCAAGAGCGCCCGGCCCACACCGCGGTTGCGCCAGGATTCCACCACGCCGATGGTCAGCTCCGGCACCTCGTCACTGACGTACCCGTAGCCTGGATCGGCGGCGGTCAGGTATCGGCACCAGGCCGCGCCCACTGGCCGATCAGCCAAGTCCACCGCGATTACTCCGAAATCCCCTGGCTGCATCCAACCGGTGACATAGTGGGCCAGCTCGGGGTTCGTCAGGATCTCCTCGCGTGACCAGTTGCGCTCAGGCAGCCAGTTGATGGCCTCCATGAGCATGTCGACCAGGAAACCGCTGTCGGCCGAGGTGGCTGTGCGGAGGCTGCACTTCGTCACCGCCGAAGCCTCGCATACGGGACCGAGGCGAGACGGGAAGCGGTCCAGTCCGCAAGATCCGGAACATGCGCGGAATGATCAAGGCCGGCCCGATGACCAGGCCGACCGGAGCCTCTTACCTGTAGTTGGTGAACTGATGAGGTGCACAGCAGGGTAGACGGAGGCACGCTCTCTGGTGCCTCAGAGCGCACAAGGGAGCAGAGCGATCGGTTGCGGCGATCCGGCGGCGCTGTTGGTCATCTCGTCCGGCTACGTCGGTAGGCCACGATCGTGAGGGCGGCTGCGGCGCCGGCGGCCGCGAGGACCGGTACGGGTTTGGCGCGTACCGCTGTGCCGACCTTCGCCGTCACGGCACGCGCGGAGGTTACCTCGGTGGACTCGGTTTTGCCGGTGGTCTCGGCACCGGCTGAGGCCGAGCCGCGCGCCGTGGTCATGGCCTGACGCGTCTTTTGCTTGGCGGTCGTGGCGCGCTGGGAGGCTTTCTGGCTTGCCGTGCGGAGCATCTGGGTTGCCGAGGTTTTCGCCGACTGGCTGGCCGTGGTCAGGCGCTGCCGGAGTCCACCGGCCGCTGAGGTGGCCTTGCCGCCCACGCGGGTCTTGACGTCGGTCTTGGCGGCCAGGGCGGCGACGGTTTCCCCCAGCTCTGCTCGCGTGTGCTGGATGTCCTGCCGAACTTTGTCCGGGTCGTTGCTTGGGCTTGCCGTGCTCATGGCCGCCTCCGACCTGTCGCGCCGCGTATCGTCTCGATGTCTGCTTGCACGCTGTCCCTGGTTGCTGTCGGCGTGGCCGGCATGGCTTTGGTGACCTGCTTCTTTCCGCGTCGCGCCGCTACTGCTGCGGCGATGAACAGGATGACGGCGACGATGAGGGCGGCGAGCGCGTCCGGCATGAACGCGCCCAGGGTCAGCACCACTGCGGCGACGACGGCACCAACGCCGTAGAAACCGAGCATGGCGCCGCCACCGAGCAACCCGGCGCCCATGCCTGCTCGCTTGCCCTTCGCGGTCATTTCCGCACGGGCCATCGTCAGTTCGTCCCGGACCAGCCGGGTGATCTGTTCGGTGGCGCGCTGCACCAGCTCAGCGACCGGCGTGTCAGCAGAGGCAGCGCCAGAGCTGCCGCTGGAATCTTCTGGCATACGTGCCCTCACTAGTTCTCGCGTACCGGAATGGCCAGAGACGTCAACGACGGTGTGGTTGGCCAAGTCCGACTGATGCTGAGCGACCGGGTCAGCCTTGCTGCACCGCAGGCGACTTCATCGAGCCCGGCAAGGGCTCGTCGGAACGCCGGCCCAGAGGCGGCAAGGCGGTGTCTCGCAGGTGGCCGGCGACATCAGCCGCCGGGATGTCACCCGCCTGCCTGCCACGACGCAGTGTCAGCGCGCCCGCCGCCCCGGTCAGCGCCCCCACCCCGAACGCAAGGATCAACGCTTGCCGAATGCTTGAGTGGCTCCTGCGCCCCATGATCGCTCCCTGAACCCAACGTGTCCGCATAGCCCTGATTGTCCGACTCGACTTCAGGCGGCGGGCATCTAATCGGCAGACTTGCATGGCCGCCACGCGGGCCACCACAATCACGCCCGCCGGTTGGGCCGAGGAGGGCCAGCCATGCGTGAGACGGAGCTGTGGCCTGGAGTGGGGGGAGGTGGCCCTCTCTGCTGTGGGATTTCGTGCGCCAGGTCCTCGGGCCGCCCTTGCCGACGAGGATGTCCGATGCCCCTTACGCATCAGGTGCAGCCCCCGGTGCCGTTCTCGCTGGTACGAGGCAGCGGCTCTAAGGTCCGCCTCGCATCTGAGAGCGGTTCAGAAGGACCGGCGGACGATGGCGAGTCCGCAGGTGGCGAGGACGCCGAGTGCGACGAGTCCGATGCGCAGCCACGGGGTGTCTCGGGCGGGTCTGATCCCGACCGACAGTGCGGTGGCGACGGTGGCGGCGGTGACCAGGCAGATGACGACGCTGAGGGCGCGGTAGGTGGTGCTGTTCTCCGACCACCAGGCCCAGGTGCCGAACACGGCCGGGATGAGCATGAGCAGGCTCAGGCCGGTGAGTGGTATGGCGATCTTCCATCGGGTCCAGGCGGTCATTCCTGCCGGTGCTCCTCGGTGTCGGGCGACGTGTGAAGGTCGCGGAGTTGACGGGCATGCCGCTCGTACTCGGCCCGCTGGTCGGGGGACAGCGCGTCGCGTCGGGTCATGGCCTCGGTGAAGGAGGCCTGGAGTGCGTCGCTGTGCCAGGAGACAGCTGCGGCGGTGCGGAGGTCCAGGTCTCCGGTGAGCACTGTACGGGCGAGTGAGCCCAAGGGATCGTTGGTGCCGCGGCTTCGGGCGAGGGTGGTGAGGAGGGCTCGGGCGAGGGGGTCTCGGGCGATGTCGTCGGTCATGGCGGGTCCTACTGGCCGGGGTGGTGGTAGGGCTTGAGGTCGGGTAGGGCGGCTACTGCCATGCCGGCTTTGATCAGCTCGATGGAGCCGGCGATGGTGCGGAAGGTGGCTTCGGCGTTGCCGTACCAGGTGGAGATTTCGTTGTAGAGGTCGTAGGCCTGCCAGGCGTAGTAGGCGGCGATGCTGTAGCCGGCGACGGCGCCGATGGCGGTTTCGATGGTGGCGGTGCCGGCGGCGGAGGCGAGGTTGATGACGATGAGCACATCGATGAGCTTGCTGATGAGCCCGGTGACGACGGAGTAGAGGTGCTTGGCGGCCTCGGCGGCCTGGGTGTAGAGGTCCGCGTACTGCCGGCACGCGGGGTGCAGCGCGCGGGTGGCCGCGCCGAGGCCGAGTTGGTATTCCTGCTCGGCTTCCGCGGCGTTGCCGCGCCAGACCTGCGGCACGTCGCCGGTGCTCGTGATGAGGTTGCGGCCGAGGTCGTCGAGGGCGTTGCCGATGATGCCCCACGCGGCGGCGCAGTGGACATAGGAGTCCCAGTCGCCGCTGAACGCCTTGCCCCAGCCCTCGAAGGGGTCTTCACCGAACAGCCACACGGCGACCTGCCGCAGCCACGCGGCCGGGCTGAGGAGGTCGGCGAGCGGGTTGATCTGGAACATCTCGATGCCCGTGGCGTAGTTCGGGGCCACCAGCCGCGCGGACGGGTCCGCGACGTCAGCGAACGCAGCGCGGGGCGCTGATGCCCACGGGTCAGGCCGCCCGGTCGTGAAGGTCGACCGCAGGCCCGTGGGATCCTGCGCGCCCGGGTAGGTCTGGTCGAGGCGGGCAGCGGCGGCATGGTCCGATTCGGCGTACCCAAGCTGGGCCAGATTGATCTGGGTGGCGGCGCTGCCGGTCAGTGTGTGGAGCCGCTCCAAGCCCTGGGTCATCCGCTGGTACGCCGCGTGGTGCGGACCCGCGAGCATGAACAGCAGTCCTTCTTGGTCGAAGGTCAGGTCGCAGTGGCGCGTGGTGTAGCCCAGGATGTCGGCGGCGTCGCCGGATGCCCGGTGCAGCAGGTTGTACAGACCGTTGAGCCCGTTCGGGTCCACGTAGAAGCCGCTCATGATCCCCCGTTGATCGTCGGCTGACACTCCGAGGCAGCCTAGGATCGGCAACCACATTTGATCAACGCCGCGAGCGCGCTCTGTAACCAGGCCGACAGTTATCGGTAAGGAGTGCCGGGACACCACCTGGCCGTCACCCCTTGAGCCGTTCGAGCTATTTCAACCGGCCTGCTCGAAGCCATCCTGGCCACTCGCCGCGTCCAGTTCCCGGCTCCGAGGATGGCGGGCATAACGGCCGGTCAGGTGGGCACTCACGTGGCGAATACGAGGGAAGTCGAACTGTGCAGTAAACCAAGGCCGCATTGCAGGGCGCATCTCGACAAAGAACATCTGCGCTTCGCGGTTTACCTGATGGCGCTCTTGCAAATCGCGGCGAATGTGCTGTGGCCGGGCGCGCGGGGCGGGAAGCTTCGTCGGCCGGGAGCGAGGAAGGGAGCAGGGCTATGACGGCAACCAACCAGAGCCGCCCGCCAGGCGGCACGGGGGAGCAGGCCCGGCAGGAGGCTTCCCGGGTCGGCCAAGCCGCCGCGCAAACCGGTGGCAATGTGGCGCACGCCGCGACCGAGCAGGGCGGGCATGTGGCCGCCGAGGCGTGGCAACAGACCCGGAACCTGACCGGGCAGGCCACCACGCAACTGCGGGACCAGGCTCGGACGCAGCAGCACAGGGCCGCCGAAGGGCTGCGCGACCTCGGCCGTGAGCTCGGCTCGATGGCCGAGCAGAGCGGGCAGTCGGGGATGGCCGGCGAGGCGGTTCGTCGGGCGTCCGACGCGGCGCAGCGGGCCGCCGGGTGGCTCGACCAGCGGGAGCCGGGCGACGTTCTGGACGAGGTGCGGGGGTACGCCCGGCAGCATCCCGGAACCTTCCTCGCCGGCGCGGTGGTGGCGGGCCTGCTGGTCGGCCGGCTCACCCGGAACCTGACCGGCTCCGACGGGTCGGGCTCGGGCGCTCAGCCGGCCCAGCCCACGCAGCCGGCGGCGACACCGTCGGCCGAGCGGGCGGTCGAGGCGCCGTACGCCGGAGACCAGCCGTACACCGGGATGGCCCGGGTGCAGAACGTGTCGCCGGCCGGCCGGCCGGAGCCGGAGGTCCCGGGCGGGGTGGCGCCGTGAGCGCCCCGGAGAAGGAGCGGACCCAGTCCTCTGTCGGCGAGCTGCTGGGCGACGTGACCCGGGATCTCTCCACGCTGGTCCGCAAAGAGGTCGAGCTGGCCAAGGCCGAGCTGCGCGAGGAGGCGAGCCAGGCCGGAAAGGCCGGCGGGATGTTCGGCGGGGCGGCGTTGGCCGGTTTCCTGGCCGTGCTGTTCGTGTCGTACGCGGTCTGGTGGGGCCTGTCGAACGTGATGGATGAGGGTTGGGCCGCACTGATCGTGGCGGTCGTCTGGGCGGTCGTCGCTGCCATCCTGCTCGCCAACGCCCGGACCAAGATGCGGCAGCTCCGCGCGGTCCTGCCTCGGACGAAACAGACCGCGCGGGAGATGCCACAGGCCATGCGAGGCCGGTGACCGACCCAGGAGGGAGCGGATCATGTCGAACGATCCGGATCGGATCCGATCAGAGATCGAGAACACCCGGAGCGAGTTGAGCAGCGACGTGGATGCCCTGACCGACAAGATGAGCCCGCGTCGGATCGCTGGCGAGCGCGTCGGGCAGGCTCGCGGCGCGCTGACCCGAGTCAAGGAGAAGGTGATGGGCGCGCAGTCGGACGGACACGGCGCCGGCCAGCGGATGTCGCAGGCTTCCGGTTCGGTCCGGGAGGGGGCGCGGTCGCTCGGGCAGCAGTCCCGCGCGCAGGCGCAGGGCGCTGCCGGTACGGTCCGGGACGAGGCGCGGTCGCTCGGGCAGCAGTCCCGGGCGCAGACGCAGGGCAACCCGCTCGCGGCCGGCCTGATCGCCTTCGGCGCCGGGCTGCTGGTGTCCTCCCTGATCCCGCCCAGCCGCCCCGAGCGGCAGTGGGCCGGGCAGGCCCGGGGCATGGTCGGCGAGCACTCCGCCGGGCTGCGCCAGCAGGCGAGCCAGGTCGGTAACCAACTCCGGGACAACATGCGCGAGCCCGCGCAGCAGGCGGCCCAGTCGGTGCGGTCCACCGCCGCCCAGGGCGCGTCCGCCGTCCGCGACCAGGGCCGATCGGCCGCACACCAGGTGCAGGACGAGACGCGGGACGCCGCCCAGGAAATGCGGCACCGCTAGTCGGCCAGCCGTTTCGGGCTCCGACCCGCCACGTGAGCATGGTCTGCTGCGTCACGCAGCAGACCATGCTCACTCAGCATGGACCGGCACCTGATCGCGCCGCAGGACATCGTGGGAAAGGGAACACCGTGCCGACCTACCGCCATCCGGGCACCGTCATCACCGACCACAGCTTCGGGGTGCCGCTCGACCACGCGGACCCGGCCGGCGAGCGGATCGAGGTGTACGCCCGCGAGGTCGCGGCCGCCGGCAGGGAGCGGGAGTCGCTGCCCTGGCTGCTGTTCCTGCAGGGCGGGCCGGGCGGCCGGTCACCGCGCCCGAGCACGACGGCCTCCGGGTCAGCGCCGGCCAGGTCCTCGACCGGCTGATCCGCGTGGTCTGCGGCGAACTGTGAGGCCTTCGCGGAGCTCTTCCCGCGCCGATGGTCGGGGCGACCCCCTCAGCCGGTGGGCGGAGACTGTGTCACACGGGCGACGAGGGCGGCGGCGACATCCCGCAGCTTCGTGTTTCTGTTCTGGGAAGCCTTGGTGAGGATCGCGAACGCCTGGTCGGCCGTACAGCGCCGCTCCGCCATGATGATGCCCTTGGCCTGTTCGATGACGGCGCGGTTTCGCATGGCCGCCTGCATGTGCTGGGTCAGCGTCACCTGGGTGTCGTAGAGGTGGGCGTTCGTCATGGCAGCCGCGGCGTGGCCCGCGAATTTCTGGGACAGCGCCACCGCGGCGTCGTCGAACGCGGCCGGCACGGTGGCGTAGATGTTGAGGGCCCCGGTGACCGCCTCGTGCAGCGGCAGCCCGATCGACATGGAGCTGTGCGCCCCGGCGTCGACGGCTTCGCTCGCCCAGTCCGGCCACCGGTGCTCACCGGCCATCTCCGCCACGATGATGGTGGTGGTGGAGGTCGCCGCCGTGATGCAGGGTCCCTGGCCGCGTGCGTACTGCCGCTCGTCGAGTGCCAGAGCCAGGTCGCCGGTGGACGCGGCGGTGTGCGCGCCGGCCGGGCCGATCAGGGTGATCGACACCTCGCTCGCGCCCGGGATGGTGCGCTGCGCCAACTCGGAGACCAGAGTCAGCACGCCGTGGAAGTCGATGTCGGTGAACCTCAGGCGGCCGAGCCGGGCGAGCGCTTCCGCTGAGTCCATGAGCCGTGTGTCCGTCATGAGTGGTGTCCTTCAGTGGGCACCTCGCCGCGCTGTTGTGGGCGGGCGATGCGCAGGTCACTGCAGAACCCCGTTTGGGGGGGGCCGGACCTGCGCCTCTTCATGACGCTGGCACGTCGACGCAACAGGGGCGTCGACTACAGACCACCATCCTAGCCCCGATTCTCGTGCCGGCGTCCGGCCGAGCCTCGCCCGCTGGCAGACCCCGACCGCGATCCGCCAGGCCGGAGGCGCTGGTCACAGCCCGCGTGGCGTGAGCCCCACGGTGATGCGGAGCCGGACCTGGTCGGGTTGCTCATCGAGAAAGGTGGCGGTGTCGGCGAGTGCGGCGATCAGGGGCAGCCCGCGGCCCCCGACGGTCAGCGGGCCGGGCAGCTCGGCGGTCAGTCCGGCGCCGTCGGGGGTGCTGCCACGGTTGCCGACTTCGATCAGGCACTCGTGGTCGTCGATGACGATGGTGACGTCGACGGGGCCGTCGCCGTCGCCGTGGGTCACCGCATTGGCGCATGCCTCGGAGATCAGCACGGCGAGGTGGCCCCGAGGCTCCTCGCCGGCGTCGGTGAGGCTCAGAAGTGTGGTGAGTACGTGGCGGGCGCGGCTCACCGAGGACGGTTGCCGTGGCAGTGACAGCGTCATGGTCGCCCGCATTCCCGCAACTCCTCCTCGGCCCGGGAGCGGCCACTTCGGCATCCCGTTCTCGCGTCGGCTGTGACTGCCGTACCCGAGGTGGGTGAGCCGAAACGGTCATGGTGCCGCCTCGGTGTGATCCCGTCCGCGGTGGTTTCGCGCGCGGGCGTTTAGGCTGGGTGCGGATCGTCCGCGCTGGGAGGCTGGTTGTGGATCTGCTGATGTCGGTCCGGCCGGGCCGGGGTTGCACCGTGGTCGAGGTGCGGGGCGAAGTCGACATGGCGACCGCCCCGCAGCTGCGCGAAGGGCTGCAGCGGCTGGTCGATGCCGGTGACCGGCAGGTGGTGGTCGACATGGCCGAAGTGGGGTTCATCGACTCCAGCGCGCTGGGCGCGCTGGTGGTGATCTTCAAGTCGCTGCGGGATGTGGGTGGCCGGCTGCGCCTGGCTGCGGTGCAGCCCGCGGTGCGCAGTGTCCTGAGGGTCACGTCGGTGGATCGGGCGATCGACGTCTATGACAGCGTGCAGGCGGCCGAAGCCGATGTGCAGTCCGTGGGCGGTGCGACCGGCGGGTAGTCAGCCGGCCGGCGGCGGGCTGACCCGCTGCGGGTCGGCGCCGGCACTGGTACGCCGGCCTCGCCGGTGCCCGTCGTGCCAGTCGAGAATCAGCAGGGTCGCGTCATCGGCCAGGCGCGGCCCGGCCACCTCGAGCACGGCGTCGGCCAACGCCCGGACAGCCTCGCGCGGGTGCAGATCGCCGATCGACCGCAACATGGCCAGCAGGTCCAGGCTGGCGGCGGTGCGCTCGCGCATGCCGTCGGTGACCAGTACCAGGCGGTCGCCGGGTTGCAGTCTGATCTCCCCCTGGTGGTAGTCGGCCTCGGTGAACATGCCCAGCGGGAAGTTGCGCGGCAGCCGCAGCGGCTGCGCGTCGCCGCCGCGCACCAGCAGTGGCGGCACGTGCCCGGCGTTGAGTAACGCGCACGCACCGGTGCGCAGGTCGAGGCGGCCGAGCACCGCGGTGACGTAGCTGCCGCGCACGCTTGCGTGTTCGGCGACGGCGGCGTTCGCGGCGTCGGCTTGTTGCACCAGGTCGGCCCCGCGGCGGCGGGTGTTGCGCAGGCTGCCCACCCCGAGGGTGGCTGTCAGTGCGCTGGCCACCCCGTGGCCCATCGCGTCGGTGACGCTGAAGTGCAGCACGTCGCGGCCCAGGCTGTAGTCGAAGGTGTCCCCGCCGATGCTGGCGGCGGGTTCCAGCCAGCCGGACAGGGTGAATGCGCTGGCCTCACAGGTGAACGAAGCCGGCAGCAGGCGGCGCTGGATCTCCGCGGACAGGGTGAACGGGGTCGTGCGTTGCCCCCACTCGAACAGGTCGGTGTGCCGGCGGTTCGCGATCACCACGAACGCCAACGCGTGCGCCGTGCGCGCGATCTCCTCCAGAGTCTGCGCAGTCGGCTCCTCGGGCAACACCATCTCCAGCAGGCCGATCGCCTCACCGCGGTCGGTCACCGGCGCCAACACCGTCCAGCCGGCGGGCTGCGTGATGACCTGCACCGTCTGGCTGCGCAGCGCCTGCTCGGCGGGGCCGCCGTCGAACGGCAGCACGGTGGCGACCTCGTCACCGTTGCGGCGGCCCCCGCCCGCGCCGTCGAACGGCACGTGAGCCAGCCGGACCAGGGCCCGGCCGCCGAGATCGGCGATCAGGAACGAGACGGTGTGCGCGCCTAGTGCAGCACCGAGCTCGCGGGTGACCGCCTCGACCGCATCCACCGGCGAGGCGTCCTCCGCCGCGTCCAACATGCCCGCCAGGACCTGCCCTTGACTGCTCTCCACACTCGGAGTTTACGAGTGACCCGCCGGTCACCGCCGAGCACGCTCAGGGGCGTCGGGGAGCGCAACCAGGCCCGCCCCTGATCGCCATCGTGCTCAGCGAAGGCCGGCGAACAGGTCGTCCTCGCGCGTCGGCGCACCGGTGGTGTCGCGGACCCGGACGAAGGTCTCCACGCCCATCAGCTCGGTGAACCTGTCCTGCCCCAGTTGCAGGAAGAAGATGTTCTCGGCCTGGCTGGCGTGCGCGGCCAACGATTCGAACTTCTGCCCGCCGTAGGCGCTCGTGTCCACCCAGGTGGTGATCTCGTCGTCGGGCAGGCCGAGCTGCGGCATGTCCTCCGACGGCCCGTCCGGCTCGGGGAACTCGACCCCGATCTCCTTCATGACGCGGCCGAACTCCTGAAAGGCGCTGCGCGGCACGGTGGTCCAGTAGACCTTCGCGGGGATGTCGGTCCGCTCGACGGCGGCCATGGTGATGCGGTGCGCCTGGATGTGGTCCGGGTGGCCGTAGAAGCCGTTTTCGTCGTAGGTGACGACGACGTCCGGCCGATAGCGCCGGATCAACTCGGCCAGCCGGTCGGCCGCCTGTGCCACCGGCGTGTTCCAGAACGCGCCGGGCGAGTCGTTGGCCGCCCAGCCCATCATCCCGGAGTCGGCATAGTCGAGCGTCTCCAGGTGCGTGACCTTCAACGCCTCGCAACTGGCCGCCAGCTCGGCCCGGCGCATCGCTACCACGGCCTCCGGGTCGTGCCCCGGGTCGCCCGGCTTGACCCCGCCGGGTCCGTCGCCGCACCGCCCGTCCGTGCAGGTCACGAGCACCGTCGTGACCCCCTCCGCCGCATAGCGGGCGAGGATGCCGCCGGTGCTCGTCGCCTCGTCGTCGGGGTGCGCGTGCACCGCCATCAAGGTCAGGGATCTGTCAGCCACCCCATCACCATACGAGGGACGTCCGACGCACTAGCATTGCCGCGGTCCCGGACGGCTCCGCTGAAACGAGGCAAAATGCGTTGGCTCCAGCGGTTGCTGGGTGGCAGGCGGGTCCAGCTCGATCCGGAACGGCAGCAGACGCTGCTGCGGGAGGTCCAGCACCGGTACGGCGCCCGCGCGCAGATCCGCTTTCCGGAACAGGTCGACGCGGTCACCCGGATGCTGAACGGCGACGACGGCCTGGTGGTGGCGGCCCGGATCGTGGGCGAGGCCGCCGACGAGGCCCACGCTGATCTACTGGCTCAGGCCCACGACATACACCGACGGACCGGCCGGCGGCTCCTGGTGCACCGCCGGAACTACCGGCCGCTCTGGAAGGAGGCCGGCCCGGCACTGCGGTGGCCGCTGTTCGCGCTGCCGTCCGGCTTCCACCCGTACGCGCAGGTGGCCGCCGCCGTCGCGGTGGTCGGCGGCGGGGCGTCCCGGCTCGACCGGGTGACCGACCCGGCCCCGGTCGTGACCGGCGTGTTCGAGCTGCTCGACCTCACCACCGCCGGCTGGGAGTACGGCCGGGTGCGGGTGGACACCGACGCCGCCGCCCTGGCGGCTGGACTGATCTCCACCGCCGGGCAGGTCCTCGCGGCCATGGACGACCCGCCGCGGCTGCCACCTGCGATCCGCGAGCTGATGCGCCGCAACAACACCCTCGACGTGTACGACCCCACCGGTCCCCGGGTGGTCGACGGCATCAACCCGGGGGCGACGATGCGGGAGATTCTCCTGGCCTGAGGACACCGCGGGAGTTGGCTCCGTGCGAAGGGCCCGCCGGTGATCCGGCGTGGGCCGTTGCCAGCTCAAGGTCGGACACGACCGCGGGATCCTGGCGGCGGGGTAGCAGCAGCGGGCTGGCGAGGATCAGCAGCCCCGCGATCGTGACAGCCGTGCGTGGGCTGGTGGCGCCGGCGAGCAGTCCGCCGAGCGCGCCGAGGACGGCGATGGAGGCGCTGCTGCTGATCGACAAGGCCGACAGGGTGCGGGCGACGCGGTCTCCGGGCGTGTGCTCCAGTCGATAGGTGGCCAGTACCGGGTTGTACAGGCTCATGCTGATGATGATCGCGAGCTCGACAGCGATCACCGTCGCGAGGCCGGCGATGCCGGGCTGGACTAAGGCGAGCCCGATCAGCCAGACCGCGCGCAGCGTGCCGACGGTACGGAGGATTCGGTGTTGGCCGTACCGGGCCACGACACGGCGGGCGAGGCGTGAGCCGATGAGGCCGCCGACGCAGGGGGCGGCGAACGCGAGGCCGTACTGCCAGGGTGGGAATCCGAGCTGGCCGAGCAGAAGCACGGCCAGCAGCGGCTCGGTGGCCATGATCAGTCCGCCGACGAGCAGTTGGTTGAGGTAGAGCCCGCGCAGGCCGGGGTGGGTCAGGAGATGGCGCCAGCCGTCGAGCAACTCGCCGGCCCGGACCCGGCGACTGTCATTGCGCTGCGGGCGTTCTTCTCTGCCACGAACAGCCGTGATGCCCAGCGCGGACAACAGGTAGCTGAGCGCGTCGGCCACCACGGTGGTCACCGGCCCGAAGAGGCCGACGGCCGCACCGCCCAGCGGCGGCCCGACGGCGATCGAGCTCCACGTCGTCGACTCGAACCTCGCGTTGGCCACGAGCAGGTCGTCCGGCCGGACGAGGGCCTTGAGGTAGGCGCCGTTGGCCGCCTGGAACGTGATCTTGGCGGAGGCGACCACGGCCGAGACGACCAGCAACTGGACGAAACTGAGCCGGCCGAAGGCGTAGGCGACCGGGATCGTCATCATGACCGCGAAACGGGCCAGGTCCATCGCGATCATCACGGGGCGCTTGCGGTGAAACTCCACCCAGGGCCCGAGCGGCAACGCGATCAGGGCGCCGACTGCCGGCCCCACCGCTGACAGCGCGGACACCTGAGCGGGGCTGGCGTGCAACACCAGCAGGGCGATCAGCGGCATCGCACCGAAACCCAGCGCGGAACCGTAGGCGCTGACCGCGTACGCCGCCCAGAGCCATCCGAACTGCCGGCCCAGGGATCGTCTGCCCACCAAGCTCCGCACCCTCCGCCTCAGGCACCCTGCCGTTGATCGCTGGGATCAAAGCAAGGCCGGGGATGCGGGATCAAACAACTGCGCCGGCGGCGAGCCACAACCGTGGGTTGTGCGACCAGGGGCGGTGAGTGGATTTCGACGCCGTGCGCACGGGTTGGCTTGTCTAGACCGTGCCGGACAGGTACTCCCGGCGTCGCTGCGGTTCGAACTTCTCGATCGCGTACCGCAACATGACCCGCGGCATGGCCCGGTACCGTCGGGCCAGGAACTCCTCCTCCGCCGCTCTGTCACGGTTGCCCACCTCGCGCAGCATCCAGCCCACCGCCTTCTGGACGAGGTCGTGCGGGTCGCGCAGGAGCCGTTCACTGAGCCGGAAGGTCCAATGGAAGTCGCCGCCTTTGATGAAGGCGAAGGTTGCCATGATGGCGATGCGCCGGTCCCACACCAGGCTTGACTCGGCCAACCGGTCCAGGACGCTTCGGTCCTTGTCGACCAACCAGGGGCCGACGATGTACGGAGCGGACGAGTCCACGAGGTCCCAGTTGTTGATGCGGCCCGTGTTCGCCAGGACGAGGCGGAAGATCTGGCCGCGTTCCTCCTCGTCTCCCTTGGCGAACTTCCGCACCAGGATGAACAGCGAGGTCAGCCTCTCCTCGTGCACGCCACCGGCCAGCAGTTCCGCCGTTTCGGCCAGGGAGAGGTCGCGCCAGTACCGGGCGGCCACCCTGCGCTGCTCCGGCACCGGGACGCCGATGGTCCTGTCGCCCTCGCCGTACCCGCCTGGGGTCATCTGGAGGAACCGGCTCGATGCCTCCGCCCGCCCCGGGTCGGCGAGGCTGGCGAGTTCGTGGCGGACGTCGGCGATCGTGGCCATGACTGTGCAACGTAGCGTGATCGGCAGCCCCCACGGCGCTGCCTCTCCGCATCCGGCTAGCCTCCACGGACACCAGCGACCGGAGGAGGGCTCGAATTGTCCGGCGGCCAGATGCACAAGGACGAGGTACGCACGGACAGCGCCCTGGTTCAACGGCTGATCGCCGGGCAGTTCCCGCAGTGGGCGGATCGGCCGGTCACGCGGGTGCCCTCCGGTGGTACGGACAACGCCATCTACCGGCTCGGCGACGAGTTGGCGGTCCGGCTGCCGCGCATCGAAGGTGCGGTCAAGCAGGTCGGGTTCGAACACGAGTGGCTGCCGGTCCTCGCGAAGCACCTGCCGGTGGCGGTGCCGCAGCCGTGTGCCGTCGGCCGGCCGGCTGACGGGTACCCGTGGCCGTGGGCGGTCCACCGCTGGGTCGATGGCGAACACCCGACCGAGGGCAACACCGATCCGCGGGGCTTTGCCGCCGACCTCGGCGAGTTGGTGGCCGGCCTGGGGCGGGCGGACACCGCCGGCGCCCGTACCGGCTACCGCAGCGGTCCGTTGAGTGGCCGTGACGAATACCTGCGGGAGTGGACCGAGGCCGCCCGCGGCATGGTCGACGTCGACGCTGTTCTGGCGATCTGGGAGAACGCGCTGGCGGCGCCGGCCTGGGACGGTCCGCCCGTCTGGACCCACGGTGACCTGCTTCCGGGCAACGTGCTCGTCCGGCACGGCCGTCTCGGGGGCCTGATCGACTTCGGCGCGGCGGGCGTCGGCGACCCGGCCTGCGACGCGATGGCGGCGTGGACACTCCTCGACGCCGACTCGCGCGATGTCTTCCGCGAGACGGCGGGGTTCGATGACGCGACCTGGGCGCGCGGCAAGGGCTGGGCGCTGACCTTCATCAGCGCGCTGACCTACTACCGGGAGACCAACCCCACGATGTACGCGCTCGCCCAGCGGGCGGTAGGAGCGGTCCTGTCCGACGGCCCCTGACCGGGGAGGTCGGCCGCCGAATACTCGGCTGCGGTGACGCCGGCTCACCCATAGGCTGCCGGTCGGCGGGATGGTAGGGCGTTCCGTCGGCAGCGATCGGAGATGAGCAGAGGGATGACCTGTCAACTGTTCGCACTCAGCTTCGATGCGAACCAGCCTCTGCGGCTCGCAGAGTTCTGGTCCGGCGTTCTGCGTCGGGACCTGGCCGATGACCCACAGGGCGCAGTCGCGCTCCTGCCCAGCGATGACACGGGGTTCCGAATCCGCTTCCTTCCGACCGAGCGGCCGAAGGTCGGGCAGAACCGGGCGCACTTCGATCTGACGAGCACCTCCCTGGCGGACCAGCAGCAGACGGTGGCCCGGGCGCTCGAACTCGGCGCCCGGCACATCGACGTCGGCCAGCGCCCGGACGAGGGCCACGTGGTGCTCGCCGACCCCGAGGGCAACGAGTTCTGCGTCATCGAGCCGGGCAACAACTTCCTCGCCGACTGCGGGTTCATCGGAGCGCTCTCCTGTGACGGCACGCAGGAGGTCGGATACTTCTGGAGCGAAGCGCTGGGGTGGCCGCTGGTCTGGGACCAGGACCAGGAGACCGCGATCCAGTCACCGCGCGGCGGTCCGAAGATCACGTGGGGCGGTCCGCCGCTGATGCCGGTGACCGGCAAGCAGCGACTGCACTTGGACCTGGCGCCACCTGCCAATGGTGACCAGCAGGCCGAGGTCGACCGTCTGCTCTCCCTCGGGGCGAAGCGGATCGACATCGGTCAGGGCGACGTCAGCTGGGTGGTGATGGCCGACCCCGACGGCAACGAGTTCTGTGTGCTGACGCCCCGGTAGTGCGGCGGGCGGCTACTCCGCGATGTCGGCCGCGGTGCGACTGCGCCCCAGGGCATCGATCCGGCCCCACCGTCCAGGTATGTCGAGCAGTTCCAGCCGTCCGAGTCCGGGTGGGAGTTCCGGGTCGATGATGAGGTGCTCGTCGTGGGGTTGCAGGCCGAGGATCACCCGTAGCAGGAGCAGCGGGGTTCCGGCGGACCAGGCCTGGGGGCTGCACGCGGTCGGGTACTCCACGGGGTAGGTGGTGCGGGCCCGGGGGTAGCCGGCGAAGGCTTCGGGCAGGCGGCCCTGGAAGTAGTCGGCGGCGTCGAAGATGGCCTGGCAGATGGTGGCGGCCTCGCGGCGGTAACCGTAGCGCCAGAGGCCCCAGGCGATGATCGAGTTGTCGAACGGCCACACGGTGCCCACGTGGTAGCCGAGCGGGTTGTAGCGGGCGCAGTCGGTGGCCAGGGTGCGCACTCCCCACCCGGAGAAGAGTCGTTCGCTGAGCAGCAGCTCGGCGATCCGGTCGGCCCGGGACTCCTCGACGATGCCGCTCCACAGCAGGTGCCCGATGTTGGAGGACAGCGCGTCGACCTGGCCTCCCTCCGCGTCCAACGCCAGGGCGTAGTACTCACCGTCGGCGATCCAGAATTCGTCGTTGAACCGGGCCTTCAGGTCGGCGGCCTCGCGTTCGAGCCGGTCGGCGTAGGCCGGGTCGTTCCAGAACAGCCGGGCCAGGCGAGCGCCCCGGATCTTGGCGTCGTAGGCGTAGCCCTGTTGTTCGCAGGTCGCGCGGGGAAACGGGGGCAGGCGCCCGTCGCGGTAGCAGACCGAGTCCGGGGAGTCCTTCCAGCAGTGGTTGACCAGACCGTTGTCGGGGTTGCGGGTCTCGTACCAGATGTAGCCGGTGCCGAGCAGGTCGCCGTAGGTGTCGATCCAGTCGAGGGCGGCGCGAGCCTCGAATTCGTAGGCGCGCACCACCGCGCCGTTGCCGGTCCAGCGTTCGTACTCGTCGAGCAGGATGACGAACAGGGGAGTGGTGTCGGCCGCGCCGTAGTACGGCGAGTGGGGCTGTTCCTCGAATCCGGCGGACTCGCCGTAGCGCAGCTCGTGGAGGATCTTGCCGGGCTCCTCGTCCCGGAAGTCGTCGAGACGGCTGCCCTGGCCGTACGCGAGCGTGCCGAGGGTGGCGGGCACGAGCTGCGGGGTGAACGGCAGGGCCTGCAGACAGGTGAAGATGCTGTCCCGGCCGAACACCGTCATGAACCACGGCAGCCCGGCGGCGACCAGTTCCTCCGCCATCGTGATCGAGGTGTAGCGCAGCGCGGCCAGGTCCACCAGGCTCCGGCGGTAGGCGATGGTGACGGACGAGCTGTCGCACTTCAGGCGAGGGGCGGTCGCCGTCCACCGCCGCAGCTGCTCGTCGAGCTCGGCCGGGGAGCGGGCCTGGCGCAGCTCAAGGCTGTCGCGGAAGTCGCGCTCGTGTGCGCCCAGCACGAGCGTGCGTACGTGCAACCGGGTCTGCCACTCCGACTGCGGCGGTACGCGCACCTCGAACGTCATGCCGTCCGCGTCGACCCGGGCGGGCGCGGAGCTGGAGATCACGGTCTCGCGGTGGAAGCTGCCCCGGCGGTAGCGCAGCCGCAGCTGTCCCTCCTCCACGATCGCCTGCACCGGCGCCTTCTTGGCCTGCGGGTTCTTGATCTCGAAGATGTCGGCGAAGTCGGAGGCCATGTCGACGCGTACCGCCAGGGTCGTCTCCGCGTCGGTGTGGTTGAGCACCGCGAGGTTCTCGGTGAAGCTGCCGCCGATGCTGCGGTCGCGGATCACCGACACCGTCGCGTCGACATAGTGGGTCGGTTCGCCCGGCACGAGGAAGAAGCGGCTCTCGAAGTACCGGATGTCGTCCACCGACAACGCGTGCAGCCGTTCTCCGTTCACGCTCAACCGCCAGGTGGACAGGAAGCGGGTGTCGTAGGAGAACAGGCCCGTCGGCACGCGGGGCGACGGATCCACGTCGCCACGGTCGTCGCAGACCAGGAAGGTGTTCCCGTCCAGGATGTTGATCGACTTCCGCATCGCCATGCCGTCACGCCATCCCGGCTCGCAGGCGCTCGCGCCAGGCCTGCCCGTGGGTAGCGCGCCGCTGCGCGGCCTCCCGCGGATCGCCGGCGCCCTCTTCGGGCGGGAAGTACCGCCGGAACGCCAGGATCAGTCGGGCGTCGCCGACGAGGGTCGCCTCGTTGCGCAGCAGCACGGCCGTGGCCGGGGACTCGCCCCGCACCAGCCGGGCGAACACCGCGGGCGTGGTCGTCAGCACGGCGTCAGCCGCCCGGACGTCCCTGTTCACCACCACCTGATCCGTCGCGCGGAGATCGACGTACCAATGGTCGGTCGAGCCGTGGGTCACCAGGTCCACGCGCAGCGTTCCCCGAACTCGCGCTGGCAGCATCGCACGCCCCCGCGCCGGTAGCGCCACGAAGAATGCCTCGATCTCGTCGCTCATGCCTGCCCCCGCCCGATTGCAGCGTAGGTCACACCACCTGCGAGAACTGCCGTTTTCGCACCTTGCCGTGGGGGCGCCGGGGCGCCATCGCGCGTCGCCGCCGGAGTCGACTTCACCCTTCGGGGTTTCGTTTCGCCACGTGCGCAACGGGTAGTCGCGCGCTTTCATGGGCCGTGCCACCGGTCCGGCGATGACGGGCAAGCGATGTTCGTGTCTTCCGGGAGGAGGTGCCCTGAGGATGTGTGGGATCAGCGGGGAGGCGCGATTCGACGGATCCGTGCCGGACGGCCTCGCGGTGACCCGGATGAGCGAGGCGATGCGATCCCGGGGTCCCGACGGGGAGGGCCTGTGGAACGACGGGTGGATCACCCTCGGCCATCGCCGGCTGACCATCATCGATCTCTCCGATGCCGGAGCCCAGCCGATGGTCCGGAAGGATCTGGGCCTGGCGTTGGTGTTCAACGGTTGCGTCTACAACTACCCCCAGCTGCGCGACGAACTGCGCACGGCCGGGCACACCTTCCACTCCACCAGCGATACCGAGGTCATCCTCGTGGCGTACGCCGAGTGGGGTGAGGACTTCGTCCACCACCTCGTCGGGATGTTCGCCGTCGTGCTGATCGACCGGGAGCGGCGCCGGCTGGTGCTGGCCCGGGACCGGCTCGGCATCAAGCCGCTCTACCTCGCCGAGTCCCCGGGGCGGCTGCGGTTCGCCTCCACCCTGCCGGCGCTGCTGGCCGCCGGCGACGTGGACACCGACATCGACCCGGTGGCGCTGCACCACTACCTGTCCTGGCACTCGATCGTGCCGGCGCCCCGGACCATCCTGCGCGGGATACGCAAGCTGCCGCCCGCCACCGTGCGGGTCGTGGAAGCCGACGGGCGCAGCCGCGAGCGTGTCTACTGGCGGCCCGACTACCAGCGAAATCCGGCGCACGCCGGCATGGCCGCGCGGGACTGGCAGGCCGCGGTCGGCGACGCGCTGCGCACGGCGGTGCGGCGGCGGCTGGTGGCGGACGTGCCGGTCGGGGTGCTGCTCTCCGGCGGGCTGGACTCCAGCATGATCGTGGCCCTGCTCGCCGAGGCCGGGCAGCACCACCTGCAGACGTTCAGCATCGGGTTCGACAGCCGCGGCGGCGAGACCGGCGACGAGTTCCACTACTCCGATCTCGTCGCCCGCAGCTTCGGCACCGACCACCACCGCATCCAGCTCAGCAACGACGACCTGGAGCCGGCGGTCCGGCGGACGGTCGTGGCGATGACCGAGCCGATGGGCAGCCACGACGTCGTCGCCTTCCACCTGCTCTCCGAGCAGGTGGCTCGGCACGTCAAGGTGGCACAGTCCGGCCAGGGCGCCGACGAGGTGTTCGCCGGCTACGCCTACCACCAGCCCCTCACGCAGGTGCCCCGGGACGGCGCCGCCGAGGCGTTCGCCGCCGCGTTCTTCGACCGGAGCCATGCGGAACTGGACCTGGTGGTCGACCCGGCGTACGCCTGCGACCACGACGCCAGCCGCGAACTGCTCGCCGCGCACCTGGCCGCGCCCGGGGCGCACACCGCGCTCGACGCGGTGCTGCGCCTCGACACCCACCTGATGCTGCCCGACGACCCGGTGAAGCGGGTGGACAGCATGAGCATGGCGTGGGGCCTGGAGGTGCGTACCCCGTTCCTGGACCAGGACCTCGTCGCCCTCGCCGCCGCCTGCCCACCGGAGCACAAGGTGGCGCAGGGCGGCAAGGGGATCCTCAAGGAGGTGGCCCGGGAGGCGTTGCCCGCGGAGGTGATCGACCGGCCCAAGGGCTACTTTCCAGTGCCCGCCCTGCGCAACGTCGACGGGCCGGTGCGGCACCTCGTCACGGAGGCCCTCGTCGCGCCGGCGGCGCGTGAACGCGGCCTGTTCCGGCCCGAATACGTCGCCGAACTGCTCGCCGAACCGGACCGGGCGCAGGCTGCCGCCGGCAGCAACAAGCTCTGGCAGCTCGGCCTGCTGGAACTCTGGCTCCAGTCCCACGGCATCCGTTGACCCCGGAGCGGGCCACCGTCAGCAGTCGAAGTACATGGCGAACTCGTGCGGGGTGGGGCGCAGGCGGACCGGGTCGACCTCGTTGGCCCGTTTCCAGGACACCCAGGTCGAGA
>NZ_JBIAKG010000027.1:0-20434 GCF_042872345.1 Micromonospora sp. NPDC005299
ACTACGCCAACTGCACGACCTCGGCTACCAAGCCGACCTCACCCCACTCGCCGCATAGGTAAATCCACCGCTACCCATGGAGTTTCGTCTGAGTTATGGGCGCTTTATCCGGCGGGGTCCTTTCACGTTCGGGGGCGACTGTCCGCACCCGGCGGCTGGCGGATGTCCTCGTCCCGGCCGGTTGCTGTCACTGTTGCTGTCGGCGCTGGCTGCTCCGACGTCTACCGCAGGAGCTTCATGAAGCGTGCCGACCGTTCACAGACGTCCTCGTATCCGTGTTGGCGGTAGAGGCGGTGGGCGCGCTCTCGCTTGCGGCTGCTCGTAACCTCCATGCGAAGGCAGCCCAACTCCCTTGCTCGGCTCTCGGCGGCCTCAACCAGGCACCGCCCGATGCTCTTGCCGCGGTGCTGCTCGTCGACGACCAAGGCCACGAGGCGAGCCCACTTGCCCGTGACTTCGAGGAGCGGACTCACGTGCAGGGCCGCAACTCCGGCCAGTTCCCCACCCATGTCGGCGCCGATGAGCGCGCTTGTCGGGTCGTTCAGCCAGTAGTCCAGGCGCTCGTTTACTGCCGAGTCTTCGGCTGGGTAGCCGAGTTGTCCCAGCAGGACGGCTAATCGCGGCGCATCGCGCCGCGTGATCCGGCGCAGATGTAAGAGCGGGTGGCTCATGGGCAGTCCTTGGTGGCGGTCGTCGGCGAGGCGGCCAAGTCGCGCGAACTGCCGTCTTGCCCGCCCTGTGGCTGGTCCCCTCGTGGCGGCTCTGGCCTGATTGACAGGGCCAGGAAGGAACCTCGCTTGCTCTGCACGATGGGCCGATAGGAGGCGATGACTGCGGCAGCGAGGCAGACCCCGGCCGCTGCGATAAGCGGACTGCTGCTACTGAGATGAACGGCCCCGGCGCCAAGTGGGATGGCGAGAGCGATGGGCCCGAACATTGCCGTGTTGGCCGTCCCGGAAACTCGCCCGAGCATCTCCGCCGGAGTGTGCGTCTGCATCGCGGTGACCGCTGCAACCAGCGTCCAAGGCAGGCCGACGCCCGCTACCACTGAGGCTGCGAACATGGCCGGCCACCAAGGCAGGCAACGACCAATGCAGCCAGCAGCGAACAAGGCCGTGCCGGCTATGCCGACAGCAGCCGCGCCCCACCGAGTGATGAGTCGGCCGACGATGAGCCCGCCGAGGATGGAACCGACGCCCTGGGCGCTGACCAGCACCCCGAGAAACGTCGCCGGCAGGTTCAGCTCTGTGGTGACCATCGCGTAGAAGCCCGCCGTCGTGAAGCCGGACATCGCGATTGAGACGGCTGCGAGTGAGACGGGGACGCGAATCGCCGGTTGCCCGAACAGGACGGCAAGCCCTGCGCCGAGGCTGCGTTGCCGCTCGGTTGGCAGTTCGGGCGGCGTCTGAGTGAGACGCAGAGCTGCATACAAGGTGGCGACCAATACCGGCATGACCGCGCTGAGCACAGCGACGGCGTGTCCGCCCTGCCATGCGTAGAGGCCCGCGCCAGCCAAAGGAGCCACGAGCTTCATGCCCTCCTGGGCGCTAGACCGCCAGCCGTTGACGTCGCCGAGCTCCGCGGGGGAGAGAGCCGACGGCAGTAGCGCTGTCTCGCCTGCATCAATCAACACATAGCTGACGCCGTAGGCAAACGAGACGGCGAAGATCAGCCAAGCTTGGCCTGGTCCCTGTACGGCAAATAGACACAGTAGAACGGCGGCCAACGTGAGGTTCACTCCGATGATCAGAGGCCGCCTCGGTGCGCGGTCGAGCACGCCTCCCAGCCACGGCCCGGCGAGAACAGGGGCGTACACGCAAAGCTGCGCGAGCGCGGCGAGACTGCTGGAATCGGTGAGGTTGAGGATCCAGATTCCGGATACCAGGGACATGGCGCTGCTTCCGAGGCCAGACAGCAACGAAATCGCCACGAACAGCCCAGCGTTGCGGCGCATGAGTCCTCCAAGGTTGAGCCGAGACGGCTCACATCCTCAGTTCTTGAGCCTCTGCGAAGCAAGGCCGCCATCGAACGTCAATCCTCTGTTGACATTGCGGCCTCCATCCTCCTGGCGACCGCTTGTACTGGCCCCGGCAGTCGGCCACCCCCTACGTCCGCTAGGTCGCAAACGAGATGCAGCGCCAAGGCATACAGCGACCCCGGTGCAGCATCGAGAGCAAGTGCTGCCGTTCTGCGCACCAGCGCCGCCCGTCGGAACCGAGCGTCCCAACCTCGGTCCGTGTCAATCCACCGCTGAAGATCAGATACGGCTGCCCGCAACGCCGCGATTCGTGAGGAGTAGCGAAGATCAAGCTTTTGTCGCCTTGACCGTCGGGCCGCCGCGAGACGTTGGCGGCGCTGCTCGGCGGCTTGCCGGCTGCTCAGACCAAGCGCAGCAGCTATCTCCGCCCAAGTGGCACCCGCATAACGTGCACGGTCGATGAGTTCCAACTCTTGCTCATCAAGGCGAGTACGGGCACCTCTGAGTTCGGCCAAGTGAACGATCTCTGGGGTCACATGTCAACGCTACGTTGACAGCAAGCGAACCGCCTACTGGCCTTCCGGAAGTTGGCCGAGACCTGCCGAGGATGGAGTAGCCATCCCGATGCTCCTATGGAGGTCAAGGGGCGAGGGCGGCGAAGTCGGCCCGTAGGGCGGTGTAGACGTCGCGGACGATGTAGCGCTTCAGGCAGCGGAGGATCTCCTGTTTGCTGAGGTCTTCGCTGATGCGTTGTTGCAGGTAGGTCTGGGTGCGTTGGTCGTAGCGCATGCGGCATAGCTCGATGGTGTGCAGGGCGTGGTTGGCGCCGCGGTCGCCTCCTCGGTGCAGGCGGTGGCGGCGTACACGTCCGGAGCTGGCGGGGATGGGTGCTGCGCCGCAGAGGTGGGCGAGTGCTGCTTCGGAGCGCAGGCTATCGGGGTTGTCGCCGGCGGTGGTGAGCAGTTGAGCGGCGACGTCGGTGCCGACGCCGAACAGGGCGCTGGTGCGGGGTGCGGCCTGACGGACCAGCGGTGCCAACTGCCGGTCGAGGGTCGTGATCTCGTCGGTCAACGTAGTGACCCGTCGGGCGAGTCCGGCCAGCGCGGCGGCGGTGGCCTGTTCTGGGTCGTTGAGCTTGGTCGGGTCGATGGTGAGGGCGGTGCAGTGCTGCGCCCAGGAAGGACGCCGCCCGGGCCAAGAACAAGCGGCGCTGCTGCGCGGTGGGCCGCTGCTGCCAAGCCGTCCCGTCAACGCGCACGGTCAGCGACATCCGGGCCGCCCTGCGGGCCGCCCTCACCCACGCCCAAGCCGAAGACCTCATCACCAAGAACCCGGCCGTCCCGGTCACCCTCGCCACCGTCCGCCGCCGCCGGGGCAAGTCGTGGTCGAGCGACGAGGCCCGAAAGTTCCTCGAATCGGCCCGTGCCGACGAGGACTCGCTCTACGCCGCCTACGCCCTGGTCCTCGTCACCGGCCTGCGCAAGGGCGAGGCACTGGGACTGACGTGGGAGGACGTCGACCTCGACGCCGGAGAGCTGACCATCGGCCGCCAACTGCAACGCGTCCGCGGGCAGCTCCTCCATCGCGACACCAAGACCCAGGCGCCCGACGCCACCCTCCCTTTGCCCGACATCTGCCTTACCGCACTCAAGCTGAGAAGCGAACAGCGCGACGAGGCTGAAGCAGCCGCCGGCAAAGCGTGGCACGAAACCGACCTTGTCTTCACCACCCGCTATGGCACACCGATCGAGCCGCGCAACTTCCAACGCTCCTGGCGGACGAGGTGCGAGAAAGCAGGCGTCAAGGCGATCACCGTCCACGACGCCAAAAGAACCTGCGCCACGCTCCTGGCCGACCTCGACGTCCACCCGCGAGTCGCCATGCAGGTGCTCCGGCACGCAAGATTCTCGATAACGATGGAGATCTACACGCAGGTCTCGTCCAAGGCGACGAGAGAAGCACTCAAGCGCCTCGGCGACTCACTCGCGCAATGACCGGGCTGCTGTACTTAACTGCTGTACGCAAGCAAAAAGGCCACCTCCCGATCCCGGGAAGTGGCCTTTGACCTGCGTGGGCGATACTGGGATCGAACCAGTGACCTCTTCGGTGTGAAGCAGGATGCTGCACCTACTCTGACCTGCAAAAACGCGCAGCCGTGGGCGCAACTGCGTGCCGTCCGGTGCCGTTCGGTACGGTTGAGGGCCGTTCAGTGCACCCTGTTGCTCCCAACCTGCTCCCCGACCCCGGGCCTTACGCGGCTGCTGCGGCCAGGCTGGAACGGACCGTCCTGCAGGTCGTTCGTTAGAGATCGTGGCCGCTTACCCGAGCAGCCTTGGCTGACGCCGACGCCCGGCCAGCGACCGTTAGGCGCAGTCGCCCCCGACCCGCTTCCGCGGCCCGCTCGTCAACCGGGCATGCTCAGGAATGCCGCGCCTTATCAGCGGCTACTTATCTACTGGTGCTACGACCGCAGCCCGGCCAGGCTTGGTCGAGGTGGCCGGCGGGGTCGCTCTTTCAGCGGCTGCCCGCCGCGGGTTTGGTGTGGCTCTCATCTGGCATGCGTCCTGCCGGTCACCGTGGCGCGGAGAGGCTCAAGAGCGCCTCTGTGTGTCAAGTGGTGCGGGTCGGCCGACTTTGTTGATCTTTAAAGAGGCGCCGGTAGAGAACGTTGGTGAGGCGTCGTTTGAGCGCTCGTCTGGCCTCGGCCGGGGTCTTTCCTTCAGCGATCTTGCGTAGGTAGTAGACACGTCCGGGTCCGGGATCGCGGGCCTGGCAGACGGCGATGGTGTGTAGGGCGGTGTTGAGTTGGCGGTTGCCGGTGGTGTTGAGCCGGTGGCGGCGTCGCTCGCCGCTTGAGGTTTCCAGCGGCGCAGTGCCGATATAGCTGGCGAGGTGGTCGGCGGTCGGGAAGCGGGTGATGTCACCGATGTGGCCGAGGACTTTCCCGGCGAGGATGTGTCCGACGCCGTGGATGTCGGTAAGAGTGGAGCGGGTCGGGGCCAAGGCTTGACGGGTCTGGCCCTCATTCGCGGCGAGTTGCCGGTCCAGGCGGCGCACGTCGTTGAGGAGGTCGCGGGCGAGGTCACGGCGGCAGGCGTCGGTGGCGGTGAGTGGCCGCAGGCCTTGCATGAGGGCGGCAGCTTTGGCGGCGGTGAGGTCGGCCGGGGCGCCTCCGGGGATCAGGTCGCGCAGCAGGACGTGCAGGCGGTTGAGGACGCGGACTCGTTCGCCGGCCAGGTCGTCGCGGCGTTCAGCGAGTAGCCGCAGCTGCGTGGTGTGGTCTTCGGCGATGACCGGGCGCAGGCGTTTGTGGCGCATCGCAGCGTGGGCGACGCTGGCGGCGTCGGCTGGGTCGTTCTTGCGGGTGCCGCCGGTATCGAGCAGGCGGGCGCGGGCGGCAAGGGTGGCGGGCACGTCAACGACGTCTTCGCCGTTGGCGGCCAGCAGTTGGGCGATCCCGCGGCCGAGGCCGTTGGCGCCTTCAACGGCGAAGCGTCGCTGCGGCCAACGCCCAGCCCAACCCATTAACGTCTTGTATGTCCCGGCGTTGACGGTGACGCGTCGGGTGGCCAGTTGCCGGCCGGTGGGGTCCAGCGCGACGGCGGTCAGCGAGGCTTTGTGCGGGTCGATTCCGATCGTGATCACGGCGGGCAGCAGTTCCTTCACTCGTGGAGTCGAGATGCGCCGTGGTGGGCAGCCTGACTTCAAGAATCTCTTGCGCACGCCTCTGTCGAGCCACACCACGGCCGGGCGCCGGCCAGCGTTGGCACGCTCTTGAAGAGCCAGCCCTGCAGGGCGGCAAGGGGTTTGCGAGCCAGTACCGACCGGCGCCCTGACGCTACGGGCTGCAGACCCTCGCGTCTGACCTCAGTAGACAAGTCAGGGGTCTGCCCAGCTCGAAGTAGCGCTGCCCTCCTCGCCGGATTCAGCCCCGGTCTGATCGAGGAGGACGAGCGTGGGACAGGTCATCATCGGTATGGATCCGCATAAGCGGTCCGCGACGATCGAGATCATCAACGGCCGCGAGAAGGTCCTCGCGCAGGGCCGGTTCGGCACCGACCGCGACGGCTACCGGACGATGCTCAAGCTCGGTCGTCAGCACAAGGACCGGGTCTGGGCGGTGGAGGGTTGCAACGGCATCGGCCGGCACATCGCTCAACGGCTCGTCGCCGACGGCGAAACTGTGGTGGACGTGCCGGCGAAACTGTCCGCGCGGGCCCGGGTGTTCGACACCGGTCAGGGCCGCAAGACCGACCCGGTCGACGCCCACAGCGTCGCCGTCGCCGCCCTACGCGCCAAGGGTTTACGGCAGGTCACCGTCGACGATGTGACCGTTGCGTTGAGGCTGCTGGTCGACCGCCGCGATGGTCTCGGTCACGCCCGCACCGACCTGCTCAACCGCATTCACAAGCTGCTGCTGGAACTGCTGCCCGGTGGGGCGAAGAAATTCCTGTCAGCCGCCCAGGCCCGGACCCTGCTCAACACGATCCGGCCGCGTGATCTGGTCGGGCGCACCCGCCGCCGGCTCGCCTCCGAGCTGATCACCGAACTGGTCCAGGTCGACAAGAAGATCAAGGCCGCGGACAAGGAACTGACCGAGCTCCTCGCAACCACCGGCAGCAGCCTGCAGGACCTCAACGGCATCGGCCCCTCCGGCGCCGCCCGCCTGATCGGTGACGTCGCGGACATCAGTCGCTTCGCCAGCCGCGGGCACTTCGCCTCCTGGAACGGCACCGCACCCCTGGACGCGTCGTCCGGTGACCAGCAACGCCACCGCCTGTCCCGGGCCGGGAACCGGCGCATCAACCGGGCCCTGCACATCATGGCCGTCGTCCAGCTACGCCACGACACCGAAGGTCGCGCCTACTACCGGCGCAAACTCGCCGCCGGCAAAACACCGATGGAAGCCATGCGGGCACTCAAGCGCCGACTGTCCGACATCGTCTACAAGCAAATGATCAAAGACGCCAAGAAAGCCGGGACGGGCCCGGGAGGACACGTGGGGGCGACTCTTCAATCCAGCGCGGCCGACCGAATCCCCATGGTCAACACTTCGGAACAGTCACTTCCCGGACCCGCCGAACCCCAGCCTAGAACACCACTCCTCGCCGCCTCTTGATGGCATGAAGGAGCGGGGCCTCGCTCCTCGTGGGTCCCGGGCGGGATGCTCGGGGTGCTCACGTCTCACGACGAAGGAGGCCCCTCATGCAGGCGGAGTACGACGGCCGGCAGATCGTTGGCATCGATCTGCATCGGCGCCGGTCGGTGATCGTGCGGATGACCGAGGCGGGCGAGAAGCTCGAGACAGTGCGGATCGACAATGACCCGGTCGCGCTGGGGTTGGAGATCGCCAAGGCCGGCCCGGATCCGGAGGTGGTCCTGGAGGCCACGTATGGCTGGTACTGGGCTGTGGATGTGCTGGCCGCGGCCGGCGCTCGGGTGCATTTGGCGCATCCGTTGGGAGTGAAGGGGTTCGCCTACCGGCGGGTGAAGAACGACGCCCGTGACGCCGCCGATCTGGCGGATCTGCTGCGCATGGGCAGGTTGCCGGAGGCGTATGTGGCCCCGCCGGCGGTGCGGGAGTTGCGGGAGCTGGTGCGGTATCGGGCCAAGCTGGTGGCCTGGCGCAGCGGCCTGAAAGCGTCGGTGCACGCGGTGCTGGCCAAGCAGGGCGTGCACATCGCGGTCTCGGATCTGTTCGGCGTGGGTGGGCGGGAACTGCTCGCCCGGGCGCCGCTGGACGGCGCCTTCCGGGGCCGGGTGTCCTCACTATGTCGGCTGATCGACGCCGTTGATTTCGAGATCGACGCGGTCGGCGGACCGATCCGGGCCAGGCTTTCTCGGCATCGCGGTTACACGGCGATCCAGGCCATCCCCGGTGTCGGTCCGGTCCTGGCGGCGGTGTTCGTGGCGGAGATCGGCGAGGTCGACCGGTTCCCCGGCCCGGCGCAGCTGGCCTCGTGGGCCGGGCTGACCCCACGGCACCGTGAGTCCGACCTGGTCGTGCACCGGGGGCGGATCACCAAGCAGGGCTCCACGCTGGTGCGGTGGGCCGCGGTCGAGGCCGCCCACGGCGTCCCGCACACCGCCGGCTGGCTGACCGGCGCCCGCGCCCGCATCGCCGAACGCCGCGGACGCAACATCGCCACCGTCGCGGTGGCCCGCAAACTGCTCACCCTCGTCTACTACGGCCTACGCGACGGGCACATCCGTGCCCTCGCCCCGGCCCGGGCGGCGGCGTGAGCAGGTTCGGACGTGACCGGACGCGAGGCCGTTCTGTGTCTGACCCCCGTCGGCCGACGGCGAGGCCGCCCGCTTGATTGACCCCGTCCGGTCACGGTCGCACACCACCATGCCCCCAACCCAGGCGGGGCGAATGGATGACCGGCAGCCGAACCCGGCCTGCCCCACCGACAGCAGTCGGAACCTGGCGACGCGACCACCCACAACGCCTCCCGGCATCACGAGCATGGCGCGCACGGCGCCGGCGTCAAGGCCAAGCCCCTGCGGGGTGGGCCTACGGCCCAGCCGTTGACCCCGGCACCGCACACACGCCTGCCCGAAACCCATTGCCGGAACCGGAAAAATCAACGTCAGCCAGTCAAGACCCCAGCCTTGACCGGCCCCGCTCCTTCATGGATGACACAGAGGGGTGCCAGATGAGTACGGCGAAGCGCTTTCGTCGGCCGGCTCCGGGGGCGGCACTTTTCTGGCCGCCCCCGTGCCTGGTCGAATCCTTGCCGATACCGCAGCAGCGACGTCCACCCCGGTGCCGGCCACGCCTCGGCTCAAGCCTCAGCCGACGAGTGACAATCTCATCCCTGCAAGACGCGCCGCGGCTTGAACCGGCGAACCTCCTGCGGCCAGCCGCATGCCTCCGCGATTTTGCCGGCCCACATCCGGGCGGTCGCCTCATCCGGCACGTCCACGATGGTCAGGCCACCCAGGAACTCCTTGCTCTCGACATAGGGCCCGTCGGTGAAGACCATCGCACCGCTTGTGGCGTCTGCGTTGAAGACTGGGCCGTCCTCTTCCTCCAGGCCCCCGGCGAAGACGAATGCCCCGGCGGCCTTGATCTCATCAACAACCGCCCTGGCGAGTGGACCGCGCCCGCGGAACCACTCCTCGGTGTGGTCACCCACCCACTGCTGATTGAAGTAGATGAGGTACTCAGGCATGTCCGCTCCCTCTGATCGTCCCCGGACCCGACGTCCGTCTCTGCATACGCTACGAACGGCATCCGGCAGATCCGACACTCTCCAGCTTGATTTCTGTCAACCGGTCAACCGTCGCACTCACATCGGCAGTCCGGATGCGTGCACCGTGAACTGGTTACCTTGCGTGACGAGCGCTACGCGGCAGATCCGGATACGGCCACAACCGTCCTCGCGCGCGACTGTTACCGAGCAGCGGACGACGTGGCGATAGCAGGGTTGTACGCGGGTCCCCAAGATCGCCAACGACGCCGTTAGCGATCGGCGAAGAAAGCAGAAGTCGAGAGCGAGACCCGCTGACTTCCCGGGGCGGCCAGACCGACCAGGCGAGGGCGACATCATGGCCGGCGTCGCCCCGAGGAACACCAGGACTGCAGTGACGCCGGCTGTGAATCACGTGGCGGGCGGCGAGGCCGACCCAAGCACATGGTCCACAGCCGGCGAGTGTCAGAGCTGCCGAAGGATGGCCACCTTGTCGTACGCGACGGCGACGACGTCCGGCTTCCCGTCCCCGGTGACGTCACCGATGGCCAGGGAGTCCGCCTGGGGCCCGACCCCGTCGACCCTGTTCGTCGTGTACCCGCCGAGCTTCCCGGTCGACCGCTGCAGATAGACGCTCACCGCGAGCCAACTGTTGTGTGCGACGACCAGGTCCTTGCGGCCGTCGCCGGTCAGATCGCCGACAGTGAGGCCAGAGGCACTGTCGTAAGCGGGATATCTGGTCGGCGTCGTCGCGAGCCCACCGGCGCCCTGCGCGAAGACCTGGACGGCGGCGTCCGGAGTGTTGCCGTCAACGCTGGTCACCAGGTCGGCACGGCCATCGCCAGTCACGTCACCGACCGCCGCGCCGAGGCCGACGCGGCGAAAGCCGCTGCCGTCCGCGGGCGTCCGGTAGGTCGTCGCCGGCCCGAAGGAACCATCCGCGCGGCGCAGCCGCACCCACGTGCCGTGGCCGTAGAATTGCGCGATATCGATGCGGGCATCTCCGTTCAGGTCGGCGGCGAACACCTGGTCCAACGGTATGCCCGCGATGAACGGCCCTGTGATCGTCCGATATGCCTGGAAGGCATGCGCCGCAGTCTGCCTGTAGATCCTGACCTCGCCCGGCCGTGCGCCGACGACAAGATCCGGCCGTCCGTCCCCGGTCATATCCGCGATCGCCACGTCCCCGGCACCCCCGGAGACCAGCAGCGGCGCGGCGAGGCGCCCGCCCCGCTGAAACAGCACATCGACGCCAGCGGACGACGACATCGCCACGTCCGTGCGGCCGTCGCCGTCGATGTCGGCGACCGCGAGTTGCACGTTGCTGTTGTAACCGCCGTGCGCCTTGATCCTGGTGGGAGCGCCGAAACTGTGGTCGGCTCGCTGGGCGAAGACCAGCACAGAACTCGTCTGCGTGCCGTCGACGGCATCAATGCCGACGACGATGTCGCGTCGCCCGTCACCGGTGACGTCGGCGACAGCGACGGCGCTGGTCGCAGTCGACCCCGTGGCAAGGTACTTGGCGGCCGCGAATGTCCCTCCACTCGCCGCCTCAGCGGGCAGCGGCACCGCCACCCCGGCCGCTATGGCGAGCGTCGCGGCGATACCGACTCTTACACCTCTGTCCATTGTGCCCCCGTCATGTCCTGGCCCTCGATTGACGACCGTTCACGCGCCACGTGCCCTGATCACCGACGTCGCAAACCCCTGCCACGCCAAGCTCTGGACAGGCATGCACGTTCAGCGGTTGGTGTGGACTGCCGGCCACATCTGGCTCGACTCTGGCTGCTGTCGCCTCCGTGGCTGCCGGTCGAGCGCCTTGCGTCTGCAGCGCGCCGAAGAATGCTCGACCATGCAGCTCAGCGTCCCTGAGGCTCTACAGAGACGGTGTCGACGAGACCGACGCCCGTGCTTCTCGAAGCTGGTTCGCGCGGCGCTGGTGCCTTGGAGGCTGGCGCAACGCACTGGGTGGCGGCGGCGAGTGAGCCACTCGCGTTCGGGTGTCCTCGCCGTAGTCAGCGATCAGCGCGGGTGATCTTGGCTTCGCCAACGGCAACAGCCCGCAAATTTAGGCGCCGACCTCTACTCCGGCGGAACTGCCCCGCGGGCGCCAGGCCGCAGCCGCCGTCGGACCCGTGCCTGAACTCCCGGTGCCGACACCGGCTTGAACGCCCTCATATCCCCCGCAGCGATGAGACCGGCCGGCGTCTCCACGACGGGTAACACCTCGCAGTTGAGGACCGGCATGTCGTCCGTTGGACCGTCAAAGCGCAGTTGAACGTAGTCCATGACCAACTGGACTGAGTAGAGACGGAAGCCGACGAGACGACCCAGCAACGCGTTAGGTTCATACCCACCATGTCGCGACGGCATCCCGTCATAGTGCCTGAACACGCGCCAGCGAACAGCCTCAAATCGGCATGGGAGTGCACCCGATCAAGCTGCCTTTGATGCCGCCCATCGCCGTCGGTGGCGACGTCGATCGGCGGCCCATCCTGGTCACTCGATCGTCTCAGCCCCCGCCGGCCGCCCGGCCCTCGGCCCCGCGAAGTGGCTAACAAGCTGATTCCTTCGGGCACGCCGAAGAGGTCACCGGACAGGAACCCCTGGCCAGATGGCTGTCGGTGGGATTCGAGTCTCAGCTGCCGGAGTCCCTACCAGCTCCGCTGCGGCGGATCTAGAGCCGCACGTCGATGCAGGATGGTCCCGGCGACTGGCGTCGGCGGGACCAGGACGACAAGCCGGCAGTAGGCAGGCGGGGAGCAGCCAACGCTGACCACTTCGGTGTTCTCTGGGAGGTCACGCCAGGCCGCTCGCCGGCAGCACCGCAGGTCAAAGCCCTCGTCCCTATCCCGCGTCGGTGAGCACTTCGCGCTCAACGGACCGGTAGCGCCTTTGTGCCACCGCCCTTGATCGAGCGGGTCACCTTCAGGCCCCCCGACCAGTAGAAGCAGCGGATCCCCCGGTCACCGCGCGCCCACGCCTCCGCGGCCGGCACCAGGTACGAGGTGCCTGTGCGGTAGCGCAGCACGCCGTCGACCGGGACCTTCGCGTACCGGGCCACGAGGGCCCGGCACTTCGCGTGCACGCCGTCCTCGTCGCGGCCCGCGTCCGCGTACGAGGTGTCGGGCGCCGTCCACGAGCCGACGTACTCGAACGTGTGCGGCCGGGCGCAGCCGGTCTGCTCGAAGGCGCCGTACCGGTCCTCGTTCAGGCACCCGAAGGCCAGCGGTGACGGGCCCTTCAGTGCGTCCCGCAGGCTGCCGGTGTGCTGCACCGGGTGGTCGTCCGGATGCCGTTGCGCCGAGCCGCCGTCGGCCGTGTCCAGCTCAAAGATGTCGCACCGGAACCAGCGACTGCCACCCTGCCATCCGCCCGCCGACGGGGGCGCGACCTGCACCGTCAGGCGAGCGCCCCGCCAGTCGCCACCGACGAACGCGGTCGCCTTCGCGTCGCATTCGGCAAACGCCGGTCGCAGCACCGCCGAGCCCACCGGCGGCGGGGTTTCCCGTTCGGCTACCGCGCCGGTGAACGTGCCCAGGTAAAAGGTCTCCAGCAGGTGCTGCCGCGTGCAGTCGACCGGCTGGTAGCTGGTCAGGTAACTCGACGGTTCGGGAATCACGTGGCAGTCGCCCACCTTCGGGGTGAACTGCACGGCCGCCGCGGCGGGCCGCCAGTCGTCGGTCAGGTCGCCGTCCAGCCCGGCCGGTGCCCCGCACCCCGCCATCGCCGTCACCCCGGCCAGGGCGGCCACCGCCCCCCGTACCCGCAACCGTCGCATGTCACCCTCCCCGTCGTGCCGGCGCAGCATATGCCACCCGGAGGCTGAACTTCTTACGGTCACCGACTGGATGACGGCGTGGGAAGACCTCAGCGACGTCCTCGTCGCAGCCCTCGCCGTTGACGTCGACGTAGACCACCTTCGTGAGCTGGCGGTGGGCTTGCAGGTGCCGGCGGCATCAGCCCGCTGATGAACGAGACTGCGCCGCACTAGCCACAACCACCTAGGCCGTCGTAGATCCCGCGACGGCGGCGGCCTACAAACGACCCGCAAGTGGAAGTTGAAGAACGTGATCGGGACGGCCTTGGGTCGACAGCGGCGAGCCGCTGTCGACGGCTCGGACGGCTGGGTCATTGCCGGGCTCGGACTCGTGGTGGCCGCCTACCCGCGATTGGCCCTGCCGGGCCGAGCGGGTGCCGGTCGCCGTGCCGGTCCGCCGGCCTCTCCGGCCTCGGGTTGCTCGGAATCGACGCTGGAAGGATCGTCGAGCAGCGATGAGCTGAGGCGTACATCAGGGCAAGCATGTCCGGTGAGGACGGTCCTATGGACTCCCCCAGGCGATGGTTGCCTCACCCAAATGACCTGGGCGCAGGACTCTGGCTGCTCACGCTCCCGGACCGAACGGGTGCCGACACCATTGTATTGATCGTGGTGAGCCGAACCAATGAGATCACCCTGGCCTTCGACACGCTGCCCACTCGCCGGATTCACCCGAGGTCAGAACTGCTCCGGCATCGGATCGTTGTGCTGGCGTCCGCAGCCGCGGCCGCTACACGCGCAGGAAACAGCGGACGGTCCCGGCGTCCCCTGCTCCCAAATTGCTCCCAATTTAAGGGGCAACAGCCCGGGAAGCCCGTTACTGGTGGCTCCGGCGACGGGCTTCCTACCTGCATATATTTATGGTAGGCGATACTGGGATCGAACCAGTGACCTCTTCGGTGTGAACTCTCGGCGAGCCGGTCGGATCGGGCTTGATATGAGGTCAGAGGGCCTGCTGGTGCGCTTCTCGGCTCGGTTCGGCTGGCACGGCTGCTGTACTTCGGTGCTGTACTGCTGGCATCAGACGAGGCGCAGTACGCGGACCTTCGGGCGCTCGTTTCTCAGGTGGCCTTGCTTGTGTTGGCGGACCTGCTCGTCCCAGACCTCCTGGTCGTAGTCCGGGTCGGGTGGGATCCACTTGTGGGAGCCGTCGCTGTAGTGGAACTTCTCGTCGCCGGGTCGAAGGATGCTCATCGGGTCCAGCCGAGGAAGCGGTAGTGCAGGTGGCCGGCGGGGACGTGGGTCAGGTCCTGGGCGGCGTCGACGAGTTGGGCGGCGAGGTAGAGGGCTAGCGACACCGGGGCCTGGTCGTACTCGGCTCGCAGCTCCCGCCGCCGGGTCTGGCATGGCCACTCCCACCCGCAGCCGCCGCACGTCCACGCCGGCCTGATCGGGAGGTGCGCCGTCATCGCCGGCGGTCCTGGCTGGGCCAGTGGCCGCGGTTGATTGGGATGCGGTGACGGCTTCGGCACGGCAGGGTCGCGCCGCAGCGGCAGACGTGTCGCCAGTGCCGCCACGACCACACGGGCCGATGGCGACGGGCGAGGGTGAGCGCCGCCGCCAAGATGTACTCGTCGTAGGAGACCCGCTTCATCGGCTCGCCGGAGCCGTCGGGGTCACGGGCCGCCGAGTGGGGTAACTGGAAGGGAGCACTGCGCCTCCTCGTGCCGCAGGTGTCCGGGGGCGTGGATGCCCGATCGCGGGGGATGCGCCGGACATCCACGCCGGCGAGGACGGCCCACAGCGCCAACCGGGGGAATCGACCTCCTCGGCAACCTCCCACAGGTACCGTTGGGTAGTCAAGGGCTGGTGTAGGTGGTCTACTCGTGTTGCCAACCGAGGGGAACACCGTGCCACCGCGTTACCGCTACGAGCAGATCGCCGACGACCTGGCCGAACGCATCGCGTCCGGCGAATTCCCGCCGGGCTCAAAGCTGCCCAGCCGGCGGGAGTTGATCGAGCACTACGAGGTCACCGAGCCGGTCATCGATCGCGCCATGCAGGTATTACGCATCAAGGGCATGACTGAGACCCTGCCCGGCGTGGGCGTTTTCGTCGCCGAGTAGTTCCTTCAGGAGCCGTCGCAGCGATCGCGACCCCTGGCTCCTTAGCGCGCCGCTACGCTGGCCCCAAGGATTTGCATGGCTTCCGAACCGGACTACGACGCCGAGTACGCGCGACGCATCGAGCGACTCGCTAATGCAGTTGTGGATGCCGCGTTTGACGAAGGGTGGTTGACCTTCCTGCCCGAGGACGGGCATCAGACGCGGCTTCAGCGCGCGATCAACGAGCTGGCCCGGAACTTTCGCTTCAAGCACTTCGATGGCGACGGCTGCTTGGAACATGGCCGATGACTTCTTCGGTGTGAACGCTGATACGGAGCATCGTTGGGTGTCATCCGCTGCCGTCTTGCGCCCCTGAGCACGTCCACGATGCTGCCTGTTGACGTGTTATGCCAGCTGATGCCGGTGGTCTCGCTGCCTTCTCGCTGCTTGCCGCCAATATTCAGGGGGCACAGGCCAGACTCCGGGCACGCGCGTGGCCGGGTAACGGGCTATCACCTCCCTTAGGTTGACGTCACGACAAGTCGCCGACGTCGCCCGCGCTCTACCGGCTATGTGACGGAGCCGCCGATGACGGTGACGGCGATGGCGACGGGCCCTCGGTCGGGTTGCTGGATGCGGCCGCCCATGCGGAACCAACCATCCAGGCCAAGGCGACGGCAAGGATCACGATAGCCCCCCGCACGGCCGCCCAGAACGCCTTCAACAGCTGCGGTACGAGCGCCTTGGCCTTCTTGTAGTCCGACCAGGCCCGGTGAGCAACCTGATAGGCCCGGCCGGCTAGAAACCCGATCGCAACACTGATGATGACTAGAACGGACGCGCTCGTGGTCATCCACTCACGTTTGCATGACGCATCGCTGATAGTCACTGGACCGAAACAGCAGCAGCGGTGACGGGTTGCCGACACCTGCGCGTTAGACGAAGGCTCTAGAGGGTCCTGCCGGCAGGGTCTGATCTGCGCATTACGAGTCGGTAGCCGGGCGCTGGTCCGCCGGCTGCTCCTCCTACTCGACCCGATACCCCGGTCCGTGGTTGTCCGCTGCTGTTCGCCGGTTTGGCTGCTCACTTGGCTGCTCGGCGAGCCTCGGCGGCTTGCCGGTGATGTGAGTCGAAGGCCGCGAGCCAGTCGGATCAAACGGAGTGCACCAGCCGGAAACGCTGGGCCAGCACCAGGGTGTCGTCGTCGACGGTGAAGCCGGGATCGCCCAGCTCCGCGCGCACTTCCTCGCTCTGCCAGAACGCCTCGTGCCCGGCCCGCCACTGCGCCACAGACTCATCTCCCTCGCCCTCGTCGAGAGCGTGTTGCAGATCGACATCGGCGAGCCGGACCACACGCACCTCGGTCAGCTCGATCACCGCGACGCGCCGGCCCTCCGAGTCCAGCACCGCCGATCGCTGGCCGACCTGACCAATGCTCCGTCGCCCTGAACGTCGTCACCGATCTTGCACCTGTTGCCGTCGGTAAGGTTCCTATACCCTTCCGTCATGGTGGCGGGCGAGATACACCAGCAGACGGGCAGCATCGGCATTGACCGTGCCAAACGCTGGCTGGACAACACCACGCGCGTTTCGTCCATCTATACGAACACCGAAAAGGTCTTTGGCGACCTCCTCCATTTCAGGTGGCCGCATGGCGGCCAGTCATTCAGCTTCGACATCGGCGGAAAGTTGCGGGGCGGCGCCCTGCACGACAAATCCTTCATGGCCGAGGTGAAGGCCTATAAGTACGAAATGGACTCCGCGAGGGAGTACGCGGAGTTTGTTGCGGAGTGCTATGTGGCCTTTCAGGACAAGCCGGACTATTGCGATAATCTGATCTGGCTCTCATGGGCCCCGTTCCAGGCTCAGAGTTGGCACAAGCATCGGACGCCAGAAACCATCAGGAAGCACCTCCTGCATAAGGAAAATATCCATCGCGTTTTTGGGACGACTTCTGTCGAGGAAGCGAAGGCAAAGCTCAACGAACAAGTCGTTTATGAACTCACAAATCGGTTGTGGCTACTAACTCTCTGCGAGGAGCAAGAGAGTTTAGTGATAACTACCGACAACTACAACCGGCTTAGAGCGTTCATGGGTGTTGATGAGGAGTCGAGATGAACGGCAGTATAGGTGTCGCCCTAAGTCGAGCCCTCGATTACAACACCCCTGACAGCCGGATAGATTACTTGAAGACCACCGTTAGCAACTTCCTTCATGCGGGCGACCCGAGTATGCAGGTTCGGAAGACGGAGTTCTTCAACCACACGTTCGCCCCAGACTTGGTGCTTACATGGCCCAAAGAGGGACGCGAACGACTGGTCTTCCTGAGAACCAATCCGGATCCACGTTGGCTCGCCTCTGATCTTCGGGCAATTTCCGACAGCCATCCAATCATTCTCACTCTTGATACATGGAATCAGAGGCGGGATGAGCGGCCGAGGCTAGAGCTTTCAGAGGCTGCGGTAGGAGCTTCCGCTCTCGTTACGGATCCAGCGGCAATCGAAGAGTTGACTGCATTAGAGTCCCCCATAACATCGGTCTTATCTAATGCCGTAATGCGAGGCGGCCTAGGCGTCGTCGACGGGGATTCAGCGCGGGCCGTGGCTGAGTCTGCTGTCATCGGGTTTGACGGGGCCGCGAGCCTAGAGCCTGAGCCTATTCGCGCTGCCCTGTCGAGGGCCGAAGCAATACTTAACGACGAGCAGGCCGGGCGTTTCAGCAGGCTATACCAAGTAGTCTGGGAAGGCCATGGCGGCGCTGTAGAGAACTTCCCTTCTGCACGCAACATGGTCGGGCCGATGACGAGCAGCGACCTAGCGCTCGTTCTCTCAACTCTTGATACGCAGGACATTCAGTTCTGGCGCAGGATTGGCCACAGCCTTACACTTGACCAGTTAACTACCCTCGGCCAGTTGCAAGGCTCCCCGGCTTTAGGCCTGTTGGTCGAAGCTAATGCTGATCGCCTCGTTGCTAGAGGGGTTCGCGTCTTTGGTAGTGCGGATCCAGCGACGGAGCAAGATCCAGCTCATTGGAGCATTGAGAGAAATTGCCTCGTCCTGCGGGGTATCGGGTGGACTGCCTTCTTTGCACCGCGCTCCACCGATCTCCCCGCCTATGACAGTCGGAGAGGAATTCCTGTCGAGTCGCTGGTATCGGCCATTCGTGATCTCGGTGCCAGGATGACTGAGGTCAAGGTGAAGCAGAACAGCTTCGCCATCTCGATCGAGGCCGTTGGCAGCGCCGATGTTGTCGACAGCCCAGACTTCGGCCAGCTAGCTTCGCGGGGTGGTTCTATTGCGAATAGTGCAGCAATAGCGATGACGAGTGGACGCAATCTAATTGCGGACTTCATTACGGGAACCGCTACCGGCCACACAAACGCCACGTTCACCATCCGTGAACTCGGCCCAGCCGCCATCAAACTGCTCCTGCAATTGGGGGAGCGAGAGACCTCGGATTTGACGGCGCGCATGAGACGCGAGAGTAACGGCGAAATTGTCCAGCCGCCGCTCTGGGATTGATGCGTTCGGGTTTGGTCGCCATCCGATGATCTCCTACGGGCCGTCAAGCCGGCGCTTGACCCCCAGGCAACCGGCCTTGCAGTTCACCAACTACAGGTAAGGCGCAGGCTGCGGTGCAGGTCCCCGTTTAGGTCACATCGCGCTACCTGGGCAGACGTCCTCGCCAATGGTCATCGTTGGTTGGCCGTATCCGACCTCCGACGGCCCGGCGACGGCCTGGGTACTTCCACGTACGCCCCACGCGCCAGCTAGTGCCGTGGAGGACCACGGGCTTAAAAGGCACAGACCGACGGTTGACCGGGACCGCGTTACAACGAGCGCGCCCCTCGCTGCCGGAACTAGGATCGATGGAGGAGGTGTCTCATGCCTTTTGTCGCCGGTGCCGCGCTCCTGGTCGCCGGGGTGGCCATCCTGCTGCTGCCCGCCCGGTTCGTCCGAGCCGAACAGGAGCAGTACGCCCCCATCGTCGGGAGGGCGGCCGGGCGCATCCTGACCCGTTTGGTCCTGGTACTGGTCGCGTCCACCCTCGTCGCATCCGGCGCGGCGTTGATCGCACAGGCCGCAAATTCCGCCTGACCGGTCCGCAAAATGGCCGATCTGTGAATTGAGGGCTGAGCGCAGTCAGACGTTGAAGCGGAACTAAGAGCCGCTACGCCGCCACCAGCGGCAACGGCCTTCGACACCTGCTCACGGGGGGCCTCGGGCTGCCATCGTCGGTGGCTGGTTGACGACGTTTGACAGTGTCTTGTGCCCCCAGGGTGCCCACACTGCCAGGGGGCTCTCACAAGTCGGCCTGGCCTGCCAGGGTCGCGACCTGCCCCCCAGGCGACCCCTCTCCCCGCCAGTCCCCGCTAATCCCCCGCCGCAACCTGTCGACCTGGCATGGTTCTGGCACGCGCCGTCACTGCCACCCGTTCCCGGCCAACAGCTGTGCAGGAAGGCAGTTCCGCCTGCCGGGCGTTCGGGCCTCCTGCCGGGGCCATCGGTCAAGCACAGCGCTCACTTGACTCATCGTCTCCTCACGGAACTGGCGTCCAGGACTGGTGCGCGAGATGCTGGAGGTCCACCGTCCATTCAGGAGGCAACTGTGTCGGTGCTCAACCTTGCAAACGCCATTGAGCAGGTCGCCGAGAGCGCGGTCGCGGCAGCCCGTCGCTCTGGCGAGACCCTGACCCGCGAGTTCCTCAAGGATCACGCGGCAAAGATGCGCTCAGACGCCGGCCGAGTGTTCGTCGAGTCTCGCAACGAGCACGCCGATTCTCGGCTTCAAGATTTGGCGATCTTCAAAGCGACACGTACTGGAGACAAACACGTGCTACCAGGACGAGGGCTCCTCCTGCCCCCGGATGCAGAAGGGGCCCGACTGACGAGGGCCGGCCACGTCAAGGTAGCGAAGCGTTGGCGGAAGTCCACAAAAGGCGAGAAATTAGTGCAGGACGGATTCGATGTGATCGACCTGACGGGGCACCTTGAGTCACGGATCTGCAAGAAGTTCAACGAGGCCGCGGCGGCCGCAGAGGAGCTGGAGCGGCTGACGGCAGAGCGTCTGGCAGGCGAGTACCGGGGCCGCCTGTCCTGACACCAATGGGCTTGCACCCTATCCCGCAGTATCCGGCGTACAGGTCGACTCGTCCGTCGCCCACCAGATCAGCCGCCCGTATGTGGTGGCTGACCTGCTGTTTCTTCGGGCGCTGCCGGTCGTTCTCGGTCATCCTTGGTCGGCGCTTGACGGCCCAACAACGGCCCAGACGGCCCGTAGCCGGCCCAGTGACCCCTCGCTTGTAAGAGGAAGATGCCCCTGGCGGGGCGCCCACGGGTTTGTGAAACTTGATGCGTCGCCCGCTGACGTCGACAGAACTTGGCACCACGAGTCC
>NZ_JBIAKG010000028.1:0-20244 GCF_042872345.1 Micromonospora sp. NPDC005299
ACGCGGACTTCGGCGGTAGCCAGAGGCGAGGACGGGTCGACACCTTCACAGGTCAAGCCTGCCTCGATCTTGCCCACGACCAACGCAACAGAGCCCGCCGGTCTGGTGCAGGATCTTCCATACCGTGCTGGCCGCGAGCGGGTAGCCCAGACGAGCCAGCTCACCCTGCACCCGGCGATGCCGCCAGGTCGGGTTCTCCGCGGTCAGGCGCAGGACCAGTTCCCGGATCTCGCGGTCTACGGGTGGCCGGCCGGGTCGCGCGTGTGGGTAGGTCCAATGTCGGGCGATCAGCTGTCGATGCCAGCGCAGCAGGGTCGGCGGGGTGACGAAAGAACGCCGCCCAGTGTTGCCGAGGCAGCAGCCGCGACAGCGCCGCCAGCACCACCCGGTCCGCGGGCTGGAGATCGGGTCGGTGCACCTGCCGGCGCAGCACCGCCACCTGATGCCGTAAGACCAGGAGTTCGACGTCCTTCGCGCCGCCGTCCCGGGCGAGCTGGGTCAGCATCTGCAGGATCTGACGCAGGAGCAGGTACACCAGCGAGGCTGCCAAACCTTGGATCGTCGCCGCCCTGATTGGGCCGACCTCGCACAAAGCCGCACGTCACAGCCACCGAACCGAATTTGCGAGCCCAACAAGCCCAGCCTGCGTCGGTGACGATGAAGCGCCGACGTCACCGGTTCGGCTGTTCTAACGAGGTCGAGCCGGTGGCCGGCGGATTCGGGCGAAAAGGGCGATGTGGTGTAATAGGCTCATGACCGTACGATTGCGCAGGTGGGGTCACGGAGGTGTTGTCAAGCACCCACCTCTAGGTCCGGCACCAGCCACTCGCCGACGGAGCGAGAGCCCTTGTACGGCACCAGATCGCGGAGGTGATCCATGCTCGACCCGACGATGCCCGTGGCCGTCCTCGACAGGCTCGACCTCCTGCTGCAGCGGGTCGTCCCCGATCCGCCGTCCGGTTCCCGCGACTCGAGGGCGGCCTCCCACCCTGTCGGTGACGCGGACGATGCCGCCCCAGACCCGCCGGGCTGGGACCTGATCAGCGACCTGCACTCTGGCTGGGCCTGGCTGCGCTCGGCACACGCGCTGAGCGAGATCGAGCTCGACGTGCTCCTGCTGGCGCTGGCCCCCGAGATCGACGTGCGCTACGTGCACGCCCTCGCCCAGCTGCAGAACGATGTCGGAGCGTGCCGCCCCACCGTCGCGCTCGTGCTGCGGCTGATAGCCCCGCTGCCGGTCCGCCCGGCGGCCCGATCGCTGTTCCGGTCCGACAGCCCGCTCCTGGCACAGCGCCTGATCACCCTCGTTCCCGACCCGCGCCTTGTCGCGCCAGTGCTGGCGAGCCACCATGTTGTCATCGACGAGCAGATCGTCGATGTCCTGCTCCAGCAGGGCGGTCTCGACCGGCGGCTGGCGGCGGTCGGCACGCTCACTGTGCCAGCCCCAGGTCAGTGGGGTCAGGTGCCGCTGCCGGAGGCCAAGCGGGAGCTGTTGTTGGGCGCAGCCAGGGCGGCCCAGGGGCGGCGCCCGCTGCGTCTCCACCTCCAAGGCCCCCCGGGATCCGGGCGGCGCACCGTTGCCGCGGCCCTCGCGGGCGAGCTCGGCATGCCGCTGCTCACGCTCGACCTGGCTGCGGTGACGGCCGAGCCGGATCACGGCGCGGTCCCGGCCGGTGCCGCCGGAGTGGTCGTGCGGGCGGTGCGCGAGGCCGTCCTGCACGGCGCCGTCCTGCACGTCGTGGGCGCCGACCAGGTGATTGCGGCGGTCGGTGGCGGTGCACCGACCCCGGTGGCGGCCGCGATGCTGGCCGCGCTGGCCGCCCACGAGGGGGTCACTGTGCTGTCCGGCACCGGTCCGTGGGTGCCGCCGGGTGCCGTGTTGCCGGGGGTGGTACCGGTCGACCTGGCCCACCCGCCGTTCGCGGCGCGGCGCGAGGCCTGGCACCGGCAACTGACCGCCGGTGGGGCCGACCCCGAGCTGGCCGACGAGCTTGCCGCACGGTTCCATGGCGGACCGGGTGCCGTCGCCGACGCGGTGGCAACCGCGGTCGCTTCGGCCGGCGGCACCGCACCCGTCCGGGCCGAGCTCTTCGCCGCCGCGCGCGGGCGCAGCGCCCACCACCTCGCCGACCTCGCGCGCCGGATCGAACCGGCCTACGGATGGGACGATCTCGTGCTCCCGGCCGACTCGACCGCCCAGCTGCGCAATCTGTGCCGCCGGGTCACGCTGGCCCGCACGGTCTGGCACGACTGGGGTTTCGAGCGCACGATCGCCCACGGCCGGGGTGCGACGGCGCTCTTTGCCGGCCCCTCTGGCACCGGCAAGACGATGGCCGCCGAGGTGGTGGCCCGCGAGCTGGGCCTGGACCTGTTCACCGTCGACCTGTCCACCGTGATCAGCAAGTACATCGGGGAGACAGAGAAGAACCTCGAACGCATCTTCACTGCGGCCACCGAGGCTGACGCGATCCTCATGTTCGACGAGGCTGACGCCCTCTTCGGCAAGCGCTCGCAGGTGCGTGACGCGCACGACCGCTACGCCAATGTCGAGACCGCCTACCTGTTGCAGCGGATGGAGCGCTACGAGGGCGTGGCCGTGCTCGCCACGAATCTGCGCACCCACCTCGACGAGGCGTTCACCCGGCGCCTGCAGTTCGTCGTCGACTTCCCGTTCCCCGACGACGAGCATCGCCGCCGGATCTGGTCGGTCGTGTTCCCGGCGCAGGTCCCGCTGCACCCGGACCTCGACCTCGACGCCCTCGCCCGCGACGTGCGGCTGGCCGGCGGCAACATCCGCAACGTTGCACTGCACGCGGCCTTCCTGGCCGCCGCCGACGACGGCGTGATCGACCGTGGGTACGCGCTCGCCGCGGTCGCCCACGAGTATCGCAAGCTCGGCCGGGTGCTGCCCGGCGTCGTCGGCGACGTCCCGGCCGCGGCCGACGCCGCAGCCGCCGCGGACCCGGCCGCCGACGATCTCGTGAGGGTGGGGTGAGGGGCGTGTTCGCCGATCTCGACGCGACCCTCCAGGCGATGCTCGACGACCCGACCGCCCCTGCTGACCTGCGCACCGCGGACGTGTCGTTCGTGACCCCGGACCGGGACTACAAACCGCCGCAGGCCACGATCAACCTCTACCTGCACGAGGTCACGGAGAACCGGGCGCTGCGCGACGAGGCCCGGGTCATGGAGCGTACCGGCACCGTGTGGTCGAGCCGGCTGCCTTCACTGCGGGTGGACTGCTCATACCTGGTGACGGCGTGGTCGGCGGACACCGGCGGCCTCAAGGTCGCCAACGAGCATCGATTGCTCGGCCTGGCCCTCATGTGGTTCAGCCGGTTTCCGGTGATCGCCGACCGGTTTCTCCAGGGATCGCTGAAGCACCCGCCGCAGCCCTTCCCGCTGCCCTCGGTTGTCGCGCAGACCGGAGAGGGCCAGGCGATGGGCCACTTCTGGACGGCCCTCGGCACGCCGCCTCGGCCGGCCTTCTCGGTGACCGTGACCATCACGGTCGACCCGTTCGACCAGGTCGAGCAGTTCGCCGCGGTCGAACGGTTGCACATCGACACCGGCTCGATCACCGACCCCAGGCTCGGCGGCCGCGTGCTCGATGCTGCGCTGTCCGCCGTCCCGGGGGTTGTGGTGTCGGTCGTGGGCACTCCGCTGACGGCGGCTACCGACGTTGCCGGCCGGTTCGCCCTGCCCGGTCTCGAGGCGGGCGCATGCACCTTGCGCGTGCAGCGGACCGGCGCGCCCGACCTTGACGTTGCCGTGACCTACGCGGTCGACCGACAGTTCCACGACGTGGTGTTGCCCACCCCCTGAAACCCCGTCCGACGGCCAGGAGGAGACGATGGTCGATTACCAGAGCAAGGCCCCCGGCGTGTACGTCGAGGAGATCACGCCGGCTGGGCCGATCGCCGGTTCCGGTACCAGCGTCACGGCGCTGATCGGAACGGTGGCCACGCCGCCGGCCTCGGCCGGGCTCGGCCAGCCGGTCGCGGTGACGAATTGGAACCAGTACGTCGCGGCGTTCGGCGATTACAAGGCCGGCCTCAACCTGCCGCACGCCGTGCGCGGGTTCTTCGCCAACGGCGGGACCTTCGCCTACGTGGTCCCGATCAAGGACAACTCTGTTCTGGACGCCGCCCTCGAGCAGCTGACCCGGTTCAAGGACGTGAGCCTGGTCTGCCTGCCCGGTGTGGTCGACGCGACCGTGCAGAGCAAGCTGATCGAACACTGCGACAAGCTTGGCGACCGGTTCGCGATCCTCGACGGCGCCCCGGACGCGACCCCGCTCAACGCCGACGGCGCGCTGCAGAAGCAGCGCGGCGGGCTGCTCTCGAAGAATGGCTTCGCCGGCCTGTACTGGCCGTGGATCCAGGTGTCCGACCCGCTCGCCGACCCGGCCAAGCCCACGACGATCAGCGTTCCGCCGTCCGGCCACCTCGCCGGCGTCATGGCCCGGGTGGATGGCGCGGTCGGCGTGCACCGGGCCCCGGCCAACGAGCCGGTGCGCGGTGCGGTGGCCCTCGACTACGTGCTCAACGACGACGAGCAGGGCGAGCTCAACACCAAGAACGTCAACGCCCTGCGCACCTTCCCGGGGTCACCGCCCCTGGTCTGGGGTGCCCGCACACTCACCGACGGGACGACGTGGCGCTACGTCAACGTGCGCCGCCTCGTGTCGTACATCGAAGACTCGCTCCTGGAGGGCCTGCGCTGGGCTATCTTCGCACCGCACAACCTGGCGCTGTGGAAAGGCCTGGAGCGCTCGATCGGCGAGTTCCTCGACCGGGTCTACGAGTCTGGGGCCCTGTTCGGCGCGACCGCGAAGGACGCGTACTACGTGAGCGTCGACGAGGCGAACAACCCGCCGGCCACGCGGAACCTGGGCCAGGTCAATATCGAGATCGGGCTGGCTGTCACCCGGCCGGCCGAGTACGTCGTCCTCCGCGTCGGCCTCTGGGACGGCGGCACGCGGATCACCGAGGGCTAGAGGCGAGGCGGAGCAGAGGATGGCCCAGACAGGACAACGCGTCGACCCGTTCCGGAACTTCAACTTCCTGGTCGAGCTCGACGACATCGCCCAGGCGAGCTTCAGCGAGTGCAGCGGCCTCGGGTCCCATACCGAGGTGATCGAGAACCGTGAGGGCGGTGACAACGGTTCGGTGCGCAAGCTCCCCGGCCGCACGACGTTCACCGACATCTCGCTCAAGTGGGGGCTGACGTCGTCGACCGAGCTGTGGCTCTGGCGGCAGCAGGTCACCGAGGGGAACGTGGTGCGGCGCAACGGTTCCATCGTAGTCTTTGACCTGGCCAACAGCGCCGAGGTGGCACGCTGGAACTTCGTGCGGGCCTGGCCGACGAAGTGGGACGGCCCGGCCTTGAGCGCCAAGGCCAACGACATCGCCGTCGACACCCTCGTGCTCGCGCACGAGGGCCTGACCCGGGTGTGACGGCGTGCTGGTCACCGAGGTCGAGTTCGAGCTGCCGAAGGGCTACGTCGACGCCGACGGCACGCTGCACCGCACCGGCACGATGCGGCTGGCCACCGCGGCCGATGAGATATACCCGCTCAAGGACCAGCGGGTGCAAAACTGGCCCGCCTACCTGATCGTCATCCTGCTCGCCCGGGTCGTCACCCGGCTGGGCAGCCTGACCGAGATTAACCCGGGGGTCATCGAGGGCCTCTTCTCCGAGGACCTCGCGCATCTCCAGGATCTTTACAACCGTGCGAACGGCCTGACCCCGCACGTGCTCTCGGCCCGCTGCCCGCATTGTGACCGGCAGCACGTGGTGGAGCTTCCGCTGCTGGGGGGATGACGGGCTACCCCCTGGACAGGGTCCATCAGGAGGTGGCCTTCCTCGGACGACACGTGCACTGGACCCTAACCGAGGTGCTCGACCTCGACCATGCCCAGCGGCGGCGCTGGGTGCAGGAGATCGCCGACCAGTTGGAGCCGAAGGAGGGGTCATGGTGACCGGACTAGCCGTCCCCGGACCGGTGCTGACCCTCGGTGCCCGACTCGACCTGGCCGGACGCCGGCTCGCCGTCCGGCATCTCACACAGCTGCCGTGGGCCGGACCCCTGTGGCGGCTGCTGAGCCGTGCCGAGGAGCTGTCCGGGCCGATGGGCCGCCGGTTCGAGCGCGACGAGAGCTCGCATTCCGGCAGGTCTGTCGGGCTCTTCCCAGGTGCCGCCGTCGCCCCGGTCACCGATGACTGGCCGGTGTCCGCATTCGCACCCGGCCGCCTGGGCGGGCCTGCCCGACTGGCGCCCGCCGCGTACCTGCCGCCACCTCCGGACGCCGCTCCCAAGGAGTCCGGTGTCGAGCCGGAATGGTCAGGCCAGGTCTGCGCGGCTCCCGAGTCGTCCGGATCGCCGTCCGGGTCGCTCAATCCGTCAACGGTGGCGCGCTCCGGCTCCGGCCGCCGGCTGCCGGCCGACGTGCGGTCGGCGCTGCGTGCGGTCGCCGGCCCCGGGGCCGATGCCATGGTCGTGCACGACGACGCGGAGGCCGACCAGGTCGCCCGACACCACCACGCCGACGCCGTGACCGTTGGGCGCGACGTGCACCTGCGCGCCGGTCGCCTCCGGCCCGACACGGCGGACGGGTTCGCCCTACTCGCGCACGAGGCCACCCACGTCGGCGCAGGGCTCACCGGCGCCGGTCGCCGTGCCGCTCCGGGCGGCCGCGCGGCCGAGGAGCAGGTCGCCCTCGCGCGGGAGGTGGTGGCCCGCCGTACGTTCGGGGCCGCCCCGGCGACTGTGTCGCCGCCGGCCATGCCGGTGTCCTCGGGCGCCGCAGCCGCGCACGAGGACGGCCACCGGCACGCGATGACCGCGCACACCGACCGCGACCACGCGGTCAACGGCGGGATCGACGTCGAGGAGCTGCGCCGCTCGCTGATAGGTGACCTGATGCGCCAACTGCGGTCCGAGTTTGAGCGAGGAGCGTGAGATGGGCACGCTGGAGACGCACCGCCGCGTGGCGCCCCGCCCGGTCTCCGGGGAGCTCGCGAAGGCGACGATCATCGACACCGTCACGGGCGCGGCGCACCCCGTGATGTACAACCCGGAGGAGCTCAAGCTTGACCAGGGCAACAGCTTCGCCGAGGTGGCGATCCCGGGGCTGAACGCACCACCCGTGCAGTATGTGCGGGGCAAGGCGCGGTCGCTGACGATGGAGCTGTTCTTCGACAGCTACGAGGTCGCCCGCGACGTCCGGGAGTACACCGCGCCGATCGTGCGCCTGCTCGACAAGCTGCCCCAGACGCAGGCGCCGCCGGTTCTGTTGTTCTCCCTGGGCCGGCTGCAGTTCCGCTGCGTGCTGGTCGACGCCGGCCAGCGGTTCACTATGTTCCTGCGTGACGGCACGCCTGTGCGGTCGACGATGTCGGTGCGGCTGCAGGAATACGTCGAGGTCTCCTTCCAGGTGCAGCGGGGGCTGTTCTTCGGCTCGCCCACGGTGTCGGCCGTCGCGAACACCGTGCGCGACCGCGGCGTGAAGGCTGCTGTCGCGGTCGGGGTGCTGCCGCCGTCCGCGACCGTGCACGTAGTCGTCAACGGCGACACTCTCAGCGGGATCGCCGCCGCGTACTTGGGCGACGCCGGCCGCTGGCGTCTGCTCGCGCAGGCCAACGGGATCGACGACCCGTTCGCGCTCGTGCCCGGGCGCGCGCTGGTAATCCCGGCGGACGGGGGACGGCCATGATCGCGCCGCCCTACGCACCCCGCTTCGACGTGCGCATCTCCGGGGTCACCATGGCGGCGGAGCTCGCCGACCACGTGCTGAGCCTGACCGTGGAGACCGATCTCGACCTGGCCGGCACGTTCGCAATCGTGCTGCACGACGCGGGCAGTAAGCTGCTGGACTCGCCGCTGCTCGACGTCGGCCGCGCCGTGGAGATCCACCTGGGCTACGGCAACGACCTAGCGCCGGCGTTCCTCGGCGAGATCGCGTCGATCGAGCCGTCGTTCCCCGCGGACGGCCCGCCCACGATCCGGGTCACCGGCTACGACATGTCCTACCGGATGCGGCGTGCCCAGCCCGAGCCCACCGAGTACTCATTCATGAACGACAGCGTGATCGCGACGCGGATCGCGGCCGAGAACGGCCTGCTGCCTATGGTGGACCCAACGCCCGGGCTGCCGAAGAAGATCATCCAGGTCGAGTCGGACTTTGCGTTCCTCAAGTCCCGCGCGCAGCAGTACTTCTTCGACGTCTACGTCGAGTGGGACCGACTGCACTTCCAGTTCCCGCGACCCCAACTGGCCGCGCACGTGCTCGAGTGGGGCTGCAACCTGACCAGCTTCTCCCCGCGAATCTCAGCCGCTGGGCTGGCCGGGCTGCAGGTGATCCGCGGGTACAGTCAGGAGCTCGCCCAGAGCATCTACGTGATGGCGCTTGCCGCGGACTTCGACCTCGACAACCTAGTCGAGCGCCTGGGCAGCTCGGCGATGGACCTGCTGGGCGCGCTAGTGCGCAAAGGGGTGCACAAGGTCAACGTCGAGAACCCGCTCGACGCGGCCGTGCTGGCACGCTCGCTCCTGGCCAACCTGCTTGAGGGCATGTACGAGGGCATGGGGTCGTGCATCGGCCTGCCCGAGCTCACCGCCGGCCGGTACATCACGGTGCGCGGCGTGGGCCGCCGCTTCGGCGGCACCTACCGGGTCCGGAAGGTGACCCACCGGATCGACGGCAACGGCTTCCGCACGGACTTCTCGATCACCCAGCGCGGCCACTCCAGCCTGATGGGCGTGTTGCGCAAGCAGGTGGTTGACGAGCCGCCGCCCGACCGGGCGGAGAAGTTCTACGGCGTCGTGTTGGCCGAGGTCATGGCCAACGCAGAGGTGCAGGCCGTGCCCCCGGAGATGCCCATCGGCCGGGTGAAGGTCTCCTACCCGGGCCTGTCGGACACCTTCACCAGCGGCTGGGCCCCGTGCGTGCGGCCGATGGCCACGACGGGTGCCGGCTTCTTCGCGCTGCCCGAGGTGGGCGACCAGGTGCTCGTCGCCTTTGAACACGGCGACCTCTCGAAACCCTACGTGCTCGGCGCGCTCTGGACCGCCAAGAGGCGACCGCCGGTGATCGACCTGCTCGGCACAAACGCCAAGCGGGTACTGCGCAGCACGAGCGGTCACACAATCACCCTCGACGATACCAAGGGCATGGAGAAGGTGACGATCGAGGACAAGTCCGGCAGCTCGATCACGCTCAACTCCCTCGACGGTTCGATGTCCATCTCGGCCAAGGGGGAACTGACCATCTCGGCCGGGCGTGACCTCACGCTCGAGGCGTTCAACGGGGTTACCGCGATCTCGATGACCCAGTCCGCGGTGGACGTGACATGACCGGGAAGGTCCGCTAATGGCGTCACCATTCGTGCTCTCCATGGGCAGCACCGTGTCGTGCGGCCACGGCGGAACCGTCGTGCCGAGCCCGCCGGACACTGCCAAGCTCAGCATCGCCGGTCGAAAGGTGCTCCTGGCCGCGGACCTGACGGCCGCAACCGTGACCTGTCCCGCCGTGACCGCCGGCCAAGTGGTGCAGTGCACCAAGGTGTCCTCGGTGGTCGACGCCCCCGGCGCCAAGTTGACGGTCGGCGGCAATCCGGTGATCCGCGACAGCCTGACCGGAATGACCAGCGGCGCGCCGCCGCTGCTGACAGCCCGTGCGGGCCAGTCGAAACTCTCGTCGGTGTCGGTGAGGACCTGATGGGTGAGGAGTTCGCTGGCCGAGGCCTGACCTTCCCGATGCAGCTGGGCAGTGCGGGGCTGGCCGAGTCGACCGGCCTGGCCAAGGTCGAGCAGTCGATCCGCATCATCCTCGGCACGCAGCCGGGGGAGCGGGTGATGCGGCCGGACTTCGGCTCGCGGCTGCGGGACCTGGCCTTCGCGCCGAACACCCCGGCCACCGCCGACCTGGCCCGCTACTTCGTCACTGAGAGTCTGACGCGCTGGGAGCCGCGGATCGAGCTGCTCGAGGTCGAGGTCACGAACGACCCAACCCTCGGGCTGCTGCTGATCCAGATCCGATACCGCCTGCGTGCCACCGGGGGCGTGCAGGCGCTCGTGTACCCGTTCCCGCTGGAGCATGCCCGATGAAGTACGAATCCCGTCGCGGCCGGATTGTGCCGCCGGACCTCGACGACCGCACCTGGCAGCAGCTGGTCGACCAGATGTGCGCCCTGATCCCGCAGTACGCGCCGCAGTGGACCGACCAGAATCCCAGCGACCTGGGCATCACGCTGATCGAGCTGTTCGCGTGGCTGGCCGAGGGCGTGACGTACCGGCTCAACCGCACCCCAGAGAAGAACTACATCGCCTTCCTCAACCTGCTGGGGGTGACGCGCGACCCGGCGACGCCGGCGAGCACCTACCTCACGTTCGAGCCCGGGGCGGCGCCCGTCGTCGTGCCCGCCGGGGCACAGGCGCAGACGGCGACCCGGGAGGGCCGCCCAGTGGTGTTCGAGACCGACGAGGACGTACGGGTCCTTCCGACCGTGCTCGCCTCCGCGCTGGCGATCCCTCCGTTCGCGGCCGGCGCCGCCTCCGCGCAGTACACGGACGTCACGAGCCAGGTCGTCGGGCCGCCCACTGGCAAGTACCTGGTCGAGGTGCCCGCCGGCCAGTCGGTGCAGCTCTGCCTCGGCTTCGAGCAGGCCGTGACCGAGGAGATCCTCCTCGGTCTGCGCCTCTACCGAGCACTGGCGCCGTCCGAAACGGTGACGCTCGCGTGGTCGTACTCGCAAGGTGTCACGCAGCCGTTCGACTGGCCGGTGCTGCCGGCTGCGGCCGTCACCGACGGCACCGAGGGCTTTCGGCACGACGGCCGAATCGGCCTCACCGTACCGGCCGATTGGGCGGCGCAGCGCGCCGCCGGTGAAGCCGCGACCAAGCCCTGGACGGCGGTAACCCCTCGGACGACGGCCGGCGGGGTGAGCGACCCGCGGTTCTGGCTGGGGCTGCGCATCACAAACCCCGGGGCGATGCCGCTGGCCATCGGCGTCGACCGGCTGCTCTTCAACGCAGCCGCGGCCCGCTCGGCCCTGACCGTGCGCGCCGCGGAGGACCTCGGCACCAGCACCGGCGGCCCGTTCCAGATCTTCGAGCTCGCGCACCGACCGGTCTTCCGCCGTCCGGGGCTGGCGCCGCCGTACGACCACGTGAGCGTCCAGGTCGGCATCGGCACCCCGACGGTGTGGGCGGCCTGGTCGCTGGTGGCTGAGCTGCCGCCCGGGCCGGGCACGGTCTACCGGCTCGACCCGGTGACCGGCGAGGTCAGCTTCGGCAACTACGACCCGGCCACCGGTCAGGGGCACGGCACAGTGCCCCCGGCCGGCGCCCGGATCCGTGCCGCGAGCTACCGGTACGTCGACTCCGGCGCCGGCGGCAACGTGGACGCCGACCGGCTCACCGTGCTCGGCACCCTGAAGTCGGGGGCGCTGCTGACCGGGGTGGCCGGTGTGACCAATCTCGGCCCAGGCCGCGACGGTGCCGACGAGGAGCCGATCGAGGACACCCTGCGGCGCGCGCCGGAAGAGCTGAAGATCCGGGACCGGGCCGTGACCGCGGACGACTACCAGTTCCTGGCCCGCAAGTCGGGCAGCGACGTGCGCATCGTGCGCTGCCTGACTCCGCGCCTCCATGCGGCCGACGGACCAGGCCCGGCCCCGCCGCCCTGGGTCAAGGGCGATCCTTGGACCTACGCTGGCATCGTGCGGGCTCCGGGTAACGTGATCGTCATCGTCGTGCCCGACCAGGGGCCGGGTGTGGCCCGCCCGGAGCCGACGCCGGAACAGATCCACCAGGTGCGTGCCTATCTCGACCCGCGCCGCGACCTCACGGCGCACCTCGACGTGCTAGGCCCCCGCTACCTGCCGGTGATCGTCAGCGTGGAGATCGTCGTGTGGCAGCAGGCCGTGGACGCCGGTGCCGATCCGGCCCGAGTCCGCTCCGACACCCTCGACCTGATCAAGACGTTCCTGCATCCCACCCGCGGCGGCCCGGACAAGGAGGGGTGGGCCGTGGGACAGCACGTGTTCTCCTCGGACCTGTTCCGGGCGATCATCCCGTCCGAGGATCTCGGCTACATATCCGTCCTGCAGGTGCGCCCCGACGTGCCCGTCTACCATTTCCCGCCGCTGAACCCGGTGGGCACGGTCGCCAACTACGACCCGGTCAGGGAGCGCCCGATCCCGCTGTCGTCGCTGGCCGCCTCGGTGCGGGTAGCGGATTACGAACTGGTCTGCGCTGCGGCCGATGCCGAGCACCAGATCAAGACCACGATCTCGCCGCTCTGACCCGTGACTGGAGGAGGCGTCGCTGCGATGGACACGACGAGCACCTATCTGCGCTACCTGCCGCCCGTGCTGTGGGCGGACGGGCCGTCGGAGGTCACGCTCGGCACCACCCTGCGGATCATGGAAAAGGTGCTCACCGGCATCGACGACGGGGTGCTGCCGCCCGGCGGCCGGCCGGCGATCACCGACGAGGTCGCCCGGCTGCACCGGTTGTTCGACCCTTGGACGACGCCAGCCGAAAAATTCCTGCCCTGGCTCGCCTCGTGGGTGGCGCTGGAGTTCCCGACCCTGCAGGACGTGCCGCTCTGGGACGAATACCAGCGCCGCAAGGTGACCGCGGAGATCGCGCAGATCTACCGGCTGCGCGGGCGTAAGGCGGGGCTCAACCAGTACCTCGACCTCTACGCCGTGGGCCGTACCCGGCCGCGGGTGGCTCTCGACGACGGCACCCGGCTGCTGTCTCTCACCCCCAACGTGGGCGCGCTGGCCACCGTCGCCGGGCTGGTGACGCAGGGTCCGACCCTGGTCGGCCGCACGGTCCGGGCCGAGGGGGTCGCGCGGCCGTGGAGCGTAGCGGTCGCCTCGGACGGCAGCCTGCTCGTCGTGGACACCGCCGTGCCGGCCGGTGCCGCAGTGCAGCTGACCGCCCGGGCCTGGCACCTCGACGCCACCGGTCGGCCCGACGTGGCCGGCAGCCCGCCACGGCCGGTGCCGCTCGGCGCGGACACGCTCGGCCAGGCCCGGCTCGTCGCGGTCGCGGTGCGCCCGGCACGCGGTGCGGCGCCCGAGACCGCCTACCTGCTCGACCGGACCGGCCGGCTGTTCTCCGTGCCGGCCCCGTTTCACAGCACGACGGCCACGCTCGTGACGTCGCTGGGCACCGCCGCGGCCCCTGTATCACCGGTGGCGATGACGGTTGACCCGGCCAACGGCGACCTGCTCGTGCTCGACCGCGGGGCAGGGCCCGGCTCCCCGAACCCGCCCGGGGTGATCACGGTTCGGCCCGACCCGCTCGGCGTGAGCCGCAACGCCCTGGCGAAGGTGCAGGAGCCGCTGTCCATCTGCGTCGAGCCAGACGGCACCCTGCTGGTCGGCGACGGCGGCGACCAGGACCCGGCAAGCCCGGCTGGCTTCCCCGGTGACCTTCTGTGCGTCGACCGGGGTGCGGGTTGGACCCACACCTCGGTGCTGGCGGCCGGTCACCCGCTGGTCGCGCCGACCGGCCTGGCGCGTACCGCCGACGGCCGCCTCTACGTGCTCGATGCCGGGCTCAAGCCCTTGGCCCCGTCGGCGACGAACCCGTTCATCTGCGAAGTGGCCGAGCCCGCAGCCGTCTACGAGGTCGACCTCGCCGGCCCTGCGGCGGTGCTCGCCCGCATCACCGAGCCTGGCCAGTTCGTCTATCCGACCGGACTAGCCGCAGCCGGGGGCCGGCTGCTGGTATGTGATCCGGGCCAGCCGGAAGTGGCCGGCCAACAATCGTTCTGGTCGCGGGTGCGGCCGTTCATGTTCGACGTGGTGATCCACTTCGCGGCGTCGCGACTGCCTTCGGCCGCGAGCGAGCGGCAGCGGGTGCTCAATCAGGCCGTAGGAAATATCCGCACGATCACCGACGCGCAGCGGCCAGCGCACACGGTGTGGAACCTGATAACGGCGATCTGACCGGCGTAGGCAGCGATTAGGTGGGGACGAGATGACAGTCATCAAGCGGACCGGATACCGGGACAACGGGCAGCCGGCCGACGCGACGATCGGTGTCCTCGGCGCGACCCGCGTGGCGGAAGGCGCCCTGGACGTCGTCGCAGGTCCGGCCACGGTGCCCGATCAGGCCTTCTGCTGGGAGGCCAAGGCGGTCCGGGCGGACGTCGAGTCGCTCGCCGTCGAGACCGACAAGGTTCCCCTCTCGATCCCATTCCTGGAGGCGATATGAGCGACGGCGCGGTGAGGCGCAGCCAGTACTGGAACGTCACGGCCGGTACGGTCCGCACCGGGGCCACCGGCCACGGCGAGAGCCTCACGGACATGGACGGGTACGTCGCCCCGATGGACCGTGCCCGCGGCACCGGACTATTCCTCTGGGGGGTGGCCGAAGGGCTCTCGGTGGTCGCCGTGTCGGGCCAGTCTGGCGTCACGGTGCGTCCCGGATCGGCGTTGGACGCCGCCGGCCGCATGGTCCTGGTCACCGTGGGCGGCGTCGTCGTCGTCGACCCGGACGTCGACCCGGGCCAAATTCTCGACGTGCCGACCCGGCTGGTCCCCGACGAGGGGGTGAGCCTCCCGACCGCCGAACCCGCAGCGGACCTCGTGCTTACGCTCACCTGGCGCGAGGTGCAGGGCGAGAGCACGCTCGCGAACGCGCCCGCACTGTTGCACGCGCCCTGGCTGCGCCTGTTGCCGGCGGCCGGATTCCAGGACATCGGCGAGCAGGTAGTGCTCGCCCAGGTGTCAGTCGACGACGCGGGGCTGGTCACCAAGCTGGCCCCGGGCAGCCGTCGGCTGGTCGGTGTGCCGGTCGGGCGGTTTCGATTGCGCGCACCGAAGGCGGCTGGCATGGGCGAGCTCGGGGTGAACCAGATCGACACCGCGGAGATCACGACCGACGCGGCGGGCGGCGTCAGGGTGAACCTCCTGACCGGTAGGCCGCGCACCGCGCTGAGCATCGACGGGGCAACCGCGGATGCGCAGCTGCTCGGGTCGCTGACCGTCAGTCGCACCGTGCGGGTTAGCGTGCCAGGTGGGCAGGCCTACGAGATGTCGGCCGCTGGCGACGGCAGGTGGCACGTGCGTGACGTGACCGCGAGTGCCGACCGGCTGGTCGTGGACCAGGCCGGCAATCTCGGCATCGGGATCGGCGCTGAGAAGGCGCAACGGACTGTGCACGTCGAGGGCGGCGAGGTGCACAGCGGCGGCGGCAGCGGAGGGTTCTCGTTCGCCGACCGCAGCACCGGTTCCTTCATGAACGTGCCCAGTGCCGGGCAGCGGTGGGTCTGGTACGCGCTGGACGGGTCGGCGCGGCTGTGGTCCGCGTTCGACCGGATCAGCGTGAGCGCCACAGGTGAGGGCGGCGGGCTCGATGTCGCCCGACGGATGCGGGTGCGGCAAGGCGGGGACGCGTCGGCAGGCATCTGGTTCCTGCAGTCGACACCGAACGCCGATCGCGCCTTCGTCGGCATGGCCGACGACACCCACGTCGGCTTTTGGGGCAACACCGGCGCCGGTTGGGGCCTGCTGATGGACACGTCGACCCGGGCGGTGCTGTTCGGAGGCGACTTCGGCCGCCCCGACGGCCCTGCGACGCTCTCGCTCTTCGGATCTCGGCTGCTCGACACGGGCGGCGGGGTGCTGGCGATCCGCAGCGGCGGCGGCGTGGTCGCGTTCGACGGCGGCGGCAGAGTCGGCATCAACACCCGCGCGCCGGAGGCGCCGCTCGACGTGGTCGGGTCGGCGACCGGGATCATCGGCCGCGGCGGCAACGGCGTGTTTCAGGCCGGCGTGCATGGCATCGGCAACTTTGGTGTCTGGGCCGATGGCAGCAACAACGGCATCCTCGCCGTCGGCCCGAACTACGCCGGCATCTTCTGGGGCAGGGTGCAGATCTCCGGTGACCTCGACGTGCGCGGCACGATCTTCAAGGGCGGCGGGGGTTTCCGGATCGACCATCCGCTGGCCCCGAAGGAGAAGTACCTGTCCCACTCGTTCGTCGAGTCGCCCGACATGGCGACCCTGTACACCGGCACGGCGGTGACCGACGACGTGGGCCTAGCCGTGGTCGAGCTGCCCGGCTACTTCGACGCGCTGAACGACGACCCTCGGGTGCAGCTCACCACGGTGGGGGCGCTCACCGCCGTGACCCTCGATGCGCCGGTCGCCGACGGCCGGTTCACCATCCGCACGGCCGACCCGGGCGTGACCGTGTGCTGGCTGGTCACCGGGGTCCGGGTGGACGCCTGGGCGCAGGCCAACCGAATCGCCGTCGAGGCGTACAAGGAGCCGGCTGAGCGGGAGCGGTTCCTGCACGCGGCCGAGCTCGGGCACCCGGCCCAGGCCAACCTGATGGGCCCGGATTCCCCGCTCTCCTGACCCTCCCGAACTGGCTCGACCCGAGCTCTCCGACCCGAACCGTTCCGCTCGACTTGCGAAACCACCGACGAGACAGGAGATCACGATGCTGAATGAGATCCGGGGCCGCCTGGCCCAGATGGAGCAGGAGTACCGCACTGGCGAGCAGCAGCTCGGCGAGCTGCTGCGCCGAGAGGTCTCGCTGCGAGAGACCATGCTGCGCATCAGCGGGGCGGTCCAGGTGCTCCAGGAGCTGCTGCCGGTAGAGGCGGGTGACGTCCCGGGTGCTGCGGCTGCCGGACCGGTCGGTGGCGCGGACGTTGCTCGGGTCGAGGCGAATGATGCCTCCGGCTCGCCGAGCGTGCTGACTGTGCCCTGAGCCGGCGGGGGAGTCGGAGATGGGCGGGGGACCGGGTGCCATGCAGGTGCGGGAAGCGCCCGTCCCAGCACCGGTGACGTCGACCGGTACCGCCGGGCCGGTAGGGCCGGGCGTCCAAGAGCCGGGCGTCCAAGGGCCGGGGCCGGGGTCGAAGCGTGCCGGCGGCGTGGATCCGCTCGCCGTGCTCGGGGCGCCACCCGGGGACGGTGCCGCGGCCGCGCGCGCCGTGATGGCCGCGGTCGAGTCCATCACGCCCGGGCCGGGCGGCACGCTGCACACCACCTATCTCGGCCGGGACCTGAAGCTCACCGCCCAGCAGGCCGAGCAGGTGCGCTCCGCGGCTCGCGCCCAGCTCGGCCGCGCGGTCGACCGCAGCGCCCGACGTGGCGACGACGCGATGGGCCGCTACCAGGAGCATGAGAAGGTCAATGCCGACTTCCCGGTCACGTCGCGCGCGGTCAAGGGCTGGGCATGGGTGCGCAGCTTGGGCGACTACAGCAACCCGGACGAGGCGCTCGCCGGGCTGAAGGCGACCCTTGCCACTGAGGCCGACCTGGCGCGCAAGGCGTTGGCGGCCGGGCAGTTCCAGGCTGCGGCCGAGCACGTGGCGCGGGCCGACGCGGCGTCCGAGCGGGCGGCGAAGCTCGTCGAGGCCTACGTGAAGCAACTGATCGAGGGCGGGGAGGGACTGGCCGTCGGTCTGGAGTACACCCGTGACGCCGCCTTCATCACGCTGGGCATCCTGGCCGTCGTCGTGACCGGGGGCGCGGCAGCCGGTGTCGCCCCGGGAGTGCTGGGCACCGGCGTGGCCGGGTTGAGCGTCACGGGCACGGCGACCGTGATCTCGGTCGGTGCCCCCATCGTCGCCAATGTTGGGGCCGGCGCGGTCGAGGCCGCGTACGGCGACAAGGTCGACTGGGGCTCGATCGCGTTCGACGCCGCGGTGCAGGTCGTGCTCGCCAGGTTCGGCGGCAAGCTCGGCCAGGGCGTCTTCGGTCGCCTGGCCGGCAACCCCGCGACGGCCACACTCGGGCGCAAGGCGGTGGCGGTCCTGCTTAGCGGCGTGGCGACGCACGAGGTCTCGCAGGCGTTCTCGGTCACCGCCCACAAGACCTTCGACGCCCTGCGTGGGCGCGACGTCACGTGGGAGGGCTTCGTCACCGAGATGGAGCAGCGACTCACCGATCCAACCGGCCTGTTCATGGCTGTGCTGATGAGCGGCGTCCAGATGGGGGCGAACGTCACCGTCGAGCGGGCCGCCGCGCCCAAGCCGCCCACGCCCCCGGTCACCAAGCCTCCGGTAGCCAAGCCTCCGGCCGCCAAGCCTCCTGCGGTGAAGCCTCCTGCGAAGTCTCCTGCCGCCCCGCTGGTGGCGACTGAACCGCCGGCGGGCTCGACCTCCCAGTCGCCCACGGCGAAGCCCCGGGCGCCGAAGCCGGCGACCATGGAGCCCTCGGGCGTGGCCCCACCTCCTGCCGCCAAGCCCAAGAGCGCCGGCACGACCAAGAGCACCGCCGCACCGAAGAGCGCCGCCAGGCCCAAGGCACCCGTTCCGGCGGTGGACGAGCCGTTGAACTCACCGGTGCCGCGTAAGCCCGGCACCTCGAGCCGCTTTGCCGAGGGCGAGGGGATGCTCGAGTCCGTCCGGGCGGCCAACACCGGCGCATCCGTCGAGCAGCGCACCCTGGCGGAACGGGGCACGCAGGTCGACAGTTCGCCTGGTCGTGCGCCCGGCCGGCGGGTGTCGTCCGGTGGATCCGCTAGACCCAAGCCCGCCGCTGCGTCGGGTCCGGCGGCGGCGAAGGCTCCGTCGCCAAAGCCCAAGAACCCGAGCACGGCCTCCTCTACGGCGCCCGGTCCCAAGACCAAGGGCTTGACCAAGCCATCCCAGACGGCTCCCAAGGTGACAGCCAAGGCCGGGGCGAAGCCCATCTCGCAGCGCGTGCTGATCGGGGATCTGGAGAACGGGCTGCCCACCGGGGTCACCGGTGAGCTCCTGCCCTCTGACCTGCACACCGGGTCTCCGTCGTCGAGTGACGTGAACCCGGTGGGCCTGCGCACCGGCGAGCTCGACCCGCTGGGTGCGCGCCGGGGTCACCTGCTGGCGAACCTCTTCGGCGGCTCGGGACGTGACCGGGGCAACTTGGCGTGGATGCACAAGCGGATCAACAGCTCCGACTACAAGGTGCGGTTCGAGAACCCCGTCCGCAAGGCGCTCGAGGGCGGCAACAGCGTGCGGTTCGGCGTCCGGCCGAAGTTCCGGCCGGGCGAGGCTGCGCCCTACGAGGTGGAGGTCTGGGCGACCCGCCCCGACGGCACAGTCGTGGTGCCGGTGCAGGACATCCCGACGCCGGGCTTGGGCGACATCAGCTCCGCGGTGGGGGACTAGTGTCAACTCCGTGTTGTCGGTGCCGCGGGCGAAGACGTGTTCGTGGTCTGGTCCCATGGACCCCAACGCCGGTTCGGAGGCCAAGATGCCGCCGTCGTTGTGCCGAGCCCAGTCGTGCCAGCGGCTGTCGTACCAGGCGCGTTGGCAGTGCGCGTTGTCCGTGCCGCGGACGTAGATGTTGCACACGTCCCCGTTCCGGGAGATGGTCGCCGGTCCGCCGCTGTATCCGCCGGGCGGGCCGCCCAGGTTGAACCAGACGCTCCAACCCATGTCTTAGAGCTCCTAACTCTTTGAGCGTTGGAGTCGTCGCCAGCAGATGATGGCGCAGGCGAGGGTGAGGAAGGCTTCGTGGATGTCGTCGCGGATCTCCCAGCGGATGCGTAGGCGGCGGAACCAGTGCAGCAGGGCGATGGTCTTGTTCGACGGCCCATCGTCGGGTGCCGAGGCCGGAGCCGTGGGCGACGCCGCGTCGGGCGATGACCGGGGTGATGCCCCTGTCGCGCAGCTGGCGGCGGTAGATGTCGAAGTCGTAGCCCCGGTCGGCGTAGATCCGCTCGGGTCGCTGCCGGGGTCGGCCACGGATGCCCCTGATCCGGGGGACCTTGTCGACCAGGGGCAGCAGCTGGGTGACGTCGTGACGGTTGCCGCCGGTCAGGGTCGCGGCGAGGGGGATGCCGCCCGCGTCGGTGATGACGTGGTGTTTCGAGCCCGGGCGGCGGCGGTCGACCGGGCTCGGACCGGTTTTGGGCCGCCTTTGAGCGCCCGGATGTGGGAGCCGTCGATCACCGCCCGGGACATGTCCAGCTGACCGGCGGCCCGCAGCTTGCCCAGCAGGAGCTCATGAAGTCGTTGCCACACACCGGCGTCGTTCCAGTCCCGTAGCCGGCGCCAACAGGTCATGCCAGACCCGAACCCGAGCTCCTGAGGAAGGAACTCCCACGGGGATCCCGGTGTAGAGCACGAACAAGATCCCGCACAACACCTGCCGGTCATCAAGCGGCTTGCGACCGGGATACAGATCTTGAAAGGTCAGGTTTGTCTACTGTGGGGCGGCGTGTCGGCGTGATCTTCGCGGGTCGGCGGCGTAGGCCGGGGGTATGAGGTATCC
>NZ_JBIAKG010000029.1:0-14915 GCF_042872345.1 Micromonospora sp. NPDC005299
TCATGCCGTCGCTGTCTCGTCCCGTTCCCTGCGCCGGATCTACCCGGCCCACCCCAAGTCCGACCCGGAACTGTACGCACCGCACGGTCTCCGACCACCCCGCGTCGCGGTCGGGGCCGTCGGCGACGTCGAAGTCACACCCGCTAGGGAATATGCGCAGGTCACGGCGGTAAGGAGCCGCTGGATGGCTCAGCGTTGCAAGTGGGAGCGGAGTGGGTGCAGGTTGGCGAAATGGTCATCGCGCCCGAAGTGCTCACCGACACCGGACAGGGACGAGGGCTTTGACCTGCGGTGATGCGGTCGAGAGGTCCGGCGTGCTGCTTGACGAGCGCCTCGCGGATGCGTCGACGCGCAAACGGCAGCCTTGCGATGAGGCCGCACAAGCCCAGTACATCCGGCCCCTTAATCACTCACGCCGTCGTCTGGGACCGAGGCTTCCCCGGGGCCACTTACTCCCTGCGTATGGCGAGATCGGAGGGTCGACTGGGGGTAGAGGACATCTCGGACCCTCTGAGTTGTCTCAGCCGAACGAGATTGGCGACGCCCCCAGGTGAACCTCTGCGACGCTACGTTGGTAACTCAAGGATGATCGCTGTCAATCGAGCAGTGCCTGCAGGAACACCCGTTCGTTCTCGGGGACATATGAGGCGTAGTAGTCGTAGAGATTCTGGCGCGCGATCCGTGCCGCCGCGGTGCCGTCGCCAGCTCGAACCGCCTCAAGCACCTCGGCGTGATGGGCGATGCTCTCCTCCATCTGCGCGGTGCGGTCGAGCGCGTGCACAATCTTCTCCGCGATGAGGGTGAGCGCCACCGACCGCACCACCTGATTGCAGACCTGGAGCAGTCGATTGCCGCTGGCTCTCGCGACCGCGTCGTGGAACGCCACGTCGGCCCGGCTGAACTCCTCGTATCCGAGGGACACGCTGTCGCGCATCACCTTCAGCGCTGTGTCCATCTCGCTGAGCTGCTCCTCTGTGCGCAACTGGGCAGCGAGCAGGTTGGCGGTCGCATCCAGCAACATGCGGAACTGAATAAGCTCGGTGAGGGTCAGCTCGGAGAGTCGGGCCAGAGTGGTCATCGACTTCTGCAAAGTGGCCGGGGAGAATGGCATGATCTCCGCACCCGCCGGGTCGCCGGCCCGCGAGCGGACCATGCCATTGCTCTGAAGAACCCGCAGCGCCTCGCGCACGGTCGCCCGGCTGACCGAAAACTGCTGGACCAGGTCACGCTCGGACGGCAGTCGCTCGCCCGGGCGCAGGTCACCGCGGAGGATTGCCTCCTCGATCTGCTGCACGATCCGTTCGTACGCCCGCACGGGCTGGACCGGCTGAAATCGCGGCCGTTGGGCCACTGGCTACCCCTCGTCTTCAAAGTCTGCAGAAGCGCTCGCGATGCAGCGGCATCGCCGTGGTGGGGCGAAGCGATCCGACCAAATACGGCCGTCTGCCCGGGAATGGTAACGCCCACGGCGCTCGGCAGGCGCGACGGTCAGGTCGCGCCTGCCGATTCCGCGAAGTGTCGTTCTCCGGGTCGAGATCAACCCCTGGTGGCTGCTCGGCGTCTGATCAACAAGCCGCCGGCCAGCCCGGCGAGCCCGACCAGGGCCAGCCCTCCGTTGACGAGCAAGGGAGAGGGGCCGTTGCCGCCGGGAGAGGCGGCGCCGGTGAACGAAACCGGTTGCCGCGATTCGGCGGTCTTCTTCTCCTCGGCTGCGGGGGCGCTCGACTGGGCGGTCGGCCCCGTGGTCGACGAGCCGCCGACCGGCGGAGTGCCGCCGGAAACCTTCGCGGCGGCCGCGGCCAGCGAATCGGTCGTAACCTCCGGCGCCGCGCCGCGCTGGTCCGCCGGCAGTGGGGAGAGCTTCTTGCACGCCGAGGGATACCGGTCGCAGTAGCTCCGTGCCGTCCCGACGGTGGTGGCGTTGAGAATCGCGTGCCCGACCGCCCGGGTGAGGGTATCGGCGGCCGCGTTGAAAATGCGGTTGAGCTGGCCACCGTCGGCGTTGACGCGCAACGGGGTGCCGTCGCCGGTCGAGGTCGCGAAGACCGTGTCGCCGTCGCTCAGCGTGTGGATCGGGTTGATCGCCCGGGCCAAGCCGTCGTGCGCGTTGGTGGCCATCCGGGCGGCGGCGGCCTTCTCCAGCGGCGCGTTGGTCGCGACCACCGCGATCGTGGTGTTCATCGACGGTTCGTCCGCCTTGGCGCCGGACGCGCCGGGCGGGTTGCATTCCTGCTTCTTCGGCGTCTCCAGGCCGCGGAACTCGCCGGCCACCTCGTATCGGGCGGCGAACAGCGAGCAGTCCCGCGGGTCCACCGGGGACCCGACCGAGTTCACCACGACGATCGCGCCGACGACGATGCCGTTGTCGAGGACCATGCTGGCCGTGCCGACACCGCCTTTCAGGCCACCCGAGCGGGCCCCGGTGCCGCCGCCGACCACACCCTGTGCGACGGCGCTCGCCTTGGCGTTCTCGGCTGCGAGCCAGCCCCATGCGGGGGTGGTGCGGGCGCGGAAGTCGCCGCCCCGGCCCAGATCGAAGATGTCGGCGGCCGGCACGATCGGAGCGACTCCGTTGCCCACGCGGACGCCCTCGCCGCGTTCCTCGAGCCAGCGGATGATGCCGTCGGTGGCGGACAGCCCGTACATGCTGCTCCCGCCGAGCATCACCGCGTTGACGCCGGGGTTGGAGTTGAGCGGGTCGAGCAGGTCGGTCTCCTTGGTGGCCGGCGCGCCGCCTTCCTGGTCGACCCCGGTCACGGACATGCGGGGGGTGTAGACGACGGTGCTGCCGGTCAGGTACGGGGCTCGGGTGGACTGGACCTGGCCGACCTGGATGCCCGGGACGTCGGTGATCGCGTTGTACCTGCCGGGCAGACCGGGGGTGTCCGCCGCCGCGGCGGGACCGGGAACGCCGACGGTGGCGACCGAGAACATCAGCGCCCCGGCGAGCAGTGCGGCGGACCGCGAAGCCATGGATGTCATGAGATCCCCTTTGTGTGGAGTGGGTGCCGGATCCGCTCCTGGGTCCGCAGCGGTGGGGCCCGATTCCGGCGAAGACCGTCGGGTTGAGCTCTTGACCTTCCCTGCGGGCGAGTGAGAGCGTGGGGGTCCACTGAGGCTACTGGTCAGACCAGGCAAGGTAAAGAGCGTCCGCGTAGAACGGAGAGCTCGGCGTGCAGGACCTCCGCGTGGCAGTGATTCCCGGCGACGGCGTGGGCCCCGAGGTGGTCTCGGCGAGCCTTCCCGTGCTCCGTGCGGCCGCCGGATGCGCCGGCAGGATGCTGGACATCGTCGAGCTCGACTGGGGCGGCGACCGGTATCTGCGTACCGGACGAGCGATGCCCGCGGACGCCGCCGACGTGCTCCGCAACTTTCCCGCGGTGCTGTTCGGGGCGGTCGGCCGGCCGGACGTGCCTGACCACGAACTGATCTGGGGTCTGATCATCGGGGTGCGGCAGGCCTTGGACCTCGCGGTCAACGTCCGACCCGTCCAGTCCTGGGCCGGCGTGACGACCGCGCTGCGCGAGCCGGAGGGGATCGACCTCGTCATCGTCCGGGAAAACACCGAGGGGGAGTACGCCGGCATCGGCGGTCGCGCGCACACCGCCACTCCACACGAGGTCGGCATCGAGGTGGCGGTCCACTCGCGGCCAGCCATCCTGCGAGCCGCCCGGTACGCCTTCGACCTCGCACGGACCCGGCGGGGCAGGGTGAGCCTGGTGACGAAGTCGAACGTTCTTCGCCACGGCTATACGCTCTGGGACTCCGTCGTCGCCGAGGTGGCGGCGGAAAACCCCGACGTCGCGTGCGAGAACGTGCTGGTCGACGCAATGGCCGTCCGGCTCGTGCAACGGCCCCGCGAACTCGACGTACTGCTGTGCAGCAACCTGTTCGGCGACATCCTCTCCGACCTCGCGGCCGTGATCGTCGGCGGTATGGGCATGGCGCCGAGCGCGAATCTGCTGCCCGGGGGCGACGTGCCGGCGCTCTTCGAGCCGGTGCACGGCTCGGCCCCGGACATCGCCGGGCGTGGCGTGGCCAACCCGGTCGCGTGCATGCTGTCCGGAGCCATGCTCTTCGACCACGTCGGCCTGCCGACGGCCGGGCGAATCGTGCGCGACGCGGTCGCGACCGCGCTACGCGATCCTTCCCTGCACACCCCCGATCTCGGTGGCATCGCCACCACGAAGGAACTCGCGGCGGAGATCCTGGCCGTCGTGGAGACCAGCACCGCACCGTGATCACGTCACACCAGTCCGCTCGCCAGCCCGGACCGGCCCGCCCGGCCCCTGTACCAGGAGAAAAGCCGTGACACGACCGCTCGCCCGGCTCGTGACGGTGACCGCGACCGTCACGCTCGCGATTGCCGCCGCGGGATGCTCATCGGGAACTTCGGGAGATTCCGCCACCACCTCGAGTCTGTCGGTCGGCTTCGTCGCCGAGCCCGCCAACCTCGACTTCACCAGCACCGACGGCGCCGCGATCCCGCAGGCGCTGCTCGTCAACGTGTACGAGGGCCTGGTCAAACTCGACCAGGACGGCAAGGTCGTGCCGTTGCTCGCCGAGTCGTGGGAGGTCAGCCCCGACCGCAAGACCTACACGTTCCACCTACGCGACAATGCCACCTTCACCAACGGCAAGAAGTTCACTGCCGACGACGTCGTGTTCAGCATCAACCGCGTCAAGACCGAGTGGAAGGTCTCGCTGAAGTCGGCGATGGACGTCGTGGCGAACGTGGAGAAGAAGGACGACACCACGGCAGTCGTCACCCTGGCCAAACCGAGCAACTCCTGGCTGTACAAGATGGCCACTCGGATCGGCGCCATGTTCAGCCGGGACGGGGTCGCCGACCTGGCCAACAAGCCCGTCGGCACCGGCCCCTACAAGCTGGAATCCTGGCGTCGCGGCGACGCCATCACCTACTCGGCCAATGAGAACTACTGGGGCACGAAGCCGAAGGTGGACAAGGTCGTGCTCAAGTACTTCAAGGACGCCACGGCCTTGAACAACGCTCTGCTGACGGGCGGCATCGACGTCATCTCCGCCGTCCAGGCCCCCGAGTCGATCCAGCAGTTCTCCGACACCTCGAAGTACGAGGTCATCGAGGGCACGACGACCGGCGAGGTCGTGCTCAGCTTCAACAACTCGAAGGCTCCGCTCAACGACAAGCGGGTCCGCCAGGCGATCCGGTACGCCATCGACCACAAGGCGCTGCTGGACACCGCCTGGGCCGGGCGGGGTCAGCTCATCGGCACCATGGTTCCGCCGACGGACCCCTGGTATGAGGACCTGACCAACCTGTACCCGCACGACCCGGCGAAGGCCAAGGACCTGCTGACCCAGGCGGGACAGAGCAACCTCAAGCTGCGGATGCGTATCCCCAACCTGCCCTATGCCGTGGCGTCGGGCCAGGTGGTCAAGTCGCAGCTCGCCGCGGTGGGGATCACCGTGGACATCGAACCGCTGGAGTTCCCCGCCAGGTGGCTGGACGTCGTGTTCAAGCAGGCCGACTACGACATGTCGATCATCAACCACGTCGAGCCGCGCGACGTCACCGCCGTCTTCGGCAACAAGGACTACTACCTGCGCTACAACAACCCGAAGGTGCAGGAGCTGTTCGCCAAAGCCGACGCCGGCACCGAGGACGAGCAGGTCGCCGCGATGAAGGAGGCCGCGCGGATCATCTCCGAGGACGCCGCCGGTGACTTCCTGTTCCTCTTCCCGAACCTCATCGTGGCGAAGAAGGGCATGGCCGGTCTGCCGAAGAACGTCGTGTCCGAGTCCTTCGACCTGAGCGTGCTGTCCCCGTCCGAGGCCTAACTCGATGGGCCTGTACCTGCTGGTCCGCGCGGCCGTGCTCGTCGTGAGCACCGCCGTCGCCTCGGTCGTCGTCTTCGCGGTCATGGCGGTGCTTCCCGGCGACCCGGCCGAGGTCGCCCTGGGTGTCAATGCCACGGCGGAGGCGGTGGCGGCCAAACGCGCCGAGTTCGGCACGGACCGGTCCCTGACCACCCAGTTCCTGGACTGGGTGTCGGGCCTACCGACCGGTGACTTCGGCGTCTCCTACGTGACGTCGGACCGCGTCGGTCCGCAGATCGTGGACCGGTTGGGCGTGACGCTCTGGCTGGTGCTGTTCGGGATGCTGATGGCCATCGTGGTGGCGGTGCCGCTCGGCACCGCCGCCGCGGTACGCCACCGCAGCGTCGGCGGGCTGCTCCTGTCCGGGCTCAGTCAGGTCGGCGTGGCCGTGCCGGCGTTCCTCGCCGGCATCCTGTTGGTGTTCCTGTTCGCCGTCACCTGGCAGGCTCTTCCGTCGGGTGGTTACACCCCGCTGGCGGAGGACCCCGCCACCTGGTTCCGGCAACTGCTGCTGCCGTCCCTCTCCCTCGGTCTGGTGCAGGGCGCGGTACTCAGCCGATACGTCCGATCCGCGGTGCTCGACATCATGCGGGAGGACTACATCCGTACCGCCCGTGCCAAGGGACTCGGGCTGTACCGGGCGCTGTGGAAGCACGGCGCGCGCAACGCCGCGATCCCCGTGGTCACCGTGCTCGGCTTGCAGCTGGCCACGCTGCTGATCGGGGCCGTCGTGGTGGAGCGGGTCTTCACCCTGCCCGGCCTGGGCAGTCTCCTGCTCGACGGTGTCGCCAACCGCGACCTGCTGCTCGTGCAGGGCACCGTCATGGTGCTCGTCGTCGCCGTACTCGGCATCAACTTCCTGGTCGATGTCCTGTACGCCCTGCTCGACCCGAGACTGCGGGGGGTCCGATGACCGCACTCGACAACCTTGCTGCCCCCACGGACCGCGCCTACCGCCGATGGCGCCGTGTCAACGCCAGCATCATGGTCGGCGGCACTCTGGTGGCACTGGTGGTGCTGGCAGCCCTGACCTCGTTCGTCTGGACGCCGCACGACGCCGTGCACGTCGACGCGGCGCACCGGCTGGCACCCGCGTTCAGCGACGGTTTTTTCCTCGGCACGGACAAGTTCGGCCGGGACGTGGCGAGCCAGCTGATGGTGGGTGCCCGCACGACGCTCTTCGTCGGGATCGTGGCGGTGGGCGTCGCCGCGGTAATCGGCACCCCGCTCGGTGTCCTCGCCGGCATGGCCGGTGGCTGGCTCAGCGAGGTGGTCATGCGGGCCAACGACCTGCTCTTCGCGTTCCCCGCGCTGCTGCTCGCGATCATGCTCGGCGCGGTCTTCGGCGCGAGCACCCTCACCGCCATGATCGCGATCGGGGTCGCGACGATCCCGGCGTTCGCCCGCGTCGCCCGGGGCCAGACCCTCGGCGTCATGCACACCGAGTACATCCTCGCCGCCCGCGCCGCCGGGCGCTCCCGCCTCGCGATCGCACTGCGCCACGTGCTGCCGAACATCGCCAGCATCCTCATCGTCCAGGCGTCGGTGTCGTTCGCCATCGCCATCCTGGCCGAGGCCGCGCTCTCGTTCCTGGGCTTCGGCACCCGACCACCCACCCCCTCCTGGGGCCGCATGCTCCAGGAGTCGCAGGAACTCCTGTTCTCGACGCCCCGCCTGGCGTTCGTGCCCGGCGTCGCCATCGCCCTCGCCGTACTCGGCTTCAACCTGCTCGGCGACGGGCTGCGCGACTGGCTGGACCCCAAGCTGCGGGAGCACCGATGACGGCCACGGCGCAGGCACCCGGCACCGGGACCGCGACGGACGCCGTGCTGGCGGTCGACGACCTCGGCATCCGGGTAGGTCCGGTTTCCCTCGTGGAGGACGTCTCGCTCACCATCGGCAGCGGCGAGCGGGTGGGGTTGATCGGTGAGTCCGGGTCCGGCAAGTCCCTGACCGCGCTGGCGTTGATGGGTCTGCTGCCTGAGGGCCTGCGGGCCACCGGATCGATCCGCCTGCGCGGAATGCCCGAAAACCTGCTGCGGACCGGCGAACGCCAGCTTGCGAAGGCCCGCGGCAGGACCGTGTCCATGGTGTTCCAGGAACCGATGACCGCGTTGAATCCGGTGATGCGCATCGGCGACCAGGTCGCGGAAGTGATGCTGCTGCACCGGACGCGAAAGAGCCGGGCCGAGGCGGCCGCGGCGGCGGTCGAGCTGCTCGACAGGGTGCGCCTGCCGGACCCGCAGGCGACCGCCAGGGCCTTCCCGCATCAGCTCTCCGGTGGCCAGCGCCAGCGTGTGATGCTCGCGATCGCGCTGGCCAACGACCCGGCGCTGCTGATCTGCGACGAGCCCACGACGGCCCTCGACGTCACGGTGCAGGCGCAGATGCTCGACCTGATCCTGGAGCTGGCCGCCGAGCGGGACACCGCGCTGCTCTTCATCACCCACGACCTGGCTGTCGTGGCCACGGTCTGCCAGCGCGTCCTGGTCATGTACGGAGGCCGGGTGGTGGAGACCGGCGACGTGTACGACGTATTCACCGCGCCCCGGCACCGCTACACCGAAGGTCTGATCGCCGCCTCCGACCTGACCGTCGTCGACGAGCGCGGCCGTCTCCGGACAATTCCTGGAGCCGTGCCCAACGGCGGCGAGTTCCCGGACGGATGCGTCTTCCGCACCCGGTGCGGCAGCGCGACCGACCGGTGCGAGCGGGCGCCGGAGTGGACCGGCACCCCCGCGCGGGGGTTCGCCTGCTGGCACCCGGTGGGGGAGGACCGATGACCGAGACTCCGCAGGTCGGCCCGCCCGGGCCCGCCCGCGTCACCGCTGACGCGGTGCCGGTGACCGGGAGCATCGGACGGGACCTGGTGATCAGCGCCCGGCAGGTGATCCGCCGCTACCGGCGTCCCCGCCGCTCGCTGACCCGGCCCGGCCCGGTGGTCGAGGCGCTCCGCGGGGTCGACCTCGACGTCGCCTACGGGCAGCGGCTCGGCATCGTGGGCGAGTCGGGCTCGGGCAAGTCGACCCTCGTCCGGCTCCTCGCCGGGCTGGACCGTCCGACCTCCGGCTCCATCAGCTTCGCCGGGCGGGACATCACCCGGCTGCCGGACCGGTCTCTGAAGTTCCTACGCCGTGACCTGCAGATGGTCTTCCAGGACCCGATGAGCTCGCTCGACCCCCGCATGACCGTCCGTGACATCGTCAGCGAACCCCTCGTGTCGCTCGGCCACCCGAACCTCAAGGCCCGGGTAGCGGAACTGCTCGACGCCGTCGGGCTCCCGGCGGCAGCTGCCAATCGGTACCCGCACCAGTTCTCCGGTGGCCAGCGACAGCGGATTTCGATCGCCCGGGCACTCTCCCCGCATCCGAAGGTCCTGGTCGCCGACGAGCCGGTCAGCGCCCTCGACGTCTCGGTCCGGGCGCAGATCCTCAACCTGCTGATGGACCTCGTCGACGACTTCTCGCTGACGCTGGTCTTCGTCTCGCACGACCTCTCGGTCGTCCGGCACCTGTGCGACACGGTCGTGGTGATGCACGAGGGCGAGATCGTCGAACGCGGCCCCACCACCGCCATCTACGAGCGCCCGACCCACCCCTACACCCAGGCGCTGCTCGCCGCTGCGCCCACGCTGCGCCAGGCCCTCGCGGCCCACGCCGCGGACAGAGATCGGAAGGAGCCGCAGCACCGATGAGCGTCTCGGCCCAGGTTGACACCATCCGCATCGACGAGGAGGGCGTGGTCGCCTTCACCCAGGCTCTGGTACGCATCCCCAGCGTCAACGACCCCGCCAGCGGCCGGTCCGAACAGCCGGCCGCCGACCTCGTCACCGCCAAGATGCGCGACTTCGGCTGGGATCCCGTCGTCTCCGAGGCAGCGCCCGGCCGCCCGAACGTGGTGGCCGTCGTGAACGGCGGCGGTGGCGACGGGCCGACCCTCATGTTCGAAGGGCACACCGACGTCGTCACCGAGGGTGCTCTCGACACCTGGACCGTCGACCCGTACGGGGCGGAAATCCGCGACGGGCGGCTCTACGGCCGCGGCTCCGCGGACATGAAGGCGGGTGTGGCGGCCATGTTGTACGCGGTCCGCGCCCTGCAGCTGGCCGGGCCGTTCCCCGGCCGGATCAAGGTGTGCGCTCTTGCCGACGAGGAAGGCCTGATGCTCGGCGTCCATCACTTCGTGGACTCCGGGCTCGCCGCGGACGTCGACGCGGCGATCGTGTGCGAACCCGAGGCCGGCGAGATCTGCCCGGTGTCCAAGGGGGCGATCCGGTTCCGGGTGGACTTCCACGGTCGGATGGCGCACGGCGCCATGCCGCAGCACGCCCGCAACCCGATCCGTACGGCCGGAGCTTTCGTGCTGAAACTGACCGAGCTGGAGCAGGAACTTCAGTCCCGGCACGGCGAACATCCCCACCTCGGCCTGCCGTACGTCACCCCGACGGTGGCCACCGCGGGCGACCTCGACCAGATCAATGTGATCCCCGCGTACGCGACCGTCGCAATCGACGTCCGCACCGTGCCCGGAGTGGACCACCCGTCCCTGGTCGAGCGGGTCCGCGGCATCGCCACGGCGCTGGGGGCGGACGAGGAGGTGCGCGCCGAGGTCGCGGTCCTGGTCGACCGGCCGCCGGTCGACACGCCCGTCGACGCCCCGGTGGTCGCCGCGCTCGCCGAGGCGCACACCGTCGTGACGGGTGAGGAGCCGACGTACGGGGGAGTGCCGGGCACCACCGACGGCACGATCCTCACCGCCCGCGGCGGCGTGCCGAGTGTCGTCTACGGGCCCGGCGGCAAGTGGATCGCCCATCAGGCCGACGAGTACGTCGAGCTCGCCGATATCGTCCGCTCCACCAGGGTCTACGCCGAGGCGGCCCGCCGGTTCCTCAACGCGCCCCACCCGGTCGGTGGGCGGTGACCGCCCCGATGCGACCTGGGCCGAGCAACACCCTGACCGACGTCGCGGGTGTCCGCGCCGGTCACCATCAGCGGACCGGCAGCGGTTGGCTCACCGGGACGACGGTGGTGGTCGCGCCGCCCGGCGGGGCGGTCGCCGGCGTCGACGTCCGTGGCGGCGGCCCCGGCACCCACGAGACCGACGTGCTCGACCCGCGAAACCTGGTCGACCGAGTGCACGCGATCGTGCTCGGCGGCGGCAGCGCGTACGGCCTGGCCGCGGTCGCCGGTGTGATGGACCGCTTGGCGGATGCCGGGATCGGCTTCCCCGTCGGCACCGAGCCGGGCCAGGTGGTACCGATCGTTCCCGCCGCGGTCCTGTTCGACCTCGGTCGCGGCGGCGACTTCCGGGCCACGCCCGGCCCGGACTTCGGGGCCGCCGCCTACGACGCCGCCACCGACGGGCCGCTCACCCTCGGCACGGTCGGGGCGGGCACCGGTGCGGTCGCCGGCGGCATCAAGGGCGGCGTCGGCTCGGCCAGCGTGGTCGTGGATGGCGTGACCATCGGCGCGCTGGCCGTGGTGAACGCGGTCGGCTCGACCGTCGACCCCGCCACCGGCGAGCTGTACGGAGCACGGTTCGGCCTGGCAGGCGAGTTCGAGGGCGTGCGCCCGCCCGACCAGCGGGAGCGTGCCGCCGCCCTGGAGTCCGCCGAAGCGCCCGCGGCGGCCAGCCGCGGTGTCGCCGCGTCGTTCCATACGACGATCGGTGTCCTGGCGACCGACGGGACGCTCACCAAGGCCCAGTGCCAGAAGCTGGCCGGCATCGGGCACGACGGAATGGCTCGCGCCATCCGGCCGGTCCACTCGATGTTCGACGGCGACACCGTCTTCGCCCTGGCGACCTGCGCCGGTCCGGGCCTCGACCCGGTGGCGTTCAACGCGGTGCTCGCCGCAGCCGCGGACGCGTTCGCCCGGGCGGTTGTCCACGGCATCCTCGCGGCGGGCAGCGCCGGGGGATACCGCGCGTACGCCGACGTCTTTCCCAGCGCCGTTCAGGGATGGAGGCGATGATGAGCGTGTCCGAGGCACCGTTCCCGGCCGGCCTGCCGGTCGGCGGTGGTTGGGTCCCGGCGCCTACCGCGCCCGTGCGTTTCCCGTACGACGGGTCGACGGTCGGCGAGGCACCGCTCGGCGACGCCGAGCTGGCGCGTACCGCGCTGGACGCCGCGGTGGCCAGTGCCGACACGGTGGCGCGACTTCCCTCGCACGTCCGCCGGGCGGCGCTGCTGCACACCCGCGACGCGCTCGCCGCCCGGCGCGAGGAGTTCGAGCGACTGCTCGTGCTGGAGACCGGAAAGCCGTTGGTCGACTGCCGGACGGAGGTGGCCCGTACCCTCGTGACGCTGGAGACCGCGGCCGAGGAGGTGGCCCGGCTGCACGGTGAGACGGTGCCGCTGGACCTGCTGCCCTCCGGCGAGGGACTGATCGGGTTCTGGACGCGTCGACCGATCGGCGTGGTGGTCGGCATCGCGGGGTTCAACTATCCCCTGCTGCTCGCCACCCACAAGATCGCGCCGGCCCTCGCGGCCGGCTGCCCGGTGGTGTGCAAGCCCGCGCCGCAGACGCCACTTGCCACGCTCTGGCTGGTGCACCTGCTGCGCGAGGCGAGCGCGGCGGTGGGGCTGCCGCCGGAGGCGGTGCAGCTCGTCACCGGTGGCGTGGACGTGGGGGAGACGCTGGTGACCGACCGGCGGGTGGGAGCGGTGTCGTTCACCGGGTCGGCCGCCGTGGGACACACCATCGCCCGGGCGGCCGCACCGACCAAGGTCCTGCTCGAACTCGGGTCCAACGCCGCCCTGGTGGTGGCCGCCGACGCGGACCTGGCGGCCGCCGCCGACGCCGTGGTACGCGGTGGCTACTACGCCTCCGGCCAGGCGTGCATCTCCGTGCAGCGGGTGCTGGTGGAGGCGCCGGTCGCCGCGGAGTTCCTCGGACTGCTGACCGATCGGGTCTCCGCCGTGACCGTGGGCGACCCGCGTGACGAGGCGACCCAGGTCGCGGCACTGATCGACGCGCGGTCGACCCGGCGGGTCCGCGACTGGATCGGCGAGGCGGTTGCGGCGGGCGCGAAGATCGTGGCGGGCGGTGACGGCGACGGCCGGATGCTCCGGCCGACGGTCCTCGCCGACGTGCCGGACGGCTTGGCCGCGTGGGACGAGGAGATCTTCGGCCCGGTGGTGTGCGTACGCGCCGTCCCGGACATCGACAGCGCGTTCGACGTGGTCAACCGATCGAGGTACGGCCTGCACGCGAGCGTGTACACCCGGTCGCTGGCGACCGCCTTCGCCGCGGTCGAGCGGCTGAAGGTGGGCGGGGTCGTGGTGAACGAGGTGCCGGGATTCCGCGCCGACAACATGCCCTACGGCGGAATCAAGGACTCCGGCATCGGGCGGGAAGGCCCCCGTTTCGCGGTGGAGGAACTTACCGTGACCCGGATGGCGATCATCCGGCCGGCGTGAACCCCTTGTCGACACCAGGGGCGCGCACCACGAGGCCTGCCCATGAGCAACTGCCGAAGAGGATGAGGAGTGAGCCATGCCCGCGTACGAAAAGCTGTTTCGGCTCGACGGTCGAAGGGCTGTGGTGGTTGGCGCCGGCAGCGGCATCGGCCGCGAGTGCGCCCGGGCGCTGACTGCCCACGGTGCCGAGGTCATCTGCGCCGACCGCGACGCTGAATCCGCCGCCCTCACCGCCCAGATGGCCGACGGCTCCCCGTACGTTCTGGATGTTCTGGATCCGTCGGCAGTGTCCCTGGCCGCGGCTGAACTGGGCGATGTGGATGTCTTGGTCTTCACCGCCGCCACGAACGTCCGTAAGCGTCTGCTGGACTACACGCAGGAGGAGTTCGACCGGGTCGTCGGGCTCAACCTTGCCGCCTCCTTCGCGCTGGTTAGGGCGTTCGGTGCCGGGATGGCGGAGCGAGGTAGGGGCAGCATCATCGGCTTTTCCTCCATCCGCGCCTACACCGTGGAACCAGGTCAGGGCGTCTACGCGGCGACAAAATCCGGTCTGGTGCAGCTGCTGCGGACCGCCGCCGCCGAGCTGGGGCCGCGCGGTGTCCGGGTCAACGCGGTCGCCCCCGGTGTCGTGGAGACGCCCCTCACGGCGCAGATCAAGGCCAATCCGGAGTGGTACGACGCGTACGCCGCCAAGAGCGCACTCGGGCGTTGGGCACGACCGGAGGAGATGGCGGGTGCTGTGGTCTATCTCGCCGGCGACGCCGCGAGTTTCGTCACCGGCGCCTGCCTGATCGTGGACGGCGGATGGACCGCGGTCGACGGCCGTTTCGAGCCTCCCAACTGAACCTGCTGAGGCGGCGACCCGTTCGCGGCGCTGGAGGTCCCCGAGTAGTTGACCGAGTCGCGGCGTGGTTTGGTCGACCAGGTTACGAGCCGCCGTAGCAACACAAGAAGAAGGTAAGCCCGACCCGCGCCCAGCCCAAGAAGCCCGGGCACTCGGCGCGGAATCGATCCTCTGGACATTCGCGCGGCTCGTCCAGCCGCGCCACCGGACGACGAAGCTGTCGTTGGAGGTAACTGTCAAGCCCCGGGTTTGATGGATAGTTGGTTAAGGGACGTCTCGTAACCCCGGCGTGTGTCTGCTGAGGACGGCCGGTCAGGATGTCTGGGTGCAGGTGATCTCCGCAGCCCACTCTGAGTGGATCTTCCCGTTCACCGGGTTGCAGCCCGCCCAGTTCCGCAAGCTGGTCCGGCTGGTCGCCGAGCGTGGCGGTGACGGCATCGCTGATGGCCGGCCGGGCCGGCAGTGGGCCCTCGACCTGGCCGACCGGGTGCTGCTGGTGGCCACCTATTGGCGTACGAACCTGACGATGCGGCAGATCGGCCCGCTGTTCGGGGTGTCGCACTCCGCGGCGCACCGGGTCATCGACACCCTCGCGCCGCTGCTGGCCCTGGCGCCGGTGCGTAAGCGGCCGGTCGAGCAGATCGCGATCGTCGACGGGACTCTGATCCCCACCCGCGATCACCGGCTGGCCGCCCGGAGCAAGAACTACTTCCCAATGAAGTTGTCAAGGGGTCTTGATGACGCCTGGCAGGGGCGTCATGCAGCGGTCACGGCTGGTTTCGATGGCTGATA
>NZ_JBIAKG010000030.1:0-10749 GCF_042872345.1 Micromonospora sp. NPDC005299
GGATACCTCATACCCCCGGCCTACGCCGCCGACCCGCGAAGATCACGCCGACACGCCGCCCCACAGTAGACAAACCTGACCTTTCAAGATCTGTAGCCATGCCAGAGGGTCAGGGCAAGGTAAGCATGATCGATACGGCCACCAACGTCGTCCTGACCACCATCCGCGGTAATCCATTTCCCTCCACGATGACGATCACCCCGAATGGGGCTTTCGCCTATGTGCTCGACAACGACGGGAGCCCCGAGGTGATCGACACGGCTACACACGAGGTCACGTTTCCGTTTCCTCTCGACGGTACGATCAGGAATGGTCGAATAGCTTTCACGCCGGATAGCCTCCGTGCGTACATCGTGAGCGAGGGCAACGACTTCGTCATGGTGTTAGAGGTTGCCACCCATAAAGCCATTGCCGTTGTTGACGTTTTCGGCGGCCGCTCAACAGACGTGGCCGTGACGGGTGATGGGCGCCAGGTCTGGGTAACGCAGTGGGGAGATAGGTCAAGCATGCAGCGCCCTTTTGTGGGTGATTGACACCGCGACTCAGAAGGTCATCCGCTCGGTGAAATGGGACGGCTCGGGGGACGGGTTGGCGATCACGCCGGATGGGCTGAATGCCTACGTGGCTGACCGGCGGTCGTGCGGCGTCCAGGTCATACCGGTACAACCGCACACCGCCTGACCTCAAATGCAGAGTGAAGACTCGGACCTCCAACCTTGCCGGCCTGACTCTGGTCTGCTCCGCTTGCCGGGGTCGGTGGCTGCCGAGGCTAGTAGCGACCTCGCTCCTTGAGAGGCTCAATCCGTGGCAATACTGGCCAGCGCTTTCACAGCCATCAGCACCATGACAACGGCCTATTTCGGCATTCGGGCAGCAACGAACACCGCGCAGAGCTCAATAAGCGCAACCAGAAAAGATTGATGCTTTACCTCTCAAGGAAAGATTAGCGACTACATGCCCTCACGACGTTGACGACTTCGCCCTCGTCGACAAGGTTCAAGGTAGATAGAGCAGATCGATGAGCACCTGCCAACCGACGTCCGCGAGCAGCGGGACAGTACGTCGTTGGCGAGACACGCATGCCACCGCAGCAGCGCGCGGCTGCCGGCGTTGTGGCGCACCAAGTCGACCCCATGCGACAGCGGGACTACGGTACGGCCATCGCTGCCGCACCGGGTCGTCCGTTCCGGGTCGACTATCCGATCACCGACAGCGAGCTGGGTGACATTGTCACGCCGACCTCGATCGACGTGGTCGTGGCAAACCGCCGAACGACGGACCGTCGGCCCCGGTCCATGCCGTCAGCGATGCCGATTGCAGCGAAATTTGCCGGAAGCCGACGCGGACCTGCGGGAACGGCCACTATCGTGGGACTGGAAGGTGATCACCGCCTCTGGCCAGTAACAAACCATGTGGATCACGGCGGTGTTTTCATGGGCGGCCCGCCTAGGGCGTCGGCGAGCGGCGGCAGCGGCTCACATCGGATGGTCCGATAGAGGTCGGCGCGAGGTCCGATTCGGTACCGTGGGGTCACCGGTCGGGCTTAGGCAGCGGAGCCGGTCGGCGTGCGTTATCCGGCCGGCGTTTTCCTTCCTGACGTGCACCTAAGGAGCGGGAGATGAATGTTAACTCGGGTGTGACGATCGGTCCGGTCGGACGGAAGATTCTCGCCGTCGCGGAAAAGTATCCGAAAGCCAATGAGCTGTACGTGACAAGCGGTTTTCGCAACGAGCCCGGCTCGCACCACAACGGGCTGTCGTGGAACGGGTCTGCGACTGCGGCGCTCGACTTCGGCGCATACGACGATCCGGAGCCGAACTCGAAAGACCAGGCCGACATGCGCGATTTCGCAAAGTGGCTCTTGGACAATTTCCGAGACGACCTCGCCGAGCTGATCCACACAACGCCGTTCGCGGACGACAACGGCTTCTACATCCAGAACGGCGTCTGGCACAACTTCGACCCGGGCACCATGGCCGCGCACTTGAACCACGTACACGTGGCGATGTCAGGGGCCAGTGCCGATCGCATCCTGGCCAAGCTCGGGATTTCCGGCCCGCCGGCCCAGCCGGTCGCCCCCGCGGTCGCCGCCGTCACCGCGGGCCCGCCTGCCCACCCGGTCGCCCCCACGGTCGCCGCTGGCACCGAGGTGTGGGGCTGGGACGCCAGCAACCACGACTGGGGCCGCGGCGCGATGGATTTGCAGGCCGCCCGGGCGGCCGGAGTCAGCTTCTTCACACACAAGGTGTCGGAGGGATCGGACTGGCTGGACAGCCACTACAAGGAGGCGATGGACCGCGCTCGGGCGGCCCGGATCCCGGTCGTCGGCGCCTATCACGTGCTGTACCCGGGCGACGCCAAGAGTCAGGCGAAATTCTTCTTCGACCAGGTCAACGCAAAAACGCCGTGGCACAAGGACGTGCCGTTCATCTGGCAGTGCGACGCCGAAAAGTTCGACAACATGGTCCGGGAACCCAACCGTATCGAGATAATCGACTTCCTAGACGAGTTGAAGCGGCTCGCCGGCGGCAAGGGGTATTTCATCGCGTATGCGCCGCGCTGGCTGTACGGCGATTCCCTCAAGCCGTTCCCATACGACCTGTGGGCGAGCGACTACACCGGCAGCGGTGCCCCGCGTCCATTCAAGGAGCAGTACCAAGGCGTGCCAGCGGCGTCCTGGCAGGCGTTCAGCGGCCGGAAGCCCACCATCCTCCAGTTCGCCAGCGACGCGGTGACGGGCACCCAGCCGACGACGGACGCGAACAGGTTTGCCGGTTCCCTCGCCGACCTGATCAACCTGACAGCAAACCCCGACTCGTCGCAGCCGGCACCGCCGATGCCGGTCGTGGCGCCCGCGATGGGCGCCGTGCCCAGCGGCGACGGCCTGGCCGCCGAACTACGCCGGCTGAGCGAGCTGCTGAGCTCCGGTGCTCTCACCGCCCAAGAGTTCGCCGTGGCGAAGGAGAAGATCCTCCACTAGATCATGAGATGGACCAGGAAACCCTGGCCAGGTCTGCACCGGGGACAGCCAACTACCGGGCTGTGCCCGGTAGGTGCGCTCGAACGTGGCCATCGCACCCGAGTCAACGACCGAGCCTTTGGCGTCAAGGGAAGCTAAGTGCGTGTTTGAGAAGGTCGCGTGTGGACGGTGTGGCGGCGTGACGGTAGCCGCCGGGGCGGGCAGGGTGTCCGGGTGTCGTCGCCTCGTCGTGGTTACCCGTCGGACCTGACCGATGCCCAGTGGGCGTTGATCGAAGGGTTGTTGCCGGAGCCCAGCACGGACGGGCGGCGGGAGAAGCACCCTCGCCGGGAGATCGTCAACGCGATCTTGTACGTGGTCCGCTCGGGGTGTCCGTGGCGGTACCTGCCGGCGGATCTGCCGCCGTGGCAGACGGTGTACTGGTACTTCCTGCGCTGGGAAGACGCCGGTGTGACCGAGAACCTGCTGGCCACGCTGCGGGTCAAGGCGCGGGTGCAGGACGGGCGGAATCCGGAGCCGTCGGCGGGGATCATCGACTGGCAGTCGGTGAAGGGCGCCGACACCGTCGGGCAGCAGACGCGTGGCTACGACGCGGGTAAGAAGGTCAACGGCAGGAAACGGTTCATCATCACCGATACCGCCGGTCTGTTGGTCACCGTGGCGGTGATGGCCGCGTCGTGGCAGGACCGCGACGGCGCGAAGACCGCCCTGCTCAGCGCTTATCTGGCCACCCCGATCCGGCACGTCTTCGCCGACCAGGGCTTCGCGGGCCGTCTCGTCGACTGGACCCGCGACACCTTGAAGATCACGCTGGAGATCGTGCGGAAGCCCGCTGACCAGCGGGGCTTCGCCGTGCACCCACGCAGGTGGGTCGTGGAGCGGACCCTGGCATGGCTCACCGCCTACCGCCGGCTGGCCCGCGACTACGAACGCCACCCTGAGATCTCCGAAGGCATCGTCAGGTGGGCCGCCATCGCCGGCATGACCCGCCGCATCACCCGCGGCCGACCAGCCCGACGGCAGGCAAAGCGCACCTTCATCTGGACCTGATCAAGTCCCTGTCCCGCACCGGGTTTGATGGAGACATTGAAACCTGGGAGGAACACAGCGATGCCGGCACCGAAGAAGTACAACGATGAGCTGCGTGAGCGTGCGACCCGGTTGGCGGTCGAGGCCCGCCGGGATCCGGTGTCGGCGGTCGGAGCGATCCGTCGGATCGCTGGTCAGCTCGGGGTTCATCCGGAGGCGTTGCGCACGTGGGTGAAGAAGGCCGAGACCGACGCTGGTGACCGTCCGGGCACCACCAGCAGCGACGCGGAACGCCTCGCGGCCCTGGAACGGGAAGTGCGTGAGCTGCGGCGGGCCAACCAGATCCTGAAGTCCGCGGCGAGTTTCTTCGCGGCGGAGCTGGACCGTCCGTCGCGATGAAGGTCGACTTCGTCGACTCCCAGAAGGCCGAACACGGTGTCCAGCCGGTCCTGCAGGCGCTCGAAGACACGCCGGCACAGATCGCACCGTCGACCTACTACGCCGCCAAGACCCGCCCGGCCTCGGCCCGCTCGCGGCGCGACGAGGAGTTGACCGCGGTGATCGAGCGGATCCACGCGGAGAACTACGGCGTCTACGGCGCTCGCAAGATCTGGCACGAGCTGCGCCGACGCGGTGTGCGAGTGGCCCGCTGCACCGTCGAGCGGCTGATGCGCGAGTCCGGGCTGAGCGGGCTGCTGCGCGACAAAACGCCGCGCACGACCCGGCCCGCAGCCGAGACCGGCCGCCCGGGTGACCTGGTCAAACGTGACTTCACCGCGGAACATCCGAACCATCTGTGGGTCGCCGACCTGACCTACGTGCGCACCAGCGTGGGCTGGGTGTACGCCGCGTTCATTCTCGACGTGTTCTCCCGCATGATCGTCGGCTGGCAGGTCGCCACCAGCCTCTACACGGATCTGGCTCTCGACGCGCTGAAGATGGCGATCTGGCGCCGCGAAAGTCAGGTTGCTGACCTGCGCAAACTGGTCCATCACTCGGACAGGGGAGTCCAGTATCGAGCGATTCGCTACAGCCAGCGGCTCGCCGAGGCCGGCGCTGTCGCCTCGGTCGGGTCCAAGGGCGACTCGTACGACAACGCGATGGCCGAGGGGACCGCATCGACCCACTCGACGCCTGGCTCGCCAGCGCGTTCACCGCGGCCCGCTTCGAACAGGCGATCACAGCGATGACCGAAGCCCAGCCGATGGATCAACTCCCAGCCCATCCTGTCGCGCGGTCACCATCACGAGTGCGACGGGAGGCTCGCGCGGCGACCGGGCAGCCCTCGGAACCAGCGGTGGCCACGGCCCGGGTGGTGCAGACGCAGGCCGAACGGGCCGAACGCAAACTTCACCGGACGCGGTTTCACGGGGCCACGCCGAACGAGCCGGACAGAGACCTCCGTCTCCGTCCCCGCCGTGCGTCCGTCCCACTCTGCAACCTTGATCAGGCGACACTAGCGGTCAGGCTGGACGGGAATTTTGCGGCGCTGTGAGTTGCCGAAGGCATACAATATAGGGCATGTATGGACGATTCGCTCGTGTGGTGACGCCGCTGCTCATAGTCTCCGCTGGCCAGTAACTGCCGGAGATGTTTGAGGATCAAGGGGCGCAAGGGCCGGTTTCCCCTGCACAGGACGCTGACCGACAGGACATCCGGCTTGCCGTAGTGATGACAGGCGAAGGCAGCCTGGCGGTCTGGATCAGCGGGGTCACTCTTGAGCTCTTTCGCCTGGCCACGGCACGCAAGGTCACAGGATCGGCGTACTCATCGCTACTGGATCTGCTTCGGGCTGATGTTCGCGTCGACGTTGCCTCGGGCACATCTGCAGGCGGTATCAACGCCGCTTTTCTAGCGCTCGGCCTCGCGAGGTGCGGAAATTTGTCCACCATGCGCGAACTATGGCTCGAGCACGCAGGCCTCGCTCGCCTGTTGCGACACCCGTTGACACGCAATCCCAAGTCTCTACTTAAGGGCGACGAGTACTTCCTTCCTATGGTGAGGGACGCTCTGGAGAAGGTCGCCTCGGACAGGTCGTCCTCGGGCCCGGTCGACGAGGGGCGAGCGCCGATCGAGTTGGTTCTGACCGGGACGCTCTGGCAGGGTCGGTCCGCGAGGTTCACTGATGACTTGGGCGTCTCTATCACGGAGACCGACCACGGGGCGACGTTCCGGTTCGCCGATCTTCGGGCCGGCTATCGCGACGGTCGCGCTGTCAGCGGTGACCTCGCCGCCGACTCTGTGCTCGAGGAGTTGGCTGCGGCGGCGCGATGCACCTTCTCGTTCCCGGGCGCTTTCGAGCCGCACTTGGTGCGGGTGAGCCCTGGAGATCCGGGCGGGGACCTGCGGTGGGAGTCTGCCGCGGGTCGGTCCAACTTTCGCGAGACGCAGCACGTTGTCGATGGCGGCGTGCTTCTCAACAATCCGCTCCGCCCTGCCTTGGAGGCGGTGTACCGGCAGACCGCCGGCTTTCAGGTGCGGCGCGTGCTCGCATACATCGCCCCGGATTCTGGCGAGCAGCCTCGCCCCTCCTCGGCGGCTGCCGCGGCCAAGCCACATGCTCCCGTCACGCCTGGGGCGCCCCTGCCGTCGGCCCGCGAGGTCCTGCTAGGAGTCCTGACCCGGCTGCGCGCGACAGATTCTGTTTCCCGAGAGCTGACCGAAATTCGCATCCGCAACGCCAAGGTCCGGATGCGTCGACGGGCGCGTGATCGGTTCGCGACTGCAATGACGGATGTGGCCGACCAGTTGTCGGAGAGCGCGTGGCCGGCGTACCTGGAGGTCCGTGTTGAGAACGCGGCCCGCACTGTCGCCCCGCTGCTGGTAGCCGGCCAGCGCGGCCGCCCCGACGAGCAGTGGAGCATGCAGGAACTGATCATTGCGCTTCGACGGCTGCCGACGTCGTTCATCCCGAAGGGCACGTTCACGGAGGCGCTGAAAAAAGCCGGTGCGAGCTGGGATTGGGGACAAACTACCGTCCAACGCCTGGCCGACATGACGGTCGACCTGCTCAAACGATCGGTGTGGCTGGCCCACCTCGGGTCGCCGGAGCGGAAGGCGATCGTATGCAGCCGCGAGCGGATGGCCGGCATGCTGAAGGAGATCCACGCGGACCGGGAAGACCTCAACCGATACTGGTCCACGGCACCTTCCGGACCGCCGCAGTACAACATCGAACCGATGCCCGCCCGCAGAGGCTCGACGAACCAGACCGCCGAGAACCTACCCGAACTCGAACGATGGCTCGCGGCCGCGCTAGTGGCGTGGGACGCCCTACCGATCCCCAATGACGTCATCCGACGGGCTCGTCTCTATCGACAGGCCCTCGAACTGGCCCGGAGCATCCGCGAGATCGCCCCCGCCCTGCGGATGGTGAGCGACGCAGGGAACGACGTGCTCGATCCGGACGGCGAGTGGACGGAGCGTCTTGCCGCACTCCACCGCTTCCTCGTCCCAGTACGGCCTGCCGAGGCCCCGGGGAGGGGGCTCGACCCGAAGGGGACCGCCGATGCGGACCCCGCCGTCGGTGAGGACGCGGAAAGCGACAGGACGGTTCTGCAGAACATGCTGCGCCTCGACATCGTGCAGCTGGCATTTAACAGCGCCAGCCAAGAGCCGGAGCAGGAGGTGGAGCTTGCCAAAGTATCGTCGATACACCCGGACCTGTTAACCGGCATACAGCTGTATCACTTCGGGGCCTTCTATCGGGGCTCATGGCGCATGAACGACTGGCTGCACGGCCGAATGGACGCGGTCGAACAGCTCGTACGAATCCTGGTGGCACCGGAGCGGCTACGGCAGTGCCTGCTGACGCCCGGGTCGAAGACCTCCGCTGGCCCTCGGTCAGCACGACCCGAGGCGGTGGCCCGGCTGATGGAGGCGCTCCAGCGGTGTGCGATCCCCCACCAGTCGTCGGACCGAGTGTGGCTTGCTGAGCAGTGGGCGCAGGAGCGTGCGGCGTGCGAACGCGAGGTGGAACAGATCCTCGCCGGCCAGGATGCACCGTCATTGGGCGCCTGCACGCGTGCCATCGCCCGACCGATCCAGACCGCCGTGCTCAGAGACGACCTACCCAGCCTCGCCAATGCAGTACGGGCCGAAGGAGACGACCGCGCTGGGACGAGTACCAGGTGGTTGGAGTCCTACGACGCCGCCGATAGGAAGAGCAGTCAGAAGTTGCCGGCAGAGGTTCTATGGCGGCTATGGGACGAGGCCGCAGCGATCGGCAGAGAACGCATCGGAGGCGACATCGGCAGCGACACCTTCGCGCGAACCGTGTCACAATCCGCCACCGTCCTCGCCAATGTCGTCGGGGATGCGGCACGGTTCAAGCCACTGGCCGCTGTCCTGTCCGCCTTCCGGGGCTACGCCCTCGCCATCTGGGCCATGGTGGCCCTCCTCACTCGTCGCAGCGCGATGGGTACGCATGCGGTGGAGTTCGGCGTCGCGGCTGGCGGTGTCCTTCTGGCCGTCACTCTGCTGGTGCCCGCAGTCCCAACCGGGCTGACCCTCCTCGCAGTCCTCCTACTGCTGGCCGGGTTCTCGTCCGCTGCCCTCCTCTCGCCCCAGACAAGACCGGTCGGCCTGCGCTTGGCGGCAGCGGCGCTCGTCGTCCTGCTCGCTCTCGGCGGCATGCTCTGGTGGGACTGGTCCCGCAACGGCTCAGCGGCGCTGATCTGGACCCTATCGATCAAGCTCGGGGTCTCTCTGCTCATCGTCCTGCTCGGCTGGTGGATAGCTCGCGCGCAGCAGCGGCGCCAGCGGAGGCCCGATCGCTACCGCAAATAACTGGACGTCCCGCACCTGACCTTCCCGCACCCAGGTGCAGCAGCCCCGATCTTCACCGCCCGGCGATCGGTGACATCGGACGATGGTTCACGAGTCACCCTGCCGCCAGGCTGAGGGGACGATGCCGTAGGAGCGCCATAGAACGGGCACGAAATTGTCAGCCTGACCAGCCTCGAGGCGCCAACGAACCACAGGACCGGCGCTAGGTAACCAACCCTCCGACGAACCGGGGGAACCTCAATTCTGCGGCCTGCCGGACCTGAAGGACCGGCCGGTATGGCTTAAGAGGAGCGTGTCAGCGCCCGACTGGGATCTGCCTACCGACCGGCCCGCATCCCCTCGGTCAGAAGGAGACACCACCCATGGTGGTCATCGGGATCGACGCGCACAAGCGCACCCACACCGCGGTCATCGTCGACGTAAACGGTCGGTAGCTCGCCACGCGGACCTGCGGCTCCACCAGCAAAGACCATCTGGCGTTATTGCGCTGGGCAAGCAGACACGGCGCCGACCGGGTCTGGGCACTCGAGGACTGCCGCAACATGACCCGCCGCCTCGAGCAGGATCTGCTCGCCGCCGGCGAACGCATCGTCCGGGTCCCGCCGAAGCTGATGGCCCACGTGCGCGACGCCGCGCGCACCTACGGCAAGTCTGACCCGATCGACGCCTTGGCCGTCGCCCGCGCCGCCTTGCGCGAGGACAACCTGCCCGTCGCGCACCTGGACGGGCCCGACCGCGAGGTCCGGCTCCTGGTCGACCACCGCGACGATCTCTTGGCCGAACGTACCCGGGCGGTCAACCGGCTGCGCTGGCACCTGCATGAACTCGACGCCGACTGGGACCCACCGGCTCGATCGTTGGACCGCGTCAGCACCCTCAATCGGATCAGCCAGCGCCTCGCCGGTCTGCCCGGCATCGTCGCCCGTCTCGCCGCTGCGATCACCGAGCGATGCCGTCAGCTGAGCATCGAGATCGACGCTCTTGAGGCCGAGATCAAGACACTGACCGAGCAACTCGCGCCCACGCTGATCGCCCTACCCGGCTGCGCATCGTTGACTGCGGCGAAGATCCTCGGCGAAACCGCCAGCGTCCTCCGGTTCCGGTCGGCGGCCGCCTATGCCCGCCACAACGGCACCGCGCCGCTGCCAGTCTGGTCGTCGAATCGGGCCCGGCACCGCCTCAGCCGCACCGGCAACCGCCAGCTCAACGCCGCTCTGCACCGCATCGCGATGATTCAAGCCCGCCGCCACCCACCAGCGCGAGACCTCGTCGCACGCCGCAAAGCCGGCGGCGACGGTGGCCTCGAGGCCCTCCGCGTCCTCAAGCGGCGCCTGTCCGACGTCGTCTATCAGGCGCTACGCGCCGACCTCGTCACCCGACAACCAGTCGCAGCTTGACAGAGAAGCAATCCACAGTCCCCGGGCGCGGTCGCTGTTGCTGGGGTAGGGCCGGGCGTAGGCCCATTCATCGAGCAGGGTGCGGTTGAACCGTTCAGCTTCGCCGTTGGATTGCGGCCGGTAGCGGCGGGTGAAGCGGGGCTGCGCGCCGAGGTCGGCCAGGCCGGCCCGCCAGGCGTGGCTGAGCCGGTAGGCGAGGGCGCTAGCCACGGTAGACCAAATGGGCCAGGTCAGGACTTCGGTCATAGGCTACGGTCCTCGTGGTGCCAACCGGACTCGAAGTTGAACCACAACGCGTGGATGTGACCGTCCTCGGTCCGGAACAAGTTGTGCTGCTCGGCCAGGTTGCGACCCTCATGCGTGAACACGTACGCCGAGGCGTCTCCCACCGCGGGCGGCGCGCCCAGCATCGCGGTCCGGTCCTCGTGGTGCCAACCGGACTCGAAGTTGAACCACAACGCGTGGATGTGACCGTCCTCGGTCCGGAACAAGTTGTGCTGCTCGGCCAGGTTGCGACCCTCATGCGTGAACACGTACGCCGAGGCGTCTCCCACC
>NZ_JBIAKG010000030.1:10847-12574 GCF_042872345.1 Micromonospora sp. NPDC005299
CCGGACTCGAAGTTGAACCACAACGCGTGGATGTGACCGTCCTCGGTCCGGAACAAGTTGTGCTGCTCGGCCAGGTTGCGACCCTCATGCGTGAACGCGTAGGCCGTGGGATCCGCCACCGCAGGGGGAGCCGCTATCAACGGTCTGATCCGGTTGCGGATGACCTGGCGGCAGACTGCGCAGAACGAGACGCTGAGCGCGCGCATCTTGCAGTCGTACTCGGGCCGGTAGGCGCCGCAATGGTAGTAGTGCGCACCTTCGAACAGCCCGACCGTTCCAGTGGGAACAGTGCTTGGCCGCGAGTCCACCGTGCTGCAGGAGGGGTTGCTCATGGTGGGCAGGGCGGTCGCCGCCGCCACCGCCCAGCCCCATTTCAGCGTGGCCCTATTAGTGTTGATCGTGACGTTGGGCTCCGTCGGCTCGGCGGCAGGATGGTGGTCGTGACCGGTCTCGGCACCACCCGCGTAGTAGGGGTACTCGTCGGCCAGCCCGAACGCGGTGTGGCCGATCTCGTGGATGGCAATCTCTGTCGCGCCACCCGCCAGCGAGTAGGTGCCGACGGAGCCACCACTGCCGCCGTAAATCGTCGAGTTCACCACTACGACGGCCACCGAGAATTCGGGCACCTGCGCCGCAGCAGTCAGTAGGACGGTCGTCGCGTTGCAGACGAGTAGCCGGCGGATGCCGTTGCCGCCAAAGCTGGAGTCGAAGTAGGTGCGTGCCGTGGCGCCGGTCCCGCCGCCGCTGACCGGGTCGTCGGCGCCGGAGTCGGTGGACGTGACGTTGATCCGCCAGACATTGATGGCCGGCGAGAGCTCGTCGTACGGCGGCGTGGCACGCAGCGCCGTCACGAAGGCGCTGCACGCGTTGTTGAAGTCGGTCTGCTGGGCGGCGGTGAAACCGTCGCCCAGCAGCGCGATCGTGAAGGCACGGTTTCGAGGTGCCGTCCCGAAGATCTGGGTCGCTCCCTGAACGGTTCCATCTGCAGTCGTCATGATAACTATCCCCGCCGCTCGAGAGGGAAGTTGGCGAGTTCCACGTCCTCCGACCCGCCCGGCGTCGGCGTCAGCCCGGGGGCCCCGGACAGGTCGACGGGAGGTCTGCCCGCCCTCATGACCGCGACCCGCACAGCCTCCCTCGGGGCTGGCACCACGACGGTGAACGCCCCGCGAGCCTCGGTGTCGACTCTGGTGATCGGCTCGTTGTGGTCCTCGGGGAAGACCTCCGTGCTTTGCACGAATCCGCCCCGGACGGGCACCCGCGATAGCAGGTTTCCCTTGTCGTCCCTGGTCTCCACGAAATGTTCGGCCTGTTGCTCGGTCGGTGCGAAGCGCGGGATCTCGACGTCGACGGCTTCCTGGGACACCAGGCGCACCGTGTCCCCTTCGTACTCGAAGATCAGTCGCACCGCTCCCGCTCCGGGAGACGGCTGCTCGGACATCGCAAGCTCCTCAAAGTGGCGATCAATACTGCTCCACCCCGCAAGTGTGGGTCATCGGCGAAGGACACGCTGTAGGTTTCCCTCGAAACGTGGAGGCGTCCCTGAAGAAGGCGGTGAGATGGCCGAGTCGCGGAGCAAGTTTGATCAGGATGATGGCGCACGAGACGTCGTACCTGCCCCGGCTGACCGCAGCCCGCCAGATCGCCAGCGGCGGCAACGCAGCAGTCCGCGCATTGCGCGACCTGCTCGACCAGCCACCGGAGGCGGCCGACACCCAGGGCCGGGA
>NZ_JBIAKG010000031.1:0-9972 GCF_042872345.1 Micromonospora sp. NPDC005299
GCCGGCGGCATCCTCAACAACGAGGGCAAGGTCAAGCTCGACGACAAGTCCACCATCACCAACAACGACCCCACCAACTGCGCCAACACCGTCGAAGACTGCTTCAACTGAGCAACGGTCGGCGTACGGATCGACGCAACAGGTCCGGCCCCCTGCCACTTCGTGGCAGGGGGCCGGACCGTCGTCGGCGTCAGTTCTGGACGAAGACCGCCACGCTGCGGGCCGGCACGGTGAACGTGCCGCCGGCCCGGTCGAAGGACGCCGTCCGGAGCACCGGGTCGGCGGAGTTCCTCAGCACCGGGTGCAGCGTCACGTCCGCCCCGCGCAGGCCGGTGACGGTCTGCGTGGCCGTGTCCGGGGTGCCGTTGAAGACCACGGTGACCGACCTCCACTTCCCGCCGAGCCCGCGGGCGTCCAGGGTCATGGTGAACACGCCCGGGGTCTCCCGGTCGCCGGAGAGCGGGAAGGCGACCCGCTTCTGCACCTGGTCGGCGGTGGTCAGCCCGAAGACCGGCGAGGAGCGCCGGATGGTCAGCAGTTCCGCGTACCGGGCGTCGGCCAGGTCGATCGCGGCGCAGTCCGGCACCAGCTTCGGGTCGGCCAGCAGCGGCCTCGCGTACGGCCACTTGTCCTTGTTGTCCTGCTCGGGTGGCAGGCCGGCGCCGAAGCCGTTGCCCTGGGCGCAGTCCCAGCGGATCTGGTTGAACCAGTCACCGGAGTTGAACGAGTTGCGGTCCAGCGACTTGGAGCGCAGCCGCTCGGAGCCGGCCGTCACGAACCCGGTCCCCTGCCCCATCACCACGGTGCTCAGGGCGAGCACCTGCATCCGGGCCCGGTCCTGCGCCGAGGTCCCCTGCGGCAGCTTGTACGCCAGCGCGTCGTAGAGAATCTCGTTGTCGTGCGCGTCGACGTAGGTGACCGCCTCGCCGGGCGCCGCCGTGTAGCCGGCCGGCGAGCCGTTGTAGTCCACCTGCGCGCCGGTGACGGGCCGGCCGGCCGAGTCGGTGAACCGGTAGCCGCGCAGGTTGCCGGTCAGCCCCACCTTGATCAGGTCCTGCTGGTGCAGCAGCCGGGCCTTCTGCTCGGCGGCCGTACCGTTGACGTCGTCGCCGTTGGGGTCGGTGAAGAGCCCGGACGCGAAGCCCTGGATCCGGGGGTTGCCGTCGAAGGGGCCGCCGCCGCGCACGGCGTCGCGGAGCCGGTCGTTGAAAGTGCCGATGCCGGTGCCGGCCATGTTGGCCTGGGTGGCCTGCACGAACCGGGCGTCGTCGGCGACCTCGCCGAAGTTCCAGCCCTCGCCGTAGAGGAGGATCTTCCTGCCGTCCACCCCGTCGCGGGCCAGGGTCAGCCGGTCCAGCGCGGCGCGGACGGCCAGGATGTTCGCCTTCGGGTGGTGGCCCATGAGGTCGAAGCGGAACCCGTCCACCTTGTACGCCTTCGCCCAGGTGACCAGGGAGTCCACCACGAGCTTGCCCATCATGGCGTGCTCCGGGGCGGTGTTGGCGCAGCAGGTCGAGTTGGCGACCGTGCCGTCGTCGAGCAGCCGCTGGTAGTAGCCCGGCACCACCTGGTCGAGCACCGACTTCGGGTCGGTGCCGGCGGCCGAGGTGTGGTTGTAGACGACGTCCATCACCACACGCAGGCCGGCCTGGTTGATGCCGGCGACCATCTGCCGGAACTCGGTGGTCCGCTTCGCCCCGGCCGGGTCGACGGCGTAGCCGCCCTCGGGCACGGTGTAGTGCAGCGGGTCGTACCCCCAGTTGTAGCCGTCCTTCCCGGCCACCGCCGCGACGCACTTCTGCTGCTCGTCGGAGTCCGGTGGCAGCGCGGCCAGGTCGCAGGCGGGCTGCGCCTGGTCGGCCCGCTTCTCGGGGATGGTGGCGAAGTCGAACGCGGGCAGCAGGTGCAGGTAGTTGACCCCGGCGTCGCCGAGCGCCTTCAGGTGCTTCATCCCGGCCGTGTTCGGGTCGGTGAAGGCGAGGTAGGTGCCCCGCCGCTCGGCCGGCACGGTGGCGTCGGCGATGGAGAAGTCCCGGACCGACACCTCCTGGATCTGCGCCTTGGCCGACGGCACGGCCGCGGGCTTGCGCAGGTCGGCCCAGCCGGCCGGGGCCAGCGACGGGTCGGCCAGGTCGACGATCTGGCTGTGCGTCGAGTCCGGCGCGAGGGCCAGCGAGTACGGGTCGGTCACCGCGGCGGTGACCACCTTCTGCGCGGCCGGCTGCCACGCCTCGACCTGGTAGCGGTAGTACTTCCCGCGCCACGCCTTCGTGCCGCGTACCGACCAGACGCCGGTGGTGTCGTCGCGGCTCATCGACACCGTCGTCGGCTGGGCCGCCGGCGAGTCGAAGAGCTGGAGCGCGACCTTCCGGGCGGTGGGCGCCCACACGGCCAGGGTGGGCACCTTGCCGGCGAACGTCGGGCCCAGCTTCGCGCCGGTCGCGGCCCGGTAGACGTCGTCGAGCACGCCGGGGATCTGCACCCCGGTGGCGCCGAGCAGGTGGCCCTCGGCGTCCCGCTCGGTCACCACGAGCTGGCCGCGCAGCGCCGCGGGCACCTTGGCCAGGTCGGCGCGGTCCAGCGTGAACGCGCGGTGGGCCCAGAGCTGCGGGTACGCCTGCCGTTGGGCCTCGGTCAGCCCGTTGCGCGCCGCCCGCAGCGGCAGCGTGGTGTACGTCCCGGTCAGCTCGCCGTCGGCGACCGCGAGCCCGCCGGCCGGGGCGGCCACCAGGGCGTACCGCTTGCCGTCGGTCGGTCCGGTCTGCCAGGCCACGGTGGACCGGTCGATCCACTGCGCCTTCTGCTTCGTGATGTCGAGGTCCTTCGCGACGCCGGACGAGGTCGGCGGCAGCAGCCGGCCCTTCACCCCGGCCAGCAGCCAGATCTCGTGGCCCGTGGTGGTGAGGTCCAGCCGCTGGTCGTCGGGCTGGTCCTTCACGTCGCCGGAGTGCACGATGTAGTTCAGCCCGGTGGCGCCGGCCGCGAGCGGCACCCGGAAGACCGCGCCGTACGCGTCGATCCGCTCCGGCTTCAGCGGGTTGCCCCAGTCGGTCGGGTTGGCGGCGCCGTCCCAGAGGTGCAGGCCCCAGCCGTCGTAGTTCCCGTCGGCCTTGCGCCAGTGGATGACCGCGGTGTTCTGGTCGACCGGCGGGTCGGGCTCGCCGGTGGCGGCCTGCCGGGTCGGGTAGAGGGCCGGGTCGCCCTGCTTGACCCAGACCTCGCCGGTCTGCGTCACGTCGATGGTGCGGTCGTTGGCGACGTCCTTGTTCCCGTCCTTGTCGACCACGAGGAAGCCGACGGACTTCGCGCCCGGCTTCAGCTTGACCCAGGCGAACCGGCCGTAGGAGTCCTCACCCGCGAACGGCTGCCCCTTGGGCCACTCGGTCTGGTACGCCGGGTCGATGTCGCCCCAGGCGTAGAGGCCCCAGTCGGCGTACCCCCCGGCCGGGCGCTGGTAGTGCACGACCGCCCAGTCCCGGGATGCGCTCTGCGCCGGGGTCCCGACCACGCCGGTGGTGCGGGCGGTGGCGACGCGGCCCTTGCCGTCGCGGACCACGGCCTTGTACTCGACCTTCGTCCCGCCGGCCAGGCCGGCAAGGTCGTGGTGGACGGTGTACGGGGCCCGGTGCGCGCTGCCCAGCAGGGTCCACTTGCCGCCGGGGACCCGGGCGGCGAAGGTGACGGTCGCCAGGGGGTCGCCGGTGACCTGCGCGGTGACGGCGGCCTTGGTGGCCACCGGCGCCTCGCCCGGCTCGGTGAGGGTGATGCCCGGGGCCGCGCCGGCCTGCGGAATCGCCCGGTCGGCCTTGAGCACCACGGCCGACATCGCCGGCACGGTCACGCCCAGCTTGCCGTCGGCGCCGGCGCTCGCGGCGGCCGCACCGCCGTAGACGCCGGTGAAGGTGGCGCCGGCCGACCAGGTGTCCACGGTGACAGTCTGGGCGGTCGCGGCGTTGTTCACCGCGACGACGTACTCGGTGCGGTCCTTCGGCAGGACGCGGGAGAAGGCGAAGACGCCGGGGCCGTCCGCCGCGTAGCGGGTGACCTGGATGCCGTCCCGCAGCGCCGGGTGGGCCTGCCGCAGCCGGCCCAGCTCGGCGATCGTCCGGTAGAGCGGGTGGCTGGTGTCGTACTGGTCGCTCGCGTGGGTGCGGGTCGTGCCGATCAGGTCGTCGTCGAGGTAGTCCGCCGTCCGGCTGGCGAACATGTCCTGCCGGGCGTCCTTGTCTCCGCCGGGGCCCGTGAAGCCCTGCTCGTCACCGGAGTAGACGACCGGCTGGCCACGGGTGAGGAACATCAGCTGGTGGGCGAGCTGGTCGCGGCGGAGCTGACTGGCGTCGTCACCGCCGGCGGCCGCGACGAACGAGCCGATCCGGCCCATGTCGTGGTTGCCGAGGAAGGTGGTCAGCCGGTTGGCGTCGGTGTCCCGCGCGACGTAGAGGTCGTCCTTGGCGTACACGTCCGCCAGCGCCCGGGCCGAGCCGTCTGCGGCGGCGTAGCCCCGCGCGGCCTCCTGGAAGGAGAAGTCGAGGGTGGCCGGCAGGCCGCCCTGCCGCACGTAGGTCGACTCGACCTCCTGGTCGGCGCTGTAGACCTCGCCGAACATGAAGAAGTCCGGCTTGCCGGCCTTGGCGGCGGCGGCGTCGATGCCGCGGGTGAACTGCGGCCAGAAGTCGAGGTTGGCGTGCTTGACCGTGTCGAGGCGGAAGCCGTCGACGCCGGCCTTGCCGATCCACTGCGCGTAGATGTCGGTCATGCCGCGGACCACCTCGGGACGCTCGGTCCAGAGGTCGTCGAGGCCGAAGAAGTCGCCGTACTCGCTGTTCTCACCGGCGAAGGTGGAGTCGCCCCGGTTGTGGTACATGGTCGGGTCGTTCAGCCAGGCCGGCACCTTGGCCTTGGCGTCGGCGGCGGTGGCGAAGGTCGGGGTGTACGGGAACGACGTGCTGTCGACCGGCGGGAACGCCCGGGTGCCGTCGGCGTAGTTGCGGTCCTCGAAGGCCCGACCCTGCGTGTCCGTGTAGGGGGACGTCTTCTTGTCGACGTAGCCGTACTTGTCCTCGGCGTAGCGGATGACGTCCGCGGTGTGGTTGGCGATGATGTCCAGGTAGACCTTGATGCCCCGCTGGTGGGCGAGGCCGACCAGCTTCTTCAGCTCCGCGTTGGTGCCGAAGTGCGGGTCGACCTGGGTGAAGTCGGTGATCCAGTAGCCGTGGTAGCCGGCGGAGACGTCCGCGCCGGCGCCCTGCACGGGCCGGTTCTTGAAGATCGGGGCGAGCCAGATGGCCGTGGTGCCGAGGCCCTGGATGTAGTCCATCCTGTCGACGACGCCCTTGAGGTCACCGCCGTGGTAGAAGCCCTTGTCCGCCGGATCCAGGCCGGTGCTGAGCCGGTCACCGGTCAGCCCGCCGGTGTCGTTGCGCTTGTCGCCGTTGGCGAAGCGGTCCGGCAGCACGAAGTAGAACTGCTCGGCCTTCGCGCTGGTGCTGCCGGCCTTCAGCAACGCCTCGGCGGACGGCTCCCGGCTCCACTGTGCGGCGCCCGCGGCGGCCAGCACGTCCGGGGTGGCGGGTCGCTCGCTGCCGTCGGCACCCAGCTGGTGGAGGGCCACCGGCACGCCGACGAGGGTGAGCACGAGGGAGGCGGCCAAGGCGGCCAGTGCCTTGCGGGATATCGGCGGGGGTTTCATCGACGGCCTTTCTCTGGTCGCTGATTCGCCCGCACGCTAGCCCTCGCCGAAACATTCTGCAATACCTTGCAAACCAAGTCGCAACAAAGCAGCGGTCTTGCGAAAGACGGCAGACCGCGGCCGGCGAGCGCGCGACCGAGGTGGCGGATCAGAGACCGGAGCAGGTGGCGCCGTCGACCGCGCAGCTCGACGGCCGGGTCGTCCCCGTCCGCTCGAAGTGGAACTGCAGCGCCACCGACGCCCCGGGTGCCAGGTCGACCCCGCTCTCGTAGGTGAGGACGCCGTCGGTGAAGCGACCGTCGCCCTGTTCGGCGCCGCTCACCCAGACGGCCACGAGACGGCCTCGCGGGAAGGCCAGCCGCACCGTCCAGCCCCGCGCCGTGGCGGCGGTGTTGACCAGCCGCACCTCACCGACGAAGCCACCGTCGAAGCTGCTCACCACGCCGTAGCGGCCGGTAACCGGAGACGGGGCGGGTGGCGGTGGCGCCGGCCGGCTGCTGGGGCTGACCGCGCTGGGCGACGGGCGCGGCGTCGGCCGGGCGGGAAGCACCGTGGACCGGGGGGACAGGCCGGGAACCACCGGCCCGGCGGCGGACGCGGGCGGCCGGGTGGTCGCGCCCGGCGCGGAGGGGGTGGTGACCGGCACCTGGGGCAGCGACATCGTCGGGTCCGGCGGCGGGGGCTCGGCGAACGTCCGCCGCCCGCGCACCGCACCCAGCGCCACGACCAGCAGCACCACCATGACGATCACGCCGATCGAGACGACGATCCAGGGCGAGGACGTGATGGCGGCGCCGGGTGACGGGCGTGCGCGTCGCGTGCCGGACATGACCCCTCCCCTGTCGGTCCCCCGTCGGCGAGCGTAGCGATCGGGGACAGTGCCGGAAAGCGCCCGGTCCCCAACAGGTGATCATGCGCCGCGGATCCGGCTCCGCCGGCCGGCCCGTCGCCACGGCCCGCATCCGACACGTCGCAGCGCGTCGTCGGCTACGTTGTCCGGGCTCGGCGACGGGAACTCCTCAATGGCTCGGATTCGGGCAGGGTCGCGCACATTCGTCCGCACCGTCCATCATGGAGTGCCCCTCGACGGGCAACCACCCCGTCACGCCGCGGTCAGGCGGTGCGGATGACGGTGCAGATGGCCGGGCCGTCGTCGGTGGCCCGCAGCAGGTAGCGGTAGCGCTCGCCGGGCACCGCCCGGCCCTGGCTGTCCAGGAACTCCCAGCGCACGGCCACCTCGGTGAGCAACGCGGAGACCTGCTGCACGTCCTCGATCAGCGCATGGGCGGCGACCAGTTCCCGCTCCTGGTAGTCGGGGGCCGCGCCGACGAAGCTGAGCGCCACGGACGCCGGCGAGGCGAACGTGAAGCTGTACGTGTCGGCGACCACCAGCCCCGGCAGCGCGTAACAGCCGGCGATGGCGGGCACGTCGGCGGTGGTCAGCGCCACGCCGTACCGGTCGAAGAAGTCGGCGAGCGTGTCGAGGTCCGTGGAAGCCGTCACGCCCGTCTCCATTGCCGGACGGCGGGCCCGGCAAACCTGGTCAGCGGGGCGGGATGCGTACCTCGATCTCCGCACCGAGCTGGCCGCCCGTGAGGTCGAGGTCGTCGCCGCTCCAGAACCGCCCCGGGTCGTACCAGTTGGGGCGGCGACCGGCGGGCAGCAGCCCCATCGCCTCGTAGGTCACCGCCACCACCTCCGCGCAGTACGCGGTCTCCAGCGCCCGGTCACGGACCGGCACACCGCCACCGTCGGCGATGGAGGGTCGGCCGCGGCGCAGGTTCGGCACCCGGCCGCGGGCCCAGCGCCAGGCGAGCTGCGCGGTGGACGGGAACGGGGTGCCGTCGAGGCGGGCCACGGTCCGCAGCACCGCCTCCTCCATCGTGGTGTCCGCCGACGGTTCGAGCTGGCGCAGCCAGGCCCGCTGGCCGTAGCGGTTGGCCCACACGCAGACCGCGTCCCGCAGGTCGTGCAGCTGCACTCCGCGCTGGTGGGTGCCGGTCCACATGTCCGGCAGCGAACGGCCCAGCTCGGCGTGCCACATCAGCGGCGGCATGTCGTCGAGCACCACCGCCATGCCCACGTGGTTGACTGGGCTGTTGGTAGTGATCTGGATGGCGCGGTCCGGCACGCTGCGCCCGCGGAAGACCCACAGGTCGCCGGTGCGGGTCAGCTCCACCGCCTCGTCCAGGCTGATGCTCATGGAGGATCACCCTATGCCGAAGCGGCAACGGATGCGGTGGTGGAAGCTGCTCGGACTGGCCGGCCTCGCGGGCGTCGCGGCGACCGGCGTGGTCGTGGCGCGGGCGGAACGGCGGCGCCGGGCGTACACCCCGGAGGAGATCCGGGACCGGCTGCGCGAGCGGCACGCGAAGGCCGGCGACCGGGCTTCCTGACCCACCGCGCGCTCACCGGTCGCTGCGGCGCACCGCCTCGTCCAGGGCCTCCGGGGTACGACCGACCAGCGCGCTGCCGTCGTCCAGCAGCAGGATGGGGCGCTGGATCAGCTCGGGGTGGGCGACCATCGCGGCGATCCAGCGCGGCTCCGTGGCGTCGTCGCGGGGCCAGTCCGCCATGCCCAGCGCGGTCGCGGCCGGCTCGCCGGTGCGGCAGATGTCCCACGCCCGTGCGCCGAGCCGGCGCAGCACCTCGGTCACCTCGTCCGCACTCGGCGGCTCGGTCAGGTACGCCCGCAGCCGGTAGGGCACCCGCGCCTCGTCCAGCGAGGCACGGGCGGCGGCGCACTTCGAGCAGGACGGGTTGTTCCAGATCTCCATGCCCGACATGGTGGCACGCCCACTGTGGAGCCCGGCGGGGGCAGCGGGGACCGGGCGACCTCGCCTACGATGAGCGACATGGAAAACAGTTTCTGGGAGACACAGTTTATCCTCGATCCACCGCCGGCCCCGGTCGAGCGGCACGGCGACGTGGACCTCTACCTGCCGACCGGCGACGGCCCCCGACCCGCGGTCGTCCTGGTGCACGGCGGCCCACTGCCGCCCGGCGCACCCGACCCCAGGGAATGGCTGCTCTACCAGGGGTACGGCGCGCTCCTCGCCGAGCAGGGCGTGCTCGCCGCGATGCCCCAACTCCCCCTGCACACCCCCGACGACCTGCCGACCGCCGCCGCTCGGATCGCCGGCACGGCGGACCTGCTCCGCGCCGACCCCCGCGTCGACCCGAATCGGCTGGCGCTCTGGTTCTTCTCCGGCAGCGGCCTGCTACTGGCCGACTGGCTGCGCGACCCGCCCCCGTGGCTGCGCGGGCTCGCCGCGACGTATCCGCTGCTCGCGCCCCTGCCCGGCGGGCCACCGATCGACCCGCGCTTCCGGCCGCTCGACGCGCTCGACCAGGCCGGCGACCCGCCGCCGCTCGTGCTCACCCTGCCCGGCCGGGAACGCCCGGAGATCGCCGCCACCAGCGAAGCGTTCACCGCCGCAGCGACGCGTCGGGGGGCGCCGGTGCGGATCGTGCCGGTACCGGGCGGCCGGCACGGCTTCGACGCCCTGGACCACAGCGAGGAGTCCCGTGCCGCCGTCCGCACCGCCCGCGACGCCCTCCTCGCCCTCCTCACGGCGCCCTGAGCTTCGGCGCCCGCACCGATATGGACGTCTTCGGGCACGGTGACCTCGATGGCGTTCCACCCACACGCCGCCCCCTCCGCGCGCGCCGACCTGCCCCTTCCGCCCGACTTCGACCCGGCGGTATCCGCCATCGTCTCCGCCACGAGGTAAGGGCCTGGTCGACGTCGTCGACGATGCCGGCGAGCGCGTCGGGGACCGTCCCCTGTGCGCCATTCGTCCGCTCTGGGCCGACGGTGGCTCGACTCCCCCGGTCGGATCTTGGTGACTTGCCGTTCCTGGCGAACGCTAAGTCTCCAAGATCCCGAACCGCCTCTCCGTGACCACTGAAGGCCGCCCCGGTGGCGATGTCCGACCCGGCCGATCCCGCCATCTTCGGGAAGGGAGTCGGCCGCGGGCGCACCCGGACGCGGACGCGGTCGATCGTGCCGCCGAGAGGATTGGCTTCGGGATGCCCGGGTGGGGTGAATGCCCGATTCGCGGCGACGGGTTCCGGCGCGGGTGTCCGGTTTCGGCGGTGGTGTCGGGTGGTCCGCGCCACCGCCAGGGCGGAATCATGCCGGGGGTGGGGTCGTTGTACATGGCAGACCGCGCAGCAGCCCGCCCGCAGGTGAGCCAGCCCCGGCCGGAATGACCCGGCCCCGCCGGTCGTTACACCCCCCGGACCACGCACCACCGGTCCAGCCGGGTCGGCCGGAGGGA
>NZ_JBIAKG010000032.1:0-7773 GCF_042872345.1 Micromonospora sp. NPDC005299
GCTCGGTATCGACGCTCCGCCCGCCCAGCGGGTCGCGGCTGCGTTCACCGAACTCGCCCGGGCGATCTGACACGAGAACCAACCCTCGGGCCTCAAACCCGTCTGTCGATCCAACAACGCAACAACACCAGTCGAACTCGTAGTGGCGATTCACCGCCGCGGTGCAGGTATGCCCGCCGATCCTCCAGCTGTGACGTTAGCCCCTTTGCACACCGGTGACGCAGCATGATCACCTGCGGATGATCATGCTGGCAAGATCCCACCGCTCGCGCCAGTGCGACGCGAGCAGTGACCGCACGGCTGGTCAGCGACGCATCCGCGGCCGAGCGGAATGCCTTGGCTGCAAGATCCCGCCCCACGACTGACCCTCGACTCGCAGACAGCGCCGGACCGGCGATCGAACCAATGAATTGCCTGACGCCGACGTGGGCGGTCGTGATTCCACATACGCTGCGCGGGTGGCAATCAGAACCGGACGGCTGCGGTTCGGCCCGCACAACGGGCGCATGCTGCTGCGCACCGGCCGCACGGGCGTCGGGTCGACCGTGGGACACGACCTGACCATCGAGGTGACTGACTGGTCGCTGGAGTTGGACGTTCCCGATACCGGGCCCGCCGACGCCACGGCGACCGCCCGCGTCGAGTTGGGGTCGCTGGCCGTACGGGAGGGCACCGGTGGCGCCCGACCGCTGTCCGACAAGGAGCGGGGCGAGATCGAGAACAAAGCCCGGCGGACGCTGGACGTGGGTCGTCACCCAACGGCCACCTTCGAGTCCACCCGCATCGTCACCGGCGAGGACCATGCCACGATCAGCGGGATGCTCACTCTGCACGGGGTCGCCGCCCCCATCGACGTCGAGGTGCGCGAGGTGACAGCCACCCGCTACCGCGCCGCCACCGCCGTGACCCAGTCGTCGTACGGCATCAAGCCGTACTCCGCTCTTCTCGGCGCGCTCAAGGTTCGGGACGACGTGGCGGTGGAACTCGAGGTCGACCTGGAAGGCTGACCTCGACGCCCAGCCAGTCCCCGGGGCCGCGGCGTACCCGCGTGCGACGCGGGCACGCCCCCGCCGGGGTGCTCGTGGTGTGGACCGTCTTCTCCCTGGTCCTGACGGTCCTCAACAGCGAGCCCGGTTTCCTGCGGATGTCGAAGTGGTGTGCGGGGGACCAGCCGAGGTCGTACTACTGCGGACAGGTGGAGGGCTTCGTCAAGGGGCCGCTCATCCTGGCGCTGGGCCTCGCGGTATTCCTGTTCTGGCGATACGTCCCAGTCCGTCACTGGTACGACCGCAACGCCCTGCGCAGTCTTCGGATGGTGGTTCCCACCGCCGAATACGACAGCAGAGCGAGCTGCGTCGTGGGCCGGGACGAACTGTGCGAGCTGATGGTCCAGCGGCTCCGCGACGAGCACCGTCGGCGGCCGCTGCTGCTGGTGGGCGGCATCGGCACTGGCAAGACCGCGACCCTGGTGCGTCTCGCGGAGATGCTGATGGCCAGCGACGTCGTGCCGGTCGGGATCGACCTGCGCACCGTCACGGACCCGGCGAAGCTGAACTTCCACCAGCTCGCCCTCGAACAGTTCCAGAAGACGATCGACAGCCAGTTGCACGCCGCCGGCGAGGCCGACAAGGTGTGGCGGCGGCTGTGGTTGGAGAACCGGATCGTGGTGCTGGCCGACGGCCTGGAGGAGGTGCTCGCCGAATCCGGCCAGCCCGCCGACCGGGACAGCGTGCTCCGCGAAACGGTGCACGCCGCCGTCCGCGGGCCGAGCACGTCAGCCCCCACACCGGTCAAGCCGGAGCCGGCGAAGACGACCGTGGCGCCGGACCCGGCCAAGCCGAAGACCTTCGGCGTCGGCGGCAAGGTGCGTGGCGGTGACTTCGAGTTCACCGTCAACGGCGTCAAGTGCGGGATCTCCCAGGTGGGCAGCCCGTTCCTGAGCACCAAGGCGCAGGGCACCTTCTGCAAGGTCAACCTGACCGTCAAGAACGTCACGAAGAGCGCGCACACCTTCCACGCCCACGGCACCCTCACCGCCCAGGACGCCACCGGTCGGGAGTACGAGGCCGACGGCGAGGCCGGGATCTACGGCAACACCGACGGGCAGGGTTTCCTCGACGAGATCAACCCTGGCAACTCGGTGAAGGCGAACGTCTACTTCGATGTGCCGAGGGCGCGAAGCTGAAGACGATCACGTTCGACGCCGGCCTGTTCACCTTCGCCGAGGACGCCGTCTCTGACCGGCCGCCGGCAGAGAAGCGCGCCCCCGGCTCTGGCGACAGCCAACAGCCCCGGAGATTCTCCGGGCTGTTGCTGATAGCCAGAGCCGGGGGCACGGCCCGCTGCACCCACTTCCAGGTGGTGGCCAGCTTGTGGAGGTAGTCCCGGCTGTTGTGGACCTGCTCGGCGACCTTCGCGACGGTGCGGGTGCGGCCCAGGTCGCGGTACAGGGCGACGTACCCGTACGCCTTCTCGGGCTCGCGGCGATGCCGGTCCCACGGCAGGATCTCCGGCTCGCTCATGGTCACCCCCGCGTGCTGCTAGGCGGGCAGCCCGGGCGGGTGCAGCGTCGGTGACGCTGCCGGCTGAACTCGCTGCTGCGCCGTGGAGCTGATCAGCCGTCAGGCAGGTCTCGCCCCCAGCAGGACCGCCGAGGCGTACGCGTCGACGAGGCCGGTTCCCTTGTCGACTGCGCTGGTGTAGGGCCCGACGGTCTGGTAGGCCGCGCCGTCCGTGAACTTGTACGCCGTGGTCTTGAGCGCGTCCTCGACCTGGGCCGGGGTCGCGTTCGGTGCGACCTGGAACAGCTGGGTGACGATGCCCACGACATGCGGGGTTGCCATGGAGGTACCGCTGATCGTGTTGAACGTGCCGAGGTCCAGGGGCCCGGGGCCGTTGTGCGGGTCCAGTCCGGTCGAGCAGATCAGCAGGTATGGCCGGCAGGCCGAGGTGATGTTCGATCCGGGTGCCGAGACGTCCGGGTAGGTCTCCGGGTGTCCCGCCGCCCCGCGGCTGGAGAACGTGGACACGGTACCGTCGCGGGTGCCAGTGCCATGGTCGTCGTATGAGGCGACCATGAGGATGCCCGGAGTGGGGTCCTGACCCGGAGGGTTGGTGGCGGTGTTGTCCGGGCCGTCGTTGCCGGCCGCCCAGACGGTGACGACACCCTCGGCGGCCAGCGCCCGTTGCAACTTGGTGGTCGCCGAGTTCGGATCGAACGCCCCGCCGCCACTGGGGCCGTACGAGTTGTTGCTCACCTTGATCGGTGGGCAGCCCGCGCACGGGTTCAGGTGGTGGTCGAGCACCCAGTTCAGCGCGCTGTCCGCGCCGAAGATGCTGAGTCCCGCGCCGACCGACAGGCTGATCAGCGTGGCGTCAGGGGCAGCGCCGTGCAGCCGGGTGCCGTCGGTGAGCGTCGTGTCTCGCCCGGCGACGATCCCCGCGACGTGTGTGCCGTGCCCGCCGGCCGACAGCGTGTCGGTGTCGTTGGTCGCGGTCAGGTCGAGGAAGCACGAGTCGTTGGGGAGCGGGAGCGGCAGACCCAGGTCGGTGAGCGGGCCGCAGATGTTCTTCAGATTGAGCTTCACTGCGCTGGTACCGTCCGCGTTGCGGAAGAACGGGTGCGTGCCGTCCACGCCCGTGTCGATGATCGCCGCCGACACACCGCGGCCGTCGACCGGCCGTCCCTGTCCGTCGCGCAGCTCTGCGCGCGCCTGCTCGCCTCGGGTAGCGACGTTCGAGGTCGACAGGTACGGCCGCAGCGGCTGGTCACCTTCGACGTACGTGACACCGGCATGACCGCGAACGGCCGCGATCTGCTCGGCGGTGCCGCGCGCAACCGCGACGCCGATCTTGTTCCAGGTTGTGATGAGTTTGAGGCCGGTGTCGGCGGCCGCCTGCCGGGCGGCGCCGATGCTCGTACCGTGCACAAACACCGGGATCGTGCCGGAGGCTGTCGTCAGCGTCCGCGCCAGGGAACTGGATATCGGGGCGAGTGGGTTGCTCGCCTGCGCCGGTGCGACCGGCGCGACGAGCGCGGCGGCAAGGACGCCGGCGATCAGGGGCGGAATGGTCCGAGGCATGAAGCGACTCCTCTGGGAGCATGTGTGGCGCCTATCTATGTCCTACATCGGCGAACACCGAACTTTCGCAACACGGGTACGTCCTAAGGGCGCGAATGCGTACGGAGGCAACCGGTCGCAGCACGACGACGAACTGCGGCCTGAGACGTTCTGGCTGGACAACGGACAGGCGGCGCGACAGCGGCTGCTCTCACTGCCAGGCCGACCCGAACCGGCCCCGGCGTCCGCCGATCGGGCAGCGGCTGGTGCCACGTCCCGTGGTGGGTCTTCGGCGACGGCGGAGGACGGCGGCTCTTCGGCACCTGTCTGTGTGCTGGCCGGAGCGGGTGTCCTGGTCCTGCTCTGCGCAGGGGGCTGCCACCCTCGTCCAGGTCCCTGACCGCTATCGACGGCACTGACGAGCGCCGGGGACGAGGAAGACATCCCGAGGTGGTGCGGGGCCAGTTGCGCACCCATATAGAGCGCGAGCGACATCGGGGCTTCGGCAAACTCCGCGCGCAGCTCCCGCCGCCGAGTCCCGCACGGCCACGGCCCGCCACAGCCACCGCAACTCCACAACGGCAGCACTGGGTCGTGAGTGATCACGCGCGACCTCCGAGCACCGCCGCTGTCAGGTGCCGCGCCTGCCGGCCGGCCGCCCATTCCACCTGCCAACACGGGTACGGCACGAGCCGCGCCCACCACGCCTGGCAGCCGGTGCACATGCCGTCCAGGCCACGCAGGCGCACGCCCACGATGCGCTGTTCCAGGCCCGTCACTGCTCCTCCCCTGGCCAGTGCGCACGACCGATCGGGATGCGGTGCTGGGCTCTGCAGGGCAACTCGGCGCCGCAGCGACAAACCCTTCGCCACCGTCGCCAGGACCACACCGGCCGATGCCTCCGTGCCAAGGTCATCGCGGCTGCGGCCAGGTACTCGGCGTAGGACAACCTGCGCGTCGTCGCTGGCGGGTTCCGTCTCATCTAGTCGGCCTGCCCAGCGTCCGCCGATTCGGCCGGATGGCTCGGATTCCACACTTGAACGTCATGCCAGCACCGTCTCGCCGAGACGGGTCCGCCACCATGTCCGCAGGTCATGTCACGGTGACATGACGCCTCTCGACCACCCCCGGTCACCGCCTTAGGCTGCGGAGCAGACACCTTCGGTAGCCATCTACTGAGAGGGGAGCCGGCTGTGCTGCTCGGTCCGCTTCGGATCCCCGTAAACGTGTGGTTCGACAAGGCCGTCTGCGAGTCGCTGAGCAGGCGAGACATCGGCGCGCTGTTCCGCAGGCTCAGTCGGCTGACCGGCGCGAGTCAGACTCGGATCGGCGCCGCCGTCGGCCTGGAACAGGGTTACGTAAGTCGGGTCATGGCGGGCCGGAAGATCACTTCGATTGAGGTGCTGGAGCGCGTGGCAGACGGACTCGATATGCCCGACGAGTCTCGGATGGCGCTGGGCTTGGCACCCGCTCGCTGGCCATGTCATCAAGGCATGGCGCGCACAGCCGCGCCGCGGCAGAGTGACACGCCGGTCGACCGATGTTGGCGCGACGACCTGCGCGCCGCAGTAGAGATCTGGGAAAGCGATGTGAACCGCAGAGACATGATCCGCCAGGCGACTTTCGCCTCGGCGGGTTACACCCTCCCCGCACTGCGCTGGTTCACCGCACCCTTACGGCAGCCGGTCAACACGTCCGGCCGTCGCGCCGTCGGTCAACCCGACATCGACACCATTCGTGAAATGACCACGACCTATCGGCGACTCGACAACCAGTACGGCGGTGGCCATGCCCGCGACGCCGTGTCCCGCTATGTCCACCAAGAGGTGGCCCCGCTGCTGAACGACGGTCGGTACGACGCGATCACGGGTCGCAGCCTGCTCAGCGCGACGGCCGAGCTGGTGCAACTCGCGGGATGGCAGGCGTACGACCTGGCGGAACACGGCATCGCTCAGCGCCAGCTGACCCTGGCACTGGACCTCGCGCATGCCGCCGACGACGCCGGCCTGGGCGCGGAAATCCTGGCCGCGATGAGCCACCAGTCCACCTACCTCGGCCACTCCGCCACCGGCATCGACCTCGCCCGCGCCGCGCGACGGACCGCCCAACGCGCCGGGCTGGCCGTCCTGACCGCCGAGGCGTACGTGATGGAAGCGCACGCCCATGCCACCGCTCGCGATGAGACGGCCTGTGCTAAAGCCCTGCACCAGGCCGAACAGGCCCTCGATAGGGCCGACCGCAGCGGTAGCCCTCAATGGCTCGGATACTTCGATGAGGCTTACCTGTCCGCGAAGTTCGCCCACTGCTTCCACGCCCTGGGCAAGGCGTTGCCCGCTGAACGCTTCGCCAGCCGGTCACTCAAGATGGACGAGCGCTTCGTCCGCGGCAAAGCCTTCAACCTGGCGCTACTCGCCTCCGTGCAGGTTCAACGGGGCGAGCCTGAGCGCGCCTGCGCGATCGGTACGGAAGCCCTAACGCTCACCACGCAACTCCGCTCATCGCGAGCCGTGGCCTACGTGCGCGACCTGCAGGCTCAGCTCGCGCCCCACCGGCAGCAGCCCGTAGTACGGCAGTTCGTCAGCCGCGTCGACGCCTCCCTCGGCACCCAGCGGTGACCTTTACAGCTCGCCGCGCACCTGGCGCGCGACCAGCTCCAGCACTGCGATCACCGTGCCCGCCCCGACGATCTCACCCATGTTGACCAACTCACGCGCCTCGCTGAGCGCAATCCACGTGACCTGCTCGGCCTCGTTGACGTCCGTCGGCGCGCCGATGTGCTCCGCGCTGCGGGCCAGGAACAAAATGTTCTCCGCGTCGGCGGTACCCACCCAAGGCTGGAAGGTCAACAACGGCTCCACGCCGCTCGGACGCCAGCCGGTTTCCTCCTCCACCTCCCGTACTGCGCACACCGCTGGTTCTTCCTGGTCATCGACGTAGCCGCCGGGCAACTCCCACACCCATCGGTCGAAGACGAAGCGGTGCCGCCGCATCAGTAGCAGACGCTGCCGGTTGTCGAGGACGGCGACCATGGCTGAGCGGGGCGCGCGGATCACATACTGCTCGAACCGGACGCCGTCGGGCAGTTCCACCGAGGCGATGCTCAACCGTGCCCGCCGGGTGTCGTCCACCACCCGCTCACCATGAATAGTCCATCGGGTCAACTCGGCCATCCGGCAAGTATCAAGGCTTACGGGTTGCCTCACCAACCTGCCCGCATCCGAGCAGATGGACCACCCCCGCCTGGAGGATGGCCTTGACTCCTCGGCGTGAACGTGGCTGCGGCGCATCACCTGTTGCCATCGGTTGCCGTCCCCTGCCTCTCAGCTCGGTTACGACCCCGCCTGCTGGCCCGGCTTCCGGAAGATCGACTTCCTCCGGGCCCTGCGCTCCTACTCCGCCCGTAGCCGGCGATTCAGAGCCTGACGATAGTACTGCGCCGCCAGGCCGGCTGCCATCGGTCACAGTTGCGTTCCATCCTCGCAGCCGCCCTACGGGCAACGTGGCGGCCATCGTGACGACTCGCTTACAACGCGCTCTCGGCAAAGGTCGCAGCATCCGCTGACGTCCAAGGCATTCAGGTCGGAGGCGAGCAGGTGTTGTTGCGTTGTTGGATCGACTGAGGCCCGAGGGTTGGTTCTCGTGTCAGATCGCCCGGGCGAGTTCGGTGAACGCAGCCGCGACCCGCTGGGCGGGCGGAGCGTCGATACCGAGC
>NZ_JBIAKG010000033.1:0-1543 GCF_042872345.1 Micromonospora sp. NPDC005299
GAGTTGCACAGTGGACGCGTAGCAGCTTAGTAGTCAAGTCCTCGGCCTATTAGTACCGGTCAACTGAACCCGTTACCGGGCTTACATTTCCGGCCTATCAACCCAGTCGTCTAGCTGGGGGCCTTACCCCACAAAGTGGGTGGGATACCTCATCTTGAAGCGAGCTTCCCGCTTAGATGCTTTCAGCGGTTATCCCTTCCGAACGTAGCTAACCAGCCGTGCCCCTGGCGGGACAACTGGCACACCAGAGGTTCGTCCGTCCCGGTCCTCTCGTACTAGGGACAGCCCTTCTCAAGTATCCTACGCGCACGGCGGATAGGGACCGAACTGTCTCACGACGTTCTAAACCCAGCTCGCGTACCGCTTTAATGGGCGAACAGCCCAACCCTTGGGACCTGCTACAGCCCCAGGATGCGACGAGCCGACATCGAGGTGCCAAACCATCCCGTCGATATGGACTCTTGGGGAAGATCAGCCTGTTATCCCCGGGGTACCTTTTATCCGTTGAGCGACACCGCTTCCACATGCCAGTGCCGGATCACTAGTCCCGACTTTCGTCCCTGCTCGACCTGTCAGTCTCACAGTCAAGCTCCCTTGTGCACTTGCACTCAACACCTGATTGCCAACCAGGCTGAGGGAACCTTTGGGCGCCTCCGTTACCCTTTAGGAGGCAACCGCCCCAGTTAAACTACCCACCAGACACTGTCCCTGAACCGGATAACGGTCCGAAGTTAGATACCCAAATCAACCAGAGTGGTATTTCAAGATTGCCTCCACCCATACTGGCGTATGGACTTCACCGGCTCCCACCTATCCTACACAAGCTAACTCAAGTACCAATGTCAAGCTATAGTAAAGGTCCCGGGGTCTTTCCGTCCTGCCGCGCGTAACGAGCATCTTTACTCGTAGTGCAATTTCGCCGGGCCTGTGGTTGAGACAGTGGGGAAGTCGTTACGCCATTCGTGCAGGTCGGAACTTACCCGACAAGGAATTTCGCTACCTTAGGATGGTTATAGTTACCACCGCCGTTTACTGGCGCTTAAGTTCTCCGCTTCGCCCTTACGGACTAACAGGTCCCCTTAACGTTCCAGCACCGGGCAGGCGTCAGTCCATATACATCGAATTACTTCTTCGCATGGACCTGTGTTTTTAGTAAACAGTCGCTTCCCCCTGCTCTCTGCGGCCATACAACGCTCCACCCGCGCGGGGCTTCACGTCTCCGGCCCCCCTTCTCCCTAAGTTACGGGGGCAATTTGCCGAGTTCCTTAACCACAGTTCGCCCGATCGCCTCGGTATTCTCTACCTGACCACCTGTGTCGGTTTGGGGTACGGGCCGCTAAGAACTCGCTAGAGGCTTTTCTCGGCAGCATAGGATCACTGACTTCACCTGAATCGGCTCGGCATCACGTCTCAGCCTATATGCGCCGCGGATTTGCCTACGGCACGGCCTACACGCTTACCCCGGCACAACCACCGGCCGGGCTCAGCTACCTTCCTGCGTCACCCCATCGCTTGACTACTACCCGTCAGGTTCCCACGCTCC
>NZ_JBIAKG010000033.1:1639-3298 GCF_042872345.1 Micromonospora sp. NPDC005299
TCCCCGCTTCAGACCCGAAGGTCATCCGCGGTTCGGGTGGTTAGCACAACGAGGTTCGTCAGGGTCGCTCTTTCGCGGGTACGGGAATATCAACCCGTTGTCCATCGACTACGCCTCTCGGCCTCGCCTTAGGTCCCGACTCACCCAGGGCGGATTAGCCTGGCCCTGGAACCCTTGGTCATCCGGCGGAAGGGTTTCTCACCCTTCTTTCGCTACTCATGCCTGCATTCTCACTCGTGCCGCGTCCACAACTGGGTCACCCCGCTGCTTCACTCGCGGCACGACGCTCCCCTACCCATCCACACACCTGCACAAGGAATCAAGTCCAAGCGAGGTTGAAATGTGAATGCCACAGCTTCGGCGGTGTGCTTGAGCCCCGCTACATTGTCGGCGCGGAACCACTTGACCAGTGAGCTATTACGCACTCTTTAAAGGGTGGCTGCTTCTAAGCCAACCTCCTGGTTGTCTATGCGACCCCACATCCTTTTCCACTTAGCACACGCTTAGGGGCCTTAGCTGGTGATCTGGGCTGTTTCCCTCTCGACTACGAAGCTTATCCCCCGCAGTCTCACTGCCGCGCTCTCACTTACCGGCATTCGGAGTTTGGCTGATTTCGGTAAGCTTGTGGGCCCCCTAGACCATCCAGTGCTCTACCTCCGGCAAGAAACACGCGACGCTGCACCTAAATGCATTTCGGGGAGAACCAGCTATCACGGAGTTTGATTGGCCTTTCACCCCTAACCACAGGTCATCCCCCAACTTTTCAACGTTGGTGGGTTCGGCCCTCCACGCGGTCTTACCCGCGCTTCAGCCTGCCCATGGCTAGATCACTCCGCTTCGGGTCTAGAGCATGCGACTGAAAACGCCCTATTCAGACTCGCTTTCGCTACGGCTCCCCCACACGGGTTAACCTCGCCACATGCCACTAACTCGCAGGCTCATTCTTCAAAAGGCACGCCGTCACCCCGCAAGGCTCCGACGGATTGTAGGCGAACGGTTTCAGGTACTATTTCACTCCCCTCCCGGGGTACTTTTCACCATTCCCTCACGGTACTCGTCCGCTATCGGTCACCAGGAAGTATTTAGGCTTACCAGGTGGTCCTGGCAGATTCACGGCAGATTTCAGGGGTCCGCCGCTACTCGGGAACACCCACAGAAGGTCAGCAACTTTCACCTACCGGACTATCACCGTCTACGGTCAGCCATTCCAGACTGTTCGACTAGCCACTGACTTTGTAACTTCTCGAACAAGTGTCAGCTTGTTCAGCAGGGTCCCACAACCCCGACCACGCAACCCCTGACAGGTATCACACGCAGCCGGTTTAGCCTAGATCCGCTTTCGCTCGCCACTACTCACGGAATCACTTGTTGTTTTCTCTTCCTACGGGTACTGAGATGTTTCACTTCCCCGCGTTCCCCCCACACACCCTATGTGTTCAGGTGTGGGTGACACCACATGACTGGTGCCGGGTTTCCCCATTCGGACACCCTGGGATCACAGCTTGGTTGACAGCTCCCCCAGGCCTATCGCGGCCTCCCACGTCCTTCATCGGCTCCTGGTGCCAAGGCATCCACCGTTCGCCCTTGACAACTTGACCACAAAGATGCTCGCGTCCACTGTGCAATTCTCAACAAACGACCAACCCACAACCCACAGGC
>NZ_JBIAKG010000034.1:0-4605 GCF_042872345.1 Micromonospora sp. NPDC005299
GCGAAGACCTGTACGGCTGCTTCCTGAAGGACTACGCGCCCTGCGCCTGGTGATCAGCGCGCCCACCCCGCAGCCGGCCGCCCAGGCTCAGGCCGACACGGTCAGCACCGTCGCCCGCGTCCCCTGCAGGCCCAAGCTGCGGTGGCTCGTGCAGCTCTCTTCACTCCACATGACGCTCTGTAACGCGCGGATCGGGGCAGACGCGGATGTCGTGGGGCCGGTCCAGTATCCGTGGATAGCTCTTCTGATGCATGAACTGGTCCCTCGCCGCCAGGCACGGCGCCAAGTCCCCGGCAATGCTCGCGAGGCGGTCGCGTTGGGCAGGGGGACAGCAAAGCTGGGTGGTGCCGCCTACGATGCCCGGCATGACAAGGGTGATCGATTACGCGGTGGCAGGTCCACTGACGAGGATCGACACGGTCCATGAGCCTGCGCTGGCGACCCTCCCGCGCGAGGCCGTGGAGATCTGCCGCCTTGTTCACGATTTCGTCGTCCAGCCGAGTGACGCGAAGGGCCTGAGCGTGCCCGACGAGCGGTTCGCCGAGAACCAGCTCCGTCCCGTCAACGGTCTGATCGGCGCCCTGCTCGCCCTCGACGCGGCCCAGCTGACCGTCGCACGCCATCCCTCCCGGGGGTGATCAGCACGTGCCGGCACTTCGCCGTGCTCAGCTGTGCCTTGCTGCGTTACCGCGCGCTCGCCGCCCGGGCCCGCTGCGGCTTCGCCACGTATTTCCAACCTGGCCAGGGCGTGGACCACTGGATCACCGAGTACCGCCAAGACGGCCGCTGGGTGCGGATCGACTCGGAAGTCCTGGGCGGCTCCCTCGTTGCGAAACCCGAAGACCTTCCCAGCGACGCGTTCCTCACCGGCGGTGAGGCGTGGGCGGCCTTTCGGCGGGGGCATATCGATGCGGCGACCTTCGGCGTGTACGGCACCGAGAACTGGGGGCCGGCCGAGATCCGGGGAAACGCAATCAGGGATCTCGCCGCACTGAACAAGGTGGAGATGCTGCCGTGACGGATGGCGGCCTCCTACGAGGGCGACACCGGTCCCGAATACGACGAACTCATTGACACTATCGCCGCAGTCTGCGCCACCGATGATCCCGACGCCATCACGAACCTCTACGCCTCGGAGGACCTCACGGCGCCTACCTCGCTCCTGCGGTAACCCATGGGCCGGCTTTCCCCTGACAAGGCCACGACCCGGTCGTCGGCGCGACCGCACGTCGAGCGGCCACCAAAGTTTGGCGGGAATGCTGGTGTCGTAACGCTGCCGCTTCCACGCCTGAGCACCACCGACAACTCGCTAACAGCGGTTGGGCAAGGGTCGTGGCGTCCGCTGAGGTCGACCGGCTTCGGGTCGGAGCCGCGGCACCCGCCCGCGCTCAGTCAGGCGGCCTAGATGTCCTGTTGCCCGGCGGAGCGGGTGTTCCGTGGACAGTTGCGCACATGAACTATTGCCCGTGTGGTGCGACATGATGATTTCATAAGGCAAGTCAGGCTATATGCAAATCCGTCGCTTCGCCCTCCAGCCGCAATAGATCCGCTAATCGGCATTGGTGCTCGAAAGTGACGTGACCGAGTTGCTGGAACAGCCGCTTTGGCAGCGGGAAGGCCGGCGGACCCGTTGCAGGGCAAGGGGTTTGCTGGCGCTCCTGCCGGGTGACCGAAAACGGCGTTGTGCCAGATGCTGATTCCGGCTGTCGTTCCTCTTGTTTTGTGTCAGATGGGCCTTGACCTGCGCCGATAGCAGGACCACCCTGACCTGCGTCCGGACACTAGGCCCGGAAAGAATAGCGATTGGACGGCAACCACGCCACCGACAATCGCTACTACGCGTGCGCCGAACACTCGACATCTGTGAACGCCAGGCCAAAATCCTGCACCAGATGTCGAAGCAGACGCTCAAGCACAAGACCACGGACAACCAGACCAACGGCAGCTTCGTGGTGGACGAAGAGGGCGAGAGCATGCCCCCTTGAACATCGGAATTTGGTCCTTGGAGCCGACATGAGGAATCTACGCATCGGGCTCACCATCCTGACGACCACCACTGTGACGTTCGTGGGAATCCACGCCGTCCCCGCGGCCGCCACGGCGCCCACCACCACCCGGATCAGCGTCTCCAGCAGCGGGACGCAGGGCAACGACCACAGCGGAGGCCGCGGGATCAGCCCCGACGGGCGCTGGGTGGCCTTCGCATCGGAGGCCACCAACCTGGTCCCCGGCGACACCAACGGCCGCTCGGACATCTTCGTCCGTGACCGGGCCACCGGCACCACAGAACGGGTCAGCGTCGCGACCGGCGGCGCCCAGACGACTGGCGCCCAATACACCGTCAACAGCACCGACCCGGTCATCAGCGCCGACGGCCGCTACGTCGCCTTCGTCTCGGACGCCGCCAACCTCGTGCCGGGCGACACCAACCTCTCCGACGACGTCTTCCTCCGCGACCGCGTCGCCGGAACCACCACCCGGATCAGCGTCTCCACCGCCGGCGCCGAGGGCGACTACCCCAGCTACGAGCCGACGATCAGCGGCGACGGGCGCTACGTCGCGTACACCTCGTGGGCGACGAACCTGGTACCGGGCGACGAGAACTGGTCGCCGGACATCATGCTGTGGGACCGTATCGCCGCGACCACGACCCGGATCAGCGTCTCCACCACGGGCGGCGACACCTATGGGGAGAGCCGCCAGCCGGCCATCACCCCCGATGGACGCTACGTCGCGTTCACCTCGACGGCGCCCAACATGACGACGCCGTTCACCTACAACGGTTCTGAGATCTTCGTCCGCGACCTCGCCACCGCCACCACCAGCGCGTTGAGCTACGCCACCAACGGCGCCGAAGCGAACAGCGACAGCTACCACCCCGCGATCAGCGCCAACGGCCGCTACGTCTCCTACTACTCGTACGCCACCAACCTGGTGGCCGGCGACACCAACGGCCGCTACGACATCTTCCTCCGAGACCGCGTCGCCGCCACCACGACGAGGATCAGTGTCGCGACCGGCGGCGCCCAAGCGAACATGGACAGCTATAACTCGGCGATCAGCGCGGACGGCCGCTACGTCGTCTTCGACTCGGGAGCAACGAACCTGGTAGCCGGCGACACCAACGGGTACCTGTGGGACGTCTATCTGCGGGATCGCGTAGCCGGCACCACCACCCGCGTCAGCGTCTCCACCGCCGGAATCCAGGGCAACAGCCAGACCGGCGGCCCGTCGATCAGCGCCAACGGCCGACGAATCTTCTTCAGCGGGGTGGCGACCAACCTGGTGCCCAACGACACCAATAGCGCGAACGACGTTTTCCTCCGGGACCTCGGTAGCTGACGACACGACCAAGGGACCGCCCTGCGGTACCAGCGAGGGTGCGCCGCCCAGGCGGCGGCGCAACCTACCGCCCGGAACGCCCCCGGAGCTGTTCGGCGGCCCGCACGCGGATCGGATGCGGGAGCGCCCCTCGCGCGACTGCTACCTGGTGCTCATGGACGCCCCGCGTCCAAGCCGCCGCGGACTGCGATACGCGGTGAAACTCAGTCAGCGCCGGGACAGGACGAAGGTCACCGGCGAATGAGCGACGGGGTTGAACAGGAAGATGGCATGACCCTCGGCGCCTTCGTAGGCGCAGGTGCACCCGGTTATCGCCGCTACGCTGGTGGCGCGTCGATGGTGGCACCGGTGTCCAGCAGCCGGAGAGTCTCTTCGTGGTCGGCGGGACCGGTGCCGACGGCACCCGCGAGCGCTGCCACAGGAGCGACGAGAACCGCTGCAATCAGTGGACTGAACCGCATGACTGTGCCTCCTTACGGCGAGGCGAACACGCCGCCAAAGATTCGCGCACGGTTCAACAGCTGGGGCCCGCCGGGCGAATGCCCGCCGGCACCACGACGGTGGTCGTCTAGGAAGCATCCTGTCAACGACGAGTGATCACCTTGTCACTGATCCGACAGGCAAACGCTGAGCTAATGGATCGACTTCGTCCATCCCTCGTGACACCGCCGCACCTGTCGGGTGTGCGGTTCGAGCGCGCGATCGACGGCCTGCGGCGCCTAGGGGCTCGTCCTGATCGATCCATGCGCTGAGGGCTTCGATGACGTCTTGGGCGGTTCGGAGGGTCATGTACTCCGTCCTGACAGCGCCCCTTGGTAGCCATCTGATCCTTAGACTCCCAAGACCAGCCGTCCGGTCCGGTCCGCCTGGTCCTGGTCCTCCGACGCTCGGCAACTCGATCCGTTCCTGTCCGTCCGGCCCAGTTCGCCCCGGTGGCTCCCACGTGTGGCTCCCAGGCGGTCAGCTTGGGAATCGCACAGATCGGGCTCTGGTACCGCGTTTCGCCGGGTCGGCACAGCCGCGGTTGGCCTGGTTCACTCTGAGGTCACACCGGCCTATTGCCCGTGGGCGGCCCGCCGGCTTGTGCGAACGGATCGGCAAGTGACTGCTACACGCCCTGGCCTTGCCCAACATGAGCGTTGGCAATGAACATTAACCCGTGGACGCGGATGTGGTGATTGCCGGATGCGGACCGGTCGGAGCGGTGCTCGCCGCACTGCTCGGCGACCGTGGCATCCGCGTCGTCGTCGTGGACCCGGCGTC
>NZ_JBIAKG010000035.1:0-3648 GCF_042872345.1 Micromonospora sp. NPDC005299
GCGTCCAGTACCGGGCCGACCTGCTCGACAACTTCCTCGCCCACACCAGCCTGACCCTCGAACCCGACTCACCCTAGCCATTCAAGATCTGTAGCGCCGCCGACGAGGCGGGCGGGGCGGTAGCAACGGCTCGACCTCGGCCCACAGGTCGTCCGAAACGATCCAGGGCGGCTGCTCACCTCGCCTCACGGCCGAACACTGTAGTTGAACGTCCATCAGGGATAGACCAAGGCTCCCGCCTAGATCATTCTGTTAGGAGTTCTTACTCCTTTCGTGGTCTCGACCAGGGGGCTCGCTCCGGCCAAGGCCTCGAAGGGCCGGCATCTAACTGCTGGCACCGGGCGAGTTCCAGCCTTGCTTGGCACCCGATCTCACCTCTCGATAGCCTGTGCCCGCTTCCCCCGGGGGGTGTCGGCGACGCGCGGAGACTGGATCTGGCTCTGGCCCACTTTCCGGGATCCGGATCGACCCGGGTCGGCGGCGGGCGTCCACTATGTAGAGCGGCTCGTGCGATCGGCTGATCTTGTTACGCTTCTGCCTCATTTGGCGCCAGGGCGTCGTTGCGTTACTGGATCGTTGGACGCGTTGAACCTGTATCGGGTCCCCGGTCAGATCGCTTGGGCGAGTTCGGTGAGCGCAATGGCGGCCCGCGTTGTCGGCGGGGCGTCGACGGCGAGTTCGTAATGTCCGCGTCGTAGGTTCTGCATGAACGCGTGTCCGGCGATGATCACTTGTGCTGTCTTGTCGGTTCGTAGCCCGCGCATTGACCGCACCCGGTGTTTGAGCCGGCTGTGATAGGCCTCGATCGCATTGTTGGCGTACTGCTCGACGTGGTGCCACGCCTGTGGGATCAGTTCGTCGAGCACGCCGGGGTAGACCGGCGCCGCATCGGTGATGACCTCGCTGGGTGTCACCTTCAACGTCGACAGGGCCCTGCGGAAGAACCTGCAGGCCGCGTCGGCGTCCCGGCGGGTCGAGACGAGCACGTCGATGACCTGCCCGTACTGGTCGATTGCCCGGTACACGTACCGCCAGACCCCGTTGACCTTGACATACGTCTCGTCGACGAACCACTTGTCGCCGGGTGAGTGGCGGCTGAAGCGGGCGGCGTCGTACAGCAGCGGGGTGAACCGCTGTACTCATCGGTAGACGGTGACGTGGTCGACCTCGACACCACGTTCGACTAGCAGCTCTTCAACGTCACGGTAGGACAGGTTGATCCGCAGATACCATCGCACCGCGAGGACGATCACCTCGGTCGGGAACCGGAACCCGGCGAACGCCGACTTCGGAGGCATCCACGGGCGAGAGCGGGTCGGCGACTTCACCGCTCAAGTCTGCCTCGACCATGCCAACGCTCAACGCAACGGAGCCCTTCTCCGTCCCGCCCGGCCAGTTCACCTTGACCGCCGCCTAGGAAGCTACTGACGAGGTCCTCGGCCCACGCCGGGGACCTCGTCAGTAGCCGATGAGCGGACAGCTTCCGTCGGTGCCGCTGACCCGCGACAAGGTCACCTGGTCGCCCTGTGCGGCTCTCATGTGCGGCCTTGTCGCTGCAAGGCGCAGCCTTGCCGACGAGGTCACCCACCGTCTCACGTCATTCCATCGCTAGGCGTCGTTCGAGCCATGTGAGCAGGGCGGCGAACGCCGGCGACATGGTCGTGTCCGACTGGGTAAGGACAGCCGACCGGCCAGCGTCCTCCACCGTAATCGTGTAGCTCATCGCGTCCCGGGCCTGTCCGGGTCTCCGTTCCTTGGCAGCCGGAGCGGTCTTCGCTGCTTCCACCAGCTCGGCCAGCTCTCGCGCTGCCTGCTCGGGCAGAGCCTCGGCGTCCACGACTCGGGGCGGGAGGCGCAGGTTGATCGCGGCCGCTTGCCCGCCATGGGTCGCCAGCGTCACCTTCATCCCACGCTCCGAGCAGTCGGGATCGTCCCAAAATCCTAGGGTTGGCGCGCAGGCGGTCATGGCTTCGGCGTCAACACACTGACGCCCTCGGCCAGCGCATTCACCTGAGCGGAAAGGGCCTCGATCTGCCGTTTGAGGGCCGGGATTGTTGTCCCATCGTGAACCGGGCCGTCTCCCCTACCGGCCGGGACGCGTTCCCGAAGGGCTTCCGCGCCGCCCGGCGCGCCGCTGACTCGTATGCCGACCTCGCTCCACGCTGCCAGCACCGCCTGCTGCTCGGCGCTGCCGGCTCCGTGCAGCTGTCCCGCCTTCAAATAGGTGGTGTCGGCGAATTCCTGGAACTGGGTCTGAGCGCTGGACGCTTTGAGGGACTCGTACCAGATGTGCCCGGGTGCATCCCACGCATACCCGCCAATACCCACTGCTGTCAAGTAGAAAGCCCTGTTGGGAATGCCAGAGTTGATATGCACCCCGCCGAAGTCACCCTGTTCGGTGTCCGGCAGCTTGACGTAGTGGCTCATGTGGGCGGGCTGCGGATCCTTGCCGAACAGCTCGTTGTCGAACGCCGTTCCCGGCGCCTTCATCGACCGCAACGCATCAGCCTTGATGTCTGGCGTGAATACCTCCGCCCCGATCAGCCAATCCGCCTGGGCTGCCGTTTGGTGCAGCGTCCACTGCTTAACCATCGCCCCGAAAACGTCCGACAGTGACTCGTTCAGTGCCCCGGATTGATTGTGATAATCCAGCCCGGCGGTGTGTTCCGTGACTCCGTGCGCCAACTCGTGGCCGATCACATCGAGGGATCCGGTGAAATCTGTGAAGATGCGTCCGTCTCCATCGCCGAACACCATCTCTTGTCCGTCCCAGAATGCGTTGTTGTAGCGCGTTCCGTAGTGGACGTATCCTTGCAGGCGCATTCCGCGATTATCAATCGAATTGCGGTCGAACACCTTTTTGTAAAAGTCGCGGGTCGCGCCGAGTCCGTCAAATGCTCGGTTGACAGACGCATCGGCGACGGGTGGATCAGACTCGGACCTGACCAACGCGGCGAGCGGAAGTGGAGTGCTGTTGTGGCAGTCAAAGATCGTTCGGCGGCCGTTGACGGGGGCCGCGGCGGCGCCAGCGAAACTTGCGCGTACGGCTCGCCCTCCGCGCAGTTGGGCCGTGCTTACAAGCGTATTCAGGGCGGCCTGACGGATATCTTCTTCCCCGCTCTCGATGAGCTTTTTCAGGATATAGGGAGGAGTAACGCAGTTCAGGCAACGGCGCGCTGTAGTCATGGAACACCTCGGAATTGGTCGGGTCGAGGTCAGCCTACCCGGGCAGGTCCATAATTTCCGTACTTCAGGGGCACAAGGCCCGCTCCGCTGATCCGGGGCGACCATGAACATACCATCGAACTGGCGCTCGCCGATGGATTGCAACGGAGGGCGGGGCGCCAAACGGCCTCGTGCACAATTGCGAATCCTTGAGTATCGGTGATCGTTGTTCAGCTCCAAGTGTGGTGGGAGATCCGCGATCTTGAAGAGCGCAGGCTCCTTCCTCACCCACATGGGCGGCGCAAACGCGGGGAACCTGGTGGCCGACCAACTCCTTGCGGCGGGGATTCCGATGACGGAGTCCGAACACGCCCAACCATGCCAGGGTGGCAGCCAGGAGGCCTGGTGCCGGCGGACGCCCGGCTGGGGGCTGACCGACCCGATCCGCCCGACGATCTCCCGCTCGTCCAGCCAGCAGTGCCG
>NZ_JBIAKG010000036.1:0-1518 GCF_042872345.1 Micromonospora sp. NPDC005299
TTGTAAGAGGAAGATGCCCCTGGCGGGGCGCCCACGGGTTTGTGAAACTTGATGCGTCGCCCGCTGACGTCGACAGAACTTGGCACCACGAGTCCGTTTGTAAGAGTGACGCTGGAGCCCGCCCCGGTAGGTACCCCGGGTTGCCGCTGTGAGCGCGTGTCTGAGTTTCTTGATCTTTCGCGGGTTCCGCGGGCGACGCCTTGTCGGCTCGGCTCCACCATGGAGGCGTCGTGGAGATCATCTATCCGCGGGTCGCGGCGATCGACGTGCACAAGAAGCAGATCACGGTGGCGGTCCGGGTCCCGGGCGAGCAGGCCGGGAAGCGCCGCCAGCAGGTACGCAAGTATCCCACCTTCTACAGCGCCTTACGAGAGATGACCAGCTGGCTGCTCGCCGAGCAGGTCACGCACGTGGCGATGGAAGCCACCGGCGTGTACTGGCGGCCCGTCTTCCACGCCCTCGCCGAGACCGACCAGCTGAAGATTCTGCTGTGCAACGCCCACCACGTTAAGAACGTGCCGGGCCGCAAGACCGACGCCTCCGACGCGGTGTGGCTGGCCGAACTGTGCGAGGTAGGGCTGCTGCGCGGAAGCTTCATCCCGCCGGCCGACATCGCCGCGATCCGGGAACTGGCCCGCTACCGCAAGAAGCTGATCGAGGAACGCACCCGCGAGACCCAACGGCTGCACAAGGTCCTCGAAGACGGCGGCATCAAGCTCGATTCGGTCGCCTCCGACGCCACCGGTGTCTCCGGCCGGGCGATGATCGAAGCGCTCATCGCCGGCGAACGCGACCCGGCGGTACTGGCCGACCTGGCCCGAGGGGTGCTGCGCAAGAAGATCCCCGACCTGACCCTCGCCCTGGCCGGCCGGTTCGCCGACCACCACGCCCTGCTCTGCCGGCTGCACCTGACCCACATCGACCACCTCAACGACATGATCGGCAAGCTCGACGCCCGCATCGAGGAAGTCATCACCCCGTTCGCGGCACAGCGGGACCGGCTCAAGACGATCCCCGGCGTGGGTGACCGTGCCGCGCAGACGATCATCTCCGAGATCGGGGTGGACATGACCCGCTTCCCCACCCCAGCACATCTCGCCTCCTGGGCCGGCCTATGCCCGGGCAACCATGAATCAGCGGGCAAACGCAGGAAAGGCACCACCCGCCACGGCAACCCCCACCTCGCCACCGTGCTGGTCGAAGCCGCTTGGGCCACCTCCCGCACCAGCACCCGACTCGGCGCCCGCTACCGCCGGCTCCACCGACGCTTCGGCAAGACCGGCAGCAAGAAAGCCGCCGTCGCCATCGCCCACACCATCCTCGTCATCGTCTGGCACCTACTCGCCAACGACCAGACCTACACCGACCTCGGCGCCGACTACTACACCCACCGAGACGACCCCGAGACCCGCAAGAACCGCCTACTACGCCAACTGCACGACCTCGGCTACCAAGCCGACCTCACCCCACTCGCCGCATAGGTAAATCCACCGCTACCCATGGAGTTTCGTCTGAGTT
>NZ_JBIAKG010000037.1:0-1488 GCF_042872345.1 Micromonospora sp. NPDC005299
GCGTCCAGTACCGGGCCGACCTGCTCGACAACTTCCTCGCCCACACCAGCCTGACCCTCGAACCCGACTCACCCTAGCCATTCAAGATCTGTAGCTCCTGGTCTGTGGCGACGTAAACGTGGCGACCGTTCGGTGTGATCGCTACTCCATTCGGACCGCCTCCCGGACCGCTTACGGTGATGCTGTCGATGACGGCGTTGGTGTCGGTGTCAATAACGCTCACCACACCCCGGCCGCGACTCGAGTCCCAGTTGGGTACGTAGGCATGATGACCATCAGGTGCGATCACCACGCCGCTTGGGTCGGAGCCCACGGTGATGGTTGTGGTGACCATGTTGGTTTGGGTGTCGATTACGGCGACGCCACCCGCATCACCGCCCGCTTGGACGTCCTCCAAGGTCACGTAGGCGCGGCTCCCGGTCGGCGTGATCGCGACCCATTTGGGCCGCATGCCGACCGGAATCGTGGCCCGGACGTCACTGGATGACGGCACGGCTGCTCCTTTCCCCTAGCCATTGTGGGGGCGGGCCGGCCAGCAGGGGTTAAGACCCGCGACAACGAATAACTCCGGGATCGAAGTCCAACGGCCGGAGCCGGCGCGGGCGCCCCGGCCGTCGGGCGACGCGCTGAGCAAACCGATCCCTCCCTGGGCCCAACCACAACGCCCTGCGCTCCGAGTTGACCGACCTCAGCCACGCCGCAGCCGACCAGCTCGGCGGTGGCTAACGACATGCCAGCGAGCGTGCCGTGCGGGCTAGGGGTTGCAGGATGCCGGCCATCAGAGTGCTCTCCTGCAGCTCACGGCCCAGGTGCCCCGGGTGCCTGCCGTGGCGGGCGTCGACCTCGTGGTGCCGACCGTAATGGTCGACATCATCCGATAGATCCGGATGCTCCGATTGCTCCTGCCGCCGGGCTCCGGCGTAGCGTTTTGCCCGCAATCACCTCTGACTACTTCCGCCAGGCGGGGGCCATCCGCTCGGACATGTCCCGCCAGAACGTCCGCAGGTCCTGTCGGTTGACTGCCTGCCAGTCCGCTCGCCCGGGCGACCGGAGCGAGCGCCCGACGAGGTCGATTTGGTGGGCGCAGAAGGCCTCGTCCATCTGGTACGGCAGCTCGTCTCCCTTTGGCGGCAGCGGGCACAGCCGGAACGGGCAGTCGTCGATGCAGGTGGCGCCCGGTTGTACGTCGTGGGCTTGGCGGCGGCTCAGGTTGACCCGCATGGCGGTGCGGTCGATGGTGAGGCACGGGGGCAGCTCGGCCCGGCTGGCACGGGTGAGCCGGCGCGCCCGCTGATCGTTGTCCCGTCCCCGGTCGGCGAGGTTGAGCAGCAGCATCACGTCGGCCAGCAGCCGTTGAGCCCGCGGTTCCAGGACGGCCCAGCCGTGCCATGGCGGCAGCCAGGAGGCCTGGTGCCGGCGGACGCCCGGCTGGGGGCTGACCGACCCGATCCGCCCGACGATCTCCCGCTCGTCCAGCCAGCAGTGCCG
>NZ_JBIAKG010000038.1:0-1482 GCF_042872345.1 Micromonospora sp. NPDC005299
AGCAAGAACTACTTCCCAATGAAGTTGTCAAGGGGTCTTGATGACGCCTGGCAGGGGCGTCATGCAGCGGTCACGGCTGGTTTCGATGGCTGATAGGGCCGTTGGTCGCGCAGTAGCGCCCACAGCACGTTGACGCGGCGACGTGCGAGCGCGAGAACGGCCTGGGTGTGACGCTTGCCCTCGGCCCTCTTGCGGTCGTAGAACTGCCGTGACTCCGGACAGGTGGCGATGCTGATCTGCGCGGAGTAATAGAAGACTCGCTGTAGGCCGCGGTGGTAGCGCCTGGGGCGGCGTAGATTGCCATGGACACGTCCGGAGTCCCACGGAGCGGGGGCCAGGCCGGCGAAGCCAGCCAGCCGGTCTGCGGTTCCGAAGAATTCCAAGGCACCGCGGGTGGCTGCCAGGAATTCCGCGCCCAGCAACGTGCCGATGCCCGGCATGCTGATGATCACCTCGGCGAGTTTGTGCTGGTGAAAATGATCCTCGACGAGCCGATCGGTCTCGGAGATGTGCTCATTGAGGGCTATCACCTCCTTCGCTAGCGCGGCGATCACAGAGGCGGTCATGGCCTCGCCTGGCAGGCAGACGTGCTGGCGATGGGCTGCCTCGACGGCCGCTGTGGCGATCTTGCCGGGATTGCGGACGTGTCGAGCCCGCAGCCACGTCTCCAGGCGAGCCTGGCCGATGCGTCGCAGCGCGGCCGGGGTCTGATAGCCAGTCAGCAGCGTGAGCTGTCCAGCGCGGGTCAGGTCGGGCAGGACACGCTCCAGGGCGGGGAAGATGCTGGTCAGCAGGCCGCGCAACCGGTTGATGACACGGGTGCGGTCGGCAACTAGGTCTGCGCGCCGGGTGGTGAGGATCTTCAGTTCCACGCTGCCGTCGTCGCCAACCCGCAGGGGGTGCAGATCGCGGCGCATGCGGGCCTGGTCCGCGATCACCGCCGCATCGCGCGCGTCAGTCTTGCCCTCGCCTCGGTACCCGCTGGCGGCACGATTGACAGTGCGGCCCGGAATGTAGAGCAGGGCTTGATCGTGAGCAGCCAGCAGCCCAATTAGCAAAGCGGCGCCACCGTCGGGCAAGTCCACTGCCCACGTCACCTCATCACCCAGGCCGACGACATCACCGATCAGTGCCAGCAGCTCGGGCTCATCGTTGGCCACCCGCCGCGACAGCAGGCGCCTACCGTCCGCGTCGATGACCACGCAGTGATGATGAGACTTACCGGCGTCTACACCTGCCCAGACACGGGCCACGTCTACCTCCGTCAGCTCGTCGTTCCTGCCTCCACAGACGACCACGCCGGCGTTGTCCTACACAGCGATCGCTCGCACATCCCAATCGGCGGCCGGGTCGTCGCGGGACGCCGGGCGGCCAAGTAGTTCGAGCCATGCGTACGGCAACCGATACTGAGCCACACCCGACGCCCCTGGATCTCCCGGACCCTACGACTGGCCCGCTCAACCTTGAAAGAAGGTAGGACCG
>NZ_JBIAKG010000039.1:0-1402 GCF_042872345.1 Micromonospora sp. NPDC005299
ATCAGCCATCGAAACCAGCCGTGACCGCTGCATGACGCCCCTGCCAGGCGTCATCAAGACCCCTTGACAACTTCATTGGGAAGTAGTTCTTGCTCGGGGCGGCCAGCCGGTGGTCCCGGGTCGGGATCAGAGTGCCGTCGACGATGGCGATCTGGCCGACCGGGCGCCGGCGGACCGGGGCCAGGGCCAGCAAGGGGCCGAGGGTGTCGATGACCCGGTGCGCGGCCGAGTGCGATACCCCGAACAGCGGCCCGATCTGCCGCATGGTCAGGTTGGTGCGCCAGTACGTGGCCACGAGCAGCACCCGGTCGGGCAGGTCGAGCGCCCACTGCCGGCCCGGCCGGCCGTCAGCGATGGCGTCCCCCGCCACGTTCGGCGACCAGCCGGACCAGCCTGCGGAACTGGGCGGGCTGCAGACCGGTGAACGGGAAGATCCACTCCGGCCGGGCTGAGGAGATCACCTGCACCACAACATCTTCGGCAATTGTCCTGGGGGACAGACGGTGGGTTGCGAGGCATCCCTGAGCCAGCTGTGGCGGTGGTCGCCCGAGTAACGTCGCGAGCGGGAATCAGGATGGGGAGGCGACCTGTGGCAGGTGGCGGCCGAGTTCAGTACGCAGGACGCCCGCCGGGGGCCGAAGCAGGCCGACGTTGACCGTGTAGACAAGCTGACCGGCACGAATCCGTGGACGGAGCGTCGTGGCCGATGGCACGACCGCTCCGGGGCGGAGGGTGACCTGGAGCACGGCGAACGGGCCAGGACGGCGGACCGTCGTCGAGTGGATCGCCTGCCACGGGAGGACGACCAACCGCCCCTTCCCGACGAGCCCCAGTGCCGGATCGGTGACTTGGACCGATGACCAGTTCCTGCGGTGCAGGACGAGCCAGAGAGCGCTGAAGATGACGGCGTAGAGGACACCTGACCCGGCGATGCGCGTCAGGTCGGCCGGTAACCGCCCGGTGACGAGTGAGAACACGGCTTGGACGAAGACCCAGGCCAGGAAGCTGTTTAGCAGCATGACCATGAACATGAGGCGGGCGGACGTGCGGAACGTCGTCCCGTCGCTCTCGTCCATGAGGGTCCTTCCGTCGACGAATGCCGTCGACTGTAGGGCAGTTCCCGTCCGGCGGATGACCTCAACCGCGATGCAAGTGTCTGATGAGGGCGTGCCTGCGATCCGGCCCAACGAATTCGGCCCCGCTGACACCTAGTCCTCGACGAGCTGCCAGGCCCCTTCGTCCAACCCCGGCCAGGTGCTTCGGCGATCGCCCTCAGCGGACGGACATCGAGTTACGAGACATCCCTTAGAGCTCCTAACTCTTTGAGCGTTGGAGTCGTCGCCAGCAGATGATGGCGCAGGCGAGGGTGAGGAAGGCTTCGTGGATGTCGTCGCGGACCTCC
>NZ_JBIAKG010000040.1:0-1393 GCF_042872345.1 Micromonospora sp. NPDC005299
GGTCTTGGGAATCTACGGATCTGTGAGTGTCACGTCTGGCGGTTCTGGGTGGACTGCCGTCAGGATCAGTGCCGGTGTTGTCGGGTGACTCGCTACGGATTTGGCCGCGGAGCTGCGTGCTCTTCTTCTGACTTGTCCTCGGCAGCGCCGGCACCGGCCTGGCCCACCGGGTTGGCTTGATAAGAAGCCTGTCCGCGCTGCAACGCGTGACTCCTCACAGATGTGCCGCTCGATGACTCCACCCAGGCCGGCGCCGAGCCCTGGCCCCATGCCTGGAAGGAGACCGAGGCCGTATGCCCATGCTGGCAGACGTCGTAGATGCCGTCATCGGCGGCGACACCCACCGCGATACCCATGCCCTGGAGCTGACTGCGCCGAGCGGCGTGCACATCGCCACGTTGAGCATCACCAACGACGAGGCCGGTTTCACCGAAGCGCTGGCCTGGATCGGCGAGCACGCCCCGGGCCCACGGGTCGTTGTCGCGTTGGAGGGCACCCGCAGCTACGGGATCGGGCTGGCGCGGGCGCTGGCCGCGGCGGGGCTAATGGTGGTGGAGGTCGAACGTCCACGCCGGGTCGAGCGGCGGCGGGGCAAGTCTGATCCGATCGATGCTCGGCTGGCCGCGCTGCACGCCCTACGCCTGGACGCCCAGAGGCTGCCGACGCCGCGGGCTGACGGCGATCGGGAGGCATTACGGATTCTGCTCAGTGCTCGGCGGGAGATGGTCGCCACCAGGACACGGACCGTGAATCGTCTGCGTGCGCTGCTACTGACCGGAGACGAGGCGGACCGAACGTTGTCTCGCGGCTCGCTGACCTGCGAACGGTTGACCCACATCGCTCGCCGTCGTGGCCCCCGCGACCAGACCCGTGAACAGGCGGTGCGCCGCGCCGAAGCACGCCGCCTGGCCCTGGCGGTCCGCGCCGTGGGTCGAGACCTTGCCGACAACAAGGCCCAACTCGCCAACCTGGTTGCCGACCTCGCACCCGATCTGCTGGCCAAGCATGGTGTGGGTCCCGTCAGCGCGGCCCAGGCCATCGTGTCTTGGTCTCATCCCGGTCGCTGCCGAAACGAAGCCGCCTACGCCGCGCTTGCTGGTGCCAGCCCGATCCCGGCCAGCAGCGGCCGGATCGTGCGTCACCGCCTCAACCGCGGCGGCGACCGTGCCCTCAACCGAGCCCTACACGACATCCTGCTCACACGATGGCGCACCTGTCCCCGCACCCAGGCATACGTGACCCGCCGCCGATCGGAAGGCAAATCCGACCCCGAAATCCGCCGCTGTCTCAAGCGCTACATCGCCCGCGAGCTCTACCGCAGCCTCAACATGGCTGCCGCTTGACAAACATAGAAGCGTCAGAAGGTTAGGGGTTCGAGTCCCTTCGGGCGCAC
>NZ_JBIAKG010000041.1:0-1334 GCF_042872345.1 Micromonospora sp. NPDC005299
AGGTCGGGGGTGAACACGCCGCCGTCGAGCAGGTAGTCGTGGTCGGCTTCGAGGGCGTCGAGGACGGCGGGCAGCGAGCCGGGGACCTGCTTGACGTCGCCCCATTCTTCCGGGGGCAGGTCGTAGAGGTCCTTGTCGATCGGCGCGGGGGGTTCGGTCTTGTTCTTGATGCCGTCGAGGCCGGCCATCATCATGGCCGAGAACGCGAGGTAGGGGTTGCTGGAGGGGTCCGGGACGCGGAATTCGACGCGCTTGGCCTTGGGGTTGCTGCCGGTGACGGGGATGCGGGTGCAGGCGGAGCGGTTGCGCTGGGAGTAGACCAGGTTGACCGGGGCTTCGAAGCCGGGCACGAGCCGGCGGTAGGAGTTGACGGTCGGGTTGGTGAAGGCGAGCAGGGAGGGGGCGTGGTGCAGCAGGCCGCCGATGTACCAGCGGGCGGTGTCGGACAGTCCGGCGTAGCCGGTTTCGTCGTAGAACAGGGGTTCGCCGTTGAGCCAGAGGCTCTGGTGGGTGTGCATGCCGGAGCCGTTGTCCCCGAACAGGGGTTTGGGCATGAAGGTGGCGGTTTTCCCGGCGGCCCACGCCTCGTTCTTGATCAGATATTTGAACAGTTGGAGTTGGTCGGCGGACTGCAGCAGGGTGGAGAAGCGGTAGTTGATTTCGGACTGGCCGGCGGTGCCGACCTCGTGGTGCGAGCGCTCGACGGTGAAGCCGGCGTCGATGAGGCGGCGGACCATGCTGTCGCGCAGGTCGGCGTAGTGGTCCACCGGGGGGACGGGGAAGTAGCCGCCCTTGTAGGCGGTCTTGTACCCGCGGTTGCCGCCCGGCTCGTCGCGGCCTGAGTTCCAGGCGCCTTCGATGGAGTCGATGTAGTAGAACGACTGGTGGGCGGAGGTTTCGTGGCGGATGGAGTCGAAGATGTAGAACTCCGCTTCCGCCCCGAAGTAGGCGGTGTCGGCGATGCCGCTGGCGGCGAGGAACGCCTCGGCCTTCTTCGCCACGTTGCGCGGGTCGCGCGAGTAGGCCTCGCGGGTGAACGGGTCGTGGATGAAGAAGTTCAACGCCAGCGTCTTCTGCGCCCGGAACGGGTCGATGAACGCGCTGGCCACATCGGGCAGCAGGAGCATGTCCGACTCGTGGATGGCCTGGAAGCCGCGGATCGATGAGCCGTCGAATGCGAGGCCGTCGGTGAAGACGCTGTCGTCGAAGGACTCGACCGGCAGGTTGAAGTGCTGCATCACGCCGGGCAGGTCACAGAAACGTACGTCGACGAACTTCACGTCCTCGTTGCTGAGGTATCGCAGGAGTTCCTCGGGATTGGCGAACACACGTCC
>NZ_JBIAKG010000042.1:0-1304 GCF_042872345.1 Micromonospora sp. NPDC005299
GGGCGACCGTGCGGGGCAGCCCGCTGATCCGGCCGAGGTGGGTGACCAGCTCGGCGGCGGAGAGGTCGGGTGGGAGGGCGTCGTGCTCGGGCATGTAGCCCACCCGGGCGCGGACGGCCGCGGGGTCGGTGGTGGGGTCGAGGCCGAGCACGGAGACCCGACCGCTGGTCGGGGCGAGCAGGCCCAGCAGGATCTTGATCAGGGTGGATTTGCCGGCGCCGTTCGCGCCCACCAGCCCGATGATCCCCGGCTCGACCGACACGGTGAGGTCGGCCAACGCGGTGACCCGGCCTCCGTACGTCTTGGTCAGCGACTCGGTCGCGAGCAGTGTCACGCGGTCAGCGTAGGGAGCGCGAGCCGCTCCGGGTATCGGGAAACGCTCGGGGTTGCCCCTGATTCCGCCCGGACGCTGACCGACCGGCCGGTCCGGACCGGTCCGTCCGGCTGGCGGACCTCCCGGGACGGCGGCCGGGACCGCCCCGGGACGGCCGGTTTGCCGGCCGGTGACCGGGAGGTGGAGTGGCGCTCTCGACCGATTGCCGGTGGGCTGAGAAACTGTGGGCCGGCCAGTGAGTTGGGGGTTTCATGAGCAACGGGTGGGTGCTGCCCGAGGACGTTCTGCGGGATGCGCCGGCGTACGCGCCAAGGCCCGGTGAGCTGGCCGATCTGGAGCTGCTGCTGACCGGGGCGTACGCCCCGCTGACCGGCTTCATGACCCGGGCCGACCTGGCCTCGCTGGGCCGGCGCGGCCGGCTCGCCGACGGCACGCCGTGGCCGGTGCCGGTGACGCTGCAGGTGCCGGCCGCGCTCGCCGACGGGCTGGTGCTGGACGACCCGCTGCGCCGGGCGCTGGTGCTCACCGACGGCGAGGGCGCCCCGGTGGCCGCGATGGACGTGACCGACGTCTGGCCGGTTCGCGAGGGCACGGCCGGCGTGGGCGGCGCCGTACGCCGGCTGGGCGACGGCGGTCACGGGCCGTTCCAGCGGCTGCGGCGCAGCCCGGACGAGATTCGGGGGCTGCTGCCCCCGGGGCGGGTGCTCGGCGTCTTCGCCGACCGTCCGCTGCACCGGCCGCAGCTCGCCCAGATCGCGCACGCCGCGCGGACGCTCGGCGCGCACCTGCTGGTGCTGATCCCGGTGGGCGAGGAGGCGACCGGCGGGCTGCCGGCCGAGGCCCTGGTGCGCAGCGTGTTCGCCGCCCGGGACCGGATGCCCCCGGCCACTTTGGTGGCGGTGCCGCTGGCCAGGCGGCGCGACGAGATCAGCGACGCGCTGCTCCGGGCCCGGGTCGCCGCCGCCTACGG
>NZ_JBIAKG010000043.1:0-1178 GCF_042872345.1 Micromonospora sp. NPDC005299
GCTACAGATCTTGAATGGCTAGGGTGAGTCGGGTTCGAGGGTCAGGCTGGTGTGGGCGAGGAAGTTGTCGAGCAGGTCGGCCCGGTACTGGACGCGCTTGAGTCGGTTCTTGATGATCGCTTGGAGATGATCGACGCCGCGGACGGCGAGGTTGCCGATGCTGCGTTTGAGGTGTGACCACACCTGCTCGGTGGGGTTGAGGTCGGGGGCGTAGGCCGGCAGTCGGATCACGTGTAGCCAGTCCCGGCCGTTGATCATCTGCCGCATCGCGGCGCTGATGTGGGTGTTGAGGTTGTCCCAGACCAGCACGATCGGACCGCCGAGCTGCTGGTGCGCGGCGTCGAGCAGGGCGATGTAGTCGGTCTCGGCGAAGCTGCGTCGTTCGTTCTTGCGGCCGCGGTGGGTGATGGTGCGGTAGATCAGCCGGCTGCGTCGGCCCGGCTTCACGCAGACCAGCCCCGCGATCGAGACCCGGCCGGACCCCTTACCCGACACCGGGATCACCGGCGTTTCGCCGCGTCGACCCCAGGTGCGGGCCTTCGGTGGGCGCAGCGTCTGACCGGCTTCGTCCTCGAAGCAGATCCACGCGTCGCGCTGCGCCGCTACCGTTTTCCCGCCGGCCACACCTCCCGCCGCCACGTCGCGACGGCCTCCTCGTCACGCTCGACGGGCCGGTGCGACGGGACCTGCACCGACCAGCCGATGCGGTGTAGCAGATACGAGGTGCCGCGCAGCGTGTACCGGGTGCGGAACATCCGAGCGATCAGGTCCGACACCCGGGCGAGGGTCCACCGCTGGTCCTCGCCGAACCCGTGCGCGGCCGGCCCTTCATCCAGGGCATCGGCCAGGCGCCGCAGCCGGCCGGCGTCCAGGCGGCAGCGGGAACCACCCGGCCCCTTGGACGCCAACCCGGCCTCACCCTCGGCACGCCACCGCTTCCGCCAGCCGTACACCGCGGTCTGCGACACCCGCAGCCGCCGGGCCACCTCGGCAACCGGCACGGCCTGCGCGAACCACCCGGCTGCTTGCCGTCGCACCGCCTCACGCTTCGCCCGCCCCCGGTCGGACAGACCACCTCCGTCGGGATACCTCATACCCCCGGCCTACGCCGCCGACCCGCGAAGATCACGCCGACACGCCGCCCCACAGTAGACAAACCTGACCTTTCAAGATCTGTA
>NZ_JBIAKG010000044.1:0-1150 GCF_042872345.1 Micromonospora sp. NPDC005299
GGGCGGTTTCTAGGCTTCAGTGCAACTGATCTTGGTTGGGCTGGAGGTGCTGGTGGCGAGGCCGGGTGTGTTGACGTTCGGGCATCGGCAGGTGTTGGAGCATTTGTGGGCGTCGGGTCGGACGATCTCGCAGATCGCGGGGCTTCTTGGGGTGCCGGTGTGCACGGTGTCGCGGGAGGTGGCGCGGAACAACAGTGCGCGGCACGGGACGAAGAACCCGCTGGGGCGGTCGTTGCCGCCGGGGCGGGCTCGCCGCCCGTATCGGTGGGGGTATCAGGCGCAATGGGCTCAGCGGCGGGCTGACGCGGCCAGGCGGCGGCGGGCGCCGTCGAAGCTGGGGGTGGGTAGGCGGCTGCGGCAGGTGGTGGCGGGGAAACTGGCCCGTAGGTGGTCTCCGAAGCAGATCGCCGCGTGGTTGCGGGCCACGTTCGCCGACCGGCCGGAGTTGCAGGTGTCCCACGAGACGATCTACCAGGCGATCTACGTACAGTCGCGGGGCAACCTGCGGGCCGAGTTGACCCGGCAGGTGGCCCTACGGTCGGGACGCACCCAGCGGCGCCCGCAGTCACGTGCCGCGGGTGCCGCCCGCAGCCGGCGGCCCTGGATCGGCGACCTGCACATCAGCACCCGACCGGCCGAGGCCACCGACCGGGCGGTGCCCGGGCACTGGGAAGGTGACCTGGTCATCGGCAAGGCCGGAGCCTCAGCGATCGTGACCCTGGTGGAACGCACCACCCGCTACGTGCTGCTCGGCGCCCTGCCCCAAGGCCGTGACAGCGAAGCCGTCATCGGCGTGCTCACCGACCTGGCCACCAGGATGCCCGCGCACCTACGCCGCTCCCTGACCTGGGACCAAGGCGCCGAGATGGCCACCCACCCGGTATTCACCATCGCCACCGGCTGCCCGGTCTACTTCTGCGACCCCCACAGCCCCTGGCAACGCGGCACCAACGAGAACACCAACGGACTCCTCCGCCAGTACTTCCCCAAGAGCAGCTACGACTTCCGCACCATCAACCAAAACGGCCTGGACGAAGTCGCCCACGAACTCAACACCCGACCCCGCGAAACGCTGGGCTGGGCCACCCCGGCCCAACGCCTCGCACAACTCATCGCGCCCTAGCGATTGCACTGACCCCTTGACCCCGCC
>NZ_JBIAKG010000045.1:0-1133 GCF_042872345.1 Micromonospora sp. NPDC005299
CAGCAGGCCGCCGACATCGTCGCCCAGTACTGGAACAGCTGAGCCAACAAACCGCTGGCCGGCACCCCGAACACCGGGGTGCCGGCCAGCGGCGTCTCCGGGGTCCGGGGAGATCGTCAACCCGTGGTTGACGGTGGCGGTTCGTCAACCTATGGTTGACGCATGACCGAGACAGAGCCGCTGAAGATGAGCCAACCGGTACGCCTCGACGAGCTGATCGAAGGCATCAAGAAGGTGCACGGCGACGCACTGGACCAGCTCGCCGGCGCCGTCCTGGTCGCCGACTACCTGGGCGACATCGCCGACCACCTGATCGGGCACTTCGTCGACCAGGCCCGCCGCTCGGGGGCCTCCTGGACGGAGATCGGCCGCAGCATGGGGGTGAGCAAGCAGGCCGCCCAGAAGCGGTCCGCCGCGAAGTCCGAGACGGCGGCGGCGCTCGACCCGAGCGCCGGGTTCGGCCGGTTCACCCCGCGGGCCCGCAACGTGGTGGTGTCCTCGCAGGAGGAAGCGCGGGCCGCGGGCAACGCCGAGATCACGCCGGGGCACGTCGCCCTGGGCCTGCTGGCCGAGCCGGAAGGGCTGGCGGCCGCGCTGATCGTGGCCCGGGGCGTACCCCTGGAGCGGCTGCGGGAGGCGGTGACCGCGACCTTGCCGGCGAAGGCCGACACGGTCCCGGATTTGATTCCCTACGACGCACGGGCCAAGAAGGTCCTGGAGCTGACCTTCCGGGAGGCGCTGCGGATGGGCCACAACTACGTCGGCACCGAGCACATCCTGCTCGCCCTGCTCGAGGAGGAGGCCGGCGACGGCGTGCTCACCGGGCTCGGGTTGGAGAAGGCGGCCCTGGAGTCCGCCGTCGAGGGCGCCCTCGCCGAGATCACCCGCAAGCGGGCCTGACCCGCGACAGGCCCGAACCGCACGGGGCCCGAATCGCATCGACCCCGAACCGCACCGGCCGGGGGCCCCCCCCCGGGGGGGGGGGGCCCCCGCGGGGGGGGGGGGGGGGGGGGGGGGGGGGGGGGGGCCCGGGGGGCGGGGGGGGGGGGGGGGGGGGGGGGCCGCGGCCCCCCCCCCCCCGTCTCCGGTGCCGGCCCGGCCGCCGGGGCGGGTGGCCCGGGTGGTGGCGGTCT